>CAXTBB010000001.1:0-3062 GCA_964242305.1 uncultured Solirubrobacteraceae bacterium
GGACGACCTCGCGACCGGCGCCGCCGCCATCGGCCAGAGCACCGACCTGGCCACCCCGCTGACCATGGCCTCCGTCGGCGCCACCATCGCCACCGGCGGCGTCCGCGCCCGCCCGCGTGCGGTCCGCGAGGAGAAGGTCGTGCGCCACCGCGCCGTGCGCCGCAAGGTCGCCGCCACCGTGCGCGACTTCATGATCGGCGTCGTCCGCGGCGGCACCGGCACCGCCGCCGCGCTGCCGGGCGTCACCGTGGCCGGCAAGACCGGCACCGCCGAGCTGACCTCCACCCAGGGCGGGACCCCCGATCCCAAGAACACGGACGCCTGGTTCGTCGCCTTCGCCCCCGCCGAGGCGCCCAAGGTCGCCGTCGCGGTCATGCTCGTCGGCGCCGGCGCGGGCGGCGCCTCCGCCGCGCCCGTCGCCCGCGAGGTCCTGGCGGCCTCGTTGTGAGCGTCATCCTCGAGCAGACCGGCCGGCCCAGCTGGCGCGACGCGCTCGAGGCGGCGCTGGTCCGGCCCGCGGGCGTCCCCGAGCGCCGGTCGGGCGAGGACCCCTGGGCGCCACCGCCGACCGACCGCCCGCGCCGGGCCACGGACGACCTCGGCTGGCTGCGCCACGCCGTCGACGACCCCGCCGGCGCCGGGCTGCGCGCGCTCGGCGAGGACATGCGCGCCTGGGAGGTCGCCGAGGCGGACCGGGTCGCCCGGCTGGAGCGCCTCAGCGACCGCGGCATCCTCGCCGCAGCCGGCTTCACGCTCCACCACGCCGACGCGGTCTAGAGGGCCGCTTCGGCCAGTGCGGTGACGGTGCCGTCGTGGTCGAGGCGCAGGAAGCGGTCGAGGCGCTTGAGGAAGGCGCGGTCGTGGGAGACGGCGACGACGGTGCCCTCGAAGCTGTCCAGGGCGCGCTCGAGCGCCTCACTGGAATCGATGTCGAGGTTGTCGGTGGGCTCGTCGAGCAGCAGCAGGTTGTGGCCCTCCGCCTCCAGGCAGAGGATCTCCAGCCGCGCCTTCTGCCCGCCCGACAGCGTCTCGTAACTGCGGTTGCGGGCGTCGACGAGGCCGTAGCGGGCCAGGGCCTGCATCGCGCGCTCGGTGGACTTGAGGCGCTCGATGACGATGTCGAGCAGGACGCGCGCGGCGAAGTCGGGCCGGGCGTTGAGCTGCGTGAACAGGCCCGGGGAGACGCGCGGGCCGAGCACGACCGCGCCGGTGTGGGCGACGGGCTCGCCGGCCAGCAGCCGGATCAGGTGGGTCTTGCCGGAGCCGTTGGGGCCGATCACGCCGATGCGCTCGCCGAAATGGATCTCCTCGTCGAGCCCATTGACGAGATCCTCGATGTGCACATTCCGCAGTGCGACCACGCGGCGGGCGCTGTCGCCACCGCGCAGGCGGACCTTGATGTGCTGGTCGGCGACGGGTGCCGGCGGCGGGCCGTCCGCCACGAAGCGGTTCAGCCGCGACTCCATCGCCTTCGCGCGCTTGGCCCAGTCGGGCGAGTACTTGGCCCGCTCCTTGAAGATGCGGACCAGGTCGCGCAGGCGCTTCTCCTCCTCCCGGTAGCGCTGTAGCCGGTCGCCCATCAGCGTCTGCCGGTGCTCGCGCGCGTCCGGGTAGCCGGCGTAGGACCCGCCGTGGATCCAGGCGCCGTCGCCCTCCAGCGTGACGATCGTGTCGCAGGCGGCGGTCAGCAGCTCGCGGTCGTGGGAGATCAGCAGGACGGTCTTGCGCGTCGCGCGGATCGCTGCCTCCAGCGCGCGCTTGGCGGGGACGTCGAGGAAGTTGTCGGGCTCGTCGAGCAGCAGGACCTGCGCGTCCGAGCGCAGCAGCAGGTCGAGGACGAGCCGCTTGCGCTCGCCGCCGCTGACCGCATTGGAGGGACGGTCGCCGACGGCGTCGAGCCCGGCGCGGACGATCCGCCGGCAAGCGGCGTCCCACTGGCCCTCGAGCTCGTAGCCGCCGAGGTCCGACCACGCGCCGATCGCCTCCCCGATGGCCATGCCGTCCCCGGCCGCCTCGGCGCGCAGCAGCGCCAGGCCGGCCGCGCGCACGCGGGCCGGCGCCACCGAGAGCAGCAGCTCGCGCACGGAGCCCGACCCGTCCGCGCCGACGTTTTGCGCCATGTACGACGCGCGGCCGCCGTAGGCCACATCGCCGTCGAGCGCCTCCAGCTCGCCGGCCAAGATGCGCATCAGCGTCGTCTTGCCGATTCCGTTGGTCCCGATCAGCCCAGCGTGCTTGCCACCGGCCAGGCGGAAGGAGACGCCGCTGAACAGCAGGTCGCCGCCGGGGTGCGCGTACGCGAGGTTCGAGACGGCAACATGGGACATCGCCCCTGACGCTACCTTCGCGCCGTGGTCAAGGTCAGCGTCGTGGTGCCGGTCTACAACCCGGGTTCGAACATGGACGACCTCGTCCGGTCGGTCCTGGACCAGTCCCTGCCCGCCGACGAGTACGAGGCGATCTTCGTCGACGACGGCTCCACGGACGGCACCGGCGAACGCCTCGACGCGCTCGCCGCCGAGCACGCACGCATCACGGTCGAGCACATCCCCAATTCCGGCTGGCCGGGCCGGCCGCGCAACGTGGGGACGGACCTCGCCCGCGGCGCGTTCGTCCTCTACGTCGACAACGACGACTACCTCGCCCCGGAGGCGCTGGAGCGTCTGTACGAGCGGGCGGTCGCCGACGGCGCCGACGTCGTGGTCGGCAAGGTCGTCGGCCACGACAAGTTCGTCAGCCGCGAGCTGTTCGCGCAGGACCGCAGCGGCGTCACCACCGCGTGGCCGCCGCTGATCCGCCTGCTCAGCCCGCACAAGCTGTTCCGGCGCGCGTTCCTGGAGGAGCACGCCATCCGCTTCCCCGAGGGCCGCCGCCGGCTCGAGGACCACGTATTCGTGCTGAAGGCCTTCTTCGCGGCGCAGGACCGCATCTCCATCCTCGCCTCCTACCCCTGCTACCACTGGATGCTGCGGCCCGCCAAGGACAACGCGTCCTTCGGGATGATGGACCCGGAGGGGTACTTCGGCAACGCGGCCGTTCATAATAGCACTTCGCCCATGCTT
>CAXTBB010000001.1:3072-70037 GCA_964242305.1 uncultured Solirubrobacteraceae bacterium
AACCTGCGCGAGGTCGTCGACATCATCGAGGCCAACGTCGAGCCGGGGACCCGCGAGTGGCAGCGGCTGCTGGCTCACTGGTACCGCTCGAAGGTCCTGTGGCGCCTCACCGGCGGCCCGTTCCTGCGCCGCGACCCGTCGTTCAACCGAGCGATCTACGACGAGTGCCGGGCGATCGCGCTCGAGCGCTTCCCGTCCCAGATCGACACGTGGCTGCCGTTCGCGCTGCGGGTGCGCTCGCACCTGCTGCGGACGGGCGACCTCGACGGCCTCTACGCCTTCGCCCGCTACGAGACGTCCCTGCGCGCGTCCGTCCGCACCCGCCGCGTGCTGCGCGAGCGCGACGTCGCCGAGGTGACGCTGGAGGGCCGCCTGCGCGGGCTGACCTACCGCCGGGACGGCGACCGCGTGCTGTGGCACCCGCCGGAGGAGCTGCGCGCCCGGCTCGACGGCCTCGACCTCGACTTCACGAAGTCGGTCGCGCGGGCGCACGTGACCCCGCTCCTGCGCGCCGCCGCCGACAAGACGGAGGTCGTCCTGGAGCCGGAGACGCACGCCGTCGAGCTGCGCGGCGCCGGCGAGGGCCTGGTCACCCCGGTGATCACCGCGACCCTCCGCGTCCCCCCGCACGCCCCGGGCGAGTGGCAGCTCGTCGTCCCCGTCCGCGTCAGCGGCCTCACCGACACCGCCATGACGATCCGCCAGGGGGACCGGACCGCGCCGCTGACCTTCGTGGTGTCCGAGGACGGGCGCTTCCGCCGTCCGCCGTGGATCCGGCGCCAGCTGTCGGGTCGCCTGCCGCGGCCGCTCGTCCGGGCGATCCGGGCGCGGAAGTAGGCTCGTCGGGTGCCCACGCGCCAGCGCCAAGCGGCCGCGGAGCGTCCCGCCGCACCCCATTCCCAGGTGCGACGGATCGCCTTCGACGGTCCCGACATGCTGCTCGTGCTCGATCCGCCGGGCCCAGTCAACGCCCGGCGCCGCGAAGACGGAGCCAAGGTCGCGGGCGGGTACGGCCGCATCGACCTGCGCGCGCTCGGCGACGGGACGTGGGACCTGCGCTCGCGCGGGCGCCGCATCGCCCGGCGCGGCGATGGCATCGTCCGCAAGCACACCGCCGTCGCGCTGCCACGGGTCGGCCGCGCCCAGCCGTTCTTCACCAAGCGCAACGGGCTCTCGATCCAGGTCGGGGACGCCACGCCGGAGCCGGCGCTCAAGCGCCGCGGCCCCCTCGACGGGCCGGGGATCACCGAGTCGCGCCGGCGGCAGCGCTACGGGACGCTGGCCGTGCTCATCCATCGCGTCGCCATGGCGGTGCTGGTCCCGCTGCTGCGCCGCCGGCGCCACCTCGAGTCCCAGCCGCGCGTCCGTGTCCTGCTCCTGCACGCGTACGGGATGGGCGGGACGATCCGGACGACGATCAACCTCGCGGAGGGGCTCGCGCTGCACCACCGGGTCGAGCTCGTCTCCCTGGTCCGGCGCCGCCACCGACCGTTCTTCACCATGCCGTCGCACGTGGAGGTCCACGACGTGGTCGACCAGCGCCGCGGTCACCGCCGGTCGCTGCTGGCCCGCTTCCCGAGCCTGCTCATCCACCCCGACGACTACGCCTACCCGTGGTGCAACCTCAAGACGGACATCGAGCTCGTCCGCGGCCTGCGCAACTGGCAGGGGACGCTGATCACGACCCGCCCCGCGTTCAACCTGCTCGCGGCCCGCGTCGCCGGCCCGGGGCTGCGGGTGATCGGGCAGGAGCACCTCAACTTCACCGCCCACCGCCAGGGCCTCAAGCGCGACGTCCGGCGCTACTACCGCTGCCTGGACGCGCTCACCGTGCTCACCGAGTCCGATCGCGACGACTACACGGGCATGGCGCCGGTGGTCGAGCGCATCCCCAACGCCGTGCCGCCTGCGGCGGGCGCGGGCGCGGCGCTGGACGCCAAGGTGGTCATCGCCGCCGGGCGCCTAAACACGCAGAAGGGCTTCGACCGCCTCATCCCCGCGTTCGCGGCCGTCGCCCGCGCGCACCCGGACTGGCAGCTGCGCATCTTCGGATCGGGCCCCGAGCGGCCCGAGCTGCGGCGGCTGATCGTCCAGCACGGCCTGTGGGACAACGTCTTCCTGATGGGGCGCGCGCGGGACCTGGGCAAGCACATCGAGAACGCCTCCGTGTTCGCGCTGTCCTCGCGCTTCGAGGGCTTCGGCCTGGTCCTGGTCGAGGCGATGAGCCACGGCGTCCCCGTCGTCTCCTTCGACTGCCCGCGCGGTCCCGGGGAGATCGTCTCGCCCGGCGTCGACGGCCTGCTCGTCCCGGAGGGGGACGTGATCGGCCTCGGCCAGGCGCTGCTCGAGCTGGTCTCCGACGACGAGCGGCGCCGCCGTTACGGCGCCGCCGCCGCCGAGAACGCCCGGCGCTTCGGGGTCGGGCCGGTCGCCGAGCGCTGGGAAGCGCTCCTGGGCCGGCTCTAAGAGCGCGTGTAGATTCCTCGCGCCGTGGCGACGCCAGCGACCGCACCGAAGACCGCCGCCCGGGCGGTCACCGACGCGCCTACGGCGGTCCTCTTCGCGACGGCCCGAAGCGACGACGGCACCCCCGCCGCGTTCATGCCCTGGGACGCGTCGACGACCCTCGTCGAGCGCCTGGCCGGCCAGCTGCGCGCGCTTGGCATCCAGGACGTCCGCGTCGTCACCAGGCGTGACAGCCCCGACGCGGCCGCCGATCTCCGCCTCGTCGCCGCGGTGGCGCGGGAGGGCACGGGACCGCTGATCCTGGCCGGCGGCGAGATCGTCACCCAGCGCGAGGCGCTGGCGGGCCTGCTCGCCGACCCGCGCGTGCAGACCGGGATCCTGACCACGTCGGGGAAGATCGCGCGACCGTACGGCTTCCGGACCAAGACCAAGCGCGGCCGGCTGATCAGCGCGGCGTCGCCGTTCCACACCACCGCGGACCCCAACCAGACCTTTCTCGGTGTGCTGAAGGTCGCCGCCGCCGACCGGTTGCGGCTGGCCGCGCTGGCCGCGGAGCTCGCCGTGCTGCGCGCCGCGCCGCCGGAGTCCTGGACGCGCGAGTTGGAGGTCTGCAAGGCGGGGACGTGGACGCTCGCCGCCGACCGCATCACCCGCCAGCTCGCCGAGCGCGAGGCGCGGCTGGCCGCCGAGACGTCCGACCCGGAGGCGGACGGGGATCCGGAGGCCTCCGACGAGGTCGTCGTCGAGCGCCAGGACCCCGCCTCGGTCGAGCTCGGTCCGGAGGACGCCGCCGAACTGCGCCGGCGTGTGGACGCCGCCCGCGAGGAGGTCCCGGCGCTGCTGCTGACCGCGCTGGTCCGGGACGGGACGCAGGTCGGCAACTCGTTCCTGCGCTCCCTGTTCTGGGCGCGACCGCTCTCACCGGACGCCGTCGCGCAGGCCCGCGACCGGATCGTCGACTACGACGAGGAGGCCGAGCTGCTGCGCTCGGCGGTGAAGGCCAGCGACGGCTTCTTCACCACCTTCTTCGTCTCCCCGTTCTCGAAGTACGTGGCCCGGGCGTGCGCGCGCTCCGGGCTGGGACCGAACCAGGTCACCGTCTTCTCGATGGTCCTGGGGGTCGCCGCCGCGGCGCTGTTCGCGACGGGCGAGCGGCCGGGCCTGATCGCCGGCGGCGTCGTCGCCTACTTCGCGTTCTTCTTCGACTGCGTCGACGGCCAGCTGGCCCGCTACGCGAGGAAGTTCTCGAAGCTCGGCGCCTGGCTGGACTCGATCTTCGACCGCTCGAAGGAGTACGTCATCTTCGCCGGGCTCGCGCTCGGCGCGCACCACATGGGCTACGAGCCCGCCTGGGTGCTGGCCTGTGCGGCGATCACGCTGCAGACGACGCGCCACGCGATCGACTTCGCCTACCCGACCACCCAGCACGCCGTCATCGCGACGCTGCAGCATGCGCCGCTGGACGCGCCGGGGGACGGCTTCGGGCCCAACCTGCCGCTGTGGCTGCGCCCCCCGCCGCTGCCCAGGGAGGAGCGCCCGCCCGCGCCCGCGCTCTCCCCGTTCCAGCGCGCGTGGCGGCTGTGGCGGCGCGTCGGCAAGGTGCGCGGAGCTCGGTGGGTCAAGAAGGCGATCACGTTCCCGATCGGGGAGCGCTTCGCCGTCATCGCGATCGTCACCGCGGTGGCGACACCGAAGACGACGCTGATCGTCCTGCTCGCCTGGGGCACCTTCGCGGCGACGTACATCGTCCTCGGCCGGCTGATCCGCGTCGTGCGCAACCCGCTCTCGGTGGCCCCGCTCGGAGCGGTGCGCGGCCGGCTGGAGAGCTACCGCGACGACGGCCCGATCGTCCTCCCCGCGCTGAAGACGACGTGGCCGATCGTCTATCTCGCCGCCGCGCTGTTCCTGCTGTTCGGGACGATCGTGCTCGACGTCGGCAAGGCCGCAACGATCTTTCCGGTCGTCTTCTCGGTGCTCATGGGCGCGGTCACCTCCGGCGCCGTCCACACCGACCGCTACCGCTGGCTGGTCCCCCCCGCCCTCCGCGTCCTCGAGTTCGTGACGGTCACCTGGCTCGCGCGCCGAGCCGGCCACGCCGAGGCCGGCTACGCGTTCCTGGCCGCCGTCTGCTTCCGCCAGTACGATCTGGTCTACCGGCTGCGCCACCGCGGCACGGAGTCCGAGCGCATCGTGTCCAACCTCGGCCTGGGCTGGGGCGGGCGGATGCTGCTCGTGCTCGTCCTCTCCCTGGCCGGCGCGATCCCGGTCGGCCTGTACGTGGCCGCCGGGCTGCTCGGCACGCTGTGGATCGGCGACGCCGTACGCGCGTGGACGGCCCGGCCTGCCCGGCAGACCGTGGCCATGACCCAAGACGAAGCTGACGAGGAGGCCGGATGATCGGCATGGTGCTCGCTGCGGGGGCCGGACGGCGCCTGCAGCCCTACACGGACACGCTGCCCAAGACGCTGGTCCCGGTCGACGGCGAGCGGACCATCCTCGACGTCAGCCTCGGCAACTTCGCCAAGGTCGGCCTCACCGACGTCGTGCTCGTGACGGGCTACAAGGCGCAAGCGCTCGAGGACCGCAGGGCGGCGCTGGAGGCCGACCACGGCGTCACCCTCGAGCTGGCCTTCAACGACAAGGCCGAGGAGTGGAACAACGCCTACTCGCTGTGGTGCGCCCGCGAGTACTTCTCCCGCGGCGTCGTGCTCGTCAACGGCGACACGATCGCGCCCGTGTCCGTGTTCGAGACGCTGCGCGACAGCGCGGGGACCGGCTACGACCTCGTCCTCGCCCTCGACGACGTCCAGGAGCTCGGCGAGGAGCAGATGAAGGTCCAGCTCTCCGGGGACGGCCTGCTCACCCACATCACCAAGCTGATGGACCCCAAGACCGCCGTCGGCGAGTACATCGGGCTGACCCTGATCGAGCCGCACGCGGCCGAGCCGCTGGCGACCGCGCTCAAGACCACGTACGAGCGCGACCCGCAGCTCTACTACGAGGACGGCTTCGAGGAGTACGCGACGAGCGGCGGCGGGCGCATCGCCACCGCCCCGATCGGCGAGGTCGAGTGGGTGGAGGTCGACGACCACGCGGACCTGGCCCGGGCGCGCGAGGTCGCGTGCCGCTGCTGAGCCGCATGATCGGGACGCCGCTGGCGGTCGACATCGGCCCCGGCGCCGTCGATTCCCTGGCGCCGCTGCTGGCCGACCGGCGCATCTCCAGCGGCGGCCACGTCGCCGTGGCGGTCGGGCCCGGCCTGGGCGAGGAGATCGCCGCGAAGATCCAGCCGTCGCTGGAGAACGCGGAGGTGTGGACGGTCGAGGGCGGGTCCATCGAGGCGGCGCAGGACCTCGCCGCCCGGCTGCGCAGCGGCTTCTTCGACGCCCTGGTGGGCATCGGCGGCGGGCGCACGCTGGACACGGCCAAGCACGCCGCCACGCTGACCGGGCTGCCGATGGTCGCCGTGGCGACGTCGCTGGCCCACGACGGCCTCGCCTCCCCCGTCGCCTCCCTCCTCCACGCCGGCCGCAAGGGCTCCTACGGCGTGCAGATGCCGATCGCCGTGATGGTCGACCTCGACTACGTGCTGCGCTCCGATCCGGCCATGCGCCGCTCGGGGATCGGCGACGCGATCTCGAACTTCGGCGCGGTGGCGGACTGGAAGCTCGCCCGCCGCGAGCGCGGCGAGCCGGTCGACGGCGTCGCGGTCACCTTCGCCCGCGCCTCCTCCATGAGCGTGCTCTACCGCGAGGACTCGATCGACGACGTCCCCTTCCTGACCGCGCTGGCGGAGGCGCTCGTGCTGGGCGGCCTGGCCATGGCCACCGCGGGGTCGAGCCGGCCCTGCTCGGGCGCCGAGCACGAGATCCTGCACGCCATCGACCACCTGTTCCCGGGGACGGCCCACCACGGCGAGCTGGCCGGCGTCGCGTCGCTGTTCAGCGCGTACCTGCACGACGACGCGGGGCTGCTCTCGACGCTCGACGACTGCCTGCGCCGCCACGGCCTCCCCCGTACCCCGGCCGACCTCGGGCTGACCGACGCGCAGTGGGTCGAGGCCGTCGTCGAGGCGCCGAACACGCGTCCGGACCGCTACACGATCCTCGAGCACCTCGACCTGGGCGAGGAGGAGGTGCGGCACCGTGTCGACGCGTGGGTCGCGGCCCTCGATTGACGAGCTGCGCGCGGTCGCCCAGCCGGCGTCGATCTTCGCGCGCAACAGCGGTGAGCACTGGGCCGGCAAGCTGTACGTCCGCCGCTTCTCGCCCTACCTGACCCGGGTCGTCATCCCCACACGGGTCACGCCCAACGCGATGACGTGGGCGATGATCGCGGTCGGCGTGCTGGCCGCCGTGTGCATGGCGGTGGACTCGCTGTGGGCGGCGATCGGCGCCGTCCTGCTCATCCAGGTCCAGATCCTGCTGGACTGCTCCGACGGGGAGCTGGCCCGCTGGCGCCGGCAGTTCTCGCCCGTCGGCATCTACCTCGACCGGCTCGGCCACTACCTCACGGAGACGCTGTTCCCGATCGCGCTGGGGATCCGCTGCGATCGGCCGGTGCTGGGCCTGGTCGCCGCCGTGCTCGCGCTGGCCGTGCGGACCGAGTCGGCGCTGGTGGCGGTCGCGCGGCTGGAGTCGGGGCGCACGAAGGCCGACGACACCGCCGCCGTGGCCGCGCCGCAGGTCACGCTGCTGGCCCGCGCCCGCAGCGCGGTCGCGTTCTTCCCGTTCTTCCGCGCCTTCATCGCCATCGAGGCGACGATCCTGTCGCTGCTCGCGCAGATCTTCGACCTCACGGACGCGCTCGTCGTCGCGCTCGTCCCGATCGCCGCGATCACCGCGGTCGGGCACCTGCTCGCCATCGTCACCTCCCAGCGCCTCAGATGACCTTCGGGTGCGTGCTGCTCACCACGGGCACCAAGCCCGACGACCTGCGGCTGGCCGTCGCCTCGCTGCTGCGCCAGCGCGACGTGGAGACCGACGTCGTCGTGGTCGGCAACGGATGGGACCCGGTCGGCCTCCCCGACGGTGCCCGCGGCGTCCACGTCGCGGTCGACGAGGGGATCCCGGCGGGTCGCAACGCCGGCGTCCCCCACACGCGCGGCGAGCTGCTCTTCTTCCTCGACGACGACGCCGCGCTGGCCGGCGACGACGCGCTCGCCCGGGTGGCGGCCCTGTTCGCGGCCGATCCACGCCTTGGCATGGTCCAGCTGCGCGTCGATCCCCGCAACGCCGCGCCGCCGCTGCGCGACTGGGTCCCGCGCCTGCGCGTCGGCGACCGCACCCGGCCGAGCGCGATCACCGTCGTCTGGGAGGGCGCGGTCGCGATCCGCCGGTCGGTGTTCGACGGGGTCGGCGGCTGGCCGGCGCCCTTCCGCTTCGTGCACGAGGGCGTCGACCTCGGCTGGCGGGTCATGGACGCCGGCTATGACATCCGCTACGCCGGGGACATCGCCGCGCTGCACCCGGTCACCGGTGCCCCGCCGCACCACTACTCCTTCTACTACGGGGCCCGCAACCGAGTGTGGCTGGCCAAGCGCAACCTGCCGCTGCCGTTCGGCGTCCTGTACGTGCTCGGCTTCGCAGCCCGTTCCGTCCCCCGCTTTCGCAATCATCCCGGAGCGTTCCGACAGGCGATGCGGGGCTACCGTGACGGGCTGCGCGAGTCCGCAGGGCCGCGCCGCCCGCTGAAGGCGTCGACGCTGTGGCGGATGACGCGCGCCGGCCGCCCCCCCATCCTGTGAGCACCACCACTCCCCCTCACCACACCACCAACGAGTGGGCACGCGAGCGGCACGTCTACGAGCCGCACACGGTCGGCCTCCCGCCCGTGCGCCAGTATCTGAAGGAGATCTGGCGCCGGCGCGAGTTCGCCTTGGAGCTGTCGCGGACCACCCTGCGCGCCCAGCACCTCGACACGGTGTTCGGCGTGCTGTGGCTCGTCCTGAACCCGCTGCTGCTGGCCGGCGTCTACTTCATCCTCATCGACATCATCCGCCGCGGCCACCGGCCGCCGGACTTCTTCGCGCACCTGGTGGCGTGCATCTTCGTCTACTACATGGTCAGCCAGGCGATCCGCGACGCCGTCAAGTCGGTCGTCCGCGGCGGGAAGCTCATCCTCAACAGCGCCTTCCCGCGCATGCTGCTGCCGCTGAGCTCCGTGGTCGTCGCGTTCAAGCGCTTCGTCCCGACGGTGTTCGTGTACGTACCCATCCACCTCATCTCGGGGCTGCCGGTGCATCTGACGCTGCTGTGGGTATTCCCGCTCATCGGGCTGTTCCTGATGGTGGCGACTGGGCTGTCGCTGCTGGTGGCCGTCGTGCAGGTCTACTTCCGCGACCTCGCCTCCTTCCTGCCCTACGCGCTGCGGGTGATGCTCTACACGGCCCCGATCCTCTACACCGCCGACAACGTGCCGGGCGGCTACAAGTTCCTGCTCGAGATCAACCCGATCGGCCAGCTGCTGGCGGCCTGGAACCAGGTCCTGCACGACGGTCACGCGCCCGGCGTCAAGAGCCTGGCCGTCGGCGCCGCCTGGGCGTTCGGGTCGCTGCTGGTGGGCACGTTCGCGTTCATGTCCCGGGAGCGTGAGCTCGCTGTCCGCATCTAGCAACTCCATCGACGTCCAGCGCGTCTCGATCACCTATAGGACGTCGATCGAGTCGCGTCCGACGCTCAAGAGCACGGTCTCCCGCCTCGGCCGGCGCCAGCGCGTCGTCGAGGAGATCGAGGCGGTCAAAGACGTGTCGTTCACCGTCCCGCACGGGACCGTCCTCGGCGTCATCGGAGCCAACGGCGCAGGCAAGTCGACCCTCATGCGCGCGATCGGCGGCATCCTCCCGCCCACGGCGGGCCGGATCGAGGTCGAGGGCCGGGTGTCCACCCTGCTCGCCCTCGGCGTCGGCTTCAACCGCAAGCTCTCCGGCCGCGACAACGTCGTGCTCGGCGGGCTCGCCGCCGGGCTGTCCCGGCAGCAGATGGAGAGCAAGTACGAGGACATCGTCGCCTTCGCAGAGCTGCCGGAGAAGGTGATGGAGCGCCCGATGCGGACCTACTCCTCCGGTCAGTACGGCCGCCTGGGCTTCTCCGTCGCCGTCAACATGGACCCCGACGTCCTGCTCGTCGACGAGGCGCTGTCGGTCGGGGACGCCCGCTTCCGCCGGCGCTCCGCGCGCCGCATGCGCAGGCTGGTCGGCCAGGACCGGACGGTCATCCTCGTCTCCCACGCCCTCGGCACGGTCAAGGACCTGTGCGACAAGGCGATCTGGCTCGACAACGGCGAGCTGAAGATGTGGGACGACGCCGACAAGGTCGTCGACGCCTACACGGACTACCTGGAAGAGGCCCAGGACAACGTCACCATGGAGGACGTCTAGCACCCGCTCGGCCGGCGTCGCGCGCAGGCCGGCCGGCGCCGTTTGGGTCGCTGGGGCGACCCTTAGGTCGCACGCTGCGCGGCTTCTGCTTTCAGCGAACGCAGCAGCGCTTCGGACGTGGAACTGCGCTGCCTCAGCCGGTCGCTGCGTCGGATTGGCGTCAGCGCGCGGCGGATCGCGGTGGCTCGGCGGTTGCGACGAGCGCGGAGAGTTGTCGGGTGTCGTACCGAGTTCTCAGAGCGGCGATGGCCTCGCTGTCCGGGGGGCCGCTTCGGCCCAGGATCTCAGCGAGTTCAAGGAAGTACCTGTCGTGGGTGGATGGTGAGGTCATCAGGAGGAATTTCGTAGCTGTCTTGCTGCGGTTGGCGAAGGCGTGCGAGACGGAGGGAGGGACGAAGACGCACGCGCCTGCGGATGCCTCGAAGGTCTCCTCGCCGAGGCGGAATTCGAGATGGCCGTCGAGGATGTACCAGGTCTCCTCGAGCCGTTCGTGCACGTGTAGGCCGGTGTCGAACCCCGGCGCCGCGAGCCACTCGGTGCAGCTCACGCCCTCGGCATGCTCGCTCTTGACCTTGAACGTCACCTCGGTGCCCCGTAGCGACACGGAGTCCCCCTGCCCTCCGGAAAGCCGGACCGACACTGCCATGGCACGCCTCCTCCTTGTGGTTGGTTACCGGTTGGACCGGTAACGTACAGATCGGTGTCGAGGACCGTCAAGTCTCCTTCGCGCAGCGACGATCAGTTCGCCTTTCGCTTCGTAAGCGGCCACCGCGCACTCGACTTCACCGCGACGTTCGGCGATCGCCATCGGGATGGCGTCGAGCGCTTGCGGCAGCCGGCCGATCTCGACCGCTGGTTGACGGCAACAGGCATCCCGGCCGCTACGCGCGCGTGTGCCGAGGACCTCGAGGACGCACGCGGGCTGCGCGAGGTGATCTACCGCCTAGCGCACGTGGCCGTGCGAGACGAGGCTGCCGACGACGCCGATCTCGACGCGCTCAACGACTGGGCACGGACGCCTCGCCCTGCCCCGCAGCTCGACCGGCGTCTGCGCCGCCGGTGGGTTTCCTCCCGGGGCATCGAGGGCGCCCTCGCGATGATCGCCTGCGAGGCGGTCGAACTGGTGAGCGGCCCGGAGCGCATACTGATCCGCGAGTGCGCGGCAGCACCAGCGTGCTCACTGCTCTACCTCGACCACTCGCGCGGCCGCCGCCGACGCTGGTGTCAGATGGAAAAGTGCGGTAGTCGCGCCAAGATGACGACGTACCGCACACGGAGCGCGGCATCCACGGACGACAACGGCCCCTAGGCGAAGGAGCTGGCCGCGTGCGCCTGGCGGATCTGCCCAAGCAGTCGCTCGTCGCCGATCCTTCGCGCCGACCTTCCGCCCGTGACGCGATCGGCCCGCCGCTCTCAAAGATCAGCCGGACCGCGCGCTCGCGCAGCTCATCGGAGGACTTCTTTCGTGCCGCCATCGAAGCGATTCCCGACCCCCAAGACAGATCATCCCGGCGCCGAGGCCCCCGTCAGACTCAGCCTGGCTCAGTTCGTCCGGCTCGGGATGGGCGAGCGACTTCTGCCGCATGTGGAGGAACTCGCGCAGTCCGGTAGCGGCTGGAGGGATCGCCGACGCGCCGCGCGCTACGCACGCGAGTTGGGCGCACTGAGGTGACCCGAACGCGCTGCCCTGATGGAGCTGCGGCTTTGAGCAGGAGCGGTAGGTACCGTCGGTCGACTCGTCAATGCCGGTCTTGGAAGCGGATGTGATCCGCGAGGCCCACGCAGCCCTTCGGGTCATGCGGGAACGGCGCCCTGTCGGCAGAACGATCGACGCTCCTCCCACGCCAGCAATGCCCGTGAACTGTCAGGCGGTAGGCGATCCCTTCTGGCGCGCCGTTAGGGCAATACCAGTCGGGTCCGGAACGCCGACACGGCTCGGAGTACCCGTCGTTGGTGGCCCGGCGCAGGGAATAGCCGAGCGCCGGACCGGTCACGCGATGCGCCACCGTTACGTACCCCAGCGCCAGCAGCGTGGCGAGCGCGACAAGGGCCAGTAGCAGCAAGCGTCCTCCGACGCGACCTTTCCGCACGCCGACGCTCATCGCGTGAGCGTACGGAGCACGCCGCCGCTCCTGCTCCGAGGCACGAGGAGCAGCCCGCACGGATGCCTGCGATGGTCCTGCGGCCGCGAGCCAAGAGCACGGCGGGCGTGGAGCCGGGGCGGAGATGGCGTATCGGGAGCCGCTTGGGTCGACGCCCGGCTCCGGCCGCCGCTTGACTTCACGGTGCTCATGGTGACTGGTGGGTCCCTTCTGCGGCCGCCGGCCGACACGACCGCGCAATCGCGTCACCACGACCACACCCTTCATCGCACAGGACCATCTCGCCGGCCGCATGGCTTGCCGACCAGGGCTCGAGTCTCCCACCGTCGCTCGGGCGCGACAACTGGCCTGACCTCGCTTCGTCTCTGACGCGAGAGCGCAAGCGTCGTGGTTCACGTGAACCACGGCCGCGTGTCTCCGCATCACCGGGCAAGGTGATCCTCATGCCGTTCCGGACCCGTGAGGTACGCAATCGCATGAGGTGGGACCGCTGGCCGACCGCGGGACACTGCTCCTATGGCCCTCGAAGCAGCTTGCGCCCAGAGTCGCGGAGGGCCTCGAGATCGTCGCGCCGCATTCCCCTCGTCGTCATCGATCCAGGCCATTCGCCTGAACGCAACCGCCACCGGCCCTCTCGAGAAGTCTCAGCTGCAGTCGCTCGCGTAGAGGCGCCAGGAGCGGTTGTCGTAGACGCTGCGGGCGCCCGGCGGGGGCTTGACCTTGGGGAAGTTCTCCCGGAAGAAGAGCCGGTTGCGGACGTTGCGCTTGGGGACGAGCAGCAGGCGCCGGTCCGTGTTGGACGTGCCCTCGACGGTGGCGACCGAGCCCGGGTTGGTGTCCAGCCACCAGCGCAGGTGAGCCTCCGGGCGGTGGTCGGCGGCGTAGATCGGGCCACAACGCTTGGCGTAGCGGCGGACGACCTTCGACTCGCCCGTCTCCCGCAGGTCCGCGTAGAGCTTCGCGTTGCGGTGGAAGACCTCGTGCTGGTACTGGATCTGCCTGACGTTCTGGGGGATGAAGATGGCGAAGACGATTGCGGTGAGCAGCGCGAGGCCCTGCCAGACGCGGCGCTCGCGGCCGGCCGGCAGCAGCGCCCAGCCGGCCAGGGCGACGCCGAAGAAGATCGCGACCAGGATCGACGGGGTGCGGACGTAGCGGCCGATCAGCGGCAGCCCGAAGATCGGGTTGATCGCGAAGACCACGACCATCGACCCGGCGATGGCCAGCAGCAGGGCCGCGGCACGGCCGAAGCGGTCCCGGTGGACGATCGCGAAGGCGAGGCCGATCGGCATGCCGACGCCGAGCGGCTGGCGCAGCGTGTAGGCGAAGTACTGGACCGTCCAGTACGGCGCGTCGGAGACGTCGCGGCGGCGGCCGACCTCGGCGGCGAGGTCCGACGTCCCGTGCAGCGAGTGCAGCGCGTCCCCGGTGACGATCAGGTCCATCAGCGACCACACGACGGGCGCGGCGACGACGAGCAGCGCCAGCTTCGCCCGGTCCGGCCAGTCGCGGTGACGGAACAGGTAGAGCCAGTAGAGGCCGCCCAGCACCCACGCCTCCGGCCGCAGCAGCCCGGCGACGGCGAGCGGGACCAGCACGGGCGCGCCGCGGCGGGGTGCCTTGGCCTCCAGCAGCGCGGCGCCGATGATCAAGCAGGCGAAGGGAACGTCCTGGTAGCCGAGCAGCGCGTCGCGCAGGAACGCCGCGCGCGTGAGGATCACCAGCGCGGTGATGATCCCGACCGCCGGTGAGAACAGCTCGCTGCCGAGGCGGAAGGCGAGGTAGACGACCAGCCCGAAGGCGAGCAGCGTCCCCCACACGATCACCCAGTCGCCGAACGCGACGCCGAGCACGCTCCACAGTGTGGAGAGCGGGTGCGGCGTCGGCGCGAAGGGCGCCTCATAGTCGGGGGTGATGCCACGGGTGGCGTCGCGCGCCCACAGGAGGGCGTACCGCGCGTCGTAGTTGAGATAGGACGCGTCGAAGGCGACCCGCAGCGTCACGGCGACGCTCACCATGGTCGCCGCGGGAGCGAGAAGGCGTCGCACGGCGAGCCGGACGGTAGCGCCGCCGGCAGCCATAGATTGTGCGGCGATGGTGCTCTCCGCCCTGCTGGCGCTCGGGTCCACCCTGGCCGCCGCGCTCGTGCTCGTTCTCGACGACGCCCGCCGCCGCGCGCCCGCGATGGTGGCGGCGCTCGTGCTGGCGGTGCTGGCACTGATCTCCGTCCTGCACGACCAGATCGCCGACGCGCTCGACGGGCGGGCCGCGCTCGCCGGCGCGGGGGTGGTGGCCGGCATCGTCGGCCTGGTCGCCGGCGCGTGGCTGTTCCGCCGCCGGCCGTCGCTCGTGCTCGTGTTCGCCTTCGCGACGCTCCCGGTCCGCGTCCCGCTCGACCTCGGCGGGGACACCGCCAACCTGCTGCTGCCCCTCTACGCCGTGATCGCCTGCGGCGTCGCCGCCCGCTGCGCCCGAGTGCGGCCCGCGGAGCCCGAGCCGCGCAGCGACCGCATGCGCACGCTCGAGCGGGTGCTAGCCGGGGTGATGGTCCTGTACGCGGTGCAGGCGATCTACTCGACCGACGTCGAGGCGGCGGTCAAGGACATCGGCTTCTTCTACGTCCCCTTCGCGCTGCTCTTCCGCCTGCTGCTCGACCTGGCCTGGACGCCGCGGCTCGTCCGGATCGCCACGGGCGTGACGGTGGCCCTCGCCCTGGTCTGCGTCGGCGTCGGGCTCTACGAGTTCGCCACCCGCCACCTGCTGCTGGCCAACGAGAAGGTCCTGACCGCCAACGAGCTCAAGCCCTACTTCCGCGTCAACAGCCTCTTCTTCGACCCCAACATCTACGGGCGCTTCCTGGCCCTGACGATGGTGCTGGTCGCCGGGCTGATGCTGTGGACGCCGCACCGCCGGATCCTGCTCGGCTGCGCGGCGCTGCTGGCCGTGCTGTGGGCGGGGCTGGTGCCGTCGCTGAGCGAATCGAGCTTCGCCGCCGTGGCCGCCGGGCTCGCGGTGCTGGCCGCCCTGCGCTGGCGCGCGAAACCGGTGCTGCTGACCGTCGGCGCGCTGGTCGTCGCGGTGCTCGCCGTGGGGCTCGCGTCGCCGGGGGTGTTCGGCCTCGAGAACCGGTCCTTCCACGCCATCGACAAGGCGACCAGCGGCCGGGCCGAGCTGATCAAGGGCGGCGCGCGCATGTTCGCCGACCGGCCGGTCTACGGCTTCGGCAGTGGGTCGTTCGCCGAGCGC
The DNA here is from genome assembly GCA_964242305.1 of uncultured Solirubrobacteraceae bacterium. Lineage (GTDB taxonomy): Bacteria > Actinomycetota > Thermoleophilia > Solirubrobacterales > Solirubrobacteraceae > DATLGB01. Next base: position 18,265 of record CAXTBB010000001.1, read on the forward strand.
TACCGGGCCCGCGAGCACCTCCTGAGCGAGCGCTCGCCCGCCGAGTCGCACACCATCCCGATCACCGTCGCCGCCGAGCAGGGCGTGATCGGGCTGGCCGCCTACCTGATCCTCGTGGTCACGACGCTGACGCTGGTCCTCCGGGGGGCGGCGGAGACGCTGCCGCGCGCCGCCGTCGCCGCCGCGTTCTGCGCCCTGTTCCTGCACACGCTCGTCTACGCGGCCTTCCTAGAAGACCCGCTGACGTGGGCGCTGCTGGCCGCGGCCGGCGGGCTGCGCCGGGACCAGCCGGAGGGCTCGGCCGTGCGCCCCGAGGCGGGGCTTGAGCGAATACCGACACAACCCAGTTTCGGTGTCTGAACAGTGTCTGTATTCGTAGAGTGATCGACGAGCTGCCACCCCGGCGGCGCGTCCTCATCGCCGCCGCCCTCGTGGTCGCCGGCGTGCTCGTCTACGCGCTGCTCATCCGCGACCCCCTCGACGGCAACGCCCAGGCACTGCACAAGGGCAGGCCGGTCTTCAACGTCCTCTACCAGGACGACATCATCCAGCGGGTGCGGCCGGAGCCCGGGGAGCTGCTTCGATTGCGCGTCCGCCGCGGCCCGCTGCTGGCCACCGCGACCGTGCGCCGCCTGCACCTGCCCGCCTACCAGGGCGACGTCGCCGGCTTCCTGCCGGTCTTCGCCGACGGCCGCGCCCGCGGACTGGCGCAGCGCTACACGGGCTTCCACCAGGACGTCGACACCCGCGCGCGCGTCCACACCGCGCCCGGCTACGAGATCGGCTTCACGTTCACGACACCGACCGGGATCGGCGCCGGCACCGACCTGCTGGTGATGCCCTTCGACGAGACGCACCCGCGCGACGGCGTCGTCCTGTCCTACCGGCTCACCAAGCCCAGCGGTCGCCAGCCCCGCCGCCTGCGCAAGGCGGCGAAGGCGATGCGCTCAGCCCTCCGGTCCTTCGAGTTCGGCCCCGACCGGTTCTAGGTAACCCCACGTCTCGGCGATCGGGCGGAGCGCGTCGGGGATCTCCTCGGCGGAGGGCAACGGCTTGGGCGCCTGGACCTCGCCGGAGCGGATCTCGTCCTTCCAATCGCCAAGGCCGGCCTTGATGTGCGAGCTGGGGGCGAACGTGCCGTACTGCAGCATGTTCGGCTCGAAGGGCACGCCGAGGAAGGCGCACAGCTTCGTCAGCTCGCCCGTCGGGTCCGCGGTGAGGTCCTCGTAGCGGATCGTGTGCCCGGGATAGGTCTGCCGCGCCGCCTCCACCGCCTCGGCGTACTGCAGGACGCGCTTGATGTTGTTGGCCTCGCTGTCCTGCGGGCGCAGCTTGGCCCGCGAGCGGGCGACGGCGAGCGGGTGGCGCAGGAGGAAGATGAAGCGCGCGTCGGGCCAGCAGGCCAGGATACGGTCGGCGATGAAGACGTCGTTGGGCGTCTTGTTGACCAGCAGCCGCTTGCCCGTCGTGGCCAGCTCGCGGTGCAGGTACCAGTCCCACAGCACGTTGTTGAGCTCGTCGCGGTCGAGCTTGACCTCGGCCAGCGCCTTGTCGCCGTACCGACCCTTGATGGTGACGCCGATGGAGCGCAAGTGCATCTCGTGGGGCGAGTGGATCTCCGAGTGCGCGGCGAGCAGCATGCGCAGCAGCGTCGACCCGGACCGCACCGTGGAGAGGACGAAGGCCGGCTCGTGGAGCAGCCGGGGCGTCGTGCGGCGGTAGGGCTTGGGCTTCGGCGGCCCGGTCGTGGAGGCCATCGGGACGCGCTGGAGCATGTACCCGCGCGTCTTGAGGATCGCGTTGATCCGCTCCTTTACGTTCACATAAGCGACGATACCGGCCGGGCCAACTGCGTCGGCGTGCTCCGGCCACGCAGGACCTCGGCCTCCCCGAGCCTCCAGTGCGCGCGCTCTTCGTCCCCGGCGAGGGCCACGATCGTCTCCGAGGCGAGCAAGCGCCCCGCCTCGCGCTTGGCCAGCTCGCTCAGGCGCGAGGCGACGTTGACCGGGTCGCCGATGACCGTGTACTCGAAGCGCTGCGCGGCGCCGACCCAGCCCGCCACCGCCGGCCCGGCCGACACGCCGATCGCGGCGCGCACCTCGGGGACGTCGCGGTGCAGGCGGGTCTGGAGCGCGCGGGCGGCGGCGAGGGCGCTGCCCGCCGCGTCCTCGGACGCGACCGGCGCACCGAACACGCACAGCGCGGCGTCCCCCTCGAACTTGTTGACCCAGCCGCCGTGCGCGGCCGTCACGTCGACGACCACCGCGAAGAAGCGGTTCAGCCGGGCGACGACGCGCTCGGGCGGCAGGTCGATCGCCATCGTGGTCGACCCGACGATGTCGACGAACAACGCCGCCACCTCGCGCTCGGTCCCGCCCAGGCGCGGCTCGTCGGCGAGCGCGGCACGGGCGACCTCCTCCCCCACCTGGCGCGAGTAGAGGTCCTGCATGCGCTCGCGCTCGCGCAGGCCGGCGACCATCGAGTTGAAGCCACTCTGGAGGAAGCCGACCTCGCTGCCGTCGCTGACGCGCACGTGCGTGGCGAGGTCCCCGGCCTGCACCCGCCCGAGCGCCTTGCGGACCGCGGCCAGCGGGCCGGCGACCGTGCGCGCCGTGGCGACGGTCACGACCGCGCCGATCACGAGGCCGACGGCGGCGAGCACCAGCGTCCCCCGCGCGAGCTTCGCGACCCCGACGTCGTGGGTGAGCCCGTCGAGGCCGAGGGTGAGCAGCCCGAACAGCGGGACGCCGGAGGCGAGCAGCCAGGCCAGTACGAGGCGACCCTCGATGCGCGGCCACGCCGGCCGCGGGGGCTGGCCGGCGGCCAGGGCCAGCTCGGTGACCGGGCGCCAGTCGCGCTCCAGCAGGAGATAGGCGATGCCGCACGTGGTCATGCCGCCGAGGAAGATCGTCCAGGCCACGTGGGCGGCCAGCGCGAGCGACGTCGGCGCGTTGACGGTCGCGAAGACGAGCACGCCGGTCCCCCACAGCGCGACGTCGATCCACAGGCACGCGTTGGGCGCGCCGAGCACGCGCGCCTGCTCCTCTGCGGTCGGCGTGCGGCCCTCCCGCGCCCAGTCCATGTGCGTCGGGCTCAGCCGCTTGCCCGCCCACGTCCCGACCACCATCGTGAGCGGGAGGAAGATCGCGGCGGCGATCAGGTTGCGGGGCAGGTGGTCGCCGATCTGCTGGCAGCAGCCCGGCGGGGGCAGCACGAAGAAGAGCAGGACGAAGACGTCCAGCGCGCCGGCGAGGTGCGCGAGGTTCTGCGAGATCGCCGAGCGCTTGTCGATCGCGTGCAGCAGGGCCCGCCGGTCCGTCGTCTCCGCCGGCCGGCCGACGCCTCGCAGGGTCGTGGCACCCGCTCCCATGTCCACATGATGCTGCATGCTTGGCGGTCATGTGTGACGTCGAGCAGGAGAAGCGGTTCGCGGCCGAGGCCGCCGCCGAGCTCGTCCAGGACGGCCAGCGGGTCGGCCTGGGCACCGGCTCCACAGTCGCCTACCTGCTGCCCGCGCTGGCGGCGCGCGGCCTCGCCGGCCTGCGCTGCGTGGCCACCTCCGTCGCTACGGAGGAGCGCGCGTCGGCGCTCGGCCTGCCCGTCGAGCCGTTCGCCGGCCTCGACCGCCTCGACATCGCCATCGACGGCACCGACCAGGTCACCCCCGACCGCTGGCTGGTCAAGGGCGGCGGCGCGGCTCACACGCGCGAGAAGGTGGTCGCCGCGGCCGCCGACCGCTTCGTCGTCATCGCCGGGTCGGACAAGCCGGTCAACGCGATCCGCGCGCCGATCCCCCTCGAGCTGCTCGCCTTCGGCCTCGATGCGACGCTGCGCGCGCTCGGCGCGGTCGAGCTGCGCGACGTCCCCCGGTCCCCCGACGGCGGGGTGATCGCCGACTACGTGGGGGCGGTGGAGGACGTCGCCGCGCTCGCGGCGTGGCTCGACGCGGTGCCGGGGGTGGTCTCCCACGGGATCTTTGCTCCGGGGATGGTGAGCGATGTCCTCATTGCGCGCGGGGGTTCTGTCGAGCGCTCGTAGCTCCGTGCGGTGCGTTGGTGGCGGGGCCGGCCGGGTCCGACGGCGGCGATGAAGGAGGCGGGTCCGGGCGGGTCGGACTGCCGCGAAAGGGCGAGATCCGGGGGGTGTGTCACTTCAGTTCCCGTATAGGTAACAAAGGTGACACACCCCTTCACCGCAGCGGCCGAACCCGCTCCCTACTCAGCCAATCCGGCACGGTCTCAGCCCGGCAGAGACGCGCGAGCGGAGCGCACCACCTACCGGGGCGACAACGCCCGCAGAGCCCCTGCCGCCCCCAGCCCGTAGACCACATGGAACCCCGCGTCGGTTGCCAGAGCCGCGGGCGACTGCTTCCACGGCACCGGCGCCAGCCCCAGCGCGGGCAGTTGCACCAGCCCGACGCCCCACACGGCGAGGCCGAAGGACAACCCGCTGACCTCCGGCTGCCGCGCGAACAGCCCCAGCGGGACTCCCCAGGACGTTCCGTAGAGCCAGTGCATCCCCAGGTTCGCCGCGGTGCGGTGCTTGCGCGGGACCTTCCCCTGGCCGGCGGCCTTGAGCGCCTTGTCGGCGACCTGGCGGGGGGCGGAGCTCGGCGTCGCGCCCGTCAGCTGGTAGTAGGCGCCCTGGGCGACCGTCATCGCTGCGGTGCCGACCAGCCCGGCGGCGAGGCCGCGGGCGACGGAGCGCGTCACCGGCTCGGCGGGCGCGGGCTCGGCGGCGGTCTCCTCGGCCGGCGCGTCGCGGGTCGCAACGGCGGACAGGCTGACGGCGAGGACGTCCTCGGCGACGGCGACGACGGGGTCCGGCAGTCCGGTCGCCGCGCAGACGAGCTTGCGCGCCCGGTAGGTGGCGAAGGTGCCGGCCACGGCGCTGGCGGCCCCCGCCGCGGCTCCGGCGGGACCGGCGATGGCGTTCCCCGTCAGCGCACCCGAGCCCACCCGGAAGGCCGTCGACGGCACGTCGCTGCGCTCGCGGGCGAGCGGCGTCTTGTCCGTGGCCAGCTCGCCGAGAGCGAGCGCGAAGACCAGGTAGCGGGCGCGGCCGCTGATCCGTCCGCGAAGCGCGAGCATGGCGGCCGGGGTGAAGGAGCGCATGGAGCCGGCGAAGCCGAGCAGCGCGGCGTCCGGCCAGCGGCGGGCGGAGGGGGTCATGGACCGGAGTCCTACCCGATAGCGTCCCCGCGATGCCGGTGACGGATGCCGACGTGGCGCACGTGCGACGTGCCTTCGAGGTCTTCAACGAGCGCTTCGAGGACCTCCGCGGTCCGGCGCTCGAGCCCTACCACGCGGAGTTCTTCGTGCCCGAGAGCGTGGTCAACAACGCCGACGGCTTCCCGACCAGCGACGTCTACGAGGCCTTCGCGGGCTACCGGCGCTGGTTCGACGACACCTACGGCCCGTACGAGGACGTCAGCTGGGACGTCGAGACGGTGACGGCGGCCGGGGAGCGGGTGGTGGCCGTCGGGCGCAGCGGCGGGCGGGCCAAGGGCGACCCGACCTGGCTGGAGATCCGCCTCGGCTGCACCTACGCGATGCGCGACGGGCGCATCGAGCGCATCGACGTCTTCCTCACCCCGGAGGGTGCCCTTGCGCACGCTGAGAAGATGTCGACATGAGACGGGTCCTCGCCCTCGCCGTCCTGCTCGCCTTCGCCGCCCCAGCGCAGGCGCGGCCGACGCTCAAGCGCTTCACGTCGTGCCAGAGCCTCGTCGCCTACGGGACCAAGCACCGCGCGCGCTACCAGCCCGGCGGCCCCCCGGCGCAGTTCCGGCCGCCGGTCGCCAGCACCGGCCCCGTCGCCACGGACGGCACCGTCGCGCCGGTCGCCGCGTCCGAGGCGGCCCCCGGCAGCGGCGACTTCTCGCTGACCAACAACCAGGAGGCCGGGGTCTTCGAGCCCGACATCGTCAAGACGGACGGCCAGACGGTCTACGCGGTCACCCCGGGCGGCGTGCTGGAGGTCGTCGACGTCCGCAGCACGCCGAAGGTGATCGGCACGCTCACGCTGCCGGGCACCAACCACCAGCTGCTGCTCTACCACGGCAAGCTGCTGGTGGCCGCCGACGGCGACCAGGGTCAGACCACGCTCGCGCTCGTGGACGTCAGCGACGGCACGAAGCCCACGCTCGAGCAGACGCTCTCGGTCAACGGCGCCCTGCTCGCCGAGCGGCGCACGCAGGGGACGGTGCGCGTGGTCGTCAGCGTCACGCCGCAGGCGATCGTCCATCCCTTGGCCGCCACGGCCGGCCGGAAGGCGTGGCTGCCGCGCGCCACCGTCGCCGGCAAGCGCCGCACCCTCGTCGGCTGCCGGCACGTCCGCCGCCCGCGCTCCTTCACCGGCCTGGAGGAGCTGACCGTCCTGACCATCGACCTCGACAATGGCCTGACCCCCGTCGACGCCGACGCGGTCATGACCGGCGGCGGGACGGTCTACGCCTCCGCGACCAACCTCTACGTCGCCACCCAGCGCTACGCCCCGGTGCTCGAGGAGCGCACGGACGGCGCGGTGCCCGAGGGCATGACGACCCAGATCCACCGCTTCTCGCTCGACGACGCCGACTCCACCACCTACCGCGGCAGCGGGTCCGTCCCCGGCTTCGTCCTCAACCAGTTCTCCCTCAGCGAGCAGGACGGCGTGCTGCGGGTGGCGAGCACGGACGAGCCGCCGTGGTTCACCGACACCACCGGGGCCACCCACAGCCTGGTCACGACGCTCGGCCCGACCGACACCGGCCTGGCCAGGCTCGGTCAGGTCGACGGCCTCGGCAAGGGCGAGCGCATCTACGCCGTGCGCTTCTTCGGCGACAAGGGCTACGTGGTCACCTACCGCCAGATGGACCCGCTCTTCACGCTCGACCTGTCCGACCCCGCCACGCCGACGCTGAAGGGCGAGCTGGAGCTGCCCGGCTTCTCGTCCTACCTGCACCCGATCTCGGGCGACCGGCTGATCGGCGTCGGCACGAGCGCGCAGGGGGGCGTCCAGCTCTCCGAGTTCGACGTCTCCGACCTCGCCCACCCCAAGCTCGAGCAGCAGGCGACCGTCGACAACGGCTCCACGGAGGTCAGCTACGACCACCACGCGTTCCTGTGGTGGGAGCCGCGGTCGCTCGCCGTCCTGCCGATCAGCGTGTACGACGCGCCCGAGTGCGTGCCTGAGCGCCCGTGCGCGAGCTTCGCGCCGGCCAGCACCGCCAGCGCATTCGCGTTCACCGTCACGCCGGACGCGATCACGCAGGCCGGCCGCGTCACCCATCCGGGCAATGCCACCGTTCGCCGCTCCATCGTCCTCGGCGACCGCCTGCTGACGATCTCCGACGCCGGCCTGCAGGCCAGCGCGCTGGACGGCTACGCCGACCGCGGCTTCGCCGCCTTCAACTAGCCGTTCGCTGGCGCCGGCTGACGTCGCCGGGCGAGTCCGAAGCGTGCGCCAGCACGTGAGTGGGCTCGCCCGGTGGCGTCAGGCGGTGATCAGCGGGCGGCTAGCGACGGCGGAGCGAGCGCCACTCCTCCATCGCGGTGACCTCGTGCTCGGCCTCCGGGTCGCCGGGCAGCAGGTCGAAGTCGTGGCGGCCGTCGGCGCACCAGAACGCCGGGTGACGGTCCAGCCAGCGCTGGGCGTCGCGCCGGCCCGCTTCGATGAGCTCGCGGGCGAACTCGCCGTCGAAGAGGAGGAAGCTGAGCAGCTCCGGCCCGCGGCCGCCCAGCCCCAGCAGCCGGGCCAGCAGCGTGCCCTCGGGGTCCCGCAGCCCGCGCAGGCCGCCGACCTGGCGGCGGATGACGCGCTCGGCGATCGCGGCGACCTCCGAGCGGTCCTCCGGGGCGACCAGCGCGTAGCCGATGCGGCGGTAGGGCTGCTGCCCGCTGCCGGCCCGGTAGCGGCGCGCGCCGGCGGCGGGTGACGTGATGCCGCCCTCGACGAAGTTCGCGTTGACGGCGGCGAGGCGGTGCAGGTCGGCGCCGACCTGGTCGAGCAGCAGCCCGTCGAGGACGTTGGAGGCGACGTCGGCGAAGCCGGGCTTGCGCGAGACACCGCCCGGCTTGGCCGGCGCCGGGCCGAAGGGCGCGAAGCCGATCACCACGACGCGGTCGGCGCCCAGCGCCAGCGCCGGCTTGATCGGCGAGTTCAGCCGCGTCCCGCCGTCGATGAAGTAGCCGTGACCGGAGACCTTCACGGGCGGGAAGACGAACGGGATCGCCGCCGACGCGCGCACGTGCTCGACGGTCAGCTCGACCCGCTCGTAGGCGAGGTCGTCCCCCGGCCGCGCCTCCGGCGGCGCCTTGCGCGTGTCCACGAACGCGACCGCCCCGCCGCGCTCGAGCGAGGTCGCCACCGTGCAGACCGCGTCGACGTGGCCGCGGGTCACGTTGCGGTGCACGCGGTCGAAGTCCACCCACTCTCCCAGCGACGTCGTCAGCGGCGCCGGATCGAGCAGCGCCGCCGGCCCGCCGAACGGCAGCCCCAGCATGCCCGCCGCCCCCCGCACCACCGACGCGACGGTGGCCGGGCCGAGCACCCGCCGGATGACCTGGCCGCGCTCGAGGCCCGCCCAGCGCCCGCACAGGGCGGCCGCGCTCGTGGCCGCGTCCTCGTCCGCCAGGGATGCGAGCATGGCCGCGTTGATCGCCCCGACGCTCGTCCCGCACAGGATGACCGGCTCCTCCCCGCGCTGCTCGAGGAGTGGGAGCAGCACGGAGAGGGCCCCGGCCTCATATGCACCTCTCGCCCCGCCCCCCGGCAGGACGAGCGCCACCCGCGGTCTCGATCGTTCGGGAGGCGTCACAGCCTGGACAGCCTCTCGCCGTCCACGCCCGCGCGCTATGGCCCGGAGGGCGCGGTCGGACAACCAAACGTTCGCCGCATGGATAGAGCCCCGACGGGACAGCCCGCTTAGCGTGACCTCCATGCTCGAGGCCGTCCCCCGCCCCAGCTTCGAGGAACCGCTCGGTGACGACCTCGCCGCGACGCTGGCGGGCAAGGACCTCGGTGCGCTGGCCGAGGCGGTCGAGGCGACGATCCACTCCGGCGAGATCACCTTCGGCGAGGCCACCCCGTTCCTGGTCGACCCGATCCCCCGGGTCATCGCCGCCCCCGAGTGGACGGCGCTCGCCGCCGGTGTCTGCCAGCGCACGAAGGCGCTGGACCGCTTCGTCGCCGACATCTACGGGCCGCAGCGCATCGTCCGTGAGGGCGTCATCCCGCCGACGGTGGTGGCCAGCGCGACCTACTTCGAGCCGCTCATGCAGCAGGCCGTCCACGAGGAGCGGCGCTTCATCACCATCGCCGGGCTGGACTGCGTCCGCGGACCGGACGGCGTCTTCCGCGTGCTGGAGGACAACGTCCGCACCCCGTCGGGCATCGCCTACACGGTGGCCGCCCGGCGCATCGTCTGCGAGCACCTGCCCACGCCGGCCGCGCTGGCGCCGCTCGAGGACGCGCTCGACGCCCTGGGGGACGCGCTGCGCGCTGCCGCCCCGCCCGGGGTCGAGGACCCGACGGTCGTCGTCCTCTCCGACGGGCCGGGCAACGTCGCCTACTACGACCATCGCACCCTGGCCGACCGCCTCGGTCTCCCGCTGGTCCGGCTGGTCAACCTGCGCCTCAAGGACAACCGGTTGTACGCCCGCATCGACGGGGAGGACGTGCGCGTCGACGTCGTCTACCGCCGCACCGACGAGGACCGGCTCAGCCACCCGCGCGGCGGGCTCACCGACGTGGCCAAGCTCCTGCTCGAGCCGTGGTGCGCCGGGACGCTCGGCCTCGTCAACGCGTTCGGGACCGGCGTGGCCGACGACAAGCTGCTGCACGCGCACGTCGAGTCGATGATCCGCTTCTACCTCGACGAGGAGCCGCTGCTCGAGTCCGTCAAGACGTGGGACCTGTCCACACCGCGGGCGATGAACCGGGCGCTCGAGCGCCTCGACGAGCTGGTCGTCAAGCCGCGCGCCGGGCACGGGGGCGCGGGCGTCGTGATCGGGCCGCTGGCCTCCGAGGACGAGCGCGACGAGGTCCGCCGCGCGCTGCGGGCCGCCCCTGCCGACTTCATTGTGCAGGACTTCACGCCGCTCTCGACCCACCCGACCGTCGTCGACGGTGAGCTGCGCGCCCGCCACGTGGACCTGCGGCCGTTCGTCTTCTACGGCGCCGGCGAGCCGGTCGCGCTCCCCGGCGGCCTGACCCGCGTCGCCCTCGACGAGGGCGAGATGATCGTCAACTCGTCGCGCAACGGCGGCGCCAAGGACACCTGGGTGGTGGGCTGACGTGCCGTCGAGGCCCCTGATCGGCGTGACCACGTCGGAGGTCCGCCGCTCGGACAAGCCGACCGACCACGGCGAGCCGCCCCAGCGCGAGATGACGCTGGGCCTGTCCTACCTGCGCGCGATCGAGCTCGCCGGCGGCCTGCCCGTCGTCCTGCCGCCGCTGGGCGCCGACGCCATCCCCGCCCTGCTCGAGCACCTCGACGGCGTCTGCCTGAGCGGCGGGCCCGACCTCCATCCCGGCGGCTACCACGCCGAACCCCATCCCGAGCTGGGCCCGGTGTGGCCGTGGCTGGACGCGTTCGAGATCGAGCTGGCCCGCCACGCCGACGAGCGCGGGCTGCCCGTGCTGGGCATCTGCCGCGGGGCGCAGGCGCTCAACGTCGTCCGCGGCGGGACGCTGCACCAGCACCTCCCCGACATCACCAACGGGACGATCGAGCACCGCCAGACCGCCCCGGCGCGGCGCAGCACCCACGAGGTGGTCATGTCGCCGGACTCGGCCATCGCCCGCATCCTCGGCGGCCAGCAGGCCGCCGTGAACTCCTTCCACCACCAGGCCGTCGACACCGTCGGGCAGCGCCTGGTGGCCGTCGCTCATGCGCCGGACGGCGTCGTCGAGGCGATCGAGGCGACGGATCGCCCGCACTACCGCGGCGTGCAGTGGCACGCGGAGACGCTGGTGGACCGCCCGGCCCACCTGTCGCTCTTCGGCGGCCTCGTCGCGGCGGCATCGGAACGATGACCGTGACGACCCTGCCGACGTGGGCAGCCTGGAACCCGACGGCAGGCGACCGTCCCTTCTCCGTCGGCATCGAGGAGGAGGTGATGCTGATCGAGCCGGGCGAGTGGAACCTCGCCTCCCGGGTCGACGACGTCCTCCAGAGTGCGCAGCCGCTGCTGCTCGGCCATCTCGCCCAGGAGACCCACGGCTCCGCCGTCGAGCTGCGCACCGACCCCTACGACGACGTCGAGGGAGCCATGGCACAGCTCGGGCGCCTGCGCGAGTCCCTGCGCTGGACGCTGGCCGGCATGGAGCTGCGCGCCGCCGTGGCCGGGACCCACCCCTTCGCCACCTGGCACGACGTCCACGTCTCCGCCGGCGAGCGCCAGCAGGAGGTCCACGGCTCCCTGCGCGAGCTGGCCCGGCGCGAGCCGACCTTCGCGCTGCACGTCCACATCGCCCTGCCCGACGCCGAGACGGCGCTGCGCGCGATGAACCGGATGCGCGCGCACGTCCCGCTGCTGCTCGCACTGAGCGCCAACTCGCCGTTCTGGCAGGGTCGCGACAGCGGGCTCGCGTCGGCCCGGACGCCGCTGTTCCAGGCCTTCCCGCGCGCCGGCCTGCCACGCATCTTCGCCGACTACGAGGCCTACGTGGTGGCCCAGGACGCCCTCATCTCCAGCGGCGCGATCCGTGAGCCGTCCTTCATCTGGTGGGACGTGCGGCTGCAGCCCCGCTACGGGACGCTCGAGGTGCGGGTGATGGACGCGCAGACGACCCTCCAGCGCACGCACTGCCTGGTCACCTTGGTGCGCGCGCTCGTCGAGGCCGAGGCGACCGACGAGGGCCTGGCCTCCGCCACCACCGTGGCCGCCCACGAGGCGCTGGACGAGAACCGCTTCCTGGCGCTGCGCGACGGGCTCGACGCGCGCTTCATCGATCCCGACCGCGGCGCGCTCGTGCCGGTCGCCGAGGTGCTGCGCTCCGTCGCCGAGCGGTGCGGCTTCGGCGCGGTCGACGCGCTGCTGGAGGAGTCCGGTGCCGACCGACAGCGCCGCATGGCCTCTGGCGAACGTGGTCTCATCTCCCTTGTGCACGATCTAGTCGACCACTTCTGAGCCGTGTGCGGGATCGCCGGTGAGCTGCGGGCGGGTGGGTCCGTGTCCGCGGTGGACGTGGACGCGCTGCGGCGCATGCAGACCGTGCTGGCTCCGCGCGGGCCCGACGGCGAGGGGCTGTGGGTGGAGAAGGGCGCCGGCCTGGCGCACCGCCGGCTGAGCATCATCGACCTGTCCGTGCGCGGCGCGCAGCCGATGATCGACCAGGCGCTCGGGCTCGCCATCGTCTTCAACGGGATCATCTACAACCACAACGAGCTGCGCGCCGAGCTCGAAGGCAAGGGTCATGCGTTCGCGTCGACGTCGGACACGGAGGCGGTGCTGAAGGGCTACCGCGAGTGGGGCGAGGACGTCGTCGACCACCTGCTCGGGATGTTCGCCTTCTGCGTGGTCGAGCGCGACTCGGGGCGCGCCTTCCTGGCCCGCGACCGGCTCGGGGTCAAGCCGCTCTACCTCGCGGAACCCACCCCCACCCGCCCCGCGCTGCGCTTCGCCTCCACCCTGCCGGCGCTGCTCGCGGGCGGGGACGTCGACACGGAGCTGGACCCCGTGGCGCTGCACCACTACCTGTCCTTTCACTCCGTCGTCCCGGCGCCGCTCACCGTGCTCAAGGGCGTGCGCAAGCTGCCGCCGGCCACGACGCTGACCGTCGAGCCCGACGGCACCCGCCGCGAGCGCCGCTACTGGCGCGCCGACTTCAGCCGCGACCCCGGCCAGGCCGACTGGAGCGCCGAGGACTGGCGCGACGCGGTCCGCGACTCGCTGCGCACGGCGGTGCGGCGGCGGATGGTGTCCGACGTCCCCGTCGGCGTCCTGCTCTCGGGCGGCCTGGACTCCTCGCTGATCGTGGCGCTCCTCGACGAGGCCGACCAGCACGGGCTGGCCACGTTCTCCGTCGGCTTCGGGGACGTCGGCGGCCGGGCCGGCAACGAGTTCGAGTACTCGCGCCTGGTGGCCGAGCGCTTCGGGACCGACCACATGACCTTCGAAGTCGACGAGGCGCGCATGCTGCCGGCGCTCGACGCCGCCATCAGCGCGATGAGCGAGCCGATGGTCTCGCACGACTGCGTCGCGTTCTACCTGCTCTCGGAGGAGGTCGCCCAGCACCGCAAGGTGGTCCAGTCCGGCCAGGGCGCCGACGAGGTCTTCGGCGGCTACTACTGGTACGAGCCGCTGTCCGAGCCCGGCGCCGACGCGTCCACCTACCGCGCCGCGTTCGTCGACCGCGATCACGCCGAGATGGCCGAGATGCTGGTCGCGCCGCTGGCCGAGGACGTCTCCCGCGCCTTCGTGGAGGACGCCTTCGCGGGCGCGGCCAGCGCGGTCGACGGCGGCCTGCGGCTGGACACGGAGGTGATGCTGGTCGACGACCCCGTCAAGCGCGTGGACAACATGACCATGGCCCACGGCCTGGAGGCGCGCACGCCGTTCCTCGACCACGAGCTGGTCGAGCTCGCCGCGCGCTGCCCGCCGGAGCTCAAGCTGGCTGAGGGTGGCAAGGGCATCCTGAAGGCGGCGGCGCGCGGCATCGTCCCCGACGAGGTCATCGACCGCCAGAAGGGCTACTTCCCCGTGCCCGCGCTGTCGCATCTCGAGGGCGGGGTCCTCGACCTTGCCCGTGAGGCGCTGGAGGGCTCGCGGCTCGTGCGGCCCGCGTACCGCGACCGGCTGCTCGCCGACCCCAACGGCGAGCGCACGACGCTGGACGGGTCCAAGCTCTGGCAGCTCGCTCTGCTCGAGCTGTGGCTTATGAAGCTTGGCCTCTGAGCTTGGAGTGGACCCGGCCGTAGAAGAAGTAGATGACCAAACCGATCGCCATCCAGACCGCGAACCGAACCCAGGTCTGGGCCTCCAGCTTCGTCATCAGGTAGACGCAGAGCGCCGCGCCGATCAGCGGCACCACGGGCACGAACGGGACGCGGAACTTGCGCTCCATGTCCGGCTTCGTGTGGCGCAGGATGATGATGCCGATGTTGACGACGAAGAACGCGAACAGCGTGCCGATGTTGACGAGCTTGGACAGCTCGCCGAGGGAGACGAAGGCGGCCAGCGCGGCGACGAGGATGCCGAAGATGGCAGTGGCGAGCACCGGCGTCCCGCGCGTCTCGGAGACCTTGCCGAAGACGGACGGCAGCAGCCCGTCGCGACCCATGGTCAGCGTGATGCGCGTCTGCCCGTACAGGATCGTCAGCACGACGCTGGTGATGGCGACGAGCGCGCCGAAGGAGATCAGGTCGGCGGCCCAGCCGATGCCCGCGCCGTCGCGAAGTGCCGCGGAGAGCGGGGCGTCGGACTTGGCGAGCTTGTCGGCCGAGAGCGCGCCCACGGCGACGAAGGCGACGATGATGTAGAGGAGGGTGGCGATGATCAGCGAGCCGATGATCGCGATCGGCAGGTCCCTCCCCGGGTTCTTGGACTCACCGCTGGCGGTGGACACCGCGTCGAAGCCGATGTAGGCGAAGAAGATGACCGCCGCAGCGTCGGAGATGCCGCTGAAGCCGTCCGGCGCGAAGTTGTCGAAGTGGCTGCCCTTGAAGGCCGTGATCCCGACGACGATGAACATGACCAGGATCAGCAGCTTGACCCCGACCATGATCGTGTTGGTGCGAGCCGACTCCTTGACGCCGAACATGAGCACGGCGGCGACGGCGAGGACGACGAAGACGGCGGGGACGTTGAACGTGCCGCCCTCACCGGGGGCCAGCGCGATCGCGTCCGGCAACTTGAAGTTGAACAACGAGTCCATGAGGTCGTTGAAGTACTGCCCCCAGCCGACCGCGATGGCCGCGACGGACAGGCCGTACTCGAGGATCAGGTCCCAGCCGATGACCCAGGCGACGAGCTCGCCCATCGTGGCGTAGCTGTAGGTGTAGGCAGAACCGGAGACCGGGATCGCCGACGCCATCTCGCTGTAGGACAGCGCGCTGAAGATGCAGGTGAGCCCGGCGAGGACAAAGGACAGGACGATGGCCGGGCCGGAGTCCCCGATCGCCTCGCCGATGATCACGAAGATGCCGGTTCCGATGATCGCGCCGAGGCCGAGCGCGGTCAGGTCCAGCGCCCCCACCGCGCGCTTGAGGCCGCTGTCGTCGTTCTCCTGTACGACAGTGTCGACGTCCTTGGTGGCGAGCAGCGCGGAGGTGGCCATGGTGGCGCTTGTGTATCCCATGTCACGACGCGTCAAACGGATGGGGCACGGGTACGGCCCGGTGTATGACTGAAGACAACAACGGTCCGACGGACGTCGAAGCGGAGAAGCCAGGCCCGACGGCCGAGGGCATCAAGCAGGACCCGCCCGGCGACAACGTGCCTGACGCCGAGGCCCTCGAGAAGGGCGAGGAGACGCTGGAGCGCGTCAAGCCCTACTGACGACGAGGGCGACGGTGCCGGCGCCGCTGATCACCCGCGCGCCGGTCAAGTCGTCCGCCGTTTGGTGCAGCGCCGTGGTGAATGTGGCTCGGGCGCGCCCGGTGTCGAAGCGCCAGCGGATGATCAGGCGCCGCTGGGTGCCGCTTGCGTACAGCGCGTAGCGGTCCCCGCCCCACCCCACGGCCGCGCTCGGCTGCCCGAGCAGCTGGCCGGTCTGCCACTCCCCGAAGGTCCCGGCCGTGAGCCGCTTCCATGAGCGACCGGGCGGCGTCGGCGTCCCGACCGGGAGCGTCGGCTCCGCGTCGATCCACTTCTCCGGGTGCAGGATCTGCTCCGTCGTGGTCGGCGGCCGCGTCCGTTCGGCGAGGTCGACCAGCGTCCAGCGGTTCCCGGCGCGCCGGTAGAGGTCGGCCACGAACCGCTGGCCGGCCAGGTAGGGGAAGATCAGGCCGGCGGTCACGAACGGCGGCAGCCCGTCCGTCCCCGTGCCGGCGAAGGACCCGCCCAGCAGCCCACCGAGCGCGACGCCCGAGTCGAAGTAGCGCCCGACGTACTCGTACATGATCGCCGTCGCCGTCCCTTCGACGAGCGCCTTGTAGGCGTAGCCGGCGTCGTCGGAGCGCTCGCTCGCGGCGAGGTCCAGGCCGATGGCCTGGTCCTCCAACGCGTGGTCGAGCTCGTGCGCGACGACCATCTCGTCGAGCACGCGGTTGGCCGTGCCCGCGCCCTTGACGATCTTCAGCCGCTTGGAGCGCGGGTCGTAGTAGCCGGCCACGCCCTGCCCGAAGATGGAGGCGCTGACTTCGCGCAGGTCGGTGCCGCGCGGGAGCAGGCCGAGCATCGCGTACAGCGTCTCGTCGGCGTGGCGGGCGGCGGCGGGGTAGCCCTCGTCGAGGTCGGCGAGGCCGTCTCGGCGGGCCTGCGCGCCGGTGACGCGCGTGGGCTTGGGCAGGCTGTCGTAGCGCAGGCCGCGCAGGGCCTCGACGCGCTTGGCGATGGTCGCCACCGAGGTCCCGGTGGTTGGCGACTGGTACCCGATCGCCGCCAGGACGGCGAGCACCAGCGCGACGGCGATCAGGACGCGGGTCACGACCAGCGCACGCCGCAGGCCGCCGCGAACACGCCGGCGCTCGCGAGCACGTCCTCCCAGCGCATCGAGACGCCGTTGAGGTCGGCCGCGCCGCGCAGGCCGTCGAGCGTGCAGCCCTGCAGGCGCACGGACTCGAAGCGCGCGCCGGAGAAGTCCGCGTCGGTGAGGTCGCAGCCGTCGAGCTCGACCAGTCGCAGGCGAGCGGCCTGCCAGTCGCTGCCGGTCAGGTCGCACCCCTCGAGGCGGACCCGCTCGAGGCGGGCGCCGACGAAGGCGGCCAGGTCGGCGCGGCAGTCGACCAGTTCGACCTCGGCGACGTCGGTCTCCGAGAGCAGCGCGCCGGTCAGCCGGGTGCCGGTGATCCGGACCCGCTTCGCGCGGGCGCCGCGCAGGTCGGCGTTGGCGAGGTCGCAGCCGCGCAGCTCGCAGTCGCGCAGGTCGGCGGCGGAGAGGCGCGCGCCGGCCAGGACGACGCGGTCGAGCACGGACGCGTCGACCTTCAGCGCGGGCGCGACGAGCCCTTCGATCCTCGCGGCGCTCAGCTCCGCCTCGAACAGCCCACCGGCGTCGAGCGTCTCGGCGGGCGCGAGCCGCGCGGGGAGATCCGGCGGCTCAGGACGCACCGCCAACATTAAAGGGGTCAGGTCCCGGCATCGGACACGTGTCCGATGCCGGGACCTGACCCCTTTATGGTTGCGCCATGCCAGAACGCGCTGCCATCGTCACCGGGGCCTCACGGGGCATCGGCCTCGCCATCGCCGACGTCCTCGGCCAGGAGGGCTACGGCCTCACCATCACCGCCCGCAAGCCCGAGGGGCTCGAAGCCGCCGCCGCCGAGCTGACCGGCAAGGGCTACGACGTGCAGTCCGTCCAGGCCAACATGAACGACGAGGAGGGGATCATCGGCGTCGTGAACGCGCACCGCGAGCGCTTCGGCCGCTGCGACGCGCTCGTCAACAACGCCGGCGTGGGGATCGGCGCCGCCGCCCACGAGCACCAGACCAAGCGCGTCGACATGCAGCTCGACGTCAACATCCGCGCGATCATCCTCTTCTACCGCGAGTGCGCGGAGATGCTCAAGGCCGCCGGCGCCGAGCACCGCCAGGCGCTGGTCATCAACCTCGCCTCCATCGCCGGCAAGTCCGGCCAGCCGTGGCTGTCGGTCTACTCCGCCACCAAGTTCGCCGTGGTCGGCTACACGCAGGCGATGAACAAGGAGCTGGGGACGTCGGGGATCAAGTCCGTCGCCTTCTGCCCGGGGTTCGTCGACACCGCCATGACCGACTTCGTCAAGGAGTCCGTCAAGGCGGAGGACATGATCGCGCCGTCCGACCTCGGCGAGGCCACGCGCTTCCTGCTGCGGCTGTCTCCCGCCTGCGTGGTGCCGGAGATCGTCTTCCAGCGCCCCGACGAGATTCTCTAGCGCCCCGGAGGGAGGAGGCCGTCGACGGCGTTGGCGAGGTCGTCGACGGCGTCACCGACTGGCGTGCCGACGACGGGGACCTGGCTGGTGACCTGGGTGACGGTGTCGGTGACCGACTTGACCGGGCCGCCGGTCGGGGCCGCGGAGGCCTGGGGCGCGGGCGTGCTCGCCGCCGGCGCCGCCCCCGCGGTGGTGGTCGGCGTGCGCGCGGGAGCCGTGGCCGGGGTGTCGGTCGGGGCCGCGGGGTTCCTCACCGGAGCGCGGGTGCCCGCCCGGCGCCGCACCGGGCGGGCGGCGGCGGTCGCAACCCGGGCGCGGGCGGCGCGCGTGGTGACGCGGGCCACGAGGCGCTCGGCGTCGCGGGCGCCGTCTGCGAGCGCGGGCGGGGCGACGGCGGCCGCCTGCGGACCGCTGAAGGCCTGACCGAGCGAGCCGAGCCCGCCGAGGCCTCCGCCTCCGAAGCCGACCGCGATCGCCGCGAGGAGGATGACCCCCGGAACGACCAGCACCGCCGCGGCCGCTCCTAACGTGCTGCGGCGCCAGTGCCGAAGCAGATCCATGCGGCCGATCGTACGCATCTCGTCTCGTATCGGCCAATGTTCGCGGTTCGCCAAATGCACCGATTCTCAATCGCCCGCCTGCTGCTGCTCGCGCTCGTCGGGTTGACGCTCGCGCTGGCCGCCGTCGCCGCGCTCGAGATCGGTGCGCTCTACACCGCTCGCCAGGACTACGAGGACGACCTCGCGCGCACCTACGCGGGTGAGGTCGCCGCCGCGAACCTGCTGGCGGCGGGCGTCGTCGAGCAGGCGCTCCCGACCGGGCGGACCACCGGCGCCTTCGACCGCGCGGCCGCCGCGGCGCGCCGGGCGGCGGCACCGGACGCCCGCTCGCTCGCGCTGGTGCGCCGGGCGACCGCGCACCGGGGGACCGCCGCGGGCCGACGTGCCGTCGTCGCCTTCGCCGACCGCCAGGGCGTCCGCCGCACCGCCGCCCGCGACCGTGCCGGTGACCGCACCCGCCGCGCCGTCGTCACCGCCGCCATCGCCGGCCTGCTCGCCCTGGGCGCCGCGATCACGCTGGTCACCCTGCTGGTCGGCAGCCTGCGCCGGCCGCTGGCCAACCTCGTCGACGCCAGCCAGCGCCTCGCGGGCGGGGATACCGAGACGCGCGTCGAACCGGACGGCCCGACCGAGCTGCAGGGCCTCGCCACCGCGTTCAACGCCATGGCCGGGGACCTCGAGAGCGCCTACGGCCGCGTCGAGGCCGGCCGCCGCCGGCTGGCGACCGTCATCGAGTCGCTCGGCGACGGGCTCGTCATCTGCGACGGGTACGGGCGCGTGGTCGAGGTCAACCCGCGCGCCGGCGACCTCGTCCCCACGCTGACGCCGGGGACCAGCGTCGCGACTGGGCGGGCGGGCCACGTTCTCCCGGACCTCGAAGACGTCCTCGGGCGCGAGGTCGAGGTCGAGGACGACCGGGGCCGGACGCTGTCGGTGACCGCCCAGCGGATGGGCGACCGGCTGCAGGACGGCGTCGTCTTCACCGTCCGCGACGCCACCGCGCGCGCGCGCCTGGACCGCGCCAAGAGCGAGTTCGTGGCCACCGCCTCCCACGAGCTGCGCTCGCCGCTGACCTCCATCAAGGGCTTCGTCGAGCTGCTCGGGCAGACGGACCTCGCCGACCGCCAGCGCTCCTTCGTCGACGTCATCCTGCTCTCCACCAACCGGCTCGTGGACCTCGTCAACGACCTGCTCGACGTCGCCCGCGTCGAGGCCGGCCAGCTCGAGATCCAGCGCCGGCCGATCTCGGTCGCCGAGGCCGCCCGCGAGGTCGCCGCGCTGATGGCCCCGCAGTTCGAGGCCCGCGAGCAGACCCTGGACGTCGAGATCGCGCCGGCGCTGCCGGTGGCGCTGGCCGACCCCGGCCGCGTCCGCCAGATCGTCACCAACCTGCTCACCAACGCGCACCTGTACTCGGGGCAGCACGGCCGCGTGACGCTGCGGGTGGGCGCCACGGACGCCGACGTGACGATCGCCGTCACCGACCGCGGTCAGGGCATGACGCCCGAGCAGGTCGACCGCGCCTTCGACCGCTTCTTCCGCGCCGACGGCTCGCGCGGGACGGGCACCGGGCTCGGGCTGGCCATCGTCCAGTCGCTGGTCGAGCTGCACGAGGGCACGATCGACATCAGCTCGGAGGTCGGCGAGGGCACGACCGTCACCGTCCGCCTCCCCCGCGCGCCCGTCGACGAGGACGCTCCCGCGCCGCACGGCCGGCCGGCGCCCGTGGCCGAAGACGTGGAGCCGGCGCGGGTGAGCGCGGAGGAGCGCTCCGCTGAGTGGCCTAGCGCGTCGCGCTGATCACACGGCGCTCGTGGGTCCCGACGCCGATGGTGCGGTCCCCTTCGAAGACCTCGACGTCGAAGCGCAGCTTGCGGCCGTCGACGATCTCGGTGAGGGTGGCGCGGGCGGTGCAGGTCGTACCGGCCGCGGCGCCGCCGACGTGCTTGACGCAGACCTCGAAGCCGACCGTCGCCTGCCCCTCTTCGAGTTGCGGGAAGACGAGCATCGCAGCGACGCGTTCCATCATGCCGATCATCCCCGGCGTGCTGAGGACCTCGAAGCCGAGCGTGCCGCCGACGTCGGTGGTCAGCGGGCCCTCCACGATGAACGAGTCCTCGGCCGAGAGGCCGGCTTCGAGCGGCATCGCGGTCAGTCGCGGGTCGCCGCCAGCACGTGCTGGTCGAGGCGTGCGAGCGCGCGCTCGGCGTCGCCGCGGCGCGGGCGCAGGCGGCGGATGGGCGCGGTCGTCAGGCGCGCAGCCTCGATCTCCCGCGGCGTGTTGCGCTCCTTGAGCGCGCGGTGGTCGGCGATCGCGGCGCGCAGGTCGGCCGGCTCGGCGGCGGTCTCCAGCGACTCCGTGAGCAACCGCTCGAGGACCGTGAGCTCGCGGTGCGACGCGCGGCGTACCCGGCGCGAACCGGCGAAGCGGTCCCACGAGCGGGCGAACGCGAGCAGCGTCGTGCGGCCGCCGTTGCGGTGCGCGGCGAGCATCGGGCAGATGCCGCCGCGGCTGTCCGTGTAGGCGCCGACGATGATCGGGTTCGCGCGGATGCCGGCCAGCATGGCGGTGCGCGTCGCCGCAGGGAGGCGGTCGATGGCTCGCCGGAGCTCGGTGATAGGGTCGCGCGGCCGCATCGGACGCGAACGGTAAGCGCCCGAGCCGGCAATTCCTCCCGGTGAACGTGAACTTGCACTGATGCGGCTCGGACTGAACGTCGGCTACTGGGGTCTCGGGGCACCGCCGTCGGAGAACCTCGCGCTAGTCCTCGAGGCCGAGAAGCTCGGCTTCGACTCCGTGTGGGCGGCGGAGGCGTACGGCTCCGACGCGGCGACCGTGCTCGCCTGGCTCGCCTCCCAGACGTCGACCATCCGGCTCGGGTCGGGCATCTTCCAGATCCCGGCGCGCTCCGCCGGCATGACCGCGATGACCACCGCGACGCTGGATCACCTCAGCGACGGTCGCATGATCCTGGGGCTGGGGACGAGCGGGCCGCAGGTGAGCGAGGGCTGGCACGGCGTCCGCTTCGGCCGCCAGCTACAGCGCACGCGCGAGTACGTCGAGGTCGTGCGGGCGATGCTGCGGCGCGAGCGCATCGAGTACAGCGGCAAGACGATCCAGCTCCCCCTGCCCGACGGTCCCGGCAAGGCGCTCAAGCTGACGATCGGGACGGTGCAGGACGCGGTCCCGATCTACATCGCCGCGATCGGTCCGAACAACACCGCGCTGACCGCCGAGATCGCCGACGGCTGGCTGCCGATCCTGGTCGCCCCGGAGCACATGGACGAGTTCCGGCCGTCCCTGGACGAGGGCTTCGCGAGACGACCCCACCCACCCCGCGAAGGCACGGGCTTCGACATCGCCCCGTCGGTCCAGGTCCGCATCGACGACGACGTCGAGGCCGCCCACGACGTCATGCGCCACTTCATCGCCCTGTACGTCGGCGGCATGGGCTCGCGCGACAAGAACTTCTACAACCAGCTCGTCACCGCCTACGGCTTCGGCGACGCCGCCCGCCACGTCCAGGACCTCTACCTCGACGGCAAGAAGGACGAGGCCGCCGCCGCGCTGCCCGGCGAGCTGATCGACGCCGTCACGCTGTGCGGCCCGGCCGACCGCATCCGCGACCGGCTGGCCGTCTACCGCGACGCGGGGGTCGGCACCCTGGTCGTCTCCCCCGTGGCGTGGACGCTGGACGAGCGCGTGGCGCAGTTGCGGCAGCTGGCCGAGCTCGTTTGAGGATCCTCCTCGGCGCCTTCGGCGACCCCGGCCACGCCTTCCCGATGCTCGCGCTCGGGGCCGAGCTCGTCGCGCGCGGCCACGACGTCTGCTTCCAGACCTGGGTCAAGTGGACGCAGGACACCGAGCGCGCCGGCATGACCTTCGCCGCCGCGCCCGAGTACCAGGTGTTCCCGACCGAGGAGCGGCCGGCGCGGCCCTACGTGGCCGCTACGCGGGCGGCGGAGGACACCGTCCCGCTCGTGCGCTCGTTCGCGCCCGACGTCTGCGTGTCGGACATCATCACGCTGGCGCCCGCGCTGGCCGCCGAGGTGTGCGGCGTGCCCGTCGCGACGCTCATCCCCCACGTCTGCCCGCTCCCCGGCCCCGGCTTCCCGCCCTTCGCCCTCGGCGCGCGCTACCCGCGCACGGCGCTCGGCGCCCGGTTCTGGGACGGCGGGGGCGCCCGGCTGGTCGCACGCGGCCTCGAACAGGGGCGGGACGACTACAACGACGCCCGGGGGCGGCTCGGTCTCGCGCCGCTGCCCGACCTGCACACGGGCCTGTCGCGCTCCCTGACGCTGGTGGGCACGCTGCCCGCGCTCGAGTACCCGCGCCCCTGGCCTCCGTGGCTGCGCGTCGTCGGCCCGCTGCTGTGGGAGCCACCGGGCGAGCGCGTCGACCCACCCGCCGGCCACGGCCCGGTCGTCCTCGTCGCCCCCTCCACCGCCCACGACGCCGAGCACCGCCTGCTGCGCGCCGCACTCGACGGCCTCGCTTCGGAGCCGGTCCGCGTGATCGCCACCTACAACGGCCGCCGCCCGCCCTGGCTCGACTCCTACCACGTCCCCGCCAACGCCGTCCTCGTGCCCTGGCTCTCCTACGCGAAGACCATGCCCGCCTGCGACGTCGCCATCCTCCACGGCGGCCACGGCACCCTCGCCCGCGCCCTCGTGTCGGGCTGCGTCCCCGTCGTCTCCCCCGCTGCCGGCGACATGTTCGAGAACGCCGCCCGCATCGCCTGGGCCGGCCTCGGCGTCCGCCTCCCCCGCCGCCTGCTCACCCCGACCACGCTCCGCCTTGCCGTCCGCCGGGCCCTCGCCGACACCTCGCTGGCCCGCCGCGTCGCCGCGCTCCCGCCCACCTCCGGCGCCGCCACCGCCGCGACCCAGATCGAGGCCTGGTCTGTTCGCCAGGCGAACTAGGCTCGACCCTTTATTACTGAAACTCCCCGGGGAGGACTCGAACCTCCAAACCTTGATTAACAGTCAAGTGTGTTGCCATTACACCACCGGGGACCGCTAATTTCAGTAATACTCAGAGACGTCAGTCTCAGAGCCGGCCGCAGTCTAGACGGTCAGCCGTGCGAGCTCTGACTTGACCCGCTGGGATTCGGCGGCGAGCTCGTTGAGGGGCTGGCCGGCGGCACGGGCGGTGGCGATCTGGCGCTGGAGGCGGGCGCGGTGCAGGAGGAGGGCCGCGCGGTCGAGCTGGGCGCCGTCGGCCTCCTCGAGGGCGCGTGCGCGCAGGACCAGCTCCGCGATCAGCGCGGAGAGGGCCTCGTCGTCGGAGGGAAGACCGGAGGCGGGGGCGGCGAAGTGGTCGCGGAGGTGGGTGGCGGCGCGGCGGGCGAGCGGTGAGGAGAAGGTGGTGTCGAGGTCGAGCTCGGCGAGGCGGATCGGGCCGGAGTTGGGCAGCGCGAGGCAGATGGCGAGGAAGCCGCGCTCGGCCTCGTCGACGTGGCTGACGGCGCGGCGGGTGTCCTCGGGGGGGCGCGCCTGCGTGATGGTGCGGCGGGCGCCGCCGCCCTCGGAGAGCCGCGCGGCGGCGACGGACTCCGAGAGCTGGAGGCGGTCGCCGACGAGGCGGATGAGCTCGTCGCGGAGCAGGCCGGCGGGGAGCCGGTTGATGATCGGTGCGACCTGGTCGAGGATGCGGTCGCGCCCCTCCCCCGTGCCGAGGTCCCCGCGGGCGATGGACAGCTCGACGCGCCAGCGCGCCAGCGGGATCGCGGCATCCACCACCCCGTTCATCACCGCCGGATCGGACTCGACCAGGTCGGCGGGGTCCGACCCCGCCGGAAGCGTGGCGACCCGGACGTCGGCCGGCGGCTTCAGGGAGCGCAGGACGCCGGAGGCGCGCAGGGTGGCGTCCTGGCCGGCCCGATCGCCGTCCAGGCACAGCGTCACGGACGGCGCCAGCTTGGCCAGCTCGCCCGCTTGGCCCTCCGTCAGCGCCGTGCCCATCTGGCCGACCGCGTTGCGCACGCCCGCCCCGTGCAGGGCGATGACGTCCGTGTAGCCCTCGACGAGGATGACCGACCCGGCCTTGGCGGCGGCGGCGCGGGCGAGGTGGGTGCCGTAGACCTGGCGGCCCTTGGAGAAGACCTCGCCCTCGGCGGAGTTCAGGTACTTGGGGGTGTCGCCCTCCTTCAACGCGCGCGCGCCGAAGCCGAGCACGCGCCCGCGGGAGTCCGCCCACGGGAACATCAGCCGCCCGCGGAAGCGGTCCAGCAGCCCGGCGCCGTCGCGCTTGCGCGAGGCCAGCCCGGACGCCAGCAGCTCGTCGGCCGTGTAGCCCGAGCGCTGGGATGCGCCCACGACGCGGTCCCACGCGTCGGGCGAGTACCCGACCCGGAACTCCCGGCAGACGCCCTCGCTCAGACCCCGTGACGCCAGATACGCGCGCGCCTCGGAAGCCTCCGGCGCCTCCCACAGCATCCGCACGTACCAGGCCGCCGTGCGCTCCAGCAGCGCGTGCAGGCGCTCGCGGCGCGCCCGCCGGTCGGCCGCGCCGGGGTCCTCCTCCGTCCGCTCCAGGGGGACGTGGTAGCGGTCGGCGAGCAGCTCGAGCGCCTCCCCGAACCCGACCGACTCCGTCTCCATGACGAACGTGAACAGGTCCCCGCCCACCCCGCATCCGAAGCAGTGGTAGAGCTTTTCGACGGGATCGATCCCGAAGGACGGCGAGCGCTCGTCGTGAAACGGGCACAGGCCGACCATCCGGTTGACGCCCGCGCGGCGCAGCTCCGTGCGCTGCCCGACGAGGTCGGCGAAGTCCACCGCCTCGCGCACCTTGTCGCGCGAGTCGTCCGTGTACCGGCCCCCTCTAGGCAACGAACCCCTGGGGGATCGCCCGCTCGGCCCACGCACGGGTGGCGAAGCGATCCGTCATGCCGGCGATGTAGTCGACCACCCGCTCCCCAAGCGACGCGCCGGCGTCGACCGACACCGGCAGCTCCTCTGGGTGCTCGGAGAACCACTCGAACAGCCCGCGCAGCACCCGCTCGATGCGCGCGTGCTCCTGCCGCGCCGCCTCGCCGAGGTAGACGCGCTGGAACATGAACGCGCGCAGGGTGAGCATCGCCGAGCCGACCTCGTCGCCCTGCACGATGTCGCCGGCGGCGGCGGAGTGCTCGACCAGGTCGTGGACGAGCCGGTCGATCCGGCGTGACCCCGTCTCCCCCAGCACCTCGATCTCGCGCGCGGGCAGGTCGCTCACCTCGATCACGCGGGCGCGCAGGGCGTCGTCGATGTCGTGGTTGATGTAGGCGATGCGATCCACCAGCCGGACGATCTTGCCCTCCAGCGTCGCGGGCTCGCCGGCGCCGCTGGAGTGCCGGAGGATCCCGTCGCGCACGGGGTCGGTCAGGTTCAGGCGCTCCAGCCGGTCGACCACCCGCAGCGAGTGCTCGTTGTGGCGGAAGCCGCGGCCGTACCGCTCACGCCCGCAGCGGTTCAGCACGTCCTCGCCGATGTGCCCGAACGGTGGATGGCCCAGATCGTGCCCGAGCCCGATCGCCTCCACGAGATCCTCGTTGAGCTCGAGCGCGCGCGCGACCGTGCGCGAGATCTGCGTCGCCTCCAGCGTGTGCGTCATCCGCGTCCGGTAGTGGTCCCCCTCCGGCGCCGGGAAGACCTGCGTCTTGTGCATGAGCCGCCGGAACGCCTTCGAGTGCACGATGCGGTCGCGATCGCGCTGGAAGGGGTTGCGCAGCGTGCACTCCTCCTCCGGCACGGGGCGCGACACGTTCAACAGGGGCGCAGAGACCATCGCCCCCAGTGTCGCATCGGCCCCGCTCAGTCTGACGAAGACTGCGCAGATTCGGCACGAATCGCGGCCTGGGCGGCGGCCACGCGCGCGATCGGGACGCGAAACGGCGAGCACGACACGTAGTCCAGGCCGGCCATGTGGAAGAACTCGATCGAGGCGGGGTCGCCGCCGTGCTCCCCGCAGATGCCGAGCTTGAGGTCCGGCTTGGCCTCGCGCCCGACCCACGCCGCCAGCCGGACGAGCCAGCCGACTCCCGGCCCGTCGATCGTCTCGAACGGCGAGCGATCGATGAACCCGCGCTCCATGTAGATCGGGACGAACTTGGACTCGACGTCGTCGCGGGAGAACCCCAGCGCCGTTTGCGTGAGGTCGTTGGTACCGAAGGAGAAGAACTCGGCGTGCGCGGCGATGCGGTCGGCCACGAAGCACGCCCGCGGCAGCTCGATCATCGTGCCGACGGCGTAGTCGCTCGTCCCGTGCTCGGCCGCGACCTCGTCGATGAGCGCCCGGATGGTCTCCAGCTCCTGCTCGTAGTCGACCAGCGGCACCATGATCTCGAGGTCGACGTCGTGGTCGACCGCCGCGACCGCCTCGAACAGCGCGTGGACCTGCATCGCGTAGATCTCGGGGTAGAGGATCCCGAGCCGGCAGCCGCGGGTGCCGAGCATCGGGTTCTCCTCGGTGATCTCCTCGACGCGGCGGAAGAACGCCCGCTGCGCGGCGAGCTCCTCCTCGATGTCCTCGACGTCGTCGGTCTGCTCGATGTCGGCGACCTCCAGGCGCTCCTCCAGGTGCCCGATCCCCGACGCGAGCGACGACAGGTCGGGCAGGAACTCGTGCAGCGGCGGATCCAGCAGCCTCACCGTCACCGGCCGCTCGCCCATCGCCTCGAAGAGCTCGACGAAGACGTCGCGCTGGAGCGGCTGGACGACCTTCAGGCGCCGGCGGCGCTCGGCCTCGTCGCCGGCCATGATCATCGCCGCCACCTTGGGCTTGTGCTCGTCGGTCAGCAGCGTGTGCTCCGTGCGGCACAGGCCGATGCCCTCCGCCCCCATCTCGATCGCCGTCCGGGCGTCCTCCCCCACGTCGGCGTTGGCGCGCACGCCCAGCCGGCGCCGGTCGTCGCACCACTGCAGGACGCGCTCGAAGTGCTCGCCCAGCTCCGGCTCGACCAGCGGGACGTCGTCCAGCGTGACCACGCCGGTGGACCCGTCGATGGCGATCTGCTCGCCGGCCCGGACCGTCTTTCCGCCTAGGGTCAGCTCGCGGCGGTCGAGGTCGATGCGCATCTCGCTGACCCCGATCACGCACGGCCAGCCCTTGCCGCGCGCGACCAGCGCGGCGTGCGATCCGTGACCGCCCTCGACGGTCAGGATCCCGGCCGCGGCGGCCATGCCCGCGTAGTCGTCGGGCCGTGTCTTGGGACGCACGAGGATGACCGGCTCGTCGGAAGCGACCGCGGCCTCCTTGGAGAAGACGACAGCGCCCTTCGCGGCGCCCGGCGAGGCGCCGACCCCCTTCCCAAGCGCCGTCACCTTCGCGTTGGGATCGAACTGCTCGTGCAGCAGCGGCTCGAGGTCGCCCGCCTTGAAGGTCAACAGCGCCTCCTCGACGGTCAGCATCCCCTCCATCACCGCGTCGACCGCGAAGCGCACCGACGCCGCCGGCGGGCGCTTGGCGTCGCGCGTCTGCAGGAAGAACAGCCGCCCCTCCTCGACGGTGAACTCGACGTCCTGCATGTTGCGGTAGTGGCGCTCGAGCGTCTTGACCGATTCGACGAGCTCCGCGTGCGCCTCGGGGAGCTTCTCGCCCATCTCGCCGATGTCGAGCGTCGAGCGGTTGCCCGAGACGACGTCCTCGCCCTGCGCGTCGATGAGGAAGTCGCCGCTCAAACCGGGCGCGCCGGTGGCGAAGTCGCGGCTGAAGGCAACGCCCGACCCGCTCGTCTCCCCCTTGTTGCCGAACACCATCTGCTGGACGTTGACCGCGGTGCCCCACTCGTCCGGGATCCCCTCCGCGCGGCGGTAGGCGACCGCGCGCTCACCCTGCCAGGAGTCGAACACCGCGCGGATCGCCTCGCGCAGCTGGTCCTGCGGGTCCTGCGGGAAGTCCCCGACGATCCGCTTGTGGCGCTCGACCAGCGCGCGCGGCTCGCCCTCGGTCTCGAACTCGTCCTCGTCGATCCCGCGGACGACGTTGCCGAACATGTGCAGCAGCCGCCGGTAGGAGTCCCACGCGAAGCGCTCGTTGCCCGTCGTCTTGGCGAGGCCTTCCACCGACTCGTCGTTGAGACCGAGGTTGAGGACCGTGTCGAGCATGCCGGGCATCGACTCGCGCGCGCCTGACCGGACGGACACGAGCAGCGGGTCGTCCGGGTCGCCGAGGCGCTTGCCCGCGGTCTCCTGGAGGCGCTCGAGCGCCTCCGCGACCTCCTCGGCCATCCCCTCGGGCTCCTTGCCCTCGCGCATGTAGGCCACGCACGCCTCGGTGGTGATGGTGAACCCGGCCGGGACCTTCTCCGCGCCCAGCACCCGCGTCATCTCGGCGACGTTGGCGCCCTTGCCGCCGAGCAGGTCGCGCATGTCGCGCGAACCGTCTGCGAAATCAACGACCCACTTCATACGGCGGACGCTACGCGATCGGCCAGGCTGGCGAGGCGGACCCCCGCGTGGTGTTCGGCGGTCTCGCGGATGGCGCGGTCGGCCTGCGCGAGGGCGCGCGGCGCGGCCGCCGGCGCGTCGGCCAGCGAGCGGCCGAGGGCGCCGACCATGAACGCGTGCGCGTCCTCCTCCAGCCGGAACGCGCCCGCCTCGCAAGCGGGGCAGACGACGCCGCCGGCCGCGCCGCTGAACCCGGAGACGTGCTCGGCCTCCCCGCACGACGCGCACGCGCTCAGCTGCGGCGCGATGCCGGCCGCCAGCAGCAGCTTCAACCGGAAGGCGAGCCCGTTCACAGCCGTCGCGTGGCCATGGGCGTCGAGCAGGCCCAGCTGGTTGGCGAGCAGGTAGAAGACGCCCGGATGCGGGTCGTCGGTGGCGAACAGGCGGCCGACGGCGTCGCAGGCGCGCGCGGCGGCGTCCAGCGCCGGGCCGTCCCCGCGCAGGTGCGCGTGGGCGGTGATCGTTGTGGCGCCGGTGACGGTCAGCATCTCCGAGCGGCCCTCGTGGAACATCCCCTCGATGTGGAAGAACGGCTCCAGGCGGCCGCCGAAGCGAGACTTGGCCTTGCGCACGCCCTTGGCGATCGCGCTCACCCGCCCGCGGTGGGGCGTGTACAGATGCAGGATCCGGTCGGCCTCGCCGTACCGCATTGACCGCAGGACAATGGCCTCTGATTTCAGGCTCCGACCGGCCATCAGGCCGCTATCCTTTCTGAAGTAATGAGCCGCGTCGTCATGTATTCCACCGAGCCCTGTGGCTTCTGCCGCACCGCCAAAGCCCTCCTGGCCGCCCGCAAGATCCCGTATGAGGAGATCAATCTGGCGAAGGACCCGGACGGACGCGCGAAGCTGGTCGAGGAGACGGGTCGGATGACCTTCCCCCAGATCATGCTCGACGGCGAGAACATCGGCGGTTTCCAGGAGCTGGCGACGCTCGATCGCTCCGGCCGGCTCAAGGAGTACGCGGAGCTCGCGGCTTAGGCTGGCAGCGCGGGCACACGTAGGTCCCCCGCCCCGCCGCCCGCAGCTTGACCACCGTCGTCCCGCACTCCGGGCACGGCCGCCCCTCGCGCAGGTGGACGAGGAACTGGTCCTGGAAGGAGCCCCGGACGCCGTACGGGTCGCGGAAGTCGTCGATCGTCGCGCCCTTCGCGTCGATGCCCGCCTGCAGCGCGTCCACGACGGCGCCGGCCAGCGCGTCGAGCTGCCCGCGCGTCAGCGTCCCCACCGGCCGCAGGGGGTGGAGCTTTGCTCGGAAGAGCGCCTCGTCGGCGTAGATGTTGCCGACGCCGGCGATCTTGGTCTGGTCGAGCAGGAACGCCTTGACGGGCGCGCGGCGGCCGCGGGCGAGCGCGCGAAGGTGAGCGCCGTCGAAGGCGTCGTCGAACGGCTCGAGGCCGAGCCGCGCGGCCAGGAACGCCTCGTGCTCCGCCGATCCGAGTTGCACCTCGCCGGTCCCGAAGCGGCGCGGATCCACGAATGACAGCGCGCGGTCGCCGAGGTCGAACACGACGCGCGTGTGCGGGGTGCCGGCGTCGGCGTCGAGCAGCACCGTCCCCGTCATCCGCAGGTGCATGGTGAGGTAGACGTCGTCCTCCAGCGCGAGGATCAGGTACTTGCCGCGGCGGTCGAGGCGCTCGATGCGCCGGCCGTCCGTCGCGTCGGCGAGCTCACGGGGTGAGCGCGGCCGCGACCAGCGCTCGTCGAGCACCTCCAGCCGGCGCAGCGTCCGCCCCTCCACGTGCGGCGCCAGGCCGCGGCGGATGGTCTCGACCTCGGGGAGCTCTGGCACCTATTGCAGGCTATTTTGCAGCGCGGTGAGGGTCGTGCCGAGCGTGCGGCGCAGGACGCGGTCGGTGAGCTCGGGGTCGCCGCGGCGGCCGCGGATGGCGGTGCGGTTGTAGGCGCGCAGGACCTTCAGGAGCGCGGCGGGCCCGTACCGGTCGGCGATCGCGAACGCGCCGGCGGAGCTGGTCGCGTAGGCCGCCTGCTGCCTGTCGCCGCTGAGGCGGGCGATCGCGTCCGGCGCGCTCAGGCCGGCCAGCGTCGGGACGGTCGGCAGCGACGCGTACTCGCTGCGGCGGTCGTCAGCAGACGCGTACAGCGCCACGCCCTCCACCAGCCAGGCGGGCACGCGCCCGGAGGTGGTCGGGGCGAGCGCCGCGTGGGTGAGCTCGTGGGTGACGACCTGGATCTGGTCGGGCGCGGCCAGGAAGGTGGGCAGGACGACGATCAGGCGCTGCGAGGCGACGGCGACGACCCGCAGCGCCGGCCCGCGGACGCGGATCTGGGTGTCGGTGACGGCGGTCAGGGACTCCAGGCCGGCGATCGACTCGGTCAGCTTGCGGGCGTGCGCGCCGTCGCGCGCGATGATGACGAGGTAGCGCCGGCGCAGGCGGGCGGTGAGGGCGTCCCGCAGCCGGGCGTAGCCGGCCTCGAGCGCGTCGAGCGGCGGCGTCACCCCCTTCGGCGTGAAGACGACGAAGTGCCGCGATCGCGTCCGCTCGTAGTCGTCGACGTCCCACGGCTCGGCGTCGCGCGCCGTCGTCACCTCGTGCAGGCGCCAGCGTCCGTTGCGCTTGCGAGCGGCGAACGGGTGCTCGGAGCCGAAGTCGCCGCGGACGCCGTCGATCCCGTAGGACAGCCGCGCCCGCACCCGCGCGCGCCGGCCGCGGACCCGCACGCGCTCGAGCCGCCAGTGCGGCCGGCGCAGTCCGAGGCCGTCCGCACGCGCGGTCACCGCGCGCGTTCGCAGCGCGCTCCCGATCAGCTCGCGGTCCGTCGGCGGCCGCGGGGTGGCGGTCGCCGTGGGCGCCGGCGCGGGTGTCTTCTTCCCCCCGCACCCCGCCAGCACCAGTAGCGCCGCCAGCGCGGCGACACCGCTACGCAAAGCTGGTGCCGGGCAGATCGGCGGTCCGGCCGTCGTGCAGCCAGGCGAGGCAGGTCGCGCCGACGTCGGCCATCGGCCCGTCGTGCCGGCCGCCGCGACGGTTGGTGACGAGCGGGACGTACTCGCGCGTGTGGTCCCAGCCGGGGTGGTCGGGGTCGACGCCGTGGTCGGCGGTGATGACGAGCAGGTCGCGGTCGGGGTCGAGGACGTCGACCCAGCCGGTCACGGCCGCGTCGACTCGCGCGAGCGCCGCCGCGAACCCGAGCGTGTCCTTGCGGTGCCCGTAGAGCTGGTCGGTGTCGACGAGGTTGGCGAAGACGAGGCCGTGGTCGAGCTCGGCGACCAGGCGGGTGACGGCGGCGAGGGCGGTGGCGTTGTCGGCCCCCGCGTGGGCGTGGTCGATGCCCACCCCCGCGAACACGTCGTCGACCTTGCCGACGGCGTGGACGGGCGCGTCGATCTCCTGCAGGTAGGACCGGCTCGGCGGCGGCAGCGCGAAGTCGCGCCGCTGGGGCGCGCGCTCGTAAGCGCCGGGGACGCCGGTGAACGGGCGGGCGATGACCCGGCCGACGTCGACGAGCGCCCGCGCGCGCTCGCACAGCGCGTGCAGCTCGCCTGGCGCGACGACGTCCTCGTGCGCGGCCACCTGCAGGACGGAGTCGGCGCTCGTGTAGACGATCAGGGCGCCCGTGGCGACGTGCTCGGGCCCGAGCTCGTCGAGGACCGCGAGGCCCTCGGCCGGTCGGTTGCCGATGATCTCGCGCCCCCACGCGCGGCGCAGCGCCTCGATCGTCTCCGGCGGGAAACCGTCCGGGTAGGTCGGCAGCGCGTCGTCCGCCGCGACGCCCATCAGCTCCCAGTGCCCGCGGATGGTGTCCTTGCCCGGGCCGAACGGATGCAGCCGGCCGTGGACGCAGGGCTCACGCGCGGGCGGCACGCCCTCCAGCGGGGTGATCGATCCGAGCCCGAGCGTCTGCAGCGCGGGCAGCACGAGGCCGCCGGCGCCGGCCGCGACGTGCGCGAGCGTGTGCGTCCCGGTGTCCCCGTAGTCGGCGGCATCGGGCAGCGCACCGACGCCGCACGCGTCCAGCACGATCACGAACGCGCGCACTCAGCGCACCTTCAGGGAGGCGATCAGCGGGGTGAACACCGTGCGGTCCACGCGCGGGAAGTCGCCGGGCGGCGCGTAGGCGTCCACCACCACCTCCGCCCCGCGCTTGAAGACGTGGGCGGAGCGGACGTCGACCGTGAACCCGGCGACCGTCTGGCGGCCGGTCAGCTCGATCCCGCGCCCGCCGCCGAGGTCCTTGACCTCGCTGGTGCGGACCGCGAAGGTCGGGTTGCGCTGGCGGATGCGGTCCAGCAGCGCGGCCCTGGCCTGCTCGAGGGCGGCGGTGTCGGCCGGGAGCGGCTCGGTGCGGGGGTAGCGCCAGATCGCCACCGTCGCCGTCTTGGAGCGCACGCCGCCCGACAGCGGTGGGGCCGGCGGCAGGTCGGTCCAGTTCGACGGCCGCGAGTACGTCACGCCGTCGACGGTGCTGTCGCGGAAGCCGCGCGGCGCGTCGGCGTGGGCGACGTCCCCGGGGGTCTTGCGCTGCTCGCCGCAACCGGCCAGGGCAAAGAGGCAGACGAGGACGGTCGCGCGGCGCATGCGCCGCCCACGCTACTTCTGCGCGCGGGGGTGCGCCTCGAAGTACACGTCCCGGAGGCGGTCGGGCGAGAGGTGCGTGTAGAGCTGCGTGGTGGCGATGTCGGCGTGGCCGAGCATCTCCTGGACGGCGCGCAGGTCGCAGCCGCCGGCGAGCAGGTGGGTGGCGAAGGAGTGCCGCAGGGTGTGCGGGCTCATCTTCGAGCCCAGGCCGGCGCTGATCGCGTGGCGCTGGACGATCTTGTAGAGGCCCTGGCGGGTCAGCCCCTGACCGCGGTGGTTGACGAACAGCCGCGGCTCGTGGCCGAGGCCGACCAGTGCCGGCCGTCCCCGTTGCAGATAGGCGACGGTGGCCCGGATGGCGGCGCCACCGACGGGGACCAGGCGTTCCTTCGAGCCCTTGCCGCGCGCCCGCAGGACGGCGTCCTCGAGGTCGAGGTCGCCCACGTCGAGATCGACCGCCTCGGAGGCGCGCAGGCCGCAGGCGTACATCAGCTCGAGCATCGCCCGGTCGCGCAGGGCGGTCGGCTCGGTGCCGGTGGGCTGGGCGAGCAGCTGGTTGACCTCGTCGCGGGTGAGGACCTTCGGCAGCCGGCGGCTCTGCCGGGGTGCGCGGATGTGCGCGGTCGGGTCGTCCTCGATGAGCTCCTCGCGGCGCAGGTGCCGGTGGAAGGAGCGCAGGCAGGCGACCTTGCGCTGCAGCGTGGCGGGCGCGACGGCCGGCTTCTCGTCGTCACCCTCGGCGAGGTCTGAGAGGAAGGCGGCGATGTCGGCGTGTTCGACGTCCAGCGGCGCGACGCCGCGCTCCCGCAGCCACGACCCGTACTGCAGCAGGTCCGACCGGTAGGCCTCCAGGGTGTTGCGCGACAGGCCCCGCTCGAACTCGAGATAGGCCAAGAAGTCGAGCACGTGCGGCTCGAGGGAGGTGGGAGCGCTGGCGACCGCCATGGCCTCTCAGTTCGCCTCCCTTCCCCGCGCGCCTTCCCGGTGCAACGGGTCCTTCAGACGACCCCGGGTCAGAGCGCGTGCTGGTCGAGGTCGGTGTCGTCGCGGTCCAAAACGTTCGTGGACTTGAGGGCTGAGCGGCCGACACGCTCGTGTCTCGGTGCAACGACTTGGGCTCGCCTGCCGAAGACGAGCGGATCCCGGGCTGAGTGCAACCTCGCTAGGGGTGCTTGCGCGTCAGGACCGAGGGTGTCATTGTCGCCGCTGCAGGCCGCCCCCCTCGGGCTTGGGCGTCATGTTCCCAGGAGTCAAGATGGTGCGATGTCACAAAATGAGCACGATTGGCCGCAAGCGACTAGTGGGGCTCTGGTCCGCGAGACCTGCCGAGGCGTGCGACGCTTCGACCGGCAGCCACTGCTCCCCGGACCCGCGGCACTGGGTGGCGGCTGGTTCAGTGTCGGCTCAAGCCGGTACGCCTACCAGCACACCTGTGCGGCATCACGCCAGGCGAACCCGAGACGTCAACGGTGAGAGCAGTGTCTCGCCGCAAGGCCCTCGCGGTCGGGATACCGACAGACGAGGTCTCCGACACGGCGGATGTCCACGTCGACGTCGTCCAGCAGCGCGGTTGCTCTTCTGTCCCGACGACACCCGTAGGCGTTGAGCCGCCGACGGGCGGCGTTCTCACGTGCTCATCTCAGACGACACAGGACTTCCCACCGACATATCGCTGACCGAACAACGTCCAGCCCCTGATATTGACGCGCTCGGCGACGCGGGATGAACACTGAACGATCGTTACCGGGACGCACTGACGGGCGGCGCGGACCGTTGAGACGGCTCGCGGCTCGCCTCTCCTACGCAACGTGGTGTCGACGTTGGCGTTGATCTTCTCGATGGGGGGCCTTTCCTACGCCGCCGTCACGCTCGCTCCTGACAGCGTCGGGACCCGTGAACTGCGCAACGGCGCTGTCACCCCCAAGAAGCTCTCCGTCACCGTGGGAGGCGCTGACACCAGCGCGAGCGGCGACATCGTGCTCCCGCCCCAGTCCTGCGGGTCAGGTCGATGTGCGCCGCCGACCCTCAAGCAACTCTCGGCGAGCTCGATCAAGCTCAACCGATCTGGCACCGTGCTCGCGATCATCTCCGCCGAGATCGACGAACCAACCGCCACCGAGCCCTCGGCGGAGCTTCAAATCACAGCCACTTGGGACGGCGCCAAGGGCTCGTCGGCGACTCGCGAAGTTGCCCTCACCGGGGACACAACGCAACTGGTCGTCCCGATACCCGCACGACTCGCTTCAGGCCGCCACCGCCTGCAGGTGCTGGTCGCCACCGGCGCAGCTACCCCCGTCACACTCAAGAACGCCAACACGGCTGTCCTGACCATCCACTGAACGCGATCTGGGTTCTCGCGCGACGATGGAGGGCGAGCCGAGCACGCCGAGGAGGATCTGGCCGGCGTTCCGATGGCCGACGTCCTGAGGTCGTCGAACTCGATCACCGCCTGGGCGGCCTCGGCGTCGCGGACTCGGGGCGCCCGGGCAGCGAGGGGGCGCTAGAGGCGGGAGCGGAGCTCGAGCAGGCCGATGAGGGTCTTGGAGTCGCGGCACTCGTCGATGGCGGCCTGGAGGTCGGCGAGCGGCCAGGCGACGATCTCGATGCGCTCCTCCTCGTCGGTCTCGGGCTGCTCCACGTCGGACAGGCCGGTGGCGAGGTAGACGTGGACCTGCTCGGTGGAGAAGCCCACGGAGGAGAAGAAGGTGTGCAGCAGCTCCCAGTGCTCCGCCGCCTTGCCGGTCTCCTCGGCGAGCTCGCGCCTGATCGCCTCGTCGGGACCCTCGCCCTCCTCGTCGAGCTTGCCGGCGGGAAGCTCGAGCATGTCCGGGGCGTCGGCGGCCTCGCGCGGCTGGCGGACGAGGTAGACGTGGTCGTCGTCGTGGGCGACGACGGCGACGGCGCCGTTGTGGGCGACGATGACGCGGTCGGCCTCCTCGCCGTCGTCGTAGCGGAAGCGGTCCTCGCGCACGGTGATGATCGGGTGCTCGTAGACCGTCTTGGACGCGATGCGCTCGAAGCCGCTGCTCATGCGTCGGCCTCTGCCACGGCGTCGAGCAGGGCGAACGTCACGTCGAGCATCCCGTCGAGCGCGGCGGTGCTGACGCGCTCGTCGGGCTGGTGGTTGCGCTCCGTGCCGTTGGCGAGGTTGACGACCGGGAGGCCGGCGGCGACGAAGGCGTTGGCGTCCGACCCGCCGCCGGTGGCGATCCGGTCCGGCTCGTAGCCACACTCGCGCAGCGCCGCCTCCGCGGCGAGGACGGCCGGCTCGGACGGCTTGAGGCGGTAGCCGGTGAAGAGCTTCTCGACGGTGAGGTCGACGTCGCACTCGGCGTGCGACGCGCCGTCGTGGAGCGCGTCGACTATGGCCGCGACGACGGACTCGGCGCGCTCGGGATCCAGCGACCGCGTCTCGGCCAGCAGCGTGCAGCGCTCGGGGACGACGTTGGTGGCCGAGGGGACGCCGGAGTGGATGTGGCCGACGTTGGCGGTCGTCTCGGGGTCGATGCGGCCGTGGGGCATGCGCTCGATCGCGTGGGTCGCGGCCAGGATCGCGCTGCGGCCCGCCTCGGGGCGGATGCCGGCGTGGGCGGCGGCGCCGAGGAACTCCGCGCCGATCCGGAAGTAGGTCGGCGAGGCGACGATGACGCCGCCGATCGGCGTCGCGTGGTCGAAGACATAGCCGTACCGGCTGCGCAGCTGGCTCGCGTCGAACGCTTTGGCCCCCGCCAGCGCGTTCTCCTCGGAGACGGTGAAGAGCAGCTCGAGGCCGACGGGCGACCCCTCGATGCGGGCCCGGCGGGCGACCTCGAGGATGACCGCGACGGCGGCCTTGTTGTCGGCGCCGAGGATCCCGGCGTTGGCGTTCTCCCAGCCGCCGTCGACCAGCTCCGGCTCGATCTCCGCGACCGCCGCGACCGTGTCCACGTGGGCGCACAGCAGCACGAAGCGGTCCGGATCGCGGCCGGGGATGCGGGCGAACAGGTTGCCGCAGTCGGCCCCGGTCTCGGTGGCGACGTCGTCCTCGGTGACTTCGACGCCCATGCGCTCCAGCTCGGCCCGGACGGCGTCCGCGCACGGTTTCTCGGCCCCGAAGGGCGAGCGGATGCGGCAGAGCGCGACGAACGTCTCCACGAGCCGGGCCCGCTCCGCCTCGGACGCCGGCCTCACCGCGCGCCGCCGCTGTCGGGGGCCTCGATGACGAGCGGACCGCCGCGCGGCGGCGCGGTGCGACGTCGGGCTGCGACGAGCGGACCGCCGGGCGGCGGCGGCGTCTGGCGGCGGGGCGCGGCGCTCACTCGCGGCTGAAGCGTCCCGCGACCTCGACGTCGCCGCCCTCGACCAGCTCGGGCGTGCGCTCGCTGCGGTAGGTCAGCGCGGCGCGGACGAACTCGCGGAACAGCGGCGCCGGACGCTGCGGGCGCGACTTGAACTCCGGGTGGTACTGGGACGCGACGAAGTACGGGTGGTCGGGCAGCTCCACGATCTCGACCAGGCGCTCGTCGGGCGAGGTGCCCGAGACGACCAGGCCCGCGTTCTCGAGCCGCTTGCGCAGGAAGTTGTTGACCTCGTAGCGATGGCGGTGGCGCTCGTAGATGACCGCCTCGCCGTAGATCTCGCGGGCGCGGGTGCCCTCGTGGAGCTTGATCGGGTCAGCACCCAGGCGCATGGTGCCGCCCATGTCGTTGATCTCCTTCTGCTCGGGCAGCAGGTCGATCACCGGGTACGGCGTCTCGGGGTCGAACTCCGTGGAGTTGGCGCCGTCCATCCCGACCACGTGGCGCGCGAAGTCGGCCACCGCCATCTGCATGCCCAGGCAGATGCCCAGGTAGGGGATCTTCAGGTCGCGTGCGATGCGCGAGGCGGTGATCTTGCCCTCGATGCCGCGCACGCCGAAGCCGCCGGGGATGAGGATGCCGTCGGCCTCCTCGAGGCGGGCGCGGACCTCGACGTCGTCCAGCGTCTCCGAGTCCACCCAGTCGATGTCGATCCCGCAGCCGTGCTCGAAGCCCGAGTGGCGCAGCGCCTCCACGACGGAGAGGTAGGCGTCCTCGAGCCGGACGTACTTGCCGACCAGCGCGATCCGCACGGGCGGCTTGGCCGCCGCCTCCGTCGACGAGCGCACCAGGCGCTGCCACTCCTCGAGCTGGGGCGCCGGGGCCTCCATCCCGAAGTGGTCGAGGATCGTGTCGTCGACGCCCTCGGCATGGAAGCCGAGCGGCACCTTGTAGATGTTGTCCACGTCGCGGGCGGAGATGACCGACTCGACCGGCAGGGAGGCGAACAGGGCGATCTTCTTGCGGATGTCCAGCCCGAGTCCGCCTTCGGAGCGGGCCATGAGCATGTCCGGCTGGATGCCGATGCGGCGCAGCTCGTTGACGGAGTGCTGCGTCGGCTTGGTCTTGAGCTCCCCCGCGTGGCCGATGTAGGGCACCAGGGTGAGGTGGACGAACATGCAGTTGCGCCGGCCGACGTCGACGGGGAACTGGCGAATGGCCTCCAGCATCGGGAGCGACTCGATGTCGCCCACCGTGCCGCCGACCTCCGTGATGACGATGTCGACGTCCTGCGAGTCGGCGATCAGCCTGATGCGGTGCTTGATCTCGTCCGTGATGTGCGGGACGACCTGCACGGTGCCGCCGAGATAGTCCCCGCGGCGCTCCTTGCGGATGACCGAGTTGTAGATCGCGCCCGCGGTGACGTTGGAGCCGCGCGAGGCGTTGGCGTCCGTGAAGCGCTCGTAGTGGCCGAGGTCGAG
Source organism: uncultured Solirubrobacteraceae bacterium (assembly GCA_964242305.1). Classification (GTDB taxonomy): domain Bacteria; phylum Actinomycetota; class Thermoleophilia; order Solirubrobacterales; family Solirubrobacteraceae; genus DATLGB01. The sequence continues at coordinate 57,552 of CAXTBB010000001.1, forward strand.
GTCCGCCTCCGCGCCGTCCTCGGTGACGAACACCTCGCCGTGCTGGAACGGGGACATCGTCCCGGGATCCACGTTGATGTACGGGTCGAACTTCTGGATCGCCACCTTCAGGCCCCGGTTGACCAGCAGCCGCCCCATCGACGCCGCCGCGATCCCCTTCCCGAGGGACGAGACGACCCCGCCGGTGACGAAGATGAAGCGCGTGCGAGGTCGGGGTTCGGACATGAAGAGGGGCTCCTTCTGAGTTTCGTCAACTGTAGACCGGGCCACGGACGCCATCGCCCGCATCACCCCGCTCCTTGCGAAGAAGCAACGCCGGGCTACGCGGCCTTCAGCAGCTCCTTGGCGTGGCGGCGGGCGGCGACGTCGTCGGCCCCGGCGCCGAGCATGCGGACCAGCTCACCGACGACCTCGCCCTTGGCCAGCGCGGTCACGGTGGTCCGGGCGGTCTCCCCCGTGCTGTCCTTGGCGATGCGGAAGTGGCGCGCCGCCAGGGAGGCGATCTGGGGCAGGTGGGTGATGGCGATGACCTGGCGGCCGTCGGCGAGCTCACGCAGCCGGTCGCCGACCGCGCGGGCGGTCTGACCGCCGATGCCGGCGTCGATCTCGTCGAACACCAGCGTGACCGGGTGGGCGGGGTCGGTCTCCTCGGCGGCGACGCTCATCAGGGCCAGCATCACCCGCGACAGCTCGCCGCCGGAGGCGATCTCGCGCAGCGGACCGGCGGGCACGCCCGGGTTGGTGGCGATCATGAACTCGACCTCGTCCCCGCCCGAGGGGCCGTAGCCGTCGCCGCGCTCGGTCACGCGCGCCTCGAACGTCGCCCCCTCCATCGCCAGGTCGGCCAGGCGCTCGACCACCGCGCCGGCGAGCTCCGCCCCCGCGCCCAGCCGTGCCGCGCGCAGCTCGGCGGCGCGCTCGGCCAGCCCCTCGCGGGCCGCGGCCAGGCGGGCGTCGCCGTCGGCGAGCGCGTCGTCGGCCCCGGCCAGCGCGCCCCGCCGCTGCCGGCAGGAGTCCGCGTGGGCGAGCACCGCCTCGATCGTGCCGCCGTGCTTGCGCTTGAGGCGGTCGAAGACGCCCAGGCGCTCCTCCACCGCCTGCAGCCGGGCGGGCGGGGCCAATCCCTCCACGCCCTCCAGGTAGCGGCGCAAGTCGCTGGCCAGGTCGTCGGCCTCCAGCGCCAGCGCGGACAGGCGCGCGACCAGCGGGTCCAGCTCGGCGTCGATCCCGGCCACGCCGTCGCCCGCCTGCGCGGCGCCGGCCAGCGCGTCGCTCTCCAGCGCCGCCAGCCCGGCCGCTGCGGCGCCTGCCAGCGCCTCGGCGTGACGCAAGCGCTCGCGCTCCGCCGTCAGGTCCGCCTCCTCGGCGACGCCCGGCTCCGCCGCCTCGATCTCGCGCAGCTCCCAGTCGAGCAGGTCCAGCTCCCGCTCCCGGCCGCCCGCCTGCTCGCGCAGCTCGTCCAGCGATCGCGCCAGCGCGCGCTCCTGCGCGTAGGCCTCCGCGAACGCGCTCCGGCCCTCCGCCTGCCGAGGCCCGCAGAAGCCGTCCAGGATCTCGAGCTGGGCCGACGCCAGGGTCAGCTTTCGGTGCTCGTGCTGGCCGTAGAAGCTCAGCAGCGCGCCGCCGATCCCGGCCAGGTCCGCCGCCGTCGCCGCCCGGCCGTCCAGGTACGCGCGCGTGCGCCCCTCCGCCCACACCCGGCGGCCCAGCACCACGTCCTCACCGTCCGGCCCGACGAAGACGCCCTCCACGTAGGCCTCGGCCGCCCCGGGACGCACGATCCCGGCGCGCGGCTTGCCGCCCAGCAGCAGGTCCAGCGCGTGGGCGAGCACGGTCTTGCCCGCCCCCGTCTCCCCCGTCAGGACGTTCAGGCCCGGCCCGAGGCGAAGCTCGGCCCGCTCGATCAGCAGGAGGTTCTCGACACGCAGCTCTTCCAGCACGCCAAGGGGTGTACCGCCCGACCCGGACGGAACGGACGTTCGTGCGCAGAGTTGTGACGGCTCGTCAGCTGGCGCCAGCTGACGACGGCCGGCGAGTCCGAAGCGTGCGCCAGCACGCCGGCTGGCGTCAGCTGGTGATCAGCTGGCGAGTCGGCCGAAGCGCTCGCGCAACCGGTGGTAGAACGTCGCGCCCGGCAGCTGGGCCAGCAGGGCGTGCGTGCGGGCGAACTCCACGGAGATGTCCGCCCCGGCGGGCAGGACGCAGCCCGGCCGGCCGTCGACGTGGACCTCGACGTCGTCGTCGCGCGACGCGTTGGTGATGGTCAGCATGTCGCTCGGCGCCGCCACCAGCGCCCGCGCGGTGAACGAGTGCGGCGCGATGAAGGAGACGACGTAGCCCTCCACGCCCCAGGCCAGCACGGGGCCGCCGTTGGCGAGGTTGTAGCCCGTCGACCCCGCCGGCGTCGAGACGACCAGCCCGTCGCAGCGCACGCGCCCGATCTCCTCGCCGCCGATCGCGTAGGCGAGGTCGGCCACCCGCTTGCCCGGCTGGCGGTGGACGGAGATGTCGTTGTAGGCGGTCCAGGTGTCGTCGGGGCGCCCGACGTCGATGGACGGCATCTCCATCGTGTCGAACTCGCCGCGGAAGGCCAGCTCGAGCCCCTCGCGCACGCCATGGGGGTCCATCGTGGCCAGGAAGCCGACCTCGCCGAAGTTGACCGCGAACACCGGGACCTGGGTCCCCCCGTATGCGCGCAGGGCGCCCAGGATGGTCCCGTCGCCGCCCAGCACCACGCACAGGTCGACGTCCTTGGAGACATCGCAGACGTCGACGCCCTCCCGGCCCTCGACGCCGTGCTTGCGCGCCTCCTCGGCGTTCATGCACAGCGTCGCGCCGGCGTTGCGCGCGACCTCGAGCAGCTCGTCGACCGGACCGTGGAGGTCGCGGTCGCCGCGGCGGGTCATCACCGTCGCCCTCATAGGTCCAACTCGGTAAGAAGAGCCCCGCAATCCGGGGCCGATCCGACCCGGTTGGGCTCGGCGAGCCACACGAACGTCTCGCGGTTGCCCTTCGGGCCCGGCAGACCCGACGGCGCGAAGCCCATGACGGCGCACCCGGACGACTCCGCCACGCTGAGGACGACCTCCCGGCGCAGCGCCGCGTCGCGCACGACGCCGCCCTTCCCGAGCCGCTCCCGTCCGACCTCGAACTGCGGCTTCACCATGACCAGGAAGTCGAACACCGGCTCCAGACGGGCCACCACGGCCGGGATGACCTTCGCCGCCGAGATGAAGGAGACGTCCATGACCGCGAGGTCGCAGGCGAACGGCAGCGCCGGCAGGTCGCGCGCATTGACGCGCTCGAGCACGATGACCCGCGGGTCCTCGCGAAGCGACCAGTGCAACTCCCCGTAGGCGACGTCGACCGCGCACACGCGCTCGACCCCCCGCTGCAGCAGGCAATCGGTGAAGCCGCCCGTCGAGGCGCCCACGTCGACCGCCGAGCGCCCCCGCACGCCGACGTCCAGCGCGTCCAGCGCGTTGGCGAGCTTCACGCCGCCGCGGGAGACGAACGGCGGCGGCGCGACCACCTCGACCTCGACGTCCTCCGCCACCGGCTGACCCGGCTTGACCGCACGCGCTCGCGAGGGCAGCAGCAGGACGTCCCCCGCCATCACCGCCGCCGCGGCGCGCGTGCGCGAATCGAACAGCCCGCGGTCGGCGAGCAGGGAGTCCAGACGTACCCGGGCCACTGCGGACGAACGTTATCGGGGGGCCTGTGCCACCTCTCACAGACAGAACACACCGTCGCGGGAACCCTTGTTCGTGTTATGCGCATCCTCCCCCGCATCTCCCTCTCCGCCCACGCCCTGCTCCTGCAGGTCGCCGGGCTCGCTCTCGTGGTCGCCGCGGCGGTCGCCGACTTCGGCGGCGCCGGCACGGTGACCACGTTCGTCGGCGGCGTCGTGCTCGCCGGCCTCGGCCTCGGCGCCGCCGATCAGCTGCCCCTGGCAACCCTGCGCTCGCTCGACCTCGTGCTGGTGATGGCCTTCGCCGCCGGCGCGGTCATCTGCGCCGTGGGCGGTTCCGCCGTCGCGGCCATCCTCCTGCTCGCCGTCGCCGCGGGCCTGCTGGCCCTCGAGGGCAGCACCCGCTGGACCCGCCGGATCTAGATGCCGTCCAATCGCTGCGGCATCGCGACGTGGGCGTGGGTGCCCTCGTCGCGCCGGCTCTCCAGCCAGAGCCGGCCGCCGTGGTGGTCGACGATCCGGGCGGCCACGAAGAGGCCGATCCCCAGCCCGGGGTAGCGCCCCGCTTCGGCGGTGATGGCGCGCGCGAAGCACTCCGTCATGCGCGGCGCGTCGGCGCCGTCGAAGCCGATGCCGCTGTCGCGCACCGACACCTTGACCATCCCCTCGGCGAGACCGGCGGTGACGTCCACCCGGCCGCCGGGATCGGTGAACTTGATCGCGTTGGAGAGCAGCTGGCCGAGCACCTGGTCGAGCTGCTCGGGGACCCCGGAGACCAGGTACGCCTCCGGGGGCTGGCGCAGGGTGACGGTCACGTCGCGGTCGGCGGCGGCCTCCCGCCGGGCCTCGACGCAGCGCTCGAGCCACGGGCCGACCGGCACCGTCTGCAGGTCCGACGGCCCCGGCGGGCGCAGGTGCGCGAGCAGGAGCAGGTTGTCGACGGTGTTGAGCATCCGCCGCAGGTCGCCGTGCGTGGCGCGCAGGTAGCGGCGCGAGTCGCCGTCCAGGTCCTCTGACTTGAGGGTCGCACCCAGCGTCGTCACCGCGCCGGCGAGCGGCGAGCGCAGGTCCTCGGAGACGCGGTCGACGAAGTCCTGCTCCTCCTGGGAGAGAACGGTGCCCGACCGCAGGGTGGAGACGGCCTTGGCGACGTACTCGGCGACGAGCCCCCCGAACGTCTCGTCCTCGGGGTCGTAGTCGGCGCCCTCGGCCAGCCGGGTCAGGACCAGCTCCCCGAACGACGGGCCGCCCGCGCGCAACGGGACGGTGACGTAGGGACCGGCGCCGAGCGCGCTCCCGCACACGAACTGCCGCGACACCGGCGCCGACAGGGTCAGCACGGCCGCGTCCGAGCGCGTGCAGCGACACGCCTCGTCGATGACCGTCTGCAGCGTCTCGTCGCTGTCGGGCGCGGCGCGCAGCTTGCGGGCGAGGTCGCGCAGGACGGCGAGGCGGTCGATCGCGGGCTCGTCCGGCGCCACGGGCGCCGGCGGCGTCTCGGCGGGCGCCGGCGAGCGGTTGGTGAACGCCGAGCCGAAGTCGTCGTCCAGCGTCAGGATCTTGGACTCGAACTTCTTCAGCGGCGCCGCGCTGGGCACGAACGCGGCCGCGGAGGCGATCGGGATCTCGTTGTCCGCCATCCCACCCTGCATCGGCCGCTCGGCCGTCGGGGATTAGACCAGAGTGGAGTCGCGCACGACGGCTTCGATGCGCTCCGCGATCGCCTCGGCCGTGAAGCCGACTTCCTCGTGCAGGCGCTTGGGCGCGCCGTGGGTGACGTAGCGGTCCGGCAGGCCGATGCGCAGCACGCGGGGCGCCAGCCCCGCGTCGCTCAGGGCCTCCAGCACGGCGGACCCGAAGCCGCCCTGCAGGACGCCCTCCTCGACCGTGACGAGCAGCTCGTGCTCGCGAGCCAGGGACTCGAGCAGCGCCGTGTCGAGCGGCTTGGCGAAGCGCGCGTCGACCACGGTGACGTCGTCGCCGAGGATGTCCGCCGCGCCCAGCGCCTTCTCGACCCCCGACCCATAGCCGATCAGCGCGACCCCGGTCCCCTCGCGCAGGACCTCGCCCGTGCCGATCTCGACCGGCTCGGGATCCGCCGGGATCTCGACGCCGACCGCGGCGCCGCGCGGGTAGCGGAGCGCCGACGGGCCGTCCAGGAGCAGCCCTGTGCGCAGCATCCGCCGCAGCATCGCCTCGTCGCGCGGGGCCATCAGCGTGAGGTTGGGCAGCGGGCGCAGGTAGGCGATGTCGAAGACGCCGTGGTGGGTCGGGCCGTCGTCGCCGACCAGGCCGGCGCGGTCCATCGCGAAGACGACCGGCAGGTTCTGCAGGCAGACGTCGTGGATGATCTGGTCGTAGGCGCGCTGCAGGAAGGTCGAGTAGATCGCCGCCACCGGGCGCGACCCGGTCAGCGCCAGGCCCGCGGCGAACAGGATCGCCTGCTGCTCGGCGATGCCGACGTCGAAGTAGTGCCCGGGCTCGGCCTTCTGGAGCAGGTTGAGCCCCGTGCCGGAGTTCATCGCCGCCGTGATGCCGATGACGCGGCGGTCGCGGCGGACCTCCTCGATCATGGCGGCGCCGAAGACGTCCGTCCAGTTGGGCGCGGCGGGCGCGGCGGCCTTGGCGACGGCCTTGACCGGCTCCCGGTTGGCGATCGACTTGGGCTTGGCGGCGTGCCAACGCTCCATGCCCTCCAGACCGCCCTCCTCGGCGGGCGCGAAGCCCTTGCCCTTGACCGTGGCGGCGTGGATGACGACGGGACGCTCGGCGGCCAGCGCCTCCTTGAGCGCGCGCCGCATGGCCCGCACGTCGTGACCGTCGACGACGCCGATGTAGGCCCAGTCGAGCTCCTCCCACCACAGGCCGGGGGCCCAGAACGCCTTCAGGGCCTCCTTGAACTGCGGGCCGAGGCGCTCGACGGCGGCGCCGATGCCGCGCGGGAGCTTGGTCAGGCGCGACTCGAAGGACTCGCGCGCGCGCCACATGTGCGGCTCGAGGCGGACGCGGTTGAAGTAGTTGCTCATCGCCCCGACGTTGGGCGAGATGGACATCCCGTTGTCGTTGAGGATGACCACCAGCGGCGTGCCCAGGCCACCGGCCTGGGAGACCGCCTCGAAGGCGACGCCGCCGGTCATCGAGCCGTCGCCGATCACCGCGACGACCTTGCCGTCCGGCGCGTGGCCCGCCCGCATGGACTCCTTGATGCCGACGCCGTAGCCGATGGAGGTCGAGGCGTGGCCGGCGCCCATGATGTCGTGCTCGGACTCGAAGGTCGCGCAGAAGGGCGCCAGGCCGCCGTACTGGCGGATGGTCGAGAGCCGGTCGCGGCGGCCGGTGAGGATCTTGTGCGGGTAGGCGTTGTGGCCGACGTCCCACAGCACCTTGTCCTTGGGCGAGTCGAGCAGGGAGTGGACCGCGACCGCGATCTCGCACGTCCCCAGGTTGGCCCCGAAGTGCCCGCCGATCTCGCCGACCGTGTCGATCAAGAGCTCCCGGACCTCCTGGGCGACCTGCTGCAGCTCGGTCTCGTTGAGCGAGTGCAGGTCCTGCGGGCGGTCGATCTTGTCCAGGAGAGTCAAGAGGTGCGGGTGTAGATGAAGTCGGTGATCTGCTCGAGCTCGGCCGGTTGCGCCGGCGCCGCCTCCGCGAGGTGGTCTCGCGCCTTCGTGTGGGACTCCGCCGCCAGGGCTCGGGCGCCGTCGAGGCCGAAGGAGCTGACGTAGGTCAGCTTGCCATGGCGTTCGTCGGACCCGATCGGCTTGCCGAGGGCTGCGTCCGTCCCGGTCACGTCGAGGATGTCGTCAACGATCTGGAAGAGGACGCCGAGCTCACCAGCGAAGTCCCGGATCGCGTCCATGTTAGTGATGGCACTCAACAGGAGTACGCATTCGATGCTGGCCCCGATCAGCCGCCCCGTCTTGAGCTCGTGCAGCCCCCGCAGGGTCGTCTCGCCGCTGTCGACCAAGCCCTTGACGTCGATGAACTGGCCGCCGACCATGCCGTCGACGCCCGTGGCCGCGGCAAGCTCGCAGACGGCCGCCAGCACCGCGCGCGGGTCGCCGGCCTGATCGTGGGTGAGGATGCGGAAGGCCTCCGCGTAGAGCCCGTCCCCCGCCAGGATGGCGACGTCCTCGCCGTAGACGCGGTGGCAGGTCGGCCGGCCGCGGCGCAGGTCGTCGTCGTCCATCGCCGGCAGGTCGTCGTGGATGAGGCTGTAGGTGTGGATGAGCTCGAGGGCGGCCGCCAGTGGGAGGACGGTGAACTCGAGCTCGTAGGCGCGCGCCGTGGCCAGTGCGAGCACCGGCCGGATGCGCTTGCCGCCCGCGAGCAGGCTGTAGCGCATGGCCTCCTGCAGGCCCTGGGTGGCCGGCTCGGCGGTCCCGAAGGCCAGGCCGGCGAGGTAGGCCTCGACCTCCTGGCGCAGGTGGTCGGGGTACGTCGCTGCCGCGGAGACCGCAGGGGGGCCCGCCTCGGCGTAGCCAGGGCGCGGGCGGTCGCGCCTCGGCACCCCTGGGGCTTCCGTCACCCCTGCAGAGCGAGCTGCGCGGAAGGGCCGAGCGGCTGGTCGCCCAACCGCACGCGGCGGTCGAGCTCTGAGCCCGCCTCCGCGGCCAGTCGCGCGAGATCGTCGACCACGCCGGCGGCGTGATCGGGCTGCAGATGGCCGGCACGAAGGTCGGCGGCCGTGCGCTCCAGGCTGGTGACGAGGGTCTCGAGGGTCTCGGGCATCGCCCGGACAGTGTGACAGACGCATACCCGCCTTTCCCGATCAAGTTGATATAGAATGTCGGCATGGCACTCTCCCGCTCGCTCGACACGAGCACGCTCGGCCTGGTCGCCCGCGGCATCGCCCGCCGCCAGGAGCTTTGGCGTCCGCACGTCGTCGCCGATCCCGACCAGCGTCACTACCACCGGCTCATCTCCGAGCCGCACATGACGGTCTGGATGATCTGCTGGATGCCGGGCCAGACCACGGGCTTCCACGACCACGACGGCGCCGCCGGCGCGGTCACGGTTGTCGAGGGCGCCGTCTGCGAGGAGCGCTTGCGCTTCGCCGAGGCGCCCCTGCGCGCCGAGCACCACGCCGGGGACGTGCTCAGCTTCGGCCCGGACGACATCCACCGCGTCACCCACCTCGAGGGCGAGCCCGCGATCACCATCCACGCCTACTCCCCCGAGCTGCGCCGGATGGGCAGCTACGAGGAGGGACCGGGCGGCGCCCTCATCCGCCGGTCCGTGGACGAGGACCAGGAGCTACGTCCCCTGGCGCGCGCGTAGCGCCGCGCCCAGGATCCCGTTGACGAACCCGGGCGCCTCGGCGCCGCAGTAGGCCTTCGCGGTCTCCACCGCCTCGTCGATCGCGCCCTCGGGCGGAATCGGCGTGTCGGCGTCGACCACCTCGGGGTGCAGCATCTCCAGCAGCGCGACGCGCATGATCGCCTTCTCCAGCGGGGCGATGCGCTCGAGCGTCCACCCGCGCGTGTGGGCGGAGATGACGGCGTCGAGCTCCTCGCGGTGATCCTCCGTCGCGTGGGCGAGCGCGCGGGTGAACGTGACCGCGTCGCGCTCGAAGCTGTCGTCGAGGTCGCGACCGGCGGCCTCGGCCTGGTAGAGCGCGAAGACCGCCGCCCGGCGCTGCTCGCTGCGGCGGGACGTGCTGTTCACGCGCGCGACATGTAACTGCCGCTGCGCGTGTCCACCTTGATGCGGTCGCCGATGTTGACGAACAACGGCACGGTCACCTCGGCGCCGGTCTCCAGCGTCGCCGGCTTCTGACCGCCGCCGCTGGCGGTGTCCCCGCGCACGCCCGGCTCGGTGTGGGTGACCTCGAGCTCCACGGACGCGTCGAGCTGGATGTCGGCCGGCTCGTTGTCGATGAACAGCAGGTCGACGTCCTCGCTGGGCCGGACCCACTTCAACGTCTCCCCCACCTTGGTCTCGGGGATGGCGAGCTGCTCGAAGGTCTGCGAGTCCATGAAGTGCGCGTCGGTCCCGTCCGCGTAGAGGAACTGCATCTTGCGCGCCTCCGTGTGTACCGAGCGGAACTTCTCACCCGCCCGGAACGTCCGGTCGATCACCGCCGCGTCCGTGGTCCGGCGCAGCTTCGTGCGCACGAACGCCCCGCCCTTGCCGGGCTTGACGTGCTGGAACTCGAGGATCTTGAAGATCGTCCCCTCGACCTCGATGTGGTTGCCGTTCTTGAACTGGTTGGTGCTGATAGTCAACTGGAGATAACCTTGCGAGATGGCTGAGGGAAAGACACCGCGCCGGATGGACGGCTACGTCAGGGTATCCAGGCGCATGGGTCGAGAGGGCGAGGGCTACATCTCGCCCAAGGTTCAGCGCGAACGCATCGAGGACCGGGCCAAGCTGGCCGGTGTCGAGATCGTCCAGTGGCATTTCGATGAGGACGAGTCCGGCGGCACTCAGAACCGGCCAGGTCTTCGTGAAGCGATCCGACGCGTGGAAGCCGAGGAGACCGACGGCATCGCCTGCTGACGACTCAATCGCTTCGCTCGCAATGTCTCTGAAGCGCTGGCGGACGTGAAGCGCATCCAGAAGGCTGGAGGAGTTCTCGCCTTCGTGGAGGAGCGCATCGATCCAACGGGACCTTTCGGGGAGTTCACGCTCACTGTCCTGCTTGCGGTCTCGGCGCTGGAGTTGAACAACATCAAGGCCGGTTGGGACACGGCGAAGCAACGTGCGGTGTCTCGCGGTGCGTTCATCGGCCCGACCCCGTTCGGCTACTACCGGCAGGACGAGCACAACGGCGTCCTTCAGAAGGACCCCGAGACCGGGCCTATGGTCACGGAAGCATTCGACCGCGCCGCTCGCTCGGGCCTCCAGGCTGCCGTCGCCTACCTCACCAGCAACGACCCCGACCGGTCACGCGTCTGGACGACCAGCACCGTGCGCAGACTGCTTGAGAAGCGCTCTTACCTGGGTGAGTCCAAGTACGGCGATGTGCTCAACGGTGATGCACACGAGGCTCTGACCACCCGCGCCACCTGGGAGGCCGCACAGCCTCCGGAACCCCAACGTCGTCGAGCACGCGCTGACTTCCCGCTATCGGGGCTGCCGACATGCGGCACGTGCGGCACACACATGACCGGTGCCCGAGGCGGGCCGAGCGCCGCTCCCATTCGTACCTACCGATGCGCTGCCGGGGTGTCGGGCTGGCCGTGGAGAGCGTTGCCCCGCCCCGGTGACAATCAAGGCCGACACTCTTGAGACATACGTCATCGGCGTTCTGCGGGCTGCTGTCGCTGGCGTAAGACTGGAGGTCTCGACGGAGCACGAGAGCGATCTCGACGCGCTTGAGGCAACGCTGCTTGACGAGGAAGCGGAACTTGCCAGGTTCGCATCTGACCGTGAGGCGGCTCGCATACCACGCGGCTATGCAGGACCGCGCAGAGGCTGTGGAGGCAGCACAACGCGCCTATCGCGAGGCAGCAGCGGCTGTGGCCGAGGAAAGCTTCAGCTACCCCGCCGAGGACGCGTGGGACTCACTTGAGAACCACGAGCTTGTCGAGATCGTCCAACGCGCTCTCGCGGGTATCGAGGTCATGCCGAGTCGTGGCCGTGGACGCAACGCTGATCCCGTCGAGCGTCGTGTCCCGTTCGTCGTACAGGACCCTGACGTGGCTACCGGGTGACGGCGACGGGCGGCACCGACGAGGGCGGCTAGCACCTGATCTCGGACCCCCTCTGGGAGGTCTAGCTGGAGCGCTGGCAATCTGGGGCTACGGCTCTATGGGCTTCGAGGTCGCCACCCGGAAGACCAACGGCCGGAAGCTGATCGCTCTGAAGGCAGACGCCCCCAGACGATCACGGGGACGCCCTGCCCATCTCTTGAGCAGGGTCGTAACAGGGTCGCAAGGGTCGCAAGAACGCCTCGCAGGGTCGCAAGGAACCAGCTTGCGACCCTGCCTGCTGCCCCCGACTGGAGCCGAAAGGCTGGCCTTCATACCACTTCAGGGTCGCACCAGGCCCTACCGCATCTGTCTATGGGTAGTAAGAAATGAGAGGGGCGGGGGCAGACAGTGGAGGTACGAATCGGTGCGACCCTTGCGACCCTGAGCAGCGGTCAGGGGTTGGGCGCATCGGCTTCCCGGGGTTCTGTCCGCACCAATCCGCAGAATGGGACGATGGCCAAGTTCCGCAAGCTATGGAAAGGTGGACGTGCTGGTTACAAGCGTCCTCCGATGACCGCTCTCCCTGCTCCCCTGAGTCTCGCTGACTACAAGGGGCAGCCCATGAAGACCATCGAACTCAAGCCCGACTACATGTCGCAGGCTGAGTGGGAGCGCCGCAAGGATGAGCGTGACCAGCGCATGGACGAGGCGGCATGACCGCGGTTCGCGTGCATGGTCCAAGTGGATTCGATGATGAGATTCGGTCGAGGCTGGCCGACGAAGGGATCAGCGAGACTTTCCTCCAGACCGTCCCGGAGCCTGACTCCACGAAGCCGGTTGACGTGCGCATCATGCTGGACGCCAAGTCGGAGCCGGAGGCAGAAGCCACGATCATGCGAGCACTGCGCGGCATCGGCTACGAACTCCGATCCGGCTTCGCGTGGCTCAACTAATGCCGTTCACCGCCGCCGACATTCACTTCACCGGACAGCTTCCCAACAACACGGCGTGCAGCTACGTCGTCACTCGTGACGGTGAGCAGATTGGCCAGGTCAACGTGGGGAATCCGCTGTGGATCGCCAACACGGGCGAAGACGTATTGAGCTATGTGGCGAGGACCCTGACGGACTACGAAGCTCGCATGGACCCCGACGAGTT
>CAXTBB010000001.1:70047-224779 GCA_964242305.1 uncultured Solirubrobacteraceae bacterium
CGCTGCAGAACGCCGAGGACTGCATCGCCCGCGGCATGGACCCCGACGAGTTCCAGAAGGCACTCGACGGACCCCTCTCGCTGTAGCGTATAGCTCCACCTGAGCCGGGGCTGCTTGCGTCCCGGATGGACCTTGGCCCGCCGACACCGTTGATCCTATGTAGGAGTGAAGGCCAATAGGTCCACAGTCCGATAGTCGGCCCCGTGAGCATTCAGATCGCCAACGTGCTGCGCGACCTTGGGGTTCCAGGGGTCGTGATCGGGGCTGTACTGCTGATCTTGGCGGCGATCTTCCTCTGGAATGCGTTGGGTCGTGCCCGTGCTCAGTGGCATATGGGACGGCAGGCGAAGACGGCTGCCGACCGTGACGCCCACGATCTGGCGATGCTTCGTCAACGAGATGGAGTTCTACCAACCTCCCCTCGTGAACCTCGTGGAGGAAGTCGGCTACAAGATCGTGCTCGCGCTGCGCAGGCGCAGAGTCCTCGTGACTAAACCCCCGTGCTAGCGGCTGACAGTCTGCGGGTCTTCGATCCGTTCAGTGGGTGCGGTGTACTTCTACGACGATCATCAGCTAGAGGTCAGCGTGTACATGTTCGTCGTCTGGATCGGGGCGACGATCTATGCCCACCAGGCCTACGAGTGGGGCTGGCCGCATGCCGCGCTGGCGGCGATCTTCCCAACGATCCCGGTGGGTGCCGGGATCATCATCGCCGTGGGCGTCCTTGTGACCCCCTTCGCGCTCCTGTGGGTCGGCGTGCAGGCGGTACGCGACCGACTGGCGCGATAGCGGTCGCGCTCCCGATCCAAGAAGGGCAGTAGAGATGCCCGTAGTTGACGACCGACCAGAGGCGTAGGGTCGCGCGATGGCCAGAACGGCTGACGCCATCATCAATCCAGACCTCCTGGTATGGGCGCGTCGGTCGGCTGGCTATGAGGTCGAAGAAGCTGCGCTGAAGCTCAAGACCGACCCCCAGACCCTGATGGGCTGGGAAACAGGGGCAGTAAAGCCCACAGTCGCGAAGCTGCGCGATGCAGCCGAGCTTTACAAGCGTCCCTTGGCGATCTTCTACCTGCCTGAGCCGCCCATGGACTTTCAGCCTCTCCGTGACTTCAGGCGGCGTCCTGACGGGCAAGTCGGGCGGCAGTCACCCCGTCTGTTGGCAGCCGTGAGGCGTGCGCAGGACATACGAGATGTGGCGCTTGAACTGCGAGGCTTCGAGGACGACCCTCCGGGGCCGTCGCCACACATAGACGCCTCCGGGAGAGACTCAGAAGCATTCGCGGCGGCTGCACGTGCGCTGCTGCCCGTCCCGTTAGATCGTCAGTTCGGCTGGGAGAACGCACGCACTGCGCTCAATGGCTGGATCGATGCCGTAACCAGCATCGATGTGTTGGTCCTCCAGGTGCAGGCCATCGATGTGCACGAGATGCGCGGCTTCTCTATGTCGGCTGACACGCTGCCGCTTATAACGCTCAATGGCGGCGACTTTCCCCGTGGCCGCATCTTCACCCTGCTCCACGAGTTCGCGCATGTCCTGCTCCACGCCACGGGCGTCTGCGATGCCCTGCCTCGGACGCGTCCAGAGGGTCCAACGGACGAGATCGAGGTCTTCTGTAATCGAGTTGCCGCTGCCATTCTCATGCCCGAGGGCGTCTTCGATCAGGAGGCGGCACTGCGCAATGTCCCGCGTGACGGCCGATGGGATCAGGCGGTGCTTGATCGCCTCTCGTACCGCTACTCAGTCAGTCGGGAAGCCGTTGTGCGTCGACTGTTTGGCCTCGGACTCACGGATTGGTCCTTCGTTCAAGAGAAGCAGGCCGAGTATCAAGCTGCATTCGAAGCATGGAAGGCTGAGCAGGCGCAGAAGCGGCGGGAAGACGAGCGTGCTGGTGGACCGAGCTTCTACAGGATGAAGGTGCGCGACTTGGGACGACCGTTTATCGAATCGGTTGTAGACGCCTACCACCGTCGCGTCATCACTGGGTCTGACCTTTCGGAGTTCCTTGAGGTCAAGCTGAATCAGTTGCCCAGCTTGCAGGCCGAACTTGCGTTGACAGGCGGACAGCGAGACTGACGTGGCTTACTGCATGGACACGAGTGCGCTTATCGAGTGCTGGTCGCGCTCGTATCCGCCCGACGTCTTCCCAGGTCTATGGCAGGAACTCGACACGCTCGTGGAGTTCGGTTTCGTGCGCTGCCCCGAGGAGGTCAAGGTCGAACTGAAGCGGCAGGATGACGGTCTTCATAAGTGGGTCTCAGACCGCCCCGAAATCTTCATGCCACTTGACGAACCCGTGCAACGGGCGACCTTGGATGTGTTGGCCAACCATCCCAAGCTGATGAAGGCCACGAAGAAGCGCAACGGTGCGGACCCATTCGTCATCGCAACGGCTGTCGTACACAGTCTCACGGTGGTGACCGAGGAACAGGGCGGGACGGACGACAAGCCCAAGATTCCTTCGGTCTGCGATGCACTTCAGGTCCGCTGCATCAACGTATTGGCCTTCATACGCGAACAGGGCTGGACCTTCTCGCAGTCGTGACACGAGGCCATGGGGCGGCACACATTCAGCCGCTTCCAAACGATCCACTCGCGGTTGACCTTCCGCTCAAGGGCGGGGAACCCCAGGAACCCCAGGAAACTCCGCAAGGCCTCATCTCAAGCTGGTACGAAGCCCCTAAGCGGCGAAGGATTCCTGGGTTTCCCTACGCAGCAGCCGGTGAAGTGTGGATGGATGCCATGTGGTCCCGTTCGGCGGGACGTGACCAGCCCCGGAGAGTCCTGCGCCAACGCCTGAGAGCGTCAGGCCATCTGCACGCAGAGACCGGGCGAGTTCGGCCACTTCGTCGGTGACAAGCCGGGGACGACCGAGGACGACCCCTGCGGCTCTGCGCTGGGCAAGCGCTTCCTTCGTCCGCTGGCCGATTAGACGGCGCTCAAGCTGGCTGAATGTGGCCATGACGTTCACCATGGCTTCGCCCATTGGCGTGGTGGGGTCGGCTGGGCAGTCCAGCGCGACCAGCATCCAGCCTTCGCGTTGAGCGGACGCCACCAATCCGGCGAAGTCGCCAACGCTGCGGCTGATCCTGTCCATCTTGCTTGCCAGGAGCATCGTGGCCTCTCCGTTGCTCAGCATCTCCAGCGCCCGAGTTGGCCCCGGTCGCATGATCGACTTCGCCGACCATCCCGCATCTTCGATCCAGACGACCTGGGAACCCCAGGATCGCTTGGCGAGTTCGGCCTCGATGGCTGCCCGCTGCGCGGCGAGTCCTGCGCCGCTCTCCTGCTGCTCCATGGTGCTGCATCTCGTGTACGCGATGATGGTCATCGTCGGGGCCTCCCTGGTGTTCCCGGCCATGTCCCCGGCCTGCTCCAACAGGTGCGGGGACGCCTTCGGTGTGAGGGTCGAACGAACCGCTTTCCGTAAACGTTCGATAGGGGAAAGTGGCTGCCAGTCTGGCACTAGACGCAGCTAATCGAAATGTCTCCTGAGCAGGGACTTTCCTGATACCACGCGCAGGTTCCGTCACGCACCGAGGGCGGATTTGGAGCGTCAACATCGTCAGGCGTGTCACAGCGTGTGATGACCTCTAGTTGACGATGAATGCACTGCCAAGGACCCAACTAGAAGCCGCCCGAATCGAGCGTGACTGGACTCAGTCGGACCTTGCTCGCCAGGTCGAGGAGATCACGGGGACGCCCATCTCTCCGTCGTGCATCTCACGCTGGGAAAGCGGCTCTCGTCACGGCTCTCGACGCAAGCTGGCCAAGGTCGCTCGCGTGGTGGATCTACCGATCAACCGGCTGCTTGCACCAGTCGGGGAGGCTTTCTGATGCCAGGCCCCTACTCCACGATCCCGTTCCAGTACGACGCCAAGGGCACGACTTCAGCCGTCGAGCATGAGCGCGCGACCTGTTGATCTCGGGCTGGGCGCTGCGTACGGACGAATGGGACCTAGAGGGTGAGAGATGGAACGTCACTGACCGGCTGTGGAGGTCCGTCAAGCGATTCGCCGACCGCAAGGGACCATTGGCCTATCAGCACATGGGCGACACCGTTGGGTTGGGACGCGTGGAGTCCGCCGAGCACGTTCCCGGCGTCGGCATCCGAGTCAAGGCAGTCATTGGCTACCAACCTCCGGGCAGTCCATGGCGGCACTACTACGAATCTGCGCGGAAGGGATTTCTGTCGCGCTTCAGCTTCGGTGGTTCGTCGTCCGCCGCGCCACTCCATCCGGCCCGGAACTCGTGGACGCGGAGATGGTCGAACTTTCGATCTGCGGCACCGGAGTAGGACGCGGAACCTCTTGGCAGGTCATCCAACAGAAGGCACTCTCCGCGCCCTCCGGCAAGGCAATCACTGCCGATGGCCTCCTCATCCCAGCGCACGAGTCCGACACAGCCGCGCTGCGTGACGAGATCGATCGACTGGCGCTCGATGCTGCCGAACTTCGCACACAACGACTCCTAGGAGCGCTGCCCCGATGAACCTGCTTGATCGACTGAAGAACGCCTCTGCCAATGCGACCTATCTGACCGGCGACGACGTGCCGTTGGGAGGAGCACGCTGCTCGTCAGAAGCGCGAACGTGAGCAGGCCCGTCGCGATTTCGCGGCCCGAGGAGCCAAGGAAGCCGAGAAGGTGGACGGCATTAAGGAAGCCGAGCCGGTGTCCGTCAGCGCCGAGCAGCGGGCGGCGATCTTCGGTACCCGCTTCAAGCACCCAGACGGAGTAATCGAGCACGGCGAGGTCCAGGTACAGGGATCGATCCAGGACGCCATTAGAGGGGGACGTGCGGCGGTTCCTGAGGGGGAATCACCACTCCAGGTCTTCGCACGTGAAGCACGAGAGGGCGAGGATCGCAAGCGACTGGAGCGCTTGACCGGTTACACGGCCAGGCTTGACCAGCTAGAAGCGCAGAAGCGCGAGGAGGAAGCATGACCGTGAAGACAGACACTGGAGAGAAGGTCACCCGGCACGTTGGACTCGCGGGCGAGGATGCCCAGGGCTGGGCGGCGCTGAATGGTGCTCTTGACCGTGTTCGCGAGGAGAGACCAGCCGATGAGCCGTCACCGCTGGAGGTATTCGGCTCTACTGAGCACGAGGAGGCGCTACAGGCAGAGCTTGAAGCTCAAGAGGCGCAGCGAACAGAGCGCGGGCTGACTGCCTATGACGTGTTCAACGCTGGGAACGCGGCTTAGTCATGTCACGCGGAAACGAACGCTTGAAGGCTCCACAGCCGGGACCACCGGCCGAGGCCCTTGAGCCATGGTCGCCACCGGCTCCAAGGCCCGTGGACACGAGGAACCCCACACCGACCGCGCCTGAAGACTCGATGCTGGCACTGCTTCGACGCTTCAACGCCGTCCACCGTCGCAGTCAGCCGTTCGGACGCCGGAAGTTCAGTGACTGCTAGACGCCATCCCAACCAGCCCATGCCCCCGTACACAGTCAGGACGTTGTGGGCCATCTGGCATGCGTTGGACGCGCAGGAGAACCGGTGACTTCTGAGGCCTATCTGCGCGATCTTGACCGCGAGCGTGTCTGCGAACTCGCCGTGATCCGACATGCGAGGGCACTTGAAGTAGCCGAGGCCAAACTGCGCGTTGCCCGAGCAGCGATGGAGCGATGGCGCACGTGAGCATTGCCGCTGCTCGCGAGGCGCTGATCCGCGCGGAGGGACTGCTGGCAGAGTTGACGGCCGAGAACTCTGACGAGATCGTGCTGCTGTGCCAGGCCCAGGAGGTAAGCGGGGCCATCTACCGGCTGAACAGAGCACGGCAAGACTTCCGGCTTCGGCGCCACGAGGGTTCGCGCCTGCCGACTTCGACACCGACTGGGATTGCTACTTCGATCTTGCGGACGAGATCGCTGCTGAGGCCGAACCCCACGAAGCGGAGCCGATGGGGACTGCGGTCGAGGTCGCCGCTGAAGTCGAGGAGGCCCCAGAGCCATCGATGGAGCGCAGGCCCTCCGCAGACCGGTTGCTCGATGAGCTACGCCGCGAGTTGCGGCGACCCAATGAACGATCACCGAAGGCCAAGCGCCAAGACAATCGCGGTCAGCGTTGCCAGACCGAAGACTGCTTGCTGCGGTCTGACTCGTCCGGGTTCTGCGTGCGGCACCGGCAGACCAAGCCAACCCGGATCATGCGGCAGACGATGCCGGACGGTACGTGCGGATGGGGCTGTGGACGTAAGCCCCGCAAGGGCACTGTGAGTTGCCGTGCTTGTGCCCAGGCCAAGGCTATGGTCCCGACCTGTTCGCATGAGCCTTGCCGCTACCAGTCTGTTGCCGATGGCCGGTGCGGTAAGCACGCTCACGGATGATGCGTCCGGAGGCGAGCGTACGTTCCGCCGATGAGACTGCGCCGAGGTAAGCCCCAAGACGACGCGCTCGCCATTGAAGTGGCAGCGCTCCGATCTGATCTGAACGCTGTAAGGGATGATCTGTCAATCCTCTGGGCCATTGCGCCTACGTGGTTGACCGCATGCATTCCTTTCTGCGCCGAGAACGGCTGGACCATCGAGATCAGAACCGGTGGACTCGACTTCAAGCGCGAGGAGCTGTACGGCGAGGCTCACGTCCCGCTGCCCCTGGGTGAGGACCAGGAGCTTCACCGTCGAGAGCTTTACGCACGGCTGGGCTTCGTTGGTCCTGCGGGCACAATGGTTTCCGAACCCGCCTCTCGCGCTCGACCGCGCATCATGGACATGCGTGGTGCGTAAGGACCGGCAGTAGGTCGCTGCCCATGGCGGTCGCCACGGACCCGACAACGCTCGACTACGTAACGCTGGGCGTAGCGGTCTGGGGTGCGCTGCTTTCAAGTCTGCTGGGCTTACGTCAAGTCCGGCGCGGACGACCGGGTGTAAAGGTCATCGTCTTACCGATGGAGGGCCAAGGCGAGGACGGTGGCGGTCGTTCGTACTGGTGGGTACGAGTCCACAACCATCGCGAGCGACCCGTCGAGATCGAGTCAGTGGGCATCCGGCTAAAGCACCCCAAGCCTCACGGCTGGGGCACCTTGGTCCACGCGCAGGTCAACGCGAAGCATGCACGCTCGTCTGAACTTCCGACAATGCTCACCGACGGTGAGAGCGCGGACTTCTACTTCAAGCGCGTCGGCTACGGCTACCCGAATGTCCCAACAGTTGGCGGATTCCGGGTTAGAGACTCGGCTGGGAATACCTACTCCGGTAAGTACCGTCGGTCCTCCCCGGCTGCGCTGTGGCGCACGTGGAAGCTGAACCGGCTACGTCGAAAGCTGGACCTTGGCCCCGTCAGTTCGATCAGATGGCCACCCAATGGAGGCTGGTCAGACTCGGATTAGCTCCAGTTGAGTCTGAGTACAGACAGAACTGGTTTGTGTGATCAGTGTGATCTACCTTGCCCGGTCAGTGATTCGATGGCCGCACCGCGCAGCGAGTGGGGTCAGGGTACCCGCGCGGTCAGCGCACGCGGACCGTCGTGTGCGCGACGGCGCTGCCGGCGGTGACGGTCACCTTGAGCACGCCGCGGCGCGCCTTGCGCGGCACCTTGACCTTCAGCGTGATGGTCCCCCGGGCGCCGCGCTTGCGGGCCTTGGCGACCAGCCGCTTCCCGCGCCGGAGCGCCACCGTGACCGTGACGGGTCCGTGACGGACGGTGAGCCGCAGGGGCAGGGCGTGGCCGGCGCGGACCCGGCGCGGGTGCGTGCCGATCTTGACCGTCGGGTGGCGCGTTGCGGTCGCCGGAGCCGGCGTGGCGGTGGGTGCAGGGGTCTCGGTCGGCGTCGCGGTCGCGGTCGATGAGGCGGTGGCCACCGGGGTCGAGCCGGTGAACGGATTGGGCGTGTCGGCGGGCGCTCCGCTCCCGGGGGCCGGCGTGGTCAGGCCGGCCATGGACTGCACGGCTTTCACGGCGGCCTCGACGTCGACGATCCCGTTGGCCATGTTGGCGGTGGCGTAGCCGGCGTGCGGCCGGCTCGTGGAGACGAGGACGTCACGGATCTGCTTGGGCGTCAGCGTCGGGACGAGGCCGCGCAGGATGGCCGCCGCACCTGAGACATGGGCGGTCGCGCCGCTCGTGTAGCCGAACTCGGAGCGGCTCCCGTCGGCAGCGGGAACGCCGGCGTACCCGGGCGCGGAGACGTCGGTGGACTTCTCCGCGTTGGTCGTCCCGGCGCTGTCGTCGGAATTGACGAGCCCGACGCAGATGACGTTCGGATAGGTCGCGTCGTCGGTGCAGAGGTCGTACGGGTCGTCGTTCTGGTCGGTCCCGCCGATCGCGAACACGAACAGCACGCTGCTGTGGTCGTGGATGAACGCCTTGAAGTCGCTGCTGTAGTCGTTGCCCGGCGGCCACGAGGCGCTGATGATCTTCGCCCCCATCGCCACGGCGTAGGTGAGGCCGTCGAGGGCCGGCTCGTTGTAGCAATCCGGGTTCCCGCCGTAACACGCTCGGACGGGCAGGACGCGGGCGTTCGGAGCGACGCCGGCGCCTTCGACGCCGTTGTTCGCAACGGCCGCGATGACCGCCGCCGCGCCCGTCCCGTGCCCGAAGGGATCCGTCGGGTCCCCGTCCGGGACCGTGCTCGGAACGTCCTCCGCACCCGACCCGATGAAGTCGCAGCCGACGTCGCCGTTGGCCGGGTCGGCGGCGTAGTCGGGCCCCGGCCCGTACTCGGAGGCGCACGTGTAGGGCATGCTCATCTTCAGTAGGTGCGGGGCGAGGTCCGGGTCCGTCAGGCGCGCGCCGGAGTCGACGACCCCGACGGTCACGGGGTCCGGGGTGCGCGCGAGGATGTCCAGCGCCTCGGGCACCCGCAGCTGCTCGAGGTCGCCCTCGAGCCACGGGTCGTTGTACGTCTTGGCGGCCTGAGCGGGCGCCGCGATCAGGAGACCTGTGACGAGGAGGACCGGCAGCGCGAGACGCATCGGCGAACCCTGTCAGAGACGGCGTGAGGCTTGCGTAAAGAATCCGCCCGGGTTCAGCCGCGTGCGGGGAGACTCGCCGACGCCGCCCACCGCGATGGCCGCACCCCGACGCCGAACGAGAGGTGCCCGCCGTGCGCGACGCTCGAGCGCCGCACCCAGGCGGTGGTGAGCGGCTTGCCGTCGAGGGTGACGGCCTGCGTGTAGTGACTGGCGACGGTCACGCCGGGCGCGTCGATCTGCAGCGTCCCCCCCTGGTGGGCGCCGACGGAGCCGATCTGGACGGTTGCGTGCGGGAACTGCGGCGTCGTCAGGCTGAAGTAGCCGGCGCCGCTCATGACGGGATACAGCCCGAGCGAGGTGAGCACGTACCAGGCGGACATGGTGCCGAGGTCGTCGTTGCCGGTGACGCCGTCGGGTCCGTCGGTGAACAGCGACTGGGCGGCGGTGACGACGGTGCTCGTCTTCCACGGCTGACCGACCCACGCGTACAGGAAGGGGGCGTGCAGATCGGGCTCGTTGTTGGGGTTGTAGGTCTTGGCGGTGTAGTAGTCGTAGGCCTCGTCGACCCACGACTCGCGCGCGGTGGCGGAGGGGTGGCGGAGCAGCCCCGGATAGTCGAAGAACGCATCGAGGCGCCGCGCGGTCGCCGCCCGCCCGCCGAGCAGTCGGACGAGGCCGGCGGGATCCTGCGGGACGAGCCAGCCGTAGGTGTAGGCGTTGCCCTCGTGGAACGCGTCGCCGCCGGTGACCGGGTCGTAGGGCGAAACCCACCGGCCGTCCGCGTCCTTGGGCCGGAACGCACCGATGCGGCGGTCGTAGAGGTTGCGGTAGTTGCCCGCGCGACGGGTGAGGCGACGCGCGTCGGCGCGATGGCCGAGCGCGCGCGCCATCTCCGCCAAGGCGCCGTCGGCGGCGGCGTACTCGAGCGTGGCGGACGCGGGGCGCCGGCAATCGCCCCCCGTCGCGTGCGCCAGGCAGCGGACGCCCTCGGGGATGTAGCCGCGCTGGCCGAAGTAGTCGTTGCCGGCCCGGCCGTAGGTCCCCGACCCCGACGGCGGCCGGCCGAACGCGTTGGCGCGCAGCAGCCGGTAGGCCTCGGCGCTGTGTCCGGCGAGCAGCGACGTCGACCAGTTCTCCACCAGCTGCGACGTCACGGGGTCCCCCGTCATGACGTTGGTGTCGGCGGACACGAGCGGCCAGCGCGGCAGCCAGCCGCCGTCGGCGCCGTCGGCGAGCAGGGACAGGGCGACGTTCCGGGCCACGTCCGGCGCGATCAGCTCGAGCAGCTGGTTCTGGGTCCGGAACGTGTCCCACAGCGAGAGGTTCCCCATCGGCGTGAAGCCGTGTGCCGTGTGGACACGCCCGTCGGCACCGGGGTACGCGCCGTCGACGTCGCCGATCAGGTTGGGATGCAGGGTTGCGTGATAGAGCGCCGTGGCGAACGCCGTCCGCTGCGTCGCCGACCCGCCGGAGACCTGGACGCGGTCGAGCATGTCCGTCCAGCTTCGTGAGGCCGCGGCGGACACGGAGTCGAACGTCTGGCCCTTGGCCTCGGCGGCCAGGTTGCGGCGCGCGCCGGCCACGCCGGTGTAGGACAGGCCCACCTGCAGCTCGACGTCGGTGCCGGCGGACGGCGCGAACGAGACCCACGCGCCGTCGCCGCCGGTCCCGTTGGAGGACGAGCGGCTGCCGGCGTGGAGGCCCGCGCCGTGCCAGGTGCCGGTGGCGGCGAACGGCCGGCTCGCGCGCGCCGTGAAGTAGACGGTGTGACGGTCGTGCCCGTGGCAGAACCCGCCGGACTGGATCGAGCCCTCGACCGTGTCGGGGTCCACCACCCTCACGCTCGAGGCGTACACCGGCATCGCGGTGCGGCCGACGTCGAAGAGCAGGTTCACCTGCTTGCCGGCGGGCACGGTGTAGCGGTGCCAGCCCGTGCGGGCGGTCGCGGTCAGTTCGGCCCGGATCCCGTACTTCGTGAGATCGACCGCGTAGTAACCGGGCCGCGCCACCTCCGTGTCGTGCCGGTAGTGGGAGCCGAACCGGGACGGGTCGGCCGACGTCACCGCGCCGGTCGTCGGCATGACGCGCACCTCGCCGAGCGCCCCGCACCCGACCCCGGACAGGTGGGTGTGGCTGAAGCCGTCGATGCGGACGTTGTCGTAGTCGTAGCCCGCAGTGCCCCCGTTGTCGGGACTGAGCTGGACCATGCCGAACGGCGTGGCCGCACCGGGGAAGGTGTTCCCGTGGTTCTCGGTGCCGATCAGAGGATGGACGGCGGCGGTGGGCGTGTCCGTCGCGGCCGGCGCCGCTGCAGGCCGCTCGGTGGCGAAGAACAGCAGGGCGGCGAGGCCGAGGACAAGGGCGGGGCGGGGCACGTCCGAGCGACGCTAGACCGCCGCTGAGCGCACCGTCAGGTGAGTGGTACGTGGCCGATCACGTATGAGGCGCCCACCGCGCTGCTGGCGATGAGCAGCCGGCGGTCACCGGCGCAGGCGGCCAGGGCGAGCGGCCAGATCGGGTACCACGGGAGCAGCCACGACGACGCGAGCACCACGCCGAGCAGGGCCCAGCCTGCGAGCGCCAGCGGGTCTCCGCCCCGCAGCAGCGCGATCCCGCACCCGGCGAGCCACAGCGCCAGGAGCACGTGGAAGACCGTCATCTCGTGCGGCGTCACCGCGGGCAGGCCCACGAGGTAGGCGACGTCGGTCGGGACGCTGGCGATGCCGTCGAGCTGCTGCTGGCGCCGGAGCCCGGAGACCATGCCCGTGGCGTGGTCGGGGAACGCGACGTACGCGACGGCGACCAGGACGGCCAGCGCGCCGAGGGCGCCCGCGAGCGCGCGCAGGCGCTGGCCGCGCGGCGCGCTCCAGACCACGAACGGGAGGGCGAGCCCGGCGCTCAGCTTGATCGCCGACGCCGCCACGGCGGTCGCGGCACCGGCGGCCGGCCTCGCTCCCAGCACGAGCGCGAACCCGGCCAGCACGAAGAGCATCATCAGCGTGTCGTTGTGTCCCCCGCCGACCGTCCACACGAGGACCAACGGGTTGAGTCCGAACATGGCCGCCGCGCTCTGGGGCGAGTGTCCGCGGCGGCCGGCGATCCAGGCCGCCAGCGCGGTGCAGCCGAACGCGGCCCCGGCGCCGATCGCCTTGAAGGTGAGCAGGGCGTGCGCGACCGTCATCCGCGCGGTCAGCCGCGCCAGCAGGGTGAACAGCGGGCCGTAGACGGTGACCGCGTGCCGCCAGTGCAGGAACACGAACAGGCCCGTGTGCGGCCCGGCGACCGGCGGCACGCTGTACGGATCCAGTCCCAACCGCCCGCTGATGTGCCCGACGTCGATGTAGTTGAAGACGTCGGTGGACAACAGCGGCGGCGCCAGCGCGAACGCGGCTTGCAGCAGCGCCGCGGTCAGCAGGATCCAGCGCAGGGCGACCCGCGGCGCGAGCAGCACCGCCGCCGCGTAGGCGACGGTCATCGCCGCCAGCCACGCGAAGACGCCGTCGAGCGAGACTGGAACGGCGAGTCGCGCCAGCGGTCCCGGCAGCCAGTGGGCCCGGGCTCGCGCCAGCGCAGGAACCAGGTAGGCGTCGTTCGCGGCGGCGCCGGCGAGGATGACGACCGCGCCCGTGACCAGCGTCAGCGTCAGCGCCAACCCGGCGCCGGCGGACGGCACCAGCCGCGCTGCCCGGCGCGCCCGCAACGCGATCGCCGTCATCGCACGTGCACGACCCGCGCGGCGACCGGTCTCTGGTGTGGAGCGTGGCCGTGCGGTCCCGTGGCGGCGTTGTGGCGGACCTGCACGATCGTCCCGGCGGCCAGCAGCGCGACGACCGCCACCAGCAGCGCGTTCGCGAGCAGCGACCGAGCGGATCCGATGGCCATGCGCCGAACGTACGCCGGGCGGCGTTGCTCGCCGGGACCGCCGTGTTGGGAACGTGTTAGGAGCCGGCCCAACCGTTTCCCAACACTTCGACAATCACCGTCCGACGACGGGCGCGCACGATGGGCGGCATGGCCGTCGCCGTCGCTCCCGCCCCCGCTCCCGCCGCCGCGACGAGGCCCCGTCCGGCGCGGCGCGCGGTGGTCCCGGGGCTGGTCCTCGCCGGAGCGGTCGCCCTGACCCTCGCCCTGCGCCTGCCCTTTCTCAACGAACCGCTCGGGGTGGACGAGGGCGGACTCGCCTACATCGCGCGGTTCTGGAGCGGCGGAGGGGGCCACTCCCTGTACGGCAACTACTGGGTCGATCGCCCGCCGTTGCTGCTGCTGCTGTTCAAGGCCGCCGGTGCGGACGGTGCCGTGGGCATCCGGTGGCTCGGCGCGGCCGCGGCCGTCGCGCTGGTCGGGTTGGCCTGGGCGCTGGGGCGACGGCTCGGCGGGGCCCGCGCGGCCTGCACCGCGGCCGTCCTCGCGGCGGCGATGGCCAGCGCCGCCGGCCTGCTGGCCATCTTCACCCCCTCCGAGCTGCTCGCGTCGGTCCCCGCCGCCGCGTCCGTCCTGTGCCTGCTGCGCTCGCGCGATCACGGATCCCGTTGGCTGGTCGCCGCGGGCGCGCTCGCCATGACGGCACCGCTCGTCAAGCAGTCGTTCCTCGACGCGGGCGCGGCGGGGCTCGCGTTCCTCGTGGCAACGACCATCGCCGATCGGCACCGCTCCGCGCGCCGCGCCGGCGCCTACCTGGCGGGGCTGCTGATCCCGGTCGCCGGGGTGGCGGTGTGGCTCGCGCTCGCCCACGAGCCGGCCGCACGGCTGGTGTACGCGCTGTTCGGGTTCCGCGTCAACGGCCTCCAGGTCCTGGCCTCGGCCAACCGGCCGTTGGTCGACCGCGCGTCCGGCTTGATCGGCCCGGCGGAGCGGTCAGGCGTCGTCGTCGCGCTCGCGCTGGCGCCACTCGGGCTGTGGTGCCTGCGCCGTGACCGCGTCCTGCTCGCGACGCTGGGCGTCTGGTTGCTGGCCGGCGTGGTCGGCATCCTCGCGGGCGGGAGCTACTGGCCGCACTACCTGCTCCAGATCGTCGTCCCCACGTCGATCCTGGCCGCCGCGGCGCTGGCAGCGGTCCGGCTTCGCTACGCGTGGCCGGCCGTCGCGGCGGTGCTCGCGATCGTCATCCACGTCAACGTCCAGCGCGTCGGCCTTCTGCACAACGGGCAGGACCGGCAGCGGATCACCGCCATCGCGCACTACATCGACGCCCACGCCCGCCCCGGCGACACGCAGTACGTGCTCTACGCCAAGGCGAACATCGACTACTACACGGACCTGCCGAGCCCCTACCCCTACGCCTGGAGCCTGATGGTCCGCGCCCTTCCCGGTGCCGACGCGCGACTGGCCCACCTCCTCCACGCCCCCGATCGGCCGACCTGGCTCGTCCGCTGGCAGAAGGTCGGGCAGTGGTCGCTCCCGCAGTCCGCCCGGATCGCGAGCGCGCTCCGGCGTGACTACCGGCCCGTGAGACGGGTCGCCGGCCACGAGATCTACCACTCGGTCTGAGCGTCCGCGCCGGGTGCTCTCGAAGGACCCGCCCGCCGCATCAGCGGGACGCGGATGAGCGCCTCGACGGCGATCCGGGTGGACATCTTCGAGACGCCGTGCGCACGCTCGCGGAAGACGATCGGGACCTCCGTCACGGCGAGCCCCGCGCGCGTAGCCCGGTGGACCATCTCGATCTGGAAGCCGTACCCGCGGGTGGCCACCGTCTCGAATCCGACCCGGCGCAGGGCGCGGCGCGTGAAGCAGCGGTAGCCGGAGGTCGGGTCGGCGACGGCCAGCCCGAGGACGGCCCCCGCGTAGCTTCCGCCCGCGCGCGAGAGCAGGCGCCGGCGGAAGGACCAGCCCGGCGTCTCGCCGCCCGGCACGTAGCGCGAGCCCACCGCGACGTCGGCGCCGGCGTCGATCGCGGCGACCAGCCGGGGGATGTCCGCGGGATCGTGGGAGAGATCGGCGTCGAGCTCAACCACGAGGTCGGCGCCGGCGGCAAGGGCGACGGCGAACGCCTCGCGGTAGGCGCCGGCGAGGCCGCCCTTGGCGGCGCGGTGCAGGACCTGCACGTCGGGCAGGTCGCGGGCGAGCCGATCGGCGAGCTCGCCGGTGCCGTCGGGCGAGGCGTCGTCGACGATCAGCATCGTCAGACGCTCGGCCGTCACGGCGGCGCGAACCCGGTCGACCACGAGCGGGAGGTTCTCGCGTTCGTTGTAGGTGGGGATGACGACGGTGAGCTCACGCATCAGAGGCTCCTGGGGAGATGGGGATGGAGGGCGGCGGCGGCGGCGACCAGCCCGGCGGCGATCGCTGCGATGACGACCGCGGAGGCAACCGCGGCGCCGAGGAGGGAGGCGAGGCCGGCGACGGTCGCGGACCAAACGAGCGCGCCGGTCACGTTGGCGAGCGCGAACTGCGGCCACGACATCCGGCTCGCTCCGGCCAGCACGGCGGCGACCACGCGGACGCCGGGGACGAACCGGCCGAAGAAGACCGTCTTGGCGCCATGGCGTGCGAAGAACCGCTCGCCGCGGTCGAGCGCGTGGTTGCGGGCCTCCCGCAACGGGCCGTCGTGCTGCAGCGCGGCGCGCCCGCCGCGACGGCCGACCCAGTACCCGACCGTGTCGCCGAGGGCGGCGGCCGCGGTCGCCGTCGCGATGACGAGCGACAAGGTCAGCTGCCCGGATCCCGCCAGCACGCCGGCGGCGATCAGCGCGGTCTCGCCGGGGAGCGGCACACCCGCCGACTCACTCCCGACCAGGCCGAAGAGGGCCGCGTAGCCCAATTGGGTGGGGATCGCGGACATCCACCAATCCTCAGCCGTCCGCGAGGGTCGGCGGTAGCGCTGATGTTGGGACCGTGTTGGGACGCCTACCGGCCGGTCTCGACCGACCGCGGAACCTCGAGCACGAACACCGCGCCGTGGTTGGAGCCGTCGAGCCGGAGCCGGCCGCCCATGCGCTCGGCCAGCTCGCGGCCGATGGCGAGACCGAGCCCGAACCCGGCACCGGACTGGGTCTCCGTGCCGCGCTCGAAGCGCTCGAAGATGCGGTCCCGGTCCTCCGCCGGAACCCCGGGACCGTCGTCGGCGACCTGCACGTGGACCAGGTCGTTCTCGACGCCCGCGTGGACGCTCACCTCACCACCGGCCGGCGCGTGGCGCAGCGCGTTGTCGACGAGGATGCGCACGATGCGCGCCGCGCTGCCGGGGTCCGCCGACGCCCACGCCTCGACGCCCCCGACGAGGAGGACGCGCTCGTCGCGGGGAGCGAACTCGCCGGCGACCGCGCGGGCCAGTGCGAGCATCTCGATCGGCTCCACCCGCAACGGCACGCCGGCGTCGATCCGGCTCAGGTCGAGGAGCTCGGCGGCGAGCTTGGCCAAGCGCTCGGTCTGCACCTGCGCACGCCCGACCTGGTCACGCGCCTCGGCGACGTCCGGGGGCTCCTCCTCGAGCACGTCCCGCGCGAGGTCGAGCATGAGCCGCAGCGACGACAGCGGCGTGCGCATCTCGTGTGACGCCGTGCTGACGAACGTGCGGCGCGCCTGCTCCTGCACCTCGAGCTGACCCTGCATCGTCGCGAACGCGCGCGCCAGATCGCCGATCTCGTCCTGCCGGCGATCCGGTGGCCCGTCCGGGGCGTGCCCCGTGCTGGCGAAGCGTTGGGCCAGCTCCCGCAGCGCGATCAGGCGGCGGGCCAGTCCGGTCGCCAGCAGGCCGCCCAGCACCGCGGCGATCGCGATCGCCACCAGGCCCGCCG
Source organism: uncultured Solirubrobacteraceae bacterium (assembly GCA_964242305.1). Taxonomy (GTDB): domain Bacteria; phylum Actinomycetota; class Thermoleophilia; order Solirubrobacterales; family Solirubrobacteraceae; genus DATLGB01. The sequence goes on from CAXTBB010000001.1 coordinate 86,703, forward strand.
CGACCAGCGAGCGCTGCACGACGTCCTGTGCGCTGTCGACGCTCTCCAGCGACCTCCGCAGCACGAGGGCGAACCGGCCCCGGCTGGCCTCGAACGGGACGACGGTCTGCGCCTGACCCAGGGTGATGCCGCTGATCACCCGGTTCTCGGCGATCGCGCGCGCCACCTGCGGGAAGCGATCCTCCGGCTCCGGCTCGCTCGCGGCCACCACCGTGCCGTTCGCATCGATGATGAGGGCTTCGGCGCCCGTGCGGTGGCGCACGCCGTTGACCGCGCGACGGAGGTGCTCCGCGTCCAGCCCCTTCAGCGACCCCCTGGTCGACCGGGCGGTCTGCGTGAGTGCGGACACCGCGTCCTCGCGGAGCTTGCGATTGAGGGGGAACAGCAACAGGACGCCGACCAGCACGACCGTCAGCGCGCTCACCGCCGCGAACGCGATCGTCAGCCGGCCGCGGAGTCCACGGACCTCCCTCACGCAGCGTGCATTCGGTAGCCGACGCCGCGCACGGTCAGCAACAACTCCGGCTTCTCCGGCACCGCCTCGATCTTCTCCCGCAGGTGCCGGATGTGCACGTCGATCCCACGCGGATCGCGGTACGCGCTCTCGCCCCAGATCGCCTCCAGGAGCTGCTGCCGGCTCAACAGGTCGCCGGGCCGCCCCATCAGCGCCTGCAGCACCTCGAACTCCGAGAACGTCAGCTCCACCGGCGCGCCGTTCGCCGTCACGGACCGGCGACTGCGGTCCAGCACCACCCGCCCGACGCGGAGCACCTCGTCGCCGAGCGCCCGCGGACCGGCCCGCCGCAGCACGGCCTTGATGCGGCTGCGCAGCTCCGCCGGCCCGAACGGCTTGGTCACGTAGTCGTCGGCGCCGGCCTCCAAGCCCAGCACCGCGTCGGCTTCGGAGTCCAGCGCCGTGAGCATGATCACCGGCACGACGTTCCGGCGCTCGCGGAGGGTCCGGCACACGTCGTAGCCGTCGACGCCGCCGCCGAGGGACACGTCGAGCAGCACGATGTCGAACTGGCTCGTGCTCGCACGATCGATCGCCGACCTGCCGTCGGGCACCGCGACCACGCGGTGCCCGTCACGTTCGAACAGCCGCCGGATCTGTTCGCGCAGCTCGGACTCGTCATCGACCACCAGGATGTCGAGGGGACCGCTCGCCATGCCCAGAAGCTACGCGAGCAAGGTACGCGTGAAGCTAAGAGCCGGCCGCGAGGAGCGCCGTCAGGCCGGAAGCGCGTTCAGCGTCTCGACCATCTGCTCCTCGGTGTCGTTGCCGAGCTTCTCGAAGACCAGCTTGGCGATCGGCGAGGCGAGCTTCGCCGCCCCCTTGAACGCCAACTCGTTCGTGTAGGTGATGCTGGACCCGGTCCCTTCGCGGGTCACGTCGATGGTCTCCGTGGACGTGGCCGTGTCGTTGCGCCCGACCAGCACGATCCGTTCGTCACCCAACTCCTCCAGCGTGTAGGTGAGCTCCGTGCCGATGCCCACGATCTTGGACGTGTTGTGCCACGACGAGCCGACGCGCACGGGACCGTCGTCGTTGCGCACGCACCGCTCGGTGCCCGGATCCCAGGCCTCGGCGTTCGCGAAATCGGCGAGATAGGGGACGACCACCTCCGGCGGGACGTCGACGGCGAACGTGCGAGAGACGGTGGGCATGTGAGCGCGCTACCCCCGATCGCGGGCCACGCCACCGGGCGCCGTCGGTGGTCAGCTTCAGCAGCAGTCGCAGCCGCCGTCGGCAGCGGCGAAGCCGACGGGCGCGCAGCAATCGTCGTCGCCGCGCCACAGTGCGAGGCACTCCTTGATCGCGATGCCCGAGATCGCGAGCGCCGCGAGCGGATCGAGGATCGTCAGGCCCGCGTCCGCGCCGATCAGCGCGACGAGCGCGGCAGCCGCCTGAGCCGCGCACAGCAGGTTCTGGATGCCCTCCCCCGCGGTGGCGTCGGATCCGAGCCGGCGCGACAGCCTGAGCTTGGCCCAGCCCAGCAGGGGCATGAGCACGATGGCCGAGGCGGTGACGACGATGCCGGCGGTGTTGGCATGGACGTCGCTGCCGCCGATCACGCGGTCGACGGACTCGTAGAGGACATACGGGACGAGCAGCAGGAACGACCCGGCGACCCACCGTTGGGCGGTGCGCTCGCTGGTCGCCGAGTGAGCCCGGGAACCGCTGAACCGCCAGATGATCGTCACCGAGGCCAACCCCTCGACGAAGGACGACGCCGCCCAGATCAGCAGGCTCAGAGAGCCGGCGTCGACACCGGCGGCGAGGCCGACGACACCCTCGACGGTCATCCACGCAAGGGAGAGCCAGGAGAGCTGGCGGGCCCGGCGGGCAGCGCGGAGCCAGTCCGCGTCCGGCCGCGGCGCGGCCCGACGCTCGACGACGGGAAGCTCGATCGAGCTCACGCGGTCACCGCCGAGCGCAAGGCATCCACGAGCGCCCGCCCCGTGTCGGTGAGCTCGTACATCACCATCCGCCCGTCACGCTCGGACCGGGCCAGACCCGCCTGTTTGAGCAGCCGCGCGTGGTGGGACACGAGCTTCTCGTCCCGGCCGAGCACCCAGGCCAGGTCGCACACGCAGGCACGCTCGCCGTCACGGAGCGCGACGGCCACCGCCAGTCGGGTGGCGTCCCCCACGGCTCGGGCGGACTGCGCCTGCCGCTCGAGCACGCCGAGCGTCGGCAGGTTCGCGCGCATCGCCTCGGCCTTGGGAACGTCCAGGCAAAGCAGATCGCAGGTGTCGGGCTCCGGAATCCGGGAAACCGTACCAACGTTCGCACGGACGTACGAACCTCGACCGTCACTGGCGGCGCGTCGCCGGCTGGTCCGGCGCTGGTCTGATTGGATTCCGGAACCACCACCGACGAGAGGAACGCGCATGTCCGAGCAGGTGCCCGAATCCCGCGAGTGTCCCTACTGCAAGGAGGAGATCAAGGCCGCGGCAGTCCGGTGCAAGCACTGCCAGGCCGACCTCGGCGATCATGGCCGCGGCGGATGTGGATGCGGGTGCGGCGGCCGTGGCCGCGTGCGCATCGGACGCAGCGGCAGCGGGCGTGATGCGGAGGTCTCCACCGGCGCCGGCTACGCGCACGACGACGTCCCGCGCATCCGCGTCTTCGATCGACGCAGCGTCCGCTTCGACGACCCCATCGACTACGGCGAGGCCGAGTGCAACGACATCGAGATCGACGACGACGGCATCTGGTGCTTCATCGGTGAGGCGGGCGGCCTCTGCTTCTACCAGCAGTGTTGAGGCGACGGGCGACCGCCAGCGGCTGGCGATCGCCCGTCCCCGATACCGGCTCGGGCTCCGCCACGAGCCCGCGCCGGGACTGGACGGCGGCGCGGCACGAGACCAGGCCCCGCGGACGGAGAGCCTCAGTCCAGTCCGCTGGCGAAGCCGCCGCCACGGGAGGCGCCGGACAGCCCGGCGACGACCGACGATGACTACCGCCGCCCACCCCACCCTGAGGAGTGGTGCGAGCCCGCACCCACGGACACCCGGTGCCTGCGGACGACCCGCAGGGTGAACGCGACCCGCAGGTTCGTCGCGTCCGCGCCGGATCCCGCCGTGCCTGACGCCTCGATCTTGTGACGTCCCGGCGCGAGCGGGCGAAGGAAGACCTGGTATCCGTCAGCGGTGGAGTGGACCGGGCCTGCGGCGACGCCCAGGACATTGCCCTCCTGCATGTCCAGGGTCATGTCGCGAGTGGCGCCGCGGTGGCGGAACAGGTGCTTGACCGCCCGTCCGTCGACCGTCAGCGAGAGGGCGCTGACGCCATCCACGAACGCCTTGGCGCAGGCGAGGCGAGCGGTGGCCGTCGCGCCCTGGAACGGGGGTTCCTCGACGTCGCTGCACTCGCCGCCGAAGACGCCGAGGAGCACCCTGGTGTCGGCTGTGACCACGCACTCGGACGTGGTCCCGCCGCCGAAGATCAGCAGCCGCCGAACGGGGTGCAGGCACGGGTCCGCGGACCCGCCGGCGAACGGCGCCTCGGCCGCCGGCAGGGTGAAGAAGCGGTGGTAGAAGGTCTCCGACCAGCGTGCGGCGGTACGGCCGGCCACCTTGGCCCCGGGCGCCAGGATCGGTGACCCAGCGGAGGCGGTGGCGGGCGCGAGGGCGGCGAGCGCCGCGGCGAGGACAACGATGCGCAACATGGGAGCATCGTGCTCCGCGCGGGGACGTGTGCATAGTGACCCTCAGGCTGGTTGAGCCATCCCTGCCACCAGCGCGGCGACACGGTCCGGCGCGAGCAGACGACCGGCATCGCGCAGGTCGTGCTGCGCCACGCCGAGGACGGCCTCGAGGTGGACGACGACCTGCTCGGCGACCGCGTTGATGCCGTGCTGGTCACGCCCGGCCGCGAACGCGGCGAACAGCAGCGCAGCGGACGAGCGCTGTCCGCGATCGGCTTCCACGGCCGCGAGCGCGAGCGTCGCGTACAGCAGTCCCTCGGCGTGGTCGAGCCCGGCGAACTCGGCGTAGGCCTCCGCGGCGGCCGTCCGGGCCGTGTCGGTGTCGCCCCGCCGCCGCCGCGCCTCGCCAAGCGTGAGCAGCGTGTAGCCGCGCCCGACCCTTTCGACGACGGCGGCCAGCGCCGCGGTCGCATGGTCGATGCTCTCGTCGAGCGCGCCTTCGAGCAACGCGACCAGGGCGAGGTTGCTGAGCCGATCGCCGCGACGGAGGCGGTCCGGCGCGGATTCGTCCATCATCGCCTGAAGGCGCCGTCGCGACTCGGCGTAGTCGCCGCGGTGCATCGCTGCGAGCCCGAGGAGGCTGAGCGCCTCGGCGCGCTCCACGCCGAGTCCCTCCGCGTCCATAGCGAGCAGCCGCGCGCCGGTCGCCTCGAGCGCGCTGAGGTCCTGCTGTCCCCACTGCAGGAGGGTGAGGTGCATCAGCCGCCGCGCTTGGCGTCCGGGACCCCGTGGGCGCGCCCGTTCCAGCCACGTCCGCCCCTCGGCGAGGTGCCCGCTGGCGAACCACCACTGGCCCGGACCGAGCGCGAGCGCGCTGAGCAGGCGCTCCTCTCGCTGAGCCTCCGCCCAGCGCAACGCGGCGCGAAGGTCATCCGCCAGCCCCGCCAAGCGCTCCATGGCCGGGCCGTCGACCGGGAAGGGCGTGCTGTGCACGGAGGCGGCGACGTGCTCCGCGTGGCGGCGACGGACGGGGGTCTCCTCCCCACGCTCCTGCAGGCGCACCAGCGCGTACTCCCGCACGGCGGTGAACAGCATCAGCCGCCCGTCGGCCGCAGGTCGCACGAGCGCGGCCCGCACCAGAGCGCGCAGGGCGGCCCTGACGCCGTCGCCACCATTGGACACGACGCGCGCCGCGGCGGGCGAGAACGCGCCCGGAAACACCGCGAGACGGGCGAGGAGGCGACGGGCGTCGGCATCGAGCAACCGGTAGCTGCGATCGAGTACGGCGGCAACGCCGCGGCGCCCGCGGAGTCCCTGCCCATCTCCCGCGTGGGCGGCCGCGATCTCGACGGCGAGTGGCAGCCCCTCGAGCGCAGCGGCTTCGTCTGCCGTCGGCGGACGCCCTGCCAGCTCGGTGAACCAGGCCGTCGTGATGGCCTCATCGAGGCGCGCGACGACGTGGGTCCGCTCGCCGGCAAGCCCGAGCGGCACGCGGCTGGTGGCCACCAGGTGCACGCCGGCGAGTGCTTCCACGAGACGCTCGACGGCCGCGGCGGCCTCGGGCAGATGCTCCAGCTCGTCCAGGACGATCAACGCCCGCCGGTCCCGCAGGCGTCCGGCAAGCGTCGCCTCGGGATCCACCCCCGGCTGCACGCCGAGCCCCGCGGCGATCGCCGAGGCGATGAGGGCGCTGTCGCCCGTGGCGCCGAGGCTGACTTCGACGACGTCGTCGAAGTCGGCGGCGAGACGCCGCGCGACCTCGTGGGCGAGGCGGGTCTTCCCCACGCCTGCCGGGCCGACCAGGGTGAGCAGGGAGCCGGGGGCGCTCCGCACGGCCTGTGAGACCGCGGCAAGGTCGGCCGCGCGCCCGACCAGCCGGCCTCGCCGTCCTTCCCTGGCCCCGAGGTCCGAAAGCGCCGTCCGTGCGCGTCGGGCCAGCTCGGACGCGGTGCGCGGGCGGCCGTCCGGCACTTTGCTGAGCGCAGCCAGCACGACGCGATCGAGGGCCGGGGGGATCCCGCGGACGACCGCGCCGGGACGGGGCGGGCGCCGGTCGAGCTGCGCGACCAGCTTCGCCGGCCCGTCGGCGCTGGCGAACGGCGGTGCTCCCGTGAGCAGCTCGAACAGCAGGCACCCGAGGGCGTAGACGTCCGTCGCCCGATCGGCGTCCCCGCCGCGCACGCGCTCGGGGGCGGCGTAGTCCGCCGTCCACCCGCTCCCGCCCACGTCGGTGAGGCGCGCCGACAGCGCGTCGAGCTCACCTTCGAGGAGGACATTGGCCGGTTTCACGTCACCGTGGGCGACGCCGTGCGCATGGACGGTGTCCAACGCGGCGGCGATCTGCTCGGTCAGCGCGACCGCCTCCGCGACGTCGAGGTGCCCGCTGCGCGCGATCAGGAAATCGAGATCGAAGCTGTCGACAAGCTCGAGCGCAACCCAGACCTCCTCGCCGGTGCGACCGCCGCCGAGGATGCTGACGAGATGCGGATCGCGGATGTCCGCCAGGCGCTCGGCGACGCGCAGCAACGCGTTCGCCTCGGGCCCGGGGGACAGGACCTTCAGGGCGACGGGACGGCCGGCCGGATCCTCTGCCCAGAAGACGCTGCCGTGACCGCCGGCACCGAGGAGCTCACCCAGCCGGTGTCCTGCGACGATCTTGCCCGGCGCGGACTCGATCATGAAGGCCGTATAAATAGAGCATGGAGCGCCGGAAGCGCCGCGCGGCCGACCTCAAAGCCGAGATCGAGGCCGAGCGCGCCGGATCCCCATTCCTGGTCGCGATCGCCCCGGACGGTCAGGAGACGATCGTGGCGCTCTCGCTGCCGCGCGTGACGGTCGGCCGGGACGAGAGCTGCGACATCCGCCTGGCCGACGACGAGGTGTCGCGCGTGCACGCGCTGATCGAGTGCTTCGGGCAGGAATGGGCCGTCACCGACGACGGCTTGTCCCGGAACGGGACGGTCGTCAACGGGGAGCCCATCGCCCGCCGGATGCGCTTGCGGGACGGCGACGCGATCGACCTGGGCGCGACCCGGCTGCTCTTCCGCACCGGACAGCGCTCGCGAGCTCGCACCACGATCGTCCGATCGCACGCGCGGGCCGCGCCACCGCTGACGGAGGCGCAGCGGCGCGTCCTCGTCGCGCTGTGCCGCCCCTACGCCGCCGGGGGCGACTTCTCGGCCCCGGCACCGAACCAGACGATCGCCGATGAGCTCCAGCTCAGCGTCTCGGCGGTCAAGACCCATCTCCGCGCGCTCTTTGCACGCTTCGGCGTCGAAGCTCTGCCAGCCCACCGCAAGCGGAGCCGTCTGGTCGAGGCCGCGTTCGAGACGGGGGCGGTGGCTCCGCGCGATCTCGTCGACTGACGCGGCGGATGCCGGTCCGGGGACGGTGTCGCTGGCGCGTAGACGCTCACCCGGGCTGATCCAGTCCCTCCGACGCCGCGTAGGCCACTCCTGAACGACCCCATCTAGGAGGGATACGTAGTGACTCGCATTGATCTGGAGAAGTTGGACGCCTCTGGCGACCTTCGCACCATCGCCGAGCAGGCCGGCGCCCTGGACCCCACCGGGACCACCCGCCGTCAGGCCATGCGCAATGGCGTGGCCACCGCCGGCACCTTCGCCGCCGGTTCCGCGCTGCTTGGTCTGCTTGACCCGATGGAGGCCATGGCGGCCGCCACCAGCAAGCAGAAGGGCGAGTACTCGACCTCGCTGAAGAAGGTCAACCGTCGTGCCAAGAAGCCGACGGCCAACGACGTCGTCATCGCCAACTACGCGCTGACGCTCGAGTACCTGGAGGCCGCGTTCTACGCCGCCGCCGACGCTGCCAACTACGCGGATCCGGACATCAACGCCGCCGCGAAGGTCCTGGCCAAGCACGAGGCGGCGCACGTGGCCGCGCTCAAGAAGGTCCTGGGCAAGGCGGCCGTCAAGGCGCCGACGCTCAACATGGACGCCGTGTCCGCCGCGCTGAAGGATGAGCAGACCTTCATCACGACGGCTGCGACGATCGAGCCGGTCGGCACCGCCGCGTACGCGGGTGCCGGTCCCTACCTGTCGAACCTCGCGGTGACGCAGGCGGCCCTGGCCATCCACTCCGTGGAGGCCAACCACGCGGCCTACACCGCCGCCATCTGCGTGGCCAAGGGCTACAGCGGCGCCCCCAGCCCCGTGCCGAACGACTTCAACCCGCACTTCGGCTTCAAGAAGGTCGTGAAGACGGTCACCGGGCTGAACTTCGTCAAGGGCCCGCTCCAGCCGTAAGCATGATCGTGGTCGTGGCATCAGCAGAGCCCGCCGCCGCGGCGGTGGGCTCTGCCACGGTCCGCGTGAAGGACATCGACTTCAAGCCGCACGTCACGCGCATCCACACGGGTGCGCGCGTCACGTGGTCGTTCGACGAGGAGTACACGCCGCACACCGTGCACAGCGTGGGCAAGAAGCGCTTCCGCTCCTCGCACACCAAGAAGTACGGGTCGACCTACTCGGTCACCTTCAAGACGCCCGGGACGTACCGCTACGTGTGCACGATCCACTACGGCATGAAGGCGAAGGTCGTCGTCAGCCGCTGAGCGTCGCGGTGCCGAGCACGAACGGCATCGGCGGCGACACCGCGCTGGCCCGGAACGGGAACCGCTCCCGTCCGCCCATGGCGAACCCGGCGGCCGCGATCGCCGCCTCGGTGTCGCGCGCCGCGTGACAGCCGCCGGCCAGCGCCGGCCACACACCGCTGCGGTCCGCGAGGATCGCCCCCAGCCGCAGCAGCCCGCCGCGCGGGACGACGTGCTCGTAGACCCGCAGCTCGCCGCCTGGCCGCAGGACCCGCCGGGCCTCCGCCAGCGCCGCCGCCGGGTCGGGCACGGAGCACAGCACCAGCGAGAAGATGACCGCATCGGCTTCGCCGTCGCCGACCGGCAGGGCATCGGCGACGCCTGAGGACAGCTCGACGCGCGGGCTCGCCGCCCGCCGCGCCGCAGCCAGCAGCGTCGCGTCCGGCTCGAGCGCGACGATCCGCCGGACCGCGTCGGGATAGTGCGCGAAGTTCGACCCGGCGCCCGCGCCGACCTCGACGACCACGCCGTGCAGGCCGTCCAACAGCCGGGCCCGGTGCGCCGCCGCGCCGCGCGCGTCCATGAGCGGCGCCGCGCGCAGCCACAGGCGCCCGAACCGGCTCACAGAGCGTTCGCGTTCTCGATCGCCAGCAGCCGGCCGCCCTCGTGGTCGACCTGCAGCGTCGTGTGGTCGATTCCGAAGCGGTCGTGCAGCAGCACCTCGATCTCCGCCCGCGCGGCGTGGCAGTCGACCCGCTCGCCCACGGTCACGTGCGCCGACAGCGACGGGAACCCGGAGGTGACCTCCCACACGTGCAGGTCGTGGACCTCGACGATGCCCGCGGTGCCGATCATGGCCCGGCCGATCGCGTCCGGATCCACGCCCTCCGGCGCCGCCTCGAGGAAGATCCGCCCGGACGCGCGCAGCAGCCCGTAGGCGGAGCGGAGCATGATCGCGGCGACGATCAGGGACGCGATGCCGTCGGCGCGCACGAACCCGGTGGCGAGGATGATCGCACCGGCGATCGCCGTGGCCACGAACGCGGCCAGGTCGGTGAGGATGTGCTGGTAGGCGCCCTCCACGTTGAGCGAGGCACGGTTGGCCCGCGAGAGCACCCAGGTGGCGATCAGATTGACGACGACGCCGGCGAGCGCGACGGCCAGGACCACGCCGCCCTCGGTGGCGGGCGGGTCGATCAGGCGCCGGACGCCTTCGTAGGAGACCACCAGCGCCAGCACCAGCAGCGTCGTCCCGTTGACGGCGGCCGCAAGGATCTCCGAGCGGCCGAGCCCGAAGGTCATCGCCCCCCGGGCGGGACGGGCGGCGAGGCGGATCGCCACCAGCGACAGAGCGATCGCGCCCGCGTCGGTGAGCATGTGGCCGGCGTCGGAGATCAGCGCCAGCGAGGACGCCGCGATGCCGGCGACGACCTCCACGACCATGAAGCCCGTGATGAGCGCCAGCGCGATGGCCAGCTTGCCGCGGTCGGCGTCCGCGGAGACGCCGTGCGAGTGGCCGTGATGGTCGTCGTGCCCCACCCCTCCAGGTTACGACCGGATGGTCACCGGCGTGCCCAGCGGCAGGTGCCGCACGAAGCTCTTGATCACCTTGTTGGAGACCCGGATGCAGCCGTGGCTGACCTGGGTGCCGAGCGTCTCCGGGTCGTTGGTCCCGTGCAGGCCGATCTGCCCGTCGCCGGCCCCGAAGGAGCTGAGCACGTTCGAGTGCGCCGAGAGCCCGAAGGCGTAGGCGCCGTAGAGGCCGTCGGGGTTGGGCGGCTTGACGAGGTCGGTCAGGTAATAGCGCCCGCGCGGCGTCGGCGTGACGGACTCCCCGACCCCGATGCGGTGCACGGAGATGCGGCGCGTGCCGCGCCACGTGGTCACCGTGTGCGCCGAGAGGTCGACGCGCAGGTGCCAGTTGCTCTGGGTGACGCGGGCAGCCCGGGCGCGGATCCAGCCGGTCGCCAGATTAGGCCGGGTCGGCAGCTGCACCTTGAGCCAGTCCCGGTGGCGGCGTTTCTCCACCAGCAGGACGAGCGGGAGCTTCTTGCCGTCCAGCTCGCGGCCCCGGAGCGTCCGGTGCCGCGCCTTCGGGGACGCCTTCGCGTAGACCTGCACGCGGCGGGCGGGCACCCGCGCGATGGAGACCGTGTGCCGCCCGCGGCGCGCCCGCGCGGAGCGGGACGCGAAGCGCCCCGGCGCCGGCTGCACGGCCGGCGCGCCCGCCACGCGGCTGCCCGTGGCGTCACCGTGGTCACCACCGAAGAGCGCAGCGCTGGCCACCCAGCCCACCGGCACGAACGCCAAGACGAGGGCGACGCCGGCAAGGCGGCGACGGGTCGCGGACGGCGTGCGCGTCCCCGCGACGTACCAGCGCGCCACCTCCGCGCGCGCCTCGGACTCCGCGATCCCCAGGCGGACCGCCGCCTCCCGTGGCGACAGCCCGTCCTCGGAGATCAGGCGGGCCAGCTCCCGCCGGCCCGCCGCGTCCATCGGCTAGCCGGCGACGCTCGGGGTCCCCGACGTCGGCGAGGCCGACGACGACCCGGACTCGGTCGTGATGAACCCGGTCCCCTTGACGGCCGCCAGCACGGTGGCCATGTCGGCGGACGGGTTGAACGCCTCCGGCGCGGGCGACGGCGAGCCGCTGCCCTTGGAGATGATCGACGCGATCCAGGCGGCGTGGCGCGCCTCGACCGGGTGGATCGAGATGGCCGCCTTCAGGACCGCCTTGGACTTGATGTTGGTCGCCTGACCCTGGTAGGCCTCGACGCCGGTGTCCTCGAGCGTCTTCGACGTCGCGCCGAAGGTCGACTCGCTGCCGGTGGTGCCCTTGAAGTCGAACTTCGGGCTGGCCACCGCCTTGGACCCGAGCGCCTTCTTGAGCGCCTGGACGTGCGCCTGCTCGTGCGCCTCGACGATCTTGGCGAAGCGCTTGTACTGCCCGGTCAGCGCGCCCTTGTCGACCGCCTCCTTGTAGAAGGCCGCCTCCAGGTACTCGAGCGTGAGCGCGTAGTTGAGGATGTCGATGTCGCCCTTGGACGTGCCCTGGGCGAGTGAGAACGCCGCCGGCAGGCCGCCGATGAGCAGGCCGCCGCCGACGAAGGCGGAGCGGCGCAGGAACTGGGAGCGGGTGACGCCGGCCTTGGCCGCCGCCTCCTCGATCGCGCCGTCGCGGTCGAGCTCCTGGAACGTGGGGATGTCGTAGGTGCTCATGATCAGCCCTTCAGGAAGCCGGTGGCCTTGACGGCTGACAGGACGGCAGCCATGTCCTCCGGCATCGAGAACGCGTCCGGAGCGGGATTGACGCCCGCGCCGCCGCCGATGATGTCGCGCACCCAGGCGGCGTGGCGCGCCTCGACCGCGAGGATGGAGCCGGCCGCGGCCAGCACCGCCGACGTCTTGATGCGCGGCGCCTGTCCCTGGTAGGCGGCGACGCCGGTGTCCTCCAGCGTCTTGGCCGTCTGCAGGAACTTGGCCTTGCCGGTGGCGTCCTTGAAGTCGACGGCCGGGGCCTTGCCCGCCTTGGCGCCGAGTGTCTTCTTGAGGGCGTCGACGTGCGCCTGCTCGTGCTCGCCGACCACCTTGGCGAAGAGCGCCGATTCGCCGCTGAGCTCGCCCTTCTGGTTGGCGTCGGCGTAGAACGCGGCCTCCAGGTACTCCAGCGTCAGCGCGTAGTTGAGGATCTTGATGTCGCCCTTGGGCAGTCCGCCCTGGGCGATCGCGAAGCCCGCGGGCACCGCACCAAGCGCGAGTCCGGCGCCCGCCAGGGCCCCGCCACGCTTGAAGAACGACGACCGGGTGTGCCCCGTCCGCGCCGCCTCGAGGGCTTCGACGCCCTCACGCAGTGTCCCGTCTGGGTCCACGCGCTCGATTGCTGGATTCGTCACTTGACGATGACCTTCCCTTCCATCCCGGGGTGATATGTGCACACGTACGAATACGTGCCCGCCTTGGCGAACGAGACCTTGCCGCTCTGTCCCTGACGAAGATTGGCGATGCCCTTCACGCTCTTGTCCTTGAAGGTGACGTTGTGGTTGGCCGAGTCGTCGTTGGTCCAGCTGACCGACCCGCCGGCCTTGACCGTGACCGACTTCGGCCCGAACGTGAAGTCCTTGATGGTGTCCTTCGCCGACGCGCTCGCCGCGCCGGCCGACGCCGACGGCGCCTTGGTGCTCGCCGGGGTCGCGGAGGACTCCGACTTCGAGGACGAGCCGCAGCCCGCCACCGCGAGGGCGCCGATCGCCAGCGTGGCCAGCCGGCGCCGCACGACTAGGCCTCGGTGCGCGTGGTCGTCAGCTCCGGCGTCTCGTCGTCGTTGCCGGTGATCGCGTCCTTGAAGGAGCGGAGGCCGTGGCCGAGCGAGCGGCCGGCGTCGGGGAGCTTCTTCGGGCCGAGCACCACCAGGGCGATCACGAGCACGATGAGCATCTCTGGGATTCCGATGTTGGGCATAGAAGGGGGTGCGCGCCTCCTGCGATTCCGGATCACTGGCCCCTCGCCGACTTCTGCAAACGAAGCGGTCGGGCCGGCGGGTGTCCGTCCACGCGCCTGTCTCCCATATAGCCTGTACGCAACGTGCGCATCTCCGCCAAAGCCGACTACGCGCTGAGAGCCGCGTCCGAGCTGGCCGCCGCCGGCGGAGGGCCTGTCAAGGGCGACGCATTGGCCACGGCGCAGGGGATCCCGCCGAAGTTCCTCGAGAACATCCTCTCCGACATGCGCCAGAGCGGGCTCATCCGCTCCCAGCGCGGCTCGGAGGGCGGCTACTGGCTCGCCCGGCCGGCCGAGGAGATCTCGGTGGCGGACGTCATGCGCGCCGTCGACGGCCCGCTCGCCTCCGTGCGCGGGCAGCGGCCGGAGGACGTCGACTACACGGGTGCGGCGTCGGAGCTGCAGCGCGTCTGGATCGCGGTGCGCCACAACCTCCGCGCCGTGGTCGAGAACGTCACCGTCGCCGACCTCGGCAACGGCTCGCTCTCGTCGGAGATCGTCGCGCTCGCCGACGATCCCGAGGCCTGGGTCACGCGGCAGCGGTAGGCGCCCGGGCGGGGGCCGGAGACCTGACCCAGACGATGTCGCCCTCGGAGAGCTCGAGCTGGTCGGCCTCGGCGCGGGTGACCTGCGCGGTGACGCGGTCGCCGCCGCTCAGGGTCAGCTCGACGCGGACCTCGAAGCCGAGGTAGAGCACCCGCCCGACCATCGCCTCCTGGCCGCCTTCGGTCGGCTCGCCGTCGATGAGCAGGTCGTGCGGGCGCACGAGGTGGCCACCGAGGTGCGACACCGGGCCGAGGAAGCCCATGACGAACTCGTTCGCGGGCGCCTCGTAGAGCTCGCGCGGCGCGCCCTCCTGCTCGATCTTTCCGTCGCGCAGGACGACGAGCTGGTCGGAGACCTCCATCGCCTCCTCCTGGTCGTGGGTGACCAGGACGGTAGTGACGTGGATCTCGTCGTGCAGGCGGCGCAGCCAGGCGCGCAGGTCGGCGCGGACGTTGGCGTCCAGCGCGCCGAACGGCTCGTCGAGCAGCAGCACGCGCGGCTGGACGGCGAGGGCGCGGGCGAGCGCCATGCGCTGGCGCTGGCCGCCCGAGAGCTGGCCCGGGCGACGGCCGCCGAGGCCGTTGAGGCCGACCAGCTCCAGCAGCTCGTCGACGCGCGCCTTCGTCTCGTCCTTGGGGCGCTTGCGGATGCGCATGCCGAAGGCGACGTTCTCGAACACCGACAGGTGCTTGAAGGCGGCGTAGTGCTGGAAGACGAAGCCGATCTCGCGCTTGCGGGCGGGCAGGTGCGTGAACGGCTCGCCGCCGACGCAGACCTCGCCGCCGTCAGGCACCTCCAGGCCGGCGATAATGCGCAGCAGCGTGGACTTGCCGGAGCCGGACGGGCCCAGCAGCGCGGTCAGCGATCCGTCGGCGACCTCGAGGTCGACGTTGTGCAGGGCCTGGAAGTCACCGAACGACTTCGAGACGTTGCGGACGGTGATCATCCGATCGACCTCCGGTTGGAGAGCATGGTCATGGTCAGCAGGGTCGCCAGCGCGATGACGGCGAGCAGGCCGGCGGCGGCGTAGGCGCCGGCGAGGTCGAAGTTGGTGTAGCGCTGTTCCACGAGGATCGTGAGCGTCTGGGTCTCCCCCGCGATCTTGCCACTCACGAAGGACACCGCGCCGAACTCGCCGATCGCGCGGGCGGTGGAGAGCACGACGCCGTAGGCCAGGCCCCAGCGGATCGACGGCAGCGTGATGCGCCAGAACGCCTGCCAGTTGGTGGCGCCGAGCGTCGACGCGGCCTGCTCCTGGTCGTCCCCGATCTCCCGCAGCACCGGCGCGACCTCGCGGACCACGAACGGCAGGGAGACGAAGACGGTGGCCAGCACGATGCCGGGGGTGGAGAAGAGGATGCGGATGCCGTGGTCGGTCAGCCACGGGCCGAACCAGCCCGTGCGGCCGTAGAGGGCGACGAGCGCGAGGCCGATGACGACCGGCGACACGGCGAAGGGAAGGTCGATGAGCGCGTCGAGGATGCGCCGGCCCGGCAGCTTGGTGCGCACGAGGATGAGCGCGGTGGCCACGCCGAAGATCGCGTTGAGGATGACGGCGATGGCGGCCGCCTCGACGGTCAGCCAGAAGGCGCTGATGGCCGCCGGCGTGGTCACGCTGTCGATGACGCTGCCGATCCCCGGCTCGAAGGTCCGGTAGAAGACGACGCCGACCGGGATCAGCAGCAGCACGGCCAGGTACCCGAGCGCGACGACGCGCAGGCCGATGCGGCTACCCACGCGACCCACGCCCCTCGAGCGAGCGGATGAGGATCAGCACCAGCAGGGAGACGACGAGCAGGACCACGGAGCAGGCCGAGGCACCGACGGGGTTGTCGGACTCGATCTGCTTGGAGACGTAGACGGAGGTCACCTGCGTCTGGAAGGGGATCGAGCCGCTGATCAGGATGACCGAGCCGAACTCGCCGACCGCGCGGCTGAAGGCCAGCGCGGCGCCGGACAGCAGGGCCGGGACCAGGTTGGGGAAGATGACCCGCCGGAAGGTCGTCCACGGGGTCGCCCCCAGGGAGGCGGCGGCCTCCTCCATCTCGCGGTCGAGCTCGATCAGCACGGGCTGCACGCTGCGGATGACGAAGGGCAGCGTCACGAACAGCAACGCCAGGGCGACCGACGCGCGCGTGGCGGCGAGGTGGATGCCGACGGGCGACTTCGGCCCGTAGAGGGCGAGCAGCGTGAGGCCGGCGACGATCGTGGGCAGCGCGAAGGGCAGGTCGATCAACGCGTTGACGAACGACTTGCCGCGGAAGTCGTCGCGGACCAGGACCCAGGCGATGAGCAGGCCGGCGGCCGCGTTGATGGCGGCGACGATCAGCGACACGGCGACGGTGAACTTCAGCGCCGACACCGCCTGGCGGCTGGTCACCGCGTCCCAGAAGGTGCCGGTGCCCTGGCTCAGGGAGCGGTCGACCAGCGCCGCCAGGGGCAGCAGGACGATGAGGCTCAGCCACAGCGTCGAGATGCCCAGGGGCAGGGCGCCCGCGCGAGCGCCGTGGCGCGCGCGCGGGCGGGTTCCGATGGCGGCTCCGCTCGCCATCTACTTGGCCGTGGACACTCCGGCGTCCTCTTCGATCTTGGCGACCTTGCCCTTCTCGGCGTCGAAGAGCTCGTCGTTGACCTTGCTCCAGCCACCGAAGTCCTCGATGGTGAAGAGGTTCTTGGGGTTGGCGAACTTGGACTTGTTCTTGTCGAGCACGGCCTGGTCGACGGGACGGTAGCCCCAGTCGGCGAACTTCTGCTGGCCCTCCGCGGAGAGCGCGAAGTCGACGAACTTCTGGGCCGCGGCCGGGGCGCTCTTGGTGGCCGCGATCGGGTTCTCGATCTTCATCGTGTCGTCCGGGACGACGTAGTCGACGTCCTCGCCCTTCTTCTGGGCGGTGATGGCCTCGTTCTCGTAGGAGATGAGCACGTCGCCGGTGCCGCTGGTGAAGTTCTGCAGCGCGTCGCGGCCGGACTTGTCCTGGACCTTGACGTGCTTGGTGATGAGCTCCTTGAGGTAGGCGAGGCCGGCCGCCATGTCCTTGCCGTTGTCGCCCTTGGCGCCGATCGCGCCGAGCATGTTCCACTTGGCCGCACCGCTGGAGAACGGGTTGGGCGTGAGCACCTCGACGCCCGGCTTGAGCAGGTCGTCCCAGGTGTGGATGTTCTTCGGGTTGCCCTTGCGGACCACGAAGGAGACGACGGAGGTGGAGACGAAGCCCTTGCTCGGCGTGGAGCTCCAGTCCTTGTCGACCAGGCCGGCGTCGACGAGCTTGTCCATGTCGGGCGCCAGCGAGAAGGCGACGACGTCGGCCTTCTGGCCGCCCTCGACGGCGCGGCTCTGGTCACCGGAGGGGCCGAAGGACTCCTTGAAGCCGTAGCCCTTGCCGTCCGGGGTCTTCTCGAACGCCGGGATGATCTCGTCGTAGACGACCTGCGGCGTCGAGTAGGCGACCAGCGACAGCGACTTGCCGCTGTCGGACGAGCCGCCGCCACCGGAGCTGGAGTCGGATGAACCACCGCAGCCGGCGACCACGAGGGCCACGGCAATGGTCGCGAAGAGGGCGAGGAAGGACATCTTCATGAGGGACAGCATCTCCTTGGGGACATTTCCCACCAAACTGGTGGGTAAGGGAGCGCGGGAATATACAACAAAGGCGGTCGGAATTACCGATTCTGTCGGCTCGGTAGGTTCGCTGACGTATGGACGCCAGCCTTGTCGCCCACGGTGACCTCCCCTTTCGCGATCCGCTCTCGCCCGCCCGCGTCGACGAGGTCCTGGCGCGCCTGGAGGCGGGCTCGTCGCTGCTCGACATCGGCTGCGGGCCGGGCGAGCTGCACCGCCGCGCCGGCTTCGGCGGCGTCGGGCTGGACCTCGACCCGGACGTGATCGCGGAGGCGCGGCGCCGCGCCCCGGACGTCGTCGCCACGCACCCGGAGGCCGACGACGCCCGCGCGTACGGGGAGCGCGCCCGCGCCCGCGTCTCCCTCCCCGAGGGCCGCGGCACGATCGGCTTCGCGCTCGTGCTCTACCGCCTCCCGTAGCTCAGCGGTCGAGGCGGCTGGCCTCGAGGTCGAGGTCGTGGCGGAGCTCGCGCAGGGTGCCGCCGCTGACGTCGAGCTCCTCCAGCGCGGACTGCTCGGCCTCCAGCAGCTCCTGGCGGATGCGCCGGTAGGCCTCCGCGTCGTCGCCGCTGCCGTCGCCCTCCTCGATGGACTGGCGCAGTCGGGCGATGCGCAGTTCGTAGGCCTCGCGGGCACGCGCGAGCAGGCGCTCGGGCGCGTCGATCTGCTCCGCGCGCTCGAGGGCCGCGTGCGCGAGCTGCGAGCGCGCCTCGACGTAGCGCCGCCGGGTGGCGTCGGACTCGACCAGGCCGAGGCGCCGGACCAGCCACGGCAGCGCCGCTCCGATCGGGACGAGCGTGACCAGCACCGTCCCGCAGGTGAGCAGCAGGATCTCGTCGCGCGTCTCGACCGCGGCCGGGACCGCCAGCGCGGCCGCGACCGACACGGCGCCGCGCATCCCGCTGACGCCCATGATCAGCCGCTCGCGCTTGCCCGTCATCGGCGCGGTGCGCCGCGCGTAGGGCACGGTGAACATCCACACCAGGCGCAGCCCGATCAGCACGGCGCCGAGCAGCAGCGACTGGGCCAGCATGGAGAGGACGCCGTTCTCGGCGTCGGCGGCCACGTCGGCGAAGGCGAGCCCGACCAGCAGGAACAGCAGCGACTCGGCCAGGAAGCTCAGCGCCGACCAGAAGCCCGTCTGCTGGATGCGGCCCTGGGGGCTGAACAGCGCCGGGGCGCGGCCGAGCACGAAGCCGGCCACCACCGTGGCCAGGATCCCGGAGAGGTGCAGGCGCTCGGCACCCGCGAAGGCGCCGTAGGCCGTGATCAGCGCGACGGTGATCTCGAGCTGCGGCGCGTCGAGGCGGCGCCGGACGTACGCGCTCACGTAGCCGAGCGCGGCGCCGAGCGCGATCCCGCCCGCGGCCACGCCGAGGAACTCCAGCGCGGCCGAGCCGGGATGGAAGGCCGACCCGCCGGCGACGCCGACCGCGATCCGGAAGGCGGTCAGCCCCGTGCCGTCGTTGACCAGGCTCTCGCCCTCGAGCATCGTCGCCATCCGGTCCGAGCCGCCCAGGCTGCGCACCACGCTGGTCGCCGCCACCGGGTCGGTCGGCCCCAGGATCGCGCCGAGGGTGAACGCCGCCGCCCACGGCAGGCCCGTCACGGCGTGCGCGACCGCCGCCACGACGCCGATCGTGATCAGGACCAGCGGCACCGCCAGCAGGGCGATCGGCTCCCACTGCATCCGCGTGTCCTCGTCGGCGAACTCGAACGCCGCGGCGTAGATGATCGGCGGTAGGAAGACGAGCAGCACCGCGTCGGGGTCGACCCGCACGTCGGGCAGGAACGGGATCAGGCCGATGCCGAGCCCGCCGAGCACGAGCAGCACCGGGTACGGAACCCGCAGCGGCCCGGCCAGCCACACCAGCCCGACCACGCCGGCCAGCAGCGCGATGAACAGCTCGACGTTCTCCACGTCGAGCTTCTACCCGATCAGCGCGCCACCGCAGCCGACCGGGGGGCCCGGCTGGGCGCCGGCGCGCGGAACACCGTCGTCCCCAGCACGGCCAGGGCGGGAAGCGACCACGCCAGGTAGACGAGGCACTGGAGGTCCGGGGAGATGAGGGCGGGAAGCTTGACGCAGCTCAGCCAGACCAGCGCGGAGGCGGCCACGGCGAGCACGGGCGGCTTGGCGCTGCGCACGGTCTCCCACGCCAGCAGCGCCAGCAGGAAGGGCAGGTGGTAGTAGGCGTTGTTGGCGACGTCGAAGACGCAGCGGGCGAGCAGGAGCACGGCGAGCAGCAGCAGGAGGTCGTCCGAGCGCACGCGCCGCACCCGCCGCCACAGCACGATCGCCGGGACCATCAACAGCGCGACGAGCGGGTGCGAGACGTGCGCGATCCAGCTCGGCGCCGCGCGGTAGTCGGGCTTGACGATGCCGCCGAAGCCCTGGACGACGTGCCCGTGCGCGCCGAGCGGCCACCAGACCTGCCAGGGCTGGAAGACGGCGTCCGTGCTGGTCGCGCTCGCCACCGCCGCGCGCGCCTGCGGATCCAGCAGGTAGGGCAGGCTGGGGACGAGCGCCACCGCCCCGGCCAGGGCCAGGATGCGCCAGTGGTCGCGGTCGAGCGCCAGGATGACCGGCCCCACGGCGAGCAGGGCCCACAGCTTGTTCGCCACGGCGACGCCCAGCAGCACCGCCGCCAGGACGCGGCGGTCGCCGAGGGCGGCGAGGACCGCCCCGCAGCACAGTGCCGCGCCCATGAGCTCCTCCGGGTGCCCGACCCGCACCGCCTCCAGCGTGACGGGGTTGGCGGCGGCCAGCAGCAGCACGAGCCAGTGCCAGCGCGACGGGCCCCACACCCTGGTGCGCAGCTCCCACAGGACGACGCCGAGCATCGCCGCAGCCAGCAGCCCCGGGATGGCCACCGTCCGGTAGATGGCCTGCTGCCCGCCGCCCCACAGCGACGGGAGCAGCGCGAAGGGCGCGCGCAGCAGCAGGGACGGGCCCTCGATGGGCGCGGAGCTGAAGAACGCGGCCAGGTCCCCGCGCGCGAGCGCCCCGAAGGGCGCGGCGTTGGCGTACTCGTAGTCCGTCCACAGGTAGCCGCCGGCCATGCCCAGCCAGCCCACGACCGCCGCGCACGCGACCGCGACGGAGGCAGGGGCGATGAGACGGCGCGCCATAGGGGTGCATCGGCCGTCGCCGGGCCCTCCTGAAGCGCACCGATACGCTCGCCCGCCGTGCTGCGCCGCCTCGGCCTGAACCTCCTGTACCTCGTCCCCCGTGAGGTCGGCGGCACCGAGATCGCCGCGCGCCGGCTCGTCGCCGCCCTGGCGCAGCAGCAGCCGGAGCTCGAGATCGTGGTCTTCTGCGGGCGCGAGGCGGGCGCCGAGCTGCCCGATCCCGCCTGGCCGGCCTCCGTCCGCATCGTCACGCTCCCCGTCGAGGCCCGCCGCAAGCCGCTGCGACTGGCCGCCGAGCTGGCCCTGCTGCCGGCGGCGGCGCGCCACCACCGCGTCGACCTCCTGCACTCCTACGGGACCACGGCGCCGCTGCACGGGCCGCCGCGGGTGACCACCGTCCACGACCTCATCTACCACCACTGGCCGCAGGCGTTCCCGGCGCCGGCGCGCGCCGGCCTCGAGCTGGTGGTGCCGCTGGCGGCCCGCCGCTCGCGGCGGGTGCAGGTCTCCTCGCAGGCGACGCGCGACGACGTCGTCCGCACCCTCGCGATCCCCGCCGGCCGGATCGACGTCGTGCCCCTCGGCCGGGGCATGGCCGAGGTCGGCGAGCCGACGGCGGAGGCGCAGCTGCGGGAGCGCCTGGACCTCGGCGAGGCGACGGTTGTGTTGTCGGTGGCCGCCGCGCTCCCGCACAAGAACCTCGACGGGCTCCTCACCGCCTTCGCGGCGCTGGACGTCGAGCCGGCGCCGGTGCTCGTCCTCACGGGGCACGCCGGCCGCATCAGCGGCCCGCTCGCGGCGCGCGCGCAGGCGCTCGGGATCGCCGACCGGGTGCGGTTCACCGGATGGATCGACGCGGCCGATGTCGAGGGCCTCTACCGCCTGGCGACCGCGTTCGCCTACCCGTCGCTGGAAGAGGGCTTCGGCATGCCGGTGCTGGAGGCGATGCACCGCGGGCTGCCGGTCGTGTGCGCGGACGCGACCTCCCTGCCCGAGGTCGCGGGGGACGCCGCGCTGCTCGTCGACGGGCGCGACCCGGCGGCGCTGGCGGCGGCGCTGCGCCGCGTCTGCACGGAGCCGGAGCTGCGGGCCGACCTCGTCCACCGGGGCCGTGCGCAGGCGGCGCGGTTCGACTGGAGCCGCACCGCGCAGGCGGCGCTTGACTCCTACGAGCGCGCGCTGGCGGACGACCGCCGGGCGTGAACGGCGTACCCGAGGGACAGGCCGCGCACCGTGCGTCGAGCTGCACGAAGGCTATCCGCCTGCGAGGCTGCCGCGATGCGCGTCCTCGCGGTCAGCCCGCTAGTGCCCGGGCGCGACGGATCGGGCGGCCAGACGCGGGAGTTCCACCTCCTCCGCCGCCTCGCCGAACGGGGCCACGACGTGAGCGTGTGCTGTCCCGTCCCGGCCGCCGCCGAGCCGCAGCGCGCGGATGCGGAGGCAGCCGGAGTGCGCGTGCGCGGGCTGACCCGGCCCGCATCACGGGTCGCCGAGAGCCTCCGGGCCTTCCGCTCGCACCCGGCCCGGGTGTCCGCCGCGGCGCTGCGACCGCTCCCGGCGTGGCAGCTCGAGATCCTGTGGGGAGGCGTGGAGGACGCCGTGGCCGACGAGCTCGACCGAAAGCCGGACGTCGTCCTCGTGGTCTGGGACGCCGCGGCCGCCTGGCTGGCGCACCTACCCACGCAGGCCCGGAAGGTCCTGAGCCTCCACGACGCCAGCTGGGCCTACCTGGACGCCCGCGCGGCGGCGAACACGGGCCTGCGGCGGGCCGTCTACCGGGCGGAGGCCCGGCGGATGCGCGGCTTCGCCCGCACCTGGCTCCCCCGCTACGACGACGTGGTCTGCGTGTCCGACCAGGACGCGGTGCGCGTCCGCCGCCTCCTCCCGGAGCTCGCGCCGGCGATCGTGCCCAACGGGGTCGACCTGGCCGCGATGCCGGTGCTGCCCGACCCGCCACCGGACGCGCCGCCGACCGTGCTCTTCACCGGGACCCTCGACTACCCGCCCAACACCGACGCGGCGCAGTGGCTGGCGCGGGACGTGTGGCCGGCCGTCCGGGAACAGGTTCCCGGCGCGCGACTGCTGGTCGCGGGACGGCGGCCACCGGAGAGCGTCCGCGCCGCCTGCGCGGCGACGGGCGCGGAGCTGCACGCCGACGTCGCCGACCTGGCGCCGCTGTACGCGAGCGCGCACGTCGCCACCGCCCCCCTGCACTTCGGCGGCGGCACCCGCCTGAAGATCCTGGAGGCCGCCGCGCGCGGCCGGGCGGTCGTCTCCACCACCCTGGGCGCGGAGGGCCTCGACTTCGACCCCGACCGCCACCTCGTCCTCGCCGACGACCCGTCCGGCTTCGCCGGCGCGCTCGTCGCGCTGCTCGGCGACGCTGGTCTGCGGACACGGCTGGCGCGCGCGGCGCGGGCGCGCGTCGAGGAGCGCTACGACTGGCCGCACCTCGGCGACCGTCTCGCCGAGGTGCTGTCGCGCTGACCTAGTGGAGGGACCACCACTCGGGGTCGGGCTCCGTGCCGAGGGCCCGGTGGCGGTCGCAGGTGCGCGAGCTGGGCAGCGGGTCGCACGGGTTGAACGGATTGACCTTGCCGTAGGCGTCCGCGTGGTTCGCGTTCTTCGGGTCGAGGCCGTCGGCCGGCTTGCAGAAGTGGCCGTCGGTGTCGTTGTAGCCGTCGGGACGGCCGGGGGCGACGGAGGCCTGCATGCGGCTGAGCTCCATCAGGTTGGGAAGGTCGTCGTGGTCCTGGTCGTCGGCGCCGTCGCGGATGCCGTCGCCGTCAGAGTCGGCGTTGGCGACGTCCGTGCCGGCGTAGGCGATCTTGTAGGGCGCCTCCTGGCCGTAGCACGCCGTCCAGTAGCCGGGCTGGGCGGGGCCGTGGGTCTCGTCGAAGTTGGTGAGGCCGTCGGCGTCCTCGTCGCGCTCGTCGTCGGAGAGGACGCCGTTGCAGTCCAAGTCGTACGCGTACGCCTCGGCGGCGAGCGGGTGCGCCGGGTCGCAGGTCTGGTTCACGGAGCCACCGCGGTTGATGTCGAGGATGTTGACCGGCCCCGCCGTGACCGTCGTCCAGGACGCCTGGGACGGGAGGGTCACGCTCGCGTAGCCGTTGGCGCTCGCCCAGGCCAGGAAGTCAGCCCGCTTGTCGTAGCCGGCGGCGTTCAGCGCCGGCACGCGGTGCCCGGCGCCGTCCACGGTGTAGACCGAGTACTGCAGGCCGTCGGAGTAGCTCAGGTGCGTGGTGGCGAAGGTCTGGTAGGTCTCGCCCGGGGTCAGGCCGCCCTGCTTGGACCACAGTGCGTACTCCTCGCCGAGCGTCAGCGAGTCGCCGTCGTAGTCCTTGTCGGCGTCCTTCTCGAGCGGGTTCGGGTACGGCCGCGCGCCCGGGTAGGGGATCACGGTGTTGGGCGACTGGTACTCGTCGTCGTTGAGGTCGACGGCCGACTTGTACTCGTAGGCGTCGGTGACGCCGTCGCCGTCCGTGTCGGCGTTGCAGCCGTCGGTGCCGATCGTGTTCTCGAGCGCGTCGGAGAGCAGGTCGTTGTCGATGTCGCCGGTCTCGTCCTTGTTGAGGATCTTGTCCCCGTCGCAGTCGCCGTAGGGACCCGCCGGGTCGAACGCCGGCGGCGCCGTCGTGCTGGTCGTGCCGCCCGCGCCGGCGGTCCCGTCGGAGCCGGTCGAGCCGGCGGTCGTCGGGGCGACCTCGGGCTTGGGGCCGATGGTCGGAGAGAGCTTCTTGCTGGTGTAGGACGTGCCGAAGCGGCCGGCCAGCACGCGCAGGCGGAAGACGCCCGACTGCCCGCCGTAGAGCACCTTGTCGAGCTTCGCGGAGAGCTTGACGTACATCGTCTTCGTGGTCGAGACGTCCGACTTGATGAAGACGACGGCGGCCCCGTCGCGCTTGAAGCCGACGGAGTTCTTGCCCTTCCCCTTGCGGAAGTTGCGGCCCTTGATCGTGAGCGTGTCCCCCACCTTCGCCGTCATCGGCGCCACGGAGGTGATCACGGGCGATTTCGGCTTCGCCTTCTTCTTCGCGTCGGCCGCGCCGGGAGTCAGGAGAAGGGCGGCCAGCGACGCCGTCGTGGCGACGCGGCGCAGCGTGGAGGTGCGTCGGATGGCGTCCATACCTGTGCTTCATCGGCTCAGGCGTGCGCGCCCTTGAGAAACGTCAGTCCAGTTCGATCACGGACTTCGGGAGGGTGCTGAGCACCTGCGGCCCCTCGGCGGTGACGACGACGAGGTCCTCGATGCGCACCCCGCCCAGCCCGGGGACGTAAACGCCGGGCTCGACGGTGACGACGTTGCCCGCCGCGAGCGTGTCCTTGGCCGCGCGCGCCAAGCGCGGGGCCTCGTGGACCTCGAGGCCCACGCCGTGCCCGAGCCCGTGGCCGAAGTGCTCGCCGTGGCCAGCGGCGGTGATGATGTCGCGGGCGACCGCGTCCACCGCCGCGCCCTCCGCCCCGACCACCGTGGCCGCCAGCGCGGCGGCCTGCGCTGCCTCGACGAGCGCAGAAAGCGTCGCCAGGGCAACCCCAACTGCGCCTGCCGCGAAGGTTCTCGTGCAATCGGAGCAGTACGCGTCGAGGCGTGCGCCGAAGTCGATCGTCACGAGCTGGCCGGTCTCGATGGGGACATCGCGCGGGGTGGCGTGGGGCGACGCGCCGTTCGCGCCCGCCGCCACGATGGTCGGGAAGGCCGGCTCGCCCCCGCCCCGGCGCATGGCGGCCTCGACGGTCAGCGCGATCTCACGCTCGGTCCGACCCGCCAACCCTCCTTGCAGTCCCTCGTTCAACGCCGCGTCGGCCAGCGCGGCCGCGGCCCGGATCGAGGCGAGCTCACCCTCGTCCTTGACCGCCCGCTCCTTCTCCACCAGCCCGCCCGCGGGCACGAGCTCACCCGCGACGATGGTCTTGAGCTTCTCGAACTGCCGCACGGACACCTTGTGGTCCTCGAAGCCGATCCGTCCGTCGAGGCCCTTCAGGGCATCGAGGAACTGGACCGGCCCCTCCTCCTTCTCCCAACCCGGCACGTCGCGCGCGATGTAGCGCGAGTCGGTCACGAAGCGCCGCTGCCCCGGCCCGACGACGGCGAGCGCGTTCGAGCCCGCGAACCCCGTCAGGTAGCGCAGGTTGACCAGGTCGGTGACCAGCAGCGCGTCGATCCCGTCGAAGCGCGCCTCGACCCGGTCCGCTCTCAAGCGAGTGCGTCCCTCAAGCCGGCCAGCGCGTCCCGGTAGCCGTCGGGCCCCTTCCCCCACACCGCCCCCGCGCAGACGTCGCGGATCACGGACACCGACCGGAACGCCTCGCGCGCCGTCACGTCGGAGAGGTGGACCTCGAAGGCGGGCAGGCCGGCGATCTCGACCGCGTCGCGGATCGCCCAGGCGTAGTGCGTCCACGCCCCCGGGTTGAGGATCAGCGCGTCGGCGTAGTCGGGCGCGCGGTGGATCTCCTCGACGTAGGCGCCCTCGTGGTTGGTCTGGAAGAAGCGGACCTCGAGGTCGAGCTCACGCGCGAAGCCGGAGACGGTCCGCTCCAGCCCGTCGAGGCTGAAGTCGCCGTAGATCTCCTTCGGCCGGCGGTGGAGGACGTCGAAGTTGACGCCGTGCAAGACGGAGATGCGGTTGCGCACGTCAGCGCAACTCTTCCAGAGCGGCGCGCAGGTCGCCGTCCGGCACCGGCACCCCGGTGGTCAGCGCGCCCGGCGCCTCGACCAGCACGAAGCCGACCACGCCGCCGCGGCGCTTCTTGTCGCGCCCGACCGCCTCGCGCACCCGCTCGAGGTCGACGTCGGGATCCAGGTGCACCGGCAGCCCGCGCGCGGCCAGCAGGCGCTCGACGTCGGCGCGCAGCCCGGGCTGGTTGGACAGGGTCAGCGCGGCCAGCAGGCCAAGGCCGACCGCCTCCCCGTGCCGGTAGCGCGCGTAGCCCGTGGCGGTCTCGATGGCGTGGCCGACCGTGTGGCCGAGGTTGAGGGTCTGGCGGCGACCGGCATCGCGCTCGTCCTCGGCGACGACGCTGAGCTTGGTCCGCGCGCAGGCGACGACGACGTCGCGATCGATCTCGGTCGACGCCTGCACGCGCTTCCAGAGCGCGCCACCGGCGATCAGGGCGGTCTTCACGACCTCGGCCCAGCCGGCCGCCGCCTCCTCGTCGGGCAGGGTGGCCAGCGTGGCCGGGTCGGCCACCACGGCGAGCGGCTGGTGGTAGACCCCCGCGTAGTTCTTGCCCTCCGGGAGGTCGACGCCGGTCTTGCCCCCGTAGGCGCTGTCGACCTGGGCCACCACCGTGGTCGGGACCTGGACGACGCCGATCCCGCGCTGGTAGACGGCCGCGCAGAACCCCGCCACGTCGCCGACCACCCCGCCGCCGACGGCGACGACGTGGTCGCCGTGGCCGATCCCGGCCCGCGCCATCGCTCGCAGGACGTCCCCCGCACTGGTCAGCGTCTTGTGCTCCTCCCCGGCGGGAAGCAC
The DNA here is from genome assembly GCA_964242305.1 of uncultured Solirubrobacteraceae bacterium. Lineage (GTDB taxonomy): Bacteria > Actinomycetota > Thermoleophilia > Solirubrobacterales > Solirubrobacteraceae > DATLGB01. The sequence goes on from CAXTBB010000001.1 coordinate 113,681, forward strand.
GTGGTCGGCGGGGCCGTAGCGCTCGGCGACATTGACGTCGGAGACGGTGAAGCCGCGACCCTCGACCGGCCGGAAGCCGCGCAATCCCTCGCCCACGAACACCGGGTAGGCGCCCGAGTCGCTCTCGGCCCACAGCAGCTTGGCCCCACCGGGCAGCCGCTGGATGGCCGGCAGCGCGTGGCGGAGGCTGTCGCGGCGGGCGGCGGGGAGGATCGCGTCGGCGATCCGCTCGTACAACGGCCCGCGCGCCGCGTGCAGCTCGTCGAAGCGCCGGCGGTCGCGGGCCAGCGGCCGGCGCCCGCCCGCCCGCTGCCAGGCGGTGTCCGAGTCGACGTCGAGCAGGACGACGGTGTGGCGCGCGAGCGCGGCCTGCACCCGGTCGGAGGTGACCGCGCCCCCGCCCAGGGACAGCACGGGCGCCTCCTCGCGCTCGAGCGCCGCGACGACGATCTCCTCCTCGCGCTCCCGGAACGCCCGCTCGCCGTGGCCGGCGAAGAAGGACTCGATGGTCTCGCCCAACTCGCCCTCGATGAGCTGGTCGGTGTCCACGTGGCGCCCGCCGAGCTGGGCCGCGGCGGCCCGGGCCGCCGACGTCTTGCCGGCGCCCATGAAGCCGATCAGGACGAGGCTCACCGGATCAGCGCTGCCAGCCGATGCGCTGCTCGTAGGCAGCGACGGCGGCGCGCACGTCGTCGATGTGGTCGCCCCCGAACTTCTCGCGGTACTCGCTGGCGAGCACGATGGCGAGCATCGCCTCCCCCACCACGCCGGCCGCCGGGACGACGGCCGAATCGGTCCGCTCGCGCAGCGCCTGGGCGGGCTGGTGGGTGGCGATGTCGACGGTGCGCAGCGGCTTGGTCAGGGTCGGCAACGGCTTGGCGGCGGCGCGGACGACCAGCGGCTCGCCGGTGGTCATGCCGCCCTCGACGCCGCCGGAGCGGTTGGTCTCCCGGTACCAGCCGCGGTCCTCGGAGTAGAAGATCTCGTCGTGCGCCTCCGAGCCCGGGCGCCCGGCGAGGTCGAACCCGTCGCCGATCCCGCAGCCCTTCACCGACTGGATGGAGAGGATGGCGGCGCCGATCTTGCCGTCGAGGCGCGTTTCCCACGAGACGTGCGAGCCGAGCCCGGGGACGAGCCCGAACGCGCGCAGCTCGAAGACGCCGCCCAGCGACTCGTTGCGCTTGCGCAGCACGTTGATCTCCTGGACCATCGCCTTGGCGACCTCCGCGTCCAGGCAGCGGACGGGCGACTCGTCGACGGCGGCGAAGTCGGCCAGCGTCAGGTCGTCGCGCAGGTCGGCGCGGACGCTGTTGATCTGGATGACGTGGGAGACGACCTCGACGCCGACCGCGCGCAGGAACGCCTTGGCCAGCGCCCCGCCGGCGACGCGCGCCGCCGTCTCCCGCGCCGACGCGCGCTCGAGCACGTTGCGCACGTCGGAGAACCCGAACTTCATGACGCCGGCGAGGTCGGCGTGCCCGGGGCGCGGCGTGTGCACCTCGGCGACGTCCGCCTCGACCGGCCACGGGTTCATCCGCTCCTCCCAGTTCTTGTAGTCGCGGTTGACCACGGTCAGGGAGACGGGGCCGCCCAGCGTGCGGCCGTGGCGCACGCCCGCGGTGACCTCGGCGGAGTCCTTCTCGATCTTCATCCGCCCGCCGCGGCCGTGACCGAGCTGGCGCCGGGCCATGTCGAGGTTGACCGCCGCCTGGGAGAGCTCGAGCCCGGCGGGCAGGCCCTCGACCACGCAGGTCAGGCCGGGGCCGTGGGACTCGCCGGCCGTGACAACGCGGATGGACATTCGGCCGCGAAGTCTAGGAAGACGCCGCGGCCGGACCGCCTCAGCCGGCGGCGAGCAAGCCGGCGATGCTGGTCGCCTTGGTCACCCGCTTGGCCTGCTCGGTCCTGGGGATCTTCTTGAGCGCGCCCGCCGCCGCGTCGTAGCGCAGCGCGCCGATGCGGCCGATCAGGCCCTTGAGCTTCGTGCGGCCGTCGGCCGCGACCGCCGTGCGGGAGGCCTTGGCGGCCTTCGCGTCGGTCGTCTTCTTGACGTGGATGTCGACCAGGTCGAGCTCGTACTGCGTCTCGCCGCGGGTCAGGAACTCCGTCTCGCCCTTCTTGAGCGTCAGGGTCTGGCAGTCATCCGGAGCGGGCTCGCAGTGCCCGTCGCCGAGCACCTGAACGCCGGCGTCGATGATGAAGACGGCCGACTTGTGGTCGTCGCGCAGGCCGAGGTAGAGCGCGGCGGGGTTCGCACCGCCGGGCAGGCCGGTCAGGCGCTTGACCTCGCGCGTCTTCAAGCCGCCCGCGGCGGAGCCGAAGCGCACCTTGAGTGAGTAGAGCTCGAACGTCGGCGCGGGGGTCGGCGTGGGGGTCGCGACGGGGGTCGTGCCGCCGGTCGCCGTGTCCGAGCTGCCGCTGTCCGCGCCCGAGCCGGCGTTGACGGTCGTCGCCGCGGCGGCCGCCTCCTGCGAAGCGTCCTTCTTGACGCGGAGCAGCTGGGCGGGGCGGAACGGGTCCTTGCGGTCGCCCAGCACGGCGCGCACGCGGTCGCGCTTCTCCGCGTCGCCGACGGAGACGATGGAGTCGGTGGTGCCCTGCCCGTCGGGGATGTCGGCCGTGGAGGCCGGCAGCGACGCCGTTTTGTCGGCGGGCTTGCTCAGCAGCAACGGCACGGCGACCAGAGCGGCCACCAGCACCAGCGCGATCGGCCACAGCTTGCGCTCCATCAGCTGCCGGAAGGGATCGCCGAGTGCGTTCATCGAATGGCTCCCGTCGAGGTCGCGGTGGTGGTCGGTGGGGTCGTGGTGCCCGCCGACGTGCCGCCGGGGGCCGACGTCGAGCCTGCGCCACCGGGCGTCGCCACCGTGGCACCACCCGTCGCGCCCTCGACCGGCGACACGAGGTACGTCGTCGCCGACACGGTCGCCTTGATGTCCGGGAAGCCGGTCGTGTCGGGCTCGAGCTTGATGCCGGTGACGGTGAGCAGGCGACCGCTCACGCGGACCTGGTCGTTGGTCGCCTTGACGAACTCGTCGAGCCGGTGGAAGAACGCGCCGAGCCGGAAGAACTGGCCCTTGAAGGTGAAGGAGAACGGCATGATCGGGAAGCCGGCGGGACCGACCGTCGCGCCCGGGGGCAGCGCCGCGCCGGAGCCGGTGGGCGTCGCCGAGGTGGACGGCGCCGCGGCCGCGCCGCTGGCGTCGCCGAGGTCGATGGACTCGAAGTCGACGTGCGTCGCCTTCGCGGCCTGGTCCAGTTGCACGACGAGCGAGCGCACGTCGTCGTCGCCCGGCACGGCCTTGCCGAGCCGGACCACCTGGGTGTAGGAGGACCGGTAGGACTTCTTCGCCTCGGTGTTGGAGGCCAGCAGGGAGTGAGCGGCGTCGAGGTCGGACTGCGCGGCGTCGATCTTGGCCGACAGGTCGGAGGCCTGCTTCTGCTTCGGCTGAAGCACGAAGTGGAAGAAGCCGAAGCCGGCCACCACGAAGCCGATCGCGATGAACAGGAGGGGGTTCTTGGTAGTCACGGTGACCGCTCGCTTACGGCTGGGTCGTGGTCGAGGTCGAAGCGGCCGGTGTGGTCGCCCCGCTGGAGCCGGTCGGACCGGTGGCGCCGGTCGGGCCTGCGGAGATGGCCGCGCTCGGGTTCGTTGCGGCGTTCGGGTCGGCCGCGGCGCGCTCGAAGAACACGACGAGGTCGAAGGCGGGCGGGGCGCCCTTCGGGCAGGGCTCGGTGGTGACCGCCGGGGTGGTGCCGTCGGCGGCCGGCGCCGGCGCCGGCGCGGTGGCCGCACCCGCCGTCTCGGTCACCTCGGACTTGTCCAGGGTCACCCGGGTCACACCCCGGACGTCGCGCAGCCGCGACATCAGCCGGGCCACGCTCGACTGGTCCTTGGTGCAGCCGTTGAGCTCGATGGAAGGCGCCGCGATCGCGCTGCGGATCTCCGAGCCGCCGGAGCTCGAGCCGGTGGCGCCGTCGAAGGAGGAGATGTAGACGTCGGTCGGCAGCGCGCGCGAGACGTCATCGAGCGTCGAGGACCACGGGAAGCGGGCGTCGACGAGCCCACGCACCGTCGCGGCGCGGGAGGACGCGAGCTGGTGGAAGTCCGCGTAGGACTGCAGCGCGGTGGCCTGCTGCTTGACGACGGTGGCCTCCTGCTGGACCTGGGCGAGCTCGGTCTTCTTGTCGTTGATGCCGTTCTTGGTCGTCACCAGCAGGGCGACGGCGGCGATCGCGAAGACGAGGGCGGCGAGGATCACGTACGCACCCAGCGGGCTCTCGCCGGAGCTGGGCTTCGCGGCGGGGACGACAGGACCCTTGCCGGTCGCGCGCTGCTCGCTGGGAATGAGGTTGACGGCCTTCACAAGACCGTCTATCGGCACCCCTCAGCGGGGGCTTGAGAAAGCCGCGGACGAAGTCAGGAGCGGGTGAAGGTGTCCAGGTACCAATCGACGATGTCGTCGCCGACATAGAGCCCGATCAGACCGCCCACAGCCAAGAACGGCCCGAACGGGATCGCCGTCTTGCGCCCCTCCCGGACCCCTTTGACCGCCATCACGCCCAGGCCGACGACGGTCCCGAGCAGGAACGCGATCAGCAACGCCGGGGCGATCGCACGGCCGAGGAACAGCCCGAGGACGCCGGCCAGCTTGACGTCGCCGACCCCCATCCCGGACGGGTAGATCCACGCCGCGGCGAACAGGAACCCGAACGCCGCCGCGCCCGCGATCAGGTGCGCGAGCAGGTGGTCGACGTCGAAGGCGGCGGTCAGCCCGATCGCGATCGGCACCGACGGGTAGGTGATCTTGTTCGGGAGGATGCGGTGGTCGATGTCGATGAAGGTGAGCGGCACGAGGATCAGCACCATCGCGTAGCCGATCCACTGGTCGTCGCCGGTGCCCAGGCAGATCGGCACCATCGCCATCAGCACGGCGGTGAGCGCCTCCACGAGCGGGTAGCGGGCCGAGATCGGCGCTCCGCAGCTCCGGCAGCGCCCGCGGAGGATCAGCCACGAGAGGACGGGGACGTTGTCGTAGGGCTTGATGTGGGCCCCGCAGGACGGGCACGCCGACGGCGGCGAGACCACCGACTCGCCTCGCGGCAGCCGCCAGATGACGACATTGAGGAAGGAGCCGATCACGGCTCCGAGGACGCCAGCGCAGAGCGCGGCTACGGCAGTGGACATCGTCGCTGGGGGTTCGGTGGGGCGCTCAGCATCCCTGCGGGCGCCCGCGGCTCAGATGGAGGTGACCGCGAGGCCCGCCGCGACGGCCAGGCGAGAGGCGCCCTCGACGTGGCCCTGCTGCGCCACCGTGCGTGCCTCCACGGGCATGCCGAGGGCCGCGGCGAGCTCGTGGGCGAAGCCGGGGATGGCGGTCGCCGGGCCGGCCAGGACGGCGTGCTCGACGGTGGTCGCGTTCTGCTGCATGCGGTAGAAGTTCAGCGAGTTGCGCACCGTGTCGGCGACCTGGTGGACGCCCTCGGAGAGGACGACGCGGGCGGCACCGACGATGTCGGCGTCGCCTTCGACGCTCTCCAGCGGCTGCTCGAGCCCGACGTGGCCGAGCCACTGCTCGGCGTGCTCGGCGGTCAGGCCGCGCCGGTCGGCGAGCGACTGGGTCATGCTGTGCATGCCGCCCGTCGCCGCCCGGGTGAACAGGCAGTGCTCGCCGCTGGTGACCGCGACGTTGATGAGGCCGGAGACGTTGACGTAGAGCTTGCCCGAGTCGTCGTCCGTCAGGCGGTTGTACATCGAGCGCACGAGCGCGAAGGCCGACAGGTCGACGCCGGCGACGGTGAGCCCCGCACCGCGGACGGCCTCGAGGTAGCGCTCCACCATCTCGCGACGGACCGCCACCACGACCACCCGCGCACGGTCGCCCGCTGGGGTCGAGACGATGCCGAGCGGCTGGAAGTCGAGCACGGCCTCGTCGATGGGCATCGGGATGTGGTCGGGCGCCTCGACGCGGACCGCGGCGTCGAGCGCCTTGGCGTCGTCGAGCGCGGGCAGGTCGAGCGTGCGGACCACGATGCGCTGGTTGGCGATCCCGAGCCGGACGGACTTGGGCAGGTCGTTGGCCGACCACAGCTCCTTGAGCGCGGCCGTCAGCGCCGGCCCGTCGGAGACCTCGCCCTCGCGCAGCACGCCCGACGGCAGCGCCGCGACGGCGCCGCGCGTGACCGCGACCGCGCCGTTGACGTGCACCTCGGCGGCAGCCACGTGGGCGGGGTCGAGGTCGAGACCGACGACGGACTTGCCCGCCTTGGGGGAGCGCTTCTTGAGCGAGAGGGCCATACAGCCAAGATCGGCCCGATCCCCCCCGCGCTTTAGCTCAGACGGGCGGGACGAGCTCGTTCTCGCGACCGACGCCCCAGGCCGCGTTGACCGGGTCCAGGAAGTAGGGCGGGCTCTGCGTGCGCAGCCGGTTGTCGTACGTGTAGTTCTTGAGGTAGCCGGTGGCGGGCGTGCCGTCCGAGGCGCTCGTGCCGACCGGGCCGCGGAAGCGCTGGGCGATGGCGCCGTGCACGCTGAGCAGGCCCACCGTCCCCCCCTCGTCGTAGTTGTCGACGATGAAGGAGTGCTGGAGGCTGAGGATCGCCGCGTCGATGCGCACGTTGCGCACGGCGGAGGCGTTGGCCCCGCCCGAGACGCGGTGATAGACGCGCACGAAGTTGGTCGCGATCAGCCCGACCTGGACGGTGCCGCCGATCTGCTCGCCGGCCGTCGGGTCGGTGGTCATCGTCCCGGCGATCAGGTCCGCGTCGGTCCCGGAGGCCGTCTTGGGATCGAACTGCTTCGTCGTGTCCGTCCCCACGTAGGGCAGGGTCGGAGCCGCGATGATGTCCCGGTCGCTGGCGATCGTGATCGACTGATCGACCGTGCCGCTCACGTAGACGTTCGCGCACTGGTCGTTGGCCGAGTAGGAGTAGGTCGAGGGGGACTCGCTCTCGTTGCACGGGTTCGACCCGTCCTGCACGTAGATGACCCCGTTGGGCGGCAGCGAGACCGACACCGGGTTGCCGCCCGGCGTGTCGACCACCATCTTGCCGTTGTTGGTGAAGCGGATGTACTGGGTGCCCGAGAGCAGGTAGCCACCCGTCGTGGGGACGACGCCCGCGGCCGGGTTGGTGGTCGAGGCCAGGGTCTTCAGCGCGGTGTTGGTCGGCGGCATCTGCAGCTGCGCGGAGCCCGTGTGCAGCTTGCCGTTGAACGTCGGCGCGCCGGCGCTCCCGCAGTTGCTGTTCTTCGCGTAGCCGGGCGCCGGCCCGGAGACCTCGATGCTGTCGCCGGCGTCGCGGCCGAAGATGGGCGTGCCGCAGTAGACGAGGTCGTCGTTGGTGTGCAGCGGCCCGTTGACCTTGTCGTTGTTGCCGAACTGGATGACGGTGCAGTTCGACGAGCGCGAGGCGCGGTAGTTCGCGCAGGCGGCCCCGCCGGGGTTGCCGGCCTTGGGGTCGAGCGTCTCGTAGTCGGTGAAGTAGATGAAGTTCAGGAACCGCTGGCGCCGGAAGTTCGTCACGATCGTCCGCAGCTGGCCGTGGAAGCGACCGGTGCTGCGGACCCGGAACGACCCGTCGCCCGCGCTGATCATGCTCTTGGCGTTGGACGTCGAGCAGGTGCTCGAGACGCTCGTCACCGGCAGCAGTCCGATCGAGAAGTCGGCTACGTCCAGGCCGGTGGTGGGCGCACCCGGGACGACCTTCCACTTGCGCGCGGCGTCGGAGACGTTGGGCTGGTTGACCGGGTCGGGGACGCCGCTGGACGTCCCGGTGTCGCACTTCTGCCAGTAGTCCGGGTTGGCGGTGAGCTTGGACGCGAACCAGGCGACGCCGGCCTCGGCGGCGGCGTAGGCCACCCGCCGGTCCTTGCTGTCGGCCGACGGCGCGATGTCCCCGCGCGCGGCCTGGAACCCGGCCACGGTGACGATGCTGGCGATGAGCATGATGCCCATCACGATGGCGAGGGTGAAGCCGCCCTCGTCCTCGAGACGGGGCCGGGCGCGCGCGATCATGAGCATGAGGGGTCGAAGTCCGTGGTGGCGTTGGGATCGGCGAGACGGACGAACACCTGGTCCGCCATCTCGGCGTGGATGGACTGCTGGGTGTTCGCGTTGGTGCCGGTGGCCGTGAAGTCGATGTCGATCCGCGACACGCGGCCGAGGTCGGTCGCCGAGAGGCCGGCCGCGGGCGGGAGCAGCTCGACGGTCGGGCTGAGCGAGCCGGAGGCGGGCGCGGAGTCCGGGTAGGCCCAGTAGCGGAAGATCGGGGTGGTCCCGTCGGGGATGACGTCGGTGGCCAGGGTGACCGTCCGCGCCGCCCCGGTGAACGTCTGCGGCGTCGTCGTCGACCCCCGGACGGAGACATCGGTGAGGGTCTTCGTCGCCGGCGTGTAGGTGAGGGTGTGCCGGACCACCGGGGTCGAGCCGTCGGAGAGGTCCGTGTAGACCGTGATCGAGTTCGGCGTCGCCGCCGTGACCGAGAACGGGCTCGCGTCCGAGCAGGCCTGCGAGCGGAGGATCTGCTCGATCTGATCCATCGCGTAGCGCCCGCGGCCGGTCGCGTCGGTGCGATCGACCACTTCGGCGTTGTGCTGCTGGGCGCCGATCGTGATCATCGTGCCGGAGCCGATCACGACCAGGCCGATGACCATGGTCAGCAGGAGCTCCGGGAGCGAGAAGCCGCCCTCGTCGCTCAGGCGCGGGCGCCTCAAAACGCGCTCCGGGCCGAGCAGGCCATCTGGTTCAGGGTCCCGGCGGCGCTGCTGCTGTTGGTCTTCGCCTGGGTGTCGATGTTGACCGCGGCCAGGCCGGACACGCCGCCGAACTTCGTGTCGGCGGCGGTGTAGGGAGCGATCGCGGAGTAGGTGCCCGTCCGGTTCGTCAGGCCGGCCTTGGTCTTGCGGTACTCGACGCAGATCTTGTAGGACCCGTAGGGCAGCCCGAGCGTCGTCGCCGGGGTGCCGTTCCCGTCGGCGGTGACGGTCGGGACGGTCGGCAGCGTGCAGCCGCTGTCGGCCGGCTTGACGTAGATCTTCGTGGTGTCCCCCGACGGGCTGGGGACGTCCGCCGGCTTCTCGGCCCCGGTCGTGTCCTGCCACTTGACCGTGACCTTGGGGAGCGTGAGCACCGGCTCGTGCAGGTCGATGGTCGTCGTCGACGCCGGCGAGGTGCCGGTGACGAGGCCGCGCCCGAACGTCGGGTGCGCCGTGAAGAAACCGGATCCGTCGTTGGCCGCGGCCGTCGGGTCGTTGGCGGCGCAGGTGCCCGAATAGGCCGCGTACGGGGTGGTGAAGGGGAACAGGCCGGTGGCGCCGGCGACCGGGTAGGTGCGCGACGTCGGGGCCGTGGCGATGCTGGCGTGGGAGATCGTGATCCCGCCCGCCAGCGTGGTGGTGTCCCCGTCGAAGGTCGGCTTGATCGCACCGGCCAGGTCGTAGAGCTGCGGCGTCGCGGTGTTGATGGTCCCCGGGGAGACGGTCCCCGAGTAGACGTACTTCTGGTTGAGGCTCTGGTCGACGAACCCGGCCTGGTTGAGCGTGATCGCGTACGACCCCGGGGTCAGGAACTGGAAGATCGCGCAGCCCTTCGAGTTCAGCGTGGCCGTCCGCGACTCCGGCCCGGTGATGGCGACCGTGACGCCCGACTGCGGCGTGCCGTCGGCTTCGGAGATCGGCACGATGAGGGTGCCCGACGTCGGCGAGTACTGCGTGACCGGCAGCGACATGATGCTGCGGATGGTGAGCGGCTCGTCGCGGAAGCCGTTGGTCGGCGTCACCGCGGACGTCAGCCGCAGGTAGGTCGTCTGTGATCCCGAGCTGGTGCAGCTGACGACGTCACCCGTCGAGTCCTGGACGAACTCGCCCCGTGAGTCGACGGTGTAGGTCTGGTTCTCCTGCGTGACCGTCGTGCTGTTGGTGTAGTCGGCGAGGTCCTTGGCGCGCATGGAGCGCATGCGCTCCTGGTCCTGCTCGGCGAGGTTGGCGATCACGCCGCGCGACAGGGTCTGCGTCGACGTCTTCTGCGACGACGCGATCGAGCTGACCGTCGCGGTGGCGACGAGCACCATCACGACAGCCGACACCATGACCTCGACGAGGCCGATGCCAGCTTCTCCGGCCAGCGTGGTCCGCCATGATCGCCCGTTCACACGCATTGATTCGGCCCGGATCGGGGTTGGCTTGAGCAAACGACCGCTGTGCTGGACGGCTACCAGGTGCCGTCGTCTTTGCAGCCGCCGTTGCCGGCCGGGCTGCACACGCGGCTGAAGCTGCCGCCGATGTTGTGCAGGATGCGGAACGTGTGCGTGCCGCCGCGGGAGGCTGCCGAGACGGCCACGATCTCGTAGCCGTTGACCGTCTCGGAGGCGATGCGGACCTGGTCGGCGCCGGACCCGATGTCGAGCCCGGTCGCCTGTTGCGTGAGCTTGGCGGTGCAGCCGGTGTAGCCGTCGCCGTCGTGCCAGCAGGCCTCGATCTGCGACGCCATGTTGCGGGCGTTGGACTTCGCGCGGGTGTCCTGGGCCTTCTCGCGCTGGCCCAGGAAGGCCGGGATCGCGATCGCGGCCAGGATGCCGAGGATCAGGATGACGACGAGCAACTCGATGAGCGTGAAGCCCGCCTGGTCGCGTCGCTGGTGAAGTGTGGTGTGCATGGTGTTTCCCCCCGCGGAAATGGCTGGGGCGGGCACAAGGTGCCCGCCCCAGTCAGGACTGCTTCAGTGAGCTGTGACTACCAGCTGCCGGCGTCGCAGCCGCCCTTGTCCGAGCCGGTCGAGGCGCAGGAGCGCGTGACCTTGCCGGTGGTGGCGTCCTTGGCGATCGTGAACGTGTTGTTCGACTTCGACGTCGCCGTGACGGTGTAGCCGTCGTTCGGCGCGGTGCCGGTCGCGGAGACCGCGGAGATCAGGTCGAGGCCGGAGTCCGTCTTGGCGACCTGGGTGGTCGCGCAGGCGGTGTAGGTGGCCTTCGTCGCGTAGCACGACTCGATCGCGGACACCGCGTTGCGGACGTCCGACTTCGCGGCCGAGTCCTGACCCTTGACGCGCTGACCGAGGAAGGCGGGCAGAGCGATCGCGGCGAGGATGCCGATGATCAAGATGACGACCAGAAGCTCGATCAGGGTGAAGCCCTTCTCGTTGCGACTGCGCTCAGCAAGCTTGTTGAGCATGTGGGTGATTCCCTCCTGAGGGATAGTTGGGCCTGAGTACTGCTCGGATTGACCAGACCCCGGGGATCCCTCGGTGAGTAACCCGGCTTGCTCAACGTCGAGCTCCGTGGCTTTGCGTCTCGCCCTCACGGACGATTTGCCCTTGGTCACCTCGGTCCTGGCTTGGGTGGGGTATCGACCCCATTCACGACCCACTTGAGGTTTAGGCGCAAGAAATGTCCAGGCCTCGAACAAGCGTCCAGTGCGGACGCCGAAAGGCGCGCTATTCAGCGGGTTCTGGGGGTGCGGGACGCTGCCCGCTGCCCTCGCACCACGGGCACGTCACGGGGTGCGGCGTGCCGCCCTGCGCGGAGATCACGGACCCGGTCCCCCGGCACGGCGAGCAGTCCATCAGCGCAGCCCCGGGGGCGCGACGGAGGTCTTCGCGCGGTCCGTGTGCACAGCGCCCAGGTCCGGGTTGGCCGGCTTGTCGTCGGGCAGGTGCCGGCGCTGGGTGGGCGGGATCTGGCGATCGGTCAACAAGGCATGGAAACCGTAGCGCTCGAAGCCCCGAGCGAGCTGGTCGTGCTCCTCGGCACGCAGCAGCAGGCCGAACAGCGCCGGGTCGCCGAGCGGCGTGCGCTTGGCCACCTCGGTCAGCATGTCGTCGGGCAGCACGCCGCCCAGGCGGTCGGCCGCCAGCGGGGGCGAGAACACGAAGGCGACGTTGGGCGCCTCGTCGCCCAGCAGCAGGAACGCCGAGCCGTCGAGGTTGGTCCACAGCCACCCCTCGATGCCCTCCTCCTGCGGCACGACGCGGTTGACGGCGAGCTGGTGCAGCACGGGGAAGCGACCCCGCGGCACGTCCTTGCCCGGGTGGGCCGGGCCGTGGTCGATGGTGGCCACGGCCACGCTGCCCGGGGCGAAGCGCAGCGGCGCCAGCAGGGCGCCGTGGCGGACCTCGATCTCGCCGGGCGTGAGCGTCAGCGCGTGCTCGCCACGGGGGCCGCCGGAGAGCAGCCGCCGGCGCATGCCGCCACCCCCCGTCGAGAGCGGGACGACGACGGTCGTGTTGGGCGGCGGCGGGGCGCTCACAGTGTCCACGATGGCACCGCCCGCGCTACTTGATGCTGTCGTAGACCTTGAACATCGGCATGTACATCGCGATGACGACGAAGCCGACGATGAGGCCCACGAAGACGATCATGATGGGCTCGAGGATGGAGGTCATGGCCTTGACGGCCGCCGCGACCTCGTCCTCGTAGAAGTCCGCGACCTTGTTGAGCATCGTGTCCAGGCCGCCCGTCTCCTCGCCCACCGTGATCATCTGCGAGACCATCGGGGGGAAGACGTCGGACTCGCGCAGCGGCGTCGCGATCTGGCCGCCGGACTTGACGGACTCGACGACGTCGACCATGGCGCGCTCGATCATGGTGTTGCCGGACGTCTTGCCGGTCACCTCGATGGCGACCATGATCGGGACGCCGGCGCCGTAGAGGGCCGAGAAGGTGCGCGACCAGCGTGCGAGGGCGACCTTCTGCACGGTGGCGCCGATCTTCATCGGGATCTTCATGCGGAAGGCGTCCCACTGCGGGCGTCCCCAGGAGGAGACCTTCCACTTGCGGAACCCGTAGACCGAGCCGACCGCGACGCCGAAGATCAGGTACCACTGGTGCGTGAAGGCGTGCGACAGCGCCACCGTGAACTTCGTGATCGCGGGGAGCTCGCCGCCGAAGTCCTTGAAGACGTTGACGAAGACGGGGACGATGAAGGTGATCAGCGCGATCAGCACGATCAGCGCGAAGGAGAGCACCACGGAGGGGTAGACCATGGCCGACTTGACCTGGCGGCGCAGGGAGTCGTCGGCCTCGAGCTGGGTGGCGACGCGCTGCAGGGTGTCTTCGAGGATGCCGCCCGTCTCCCCGGCGCGGACCATGGCGACGTACAGCGGGTTGAACACCTTCGGGTGCTGCTCGAGGGCGTCGGAGAGGGTGAGGCCGGCCTCGATGTCCTCGCGGACCTTGCTCAGGGTCTCCTTGAGCGTGGGGTGCTCGACCTGCTCCTCGAGCACGTAGAAGGCACGCAGGAGCGTCATGCCCGAGGACACCATCACCGACAGCTGCCGGGTCATGATGGTCAGGTCGGCGGGCTTGACCTTCTTGGTGCCGAAGCTGATCTCCATCTTGAGACCAGACGCCTTCTCCTCGAGCTTCTGGACCGTGAGGCCACGGCTCTTGAGCTCGTCGGTGACGGCCTGCTTGGAGCTTCCGACGATCTCGCCCTTGTAGGGCAGGCCGGTGAGGTCGACGGCGTTGTAGGTGAAGGTCGCCGTGCCGGCCATGCTCAGACGCTCGCCATGCTGGCTTCGAACTCGGCCGGGGTGATCGTCCCGCCGCTCTCGACCAGGCGGCGCAACTCCTCCGGCTGCGACGAGCGCTCCAGCGCGGTCGCCATCGTGATCGTCCCCTTGCGGACCAGGCTGGCCAGGCTCGCGTCCATGGTCTGCATGCCGTGGGCGCCGCCGGTCTGGATGAGCGAGTAGATCTGGTGGATCTTGCCCTCGCGGATGAGGTTGCGGACACCCGGGGTCGGGACCAGCACCTCGGCGGCGACGGTCCGCCCGGTGCCGTCCGCGGTCGGGACCAGCGTCTGGGTGACGATGCCCTGGAGGCCGACCGCGAGCTGCATGCGGACCTGGCCCTGCTGGTCGGACGGGAAGACGTCGATGATGCGGTCGATCGTCTGCGGCGCGTCCTGGGTGTGCAGGGTGGCGTAGACGAGGTGGCCGGTCTCCGCCGCGGTCAGGGCGGTGCCGATCGTCTCCATGTCGCGCATCTCGCCGACGAGGATGACGTCGGGGTCCTGGCGCAGTGCGGCCTTGAGGGCGAGCGCGAAGGAGTGCGCGTCCTGGCCCAGCTCGCGCTGGTTGACGATGCACTTCTTGTGCGTGTGCACGAACTCGATCGGGTCCTCGATGGTGAGGATGTGGTCCGAGCGCGTCTCGTTGATCTCGTTGATCATCGAGGCCAGCGTGGTCGACTTGCCCGAGCCGGTCGGGCCCGTGACCAGGACGAGGCCGCGCGGCTTCTTGGCGAACTCGCGGATGACCGGCGGGAGGCCGAGCTCCTCGATCGGGACCGTCTTGGACGGAATCAGGCGGAAGGCGGCGCTGACCGAGCCGCGCTGGTAGAAGGCGTTGACGCGGAAGCGGCCCTTCCCCGGCACGGCGTAGGAGAAGTCGAGCTGGTTCTCGGTCTCGAGCCGCTGGCGCTGGGAGTTGTTGAGGATCGAGTAGACGATCTCGCGCGTGTCGGTGGGCGTCAGGCGCGGGATGCCGTCCATCGCCGCCAACGAGCCGCGGATGCGGAGCATGGGCGGGACGCCCGGCGTGATGTGGAGGTCGGACGCATTGCGCTCGACAACGGTGGAGAGGATGTCCGCGAAGTCGTATTGCATACTCGGTGCTCGTATCGGCACCCGCCCGGCGAACCTGAAGATCCCGGGCGTCAAGGACGTCGCCGACCCCGCCGATAGCGCTTGCGTGCCCCGTCTTCGCCCGTTGTCCACCATCGTCCTGATCTGGTGCACGGTGATCGCGCTGTCGACGCTCGCCGCCGGGATCGACTACTTCTCCGACTGCCTGGGCATCGACGAGCTGCTGCGCGGCAACCTGCACGACTTCTTCGCGATGCAGCCGATGCAGGGCCCCGCGTCGCTGCTGCTGCGGGCGCCGTTCGTCGCCATCGTCTTCCACGCCGACATCAACACGGTCTACTACGCCGGGCTGCTGCCCTGCTACGCGGCGCTGCTGGTCCTGGCCCGGGTCCTGTGGACGCGGATGGAGGGCCGCCCGACGGCCGACCGGGTGCTGGTCGTCGGGATCTGCGTCGCCTCGCCGTTCGCGGTCAAGGCCGTGCACTGGGGCCACCCCGAGGAGCTGCTGGCCACCGCGCTCACGCTCGGGTCGCTGCTCACCGCGGCGCGGGGCCGGCCCGTGCTGGCCGGCGTGATGCTGGGCACCGCGTACGCCAGCAAGCAGTGGGCGCTCGTGGCGGGGCTGCCCATCCTGCTGGTGCTGCCGCGGGGACGGGTCCGCTTCACCGCCGCGGCCGTCGGCGTCGCGGCGCTGTTCGTCGTCCCCATGATCATCGGCGACCCCGATCGCTTCTGGCTGGTCACCCGCGACGCGGCCAGCGCCGTCCCCGGCCTGCGCCTCGAGAACGCGCACATGCCGGGCGTGCGCGTGCTCCCGCAGAGCTTCTGGACGCCCTTCGCGGTCGGGCTGCCCTACGGCGGTCTCGGCTACCGCTTCACGACGAGCCTGCTGTCGCCCGTCGCCCATCCGCTGCTGGTGTTCGCCGGGGTCCCCTTCGCGTACGTGCTCTGGCGCCGGCACGGCCGGCTCGCCCCCATCGACGGCGCCCGCCTGCTCGCCCTCGCCCTCGCCCTGCGCTGCTGGCTGGACCCCAACGACCTCGACTACTACCACGCTCCCCTGGTCGCCGCGCTGGCTCTGATCGCGGCGCTGGGCGACGCGCGGGACGTGCGGGTGGCGCTCTACGCCACCACCGGGCTGGCGCTGGCGTTCGTGCAGCCGGCGACCAAGATGTCGACCGTGGCGACCGACGCGTGGCTGAAGTGGGCGGTCTACACCGCTGCCGTCGTCCCGCTCGTGGGGTGGCTGACCCACGCGCTGTTCGCCCGGGCGACGCCGCAGCGGGCGCCGGTGCGCCTGCGGCCGGCGATCAGCGGCTGAAGCGGGCGAGGCGCTCGCCGCGGGCGCAGCCGGCCTCGAGCTCGGCGAAGCGCTTCGCACGGGTCGCCTCGCGCTTGGCCTCCGTGACCCAGAACGCGCACATCTTGCGGTAGCTCGGCGGGCAGGCGTCCCAGAACGCCTTCGCCGGGCCGGTCAGGCGGATTTCGTACTCGGGCGGCAGGCGGTCAGGCCGGTCGGAGGTCGAGTACGGCACCTGGTCCGGGTCGCGGGCGGCGAAGGCGCGGCGGCCGGCGTCGCGCATCCTCCCCTCCGCCTCGAGCTCGGCGACCAGCCGGACGTTGACGGCGCTCCAGCGGCGCGACTTGCGCGGCGTGTAGCGCTGCATGTGCGACTGGTCGTCGATGCGCCGGGCCTGGCCGTCGATCCAGCCGAAGCACAGCGCCTCGCGCACGCACTCGGCCCAGCGCACGGACGGCCGGCCCGTCGCCGCCTTCCACATCCCGACCCAGACCTCGGTCTCCGTGGCGTGGTGCTCCTCCAGCCAGGCGCGGAAGGCGCCGGCGGAGGTGAAGAAGATGGGGTCACCGTCCACGACGGCGACGACGCTATTTGGAGCCGGCGACGCGTGCGATCTCGGCGATGGAGGTCACGCCGCGGCGGACCTTCTCGAGGCCGTCCTCGCGCAGGCGCATCATGCCCTCGCGGACTGCCTCGTGGGCGATCGCGTCGGCCGTCTCGCGAGCGACGGCCATGTTGCGGATGGTCTCGGAGATCGTCATGACCTCGTACAGACCGATGCGGCCCTTGTAGCCGGTGCCGCCGCAGCGCGCGCAGCCGACGGGCTCGTAGCACTCGAGGTCGAGGCCGACGTTGAAGCCGTTCTGGCGCAGCACCTCGGCGGGCAGCATGACGCGGCGCTTGCACTCGTCGCACAGGCGGCGGGCGAGTCGCTGGGCGACGACGGCGTCGATCGCGGAGCCGACCAGGAAGGGCTCGATGCCCATCTCGGTGAGGCGGGTGATCGCGGTCGGTGCGTCGTTGGTGTGCAGCGTGGAGAGGACGAGGTGGCCGGTCAGCGACGCCTCGACGGCGATCTGGGCCGTCTCCTTGTCGCGGATCTCGCCGACCATGATGATGTCCGGGTCGGCGCGCATCATCGCCCGTAGGCCGGTGGCGAAGGTCAGCCCCGACTTGTTGTTGACCTGCACCTGCTTGATGCCGAACATCTGGTACTCGACCGGGTCCTCGATCGTGATGATGTTCTTCTCGGGCGTGTTGACCTGGTTGAGCGCGGCGTACAGCGACGTCGACTTGCCCGAGCCGGTCGGGCCCGTCACCAGCACGGCGCCGTGGGCCTGGGTGAAGGCGTGGGTGAAGCGGTCGCGGGCCTGGGGCAGCATGCCGAGCATGTCGAGCTCGATCTGCGCGTTGGAGGAGTCGAGGATGCGCATGACCACCGACTCGCCGAAGGACGTCGGCAGGGTGACCACACGCAGGTCGATGCGCTTGGTCTCGAGCTCCATGGTCACGCGGCCGTCCTGCGGGATGCGGCGCTCGGCGATGTCGAGCTCGGAGAGGATCTTCACGCGCGAGACGATGGTGGGGACGATCTTGGCCGGGATGCGGGCCGCCTCGATGAGCACGCCGTCGATGCGGTAGCGGATCTTCATCTCCTCTTCGAAGGGCTCGAAGTGGATGTCGGAGGCGCCCCGGTCGACGGCCTCGGAGATGACGCGGTGGACGAGCCCGATGACGGACGCGTCCTCCTCGCCGGAGGACTTGATCTGCAGCTCGGAGAGGTCATAGAGGGGGCCGGCAGGAGCGGCTGGCCCACCTCCGTTCGGCGGTGGCGGCGGCTCGTCGGGGGCCGGGGCGACCTCCTCGACGATGGCGCCGCCCTCCCCCATCTCGGCGAGCCGGGTCAGCGCGGCCTCGATGTCGGTGCCCGCGGCGACGGCAGGGCGGACCTCGTAACCGGTCATGACGGCGATGTCGTCGACGGCGAGCACGTTGCCCGGGTCGGCCATCGCCACCAGCAGGGTGCGGTCGTTGACGAAGGAGACGGGCAGGGCCTTGTAGCGCTTGACGGCGGCCGGGGTCACGAGCTTGGCCGCGTTGGGATCCAACCGGTACATCGAGAGCTCGATGTGGTCGAGCCCGAAGCGCTCGGCCACGGCGCGCGAGACCTGCTCCTCGGTGAGCTTGCCCTCCTGCAGCAGCACGCGGTCGGGGCTGGACCCCGACCGGGCGGCGGCAACGACGGCGCCCTCCATCTCCGCCGAGGCCACGAAGCCGAGCTCGACGATGACCTCGTCGAGCGCGCGCCCGGACCCGCCCCGCCGGGACGGCGGGGTCACACCAGGTCGCCGGATCTGGCTCGGTTGCTCGGTGGGGGCTTGCGTTGGGTTCATGCAGTGCGACGGGGTTCTCGTGCGGCCCTCCGCATGACGTCACGGGGTGCAGGCCTCCCGGTCCAGCGCTCGAGGCTCCGTGCCCCTTGACCCACCAGGATCTCGAGTCCGTCGATCACCACCGCCCCGCGGCTGAGCGCCGCCGCCAGGAGGGTCGTGCCGTCGTCTCGATAGACCAAGTCGACCACGCGTATGCCGGTTGCGAACGTATCGGCGTTCAGCGGAAGCCGCTTGAACGGCGGATCATCATCGTTGAGACCGACCGAGGTGCACTGCACGATCAGGTCCGCCGGGCCTGGCCGGGTGACGGCGCGGCCGCCCAGCTCGGCGGTCAGCCGCACCGCCCGTTCGGGCGTCCGGTTCCACACCTGCACGTCCTCCGCGCCACCCGCCACGAGGGCGTGCACGACGGCCCGCGCCGACCCCCCCGCGCCCAGCACCAGCGCCCGCGCACCGGCCACGTCGCCGACCGCGTCGAGGAAGCCTCCTGCGTCGGTGTTGTCGGCCTCGACGCCAGTGTCGGTGAAGGTCAGCGTGTTGGCCGCGCCGACCGCCCGGGCGGTGTCCGTGGCGCGGTCGGCCAGCGCCAGCGCCGCCTCCTTATAAGGGATGGTCACGTTGACGCCGAGGAACCCCTGCGCAGGCAGCGCGCGGACCGTCTCCGTGAACACGTCGGGCGGGATCGGGAGCTTCTGGTAGCGCCAGTCCTCCAGGCCGAGGTGGGCCAGCGCGGCGGTGTGCATCGCGGGCGAGCGCGAGTGGCCGACGGGCCAGCCGCACACGCCGAGGCGGACCATCAGCAGGTCGTCGGCGACTTGCCGCCGGCCTTGTCGCGGGCGGCGTTGTAGGCGGCGACGTCGCGCTCGAACTGGGCGTCGGTCTTGGAGAAGTTGTGGCGCCCGCACGTTCCCGGCTTGACGACGTAGTAGAGGTAGCCGACCCTGGCGGGGTGCTCGGAGGCACGGATGGAGGCGAGCCCCGGGTTGCCGATCGGCGTCGGCGGCAGGCCGCGGTTGATGCGCGTGTTGTACGGGCTGTCGGACTCGAGCTGGGACTGCTTGAGCGGCTCGGACCACTGGTTGAACTGGTACCGGGTGGTGGCGTCGATGGCGAGCGGCATCCCGTCCTTGAGGCGGTTGTGGATGACCGCGGAGATCAGCGGGCGCTCGCTGTCGCGCTGGGCCTCGCGCTCGACCATGGACGCGATGATGAGCGTCCGGTAGCTGACCCGCTTCACGTTGGCGGCGAAGGCATCGAGCTGCTTCGTGACGAGGTCCTTCGCCTCGGCGCCGGAGAGCAGGTCGTACGTGGCCGGGAAGAGGAAGCCCTCCGTCGTCTTGCGCGACCTGGGCAGACCCAGCCGGCGCGCGTGGCGGAGCGCCGCCGGCGAGATCGACGCCGCCAGGTAGTCCCCGCCGACATCGTCCTTGATCCGGGGCGCGATCTCCTTGCGCGACAGCCCCTCGGGCAGCGTCAGCTTGAACGTCTTGAGCACCTTCGCCTTCGGGCCGTCGGTGAGTGCGTTGAGCACGGTCCCGTAGCGCATGTCGCGGCGCAGCGTGTAGGTGCCGTTGCGCAGCCCGCTGCGGCTGCCGGTGAGGGTGGCGTTGACCTGGAACCAGCGGCTCGAGCCGATCACGCCGCGGTCCTCGAGCAGCTTCCCGATGTCCCCCACACTGGCCCCCGCGGGGACCTTGACGCGGATCAGGCCGCTGCCGTCGTCGTGCAGCGGCTGGAAGGTCTTGACGGCGACGAAGACCAGCACGGCGACGATCAGCACGGCGAACAGGGCGAGCACCCGGCGGCCGCCGCGCGAGCTGTTGCGCGCGGCCGGCGGGAGGTCGGGGCGCCCGCGGCGGCGGTCGCCGCGGAGCGGCGGTGCCTTGCGCGGCGCCGGCGCGGCCCGGCGCGGCGGCGCGGGACGGGGCTCGGTGCGGCGCGGCGGTGACGCGATCGGCTCGGGCTCGGGCGCCGGCGGCTCGGGCACAGCGGGGACCCACGGCTCGGGCTCGGACTCCACGGGGACCCACGGCTCGGGCTCAGGCGGTTCGGGCGCGGGCTCCACCGGGACCCACGGCTCGGGCTCAGGCGGTTCGGGCGCAGGTGCGGGCGGGCGCACGATGGGCGGGGGCGTCGACCCGCGCTGCGCGGCCCGGCGGCGCATCCGCTCCTCGGCCGCCGCCGCTCGCTCTTCCGGTGTCCGCTCCTCCGGCACGGCGCCGCAGGCTAACGCGGCGGTCGGATCAACCCGTGGGTCCGCCCGGCTCCGCGATCAGCAGCAGGTGGTCCGGCTCGCCCGCTTCGGTGCGCACCAGCTCGACCTCGCCCTTGATCAGCACCATCAGGCCCTGGCCGTGCATGAAGGTGGAATCGACGGCGGCGCGCTCGCACTCGCCGGCGGCCATCGCGTCCAGCTCGGCCTTCTGCTCCGGGTAGACCTTGCGATCGAGCACGGACGGCCACGTGGCCTTGAGGAACTCGTGCTCGTGGTACCCGACGAGCTTGCTGAAGCCGGGATTGAGCTCTCGGAACCTGCCCCGGAGGTCGAGCACGGCCATCGGGCGCGGATCGTCGTCGAAGCCCTCCCGTGGCTCGCGCGCGGCCGGGGCCGCCTTGGGCCTGGAGACGGCCGCGGGCCGGCCGAGCGACACGCCGCTGCCGGGCCGGCGCGGGCCGGGCGCCGACGTGAGCATCTTCTGCCACACCTCGGTGAACTTCTCGCCCGTCGCCTCGTTGACGGCGCCGGCCTTCTCGGCGGCGGCGCGCGCCTGCTCGGCCTCGCGGCGGGCGGCCACGGCGGCCTGGCGGGCCTCCTCGAAGCCACCCTTGAACTCGGACAGCTTGGCCAGCGCGGACGCCACCTCCGTGCGCAGCTCGGCCACGGCGCGATCGTCGGCGGACCCGGACATGCGGACGGTGCTGACCGCCTCGCGGGCGGCCTCGGCCTCGGCCTTGGCGGCGGCGGCGTACTCGCGCAGGGAGGCGACCTCGGTCTGCAGGCCCTCCAGGCCGCGGCGCGCCTGGTCGGCGTCGGTGCGAGCGGCCATCAGCTCGGCGGCGGTGTCGGCCAGGCGCTGCTCGACGACCTGGCGCCCGGCGCCGGTCTCCGACCGCGTCGCCGCCATCTCCACGGTGACGGTCTCGAGCTTGCCGAGCGCGTTGGTCAGTCCTTCGCGCAGGCTCTCCATGCGGGCGTCGAGGCCGTGCGGCAGGCCGTCCTCGACGGCGTCGAGGCGGGCGGTCAGCGCCTGCACGGCGGCGCCGTCGCCACCCTCGGCGCCCTCGAGCGCCGTCCGCAGCGAGCGGATGTCGGCACGCAGCGCCTCGACGGCGGCCTCGACCTCCGGGTCGGCCCCAGCGGGGCGCTCGTGCAGCGCGCTGACGGCCGCGTTGACGGCGTCGAGCTGGGCGGTGACGTCGGCCAGCTCCGCGGCCAGCGGGGCGACGGCCTCGCGCGCGGCCTCCCCCACCCCGCCCATCAGCGAGCGCGCGCCGGAGGCGGCCTCGCCTGCGGCGGCGGCCTGCTCGCGGGCGACGGCGGCCTCGGCCAGGGCGGTGGCGACCTGTTCGCGGGCGGCGGTGACGGTCTGCTCGAGGCGCGCGATGGCGGCGACCGCCTCGACGGCCTCGGCGCGGCTCTCGCTGGAGTCGACCTGCGCGGCCCGGGCCAGCGCCCCGACCTCCTCGATGATGGCGGCCTGGGTGGAGACCTGGGCGAGGGCGGTCTGGTTGGCGCGGTCGACCATGTCGACGCGGTCGCCGGCGTCGCGGGCCAGGCGGCGGGCCTCCTCGGCGCTCTCGTGGAGCCAGGTGACGTCGGCGCGCACGCTTTCGAGTCCACCGCGCGCCTCGGCAGCGGCCTCTTCGGCGGCTTCGATCTGCGCCGCCAGCTGGTCCAGGCGGACACGGGCGGTCGTGAGCTCGTCGTGGCTGACCGGCGCCAGGTCTTGCGAGCGAAGCGGGGTGGGAGCGCTCTCCGCCGGCGGGCGCTCGGCCAGCGAGCGCGCCTCCTCGGCCGCCCGCGCGGCGTCGCGCAGCTGGGCCTTGATGTCCTCGCGCTCCGAGCGCAGCTCGTCGAGGTGGACACGCAGCTCCTCCTGCTCGCGGCGCAACCCCTCGCTGACCTGCCAGGCGTGATGGTCGGTGTCGCTGAGCTCGTTGAGGCGCTGCTCGAGCCGCCCGCCCTCCTCGCGCAGGTCGGCGGACTGCTGGCGCAGCTCCTCGGCCAGGAAGCGGATCGCCTCCAGGCCGGTGCGGGTCTCGGCGACGCCGGCGGCGGCCAGCTCGAGCTTGTGGCGGTCCTCGCTGGAGAGCCCGGCCTCCTCGGGCGAGGACTCCAGCTGCGCGCGGATGCGGGCGGTCTCCTCCGCGAGCTGCTCGACGCGGTGCAGGGCGGCGCCGAGCTCGGCGCGGGCGGCCTGGGCGTCGAAGACGGCAGCGGACTCACGCTCCTCGCCACGACGCATGACCACCGAGGCGGCGTCGGCGCGCTCGCGCAGCGTGATCAGGTCCTCGCGCAGGCGGGCGGTCTCGGCGACCTGCTCGTGCAGGGTCTCGAGGTCCTCCCGGACGTCGGTGCTGGTGCGGACGCGCTCGATCTCCTCGCGCAGCTCGGCGGCCTCGGCGGAGCGGGCGCGCTCCAGGGTCTCCAGCCGTGCGACGAGCTCGGCGCTGGCCGCGGCTTCGCCGGCGCCGATGCGCTCGAGCGCCTCCAGGCGGGCGTTCAGCTCGGCACGGGCGTCGGCGATGGCGGCCTCGGCGACGCTGGTCGAGCCGGCCACGGACTCGACCTGCTCGAGCCGGGCGAGCAGCTCGGCGCGCTGAGCCTCGAGCTCCAGGGCCCGGCCGCGCTCGGCCTCGAAAGCGGCGCGCTGGGTGGCGGCGGCCTCGGCGGCCTCCGCGGCGGCGTGCTCGGCCCGCTCGATGCGGGCGATCAGCTCGAGGCGGTCGGCTTCGCCGGCGGAGTCGACGGGACGGGCAGCGAGGACGCCGGACACCTCGGCCCGGACGTCGAGGGCAGCACGCTCGGCGGCCTCGGCGCGGATGCGGGCGTCGGCGGCCTGGGCGACGGCGTCGTCGGCCACGCGCGAGCGCACCTCGAGCTCCTCGATGCGCTCCGTCGCCCAGCGCAGGCGGTCGATGACCGCGCGCGCGTCGTCGAGGTCGTAGACGTCGGTGCCCTGGACCTCCGGGGCCTCCAGCGCTTCGATGCGCGACTGCAGCTCGGCCTCGGCGTCGGCCTGCTCGGCCTCGCGGCGCGCCCACGCCTCCTCCATCCACGGCGTCGGCTCCAGCGCGCGGAAGGCGACCAGCGTGCCGGCGGTGCGCACGCCCTCCCACGGCTGCTGGCTCGGCTCCAGCGCGGAGCGCAGCGCGCGCACCACGACCGGGTGCTGCTGGCGCATGCGCAGCAACATCATGTCGATGGGCAGCTCGAAGCCGAGGTCCTCCAGGAACAGCGAGAAGTCGAAGCCCTCGTCGAGCTTGACGGGGATGAAGACGGTCTCCAGCGCGAAGGTCCCACCGCCCGGCCGGTTGGCGTCGACCGGCACCATGCCGGCGGGGCCGGGCGTCTCCCCCGTCTCCAGGAACGCGCGCCAGCGGTCGCCCTCGGGGCCGAGCGAGGCGGTGGCGACGAGCTTGCCGAAGAACGGCTCCATCAGCGCCTCGTCGGCCTCGTGGCCGAACAGCATCTCGGCCGGCTCGCTCCACTTCGACAGGTGGCCCTGGCCGTCGGTGAGGACGAAGAAGCCCTCGATGATCAGCCGCAGCAGCTGATCGAGCTGCGCGTCGAGCGTCGACGGCGGCGGAGCCGGTGGAGACGTGATGCTGTCCACTTAGGGAAACGTCGTCAGGTTGCCGTCCGTCCTTTAGTACGAACGTCCGCATGCGCCAGCCAGTCCTCCAACAGGACCGCAGCCGCGCGGCTGTCCTCGTCGGCCCGCCCGGAGCCGCGCGCGGCGATCGCGGTGGTGAACCGTTCGTCGTAGAGCGAGACGGGGATGGCGATCGTCGCCTGCAGGCGCTCGGCGAACGCGCGGGCGGCGCGCGTCTGGTCCGAGTCGCCGCCGCTGAGGGACAGGGGCAGGCCGACCACCACGTGGCTCGCCTGCTGCTCGGCGATCACCGCGCGCAGGCGCGCGAGACCCTTGCGCGTGTCGGGCCGCTCGACCACCGCCAGCGGCGTGGCCAGGGTGCCGGTGGGGTCGGAGACGGCGACGCCGCAGCGCGCCGCCCCGTGGTCGAGCGCGAGGACCCGGCCGCCACCGGCGGGCAGGTTCACCCGCGCGCGCCGCGCGCGGTCATCACGCGAGGGCGGCGTCGATCGCGGCGCGGGCCGCCTCGAGCGCCTCGGGGAGCTTCTCGGGATCGCGGCCGCCGGCCTGGGCCATCGTGTCGCGCCCGCCGCCCCCGCCGCCGACGACGGCCGCGGCGGTCCGGACCAGCTCGCCGGCCTTGACGCCGCGCGCGACCGCCTTCGGGGTGACGGCGGCGACCAGGCTCACGCGGCCCTCGCCGGGCACGCCGAGGACGACGACGGAGGTCTCGCCGAGCTGTCCGTTGAGCTTGTCCGCCACGCCGGGAAGCGCCTTCGGGTCCGCGCCCGTCGCGGTCTGCACGAGCACGCGCACGCCGTTGACGTCGACGGCGCCGTCCGTGGAGATCTCGGGCGCGGGCGCCTTCTGTTGCTTGCGCGCCGCCTTGCGCTCGGCGACCAGCGCCGTGGCGGCGTCGGCGGCGTGCTCGGGCGCGGTCTTGAGCGCCTTCGCCGTCGCCACCAGCGCGCGGTCGTGGTCGCGCAGCAGCTCGACGCCGACCGGACCGGTCACGGCCTCGATGCGGCGCACGTTGGCCGCGCTGGAGGTCTCGGTGGTGACCTTGCAGACGCCGATCTCGGCGGTCGTCCGGACGTGCGTCCCGCCGCACAGCTCGCGCGACCAGGACCCGTCCCCCACGCTGACCATCCGCACGACGTCGCCGTACTTCTCGCCGAAGAGCGCCATCGCCCCGAGCGCCTTGGCCTCGTCGAGCGTCGTGGTGATCGCGCGCACGGGCCGGTTCGCGAGGATCTCGGCGTTGACCCGGTCCTCGACGCGGCGCAGCTCCTCCGGCGTCAGCGGGGCGCCGTGGGTGAAGTCGAAGCGCAGCTTGTCCGGGCCCACGTAGGAGCCGGCCTGGCGCACGTGCGGCCCGAGCGTCTCCCGCAGCGCGGCGTGGAGCAGGTGCGTGGCGGTGTGGTTGCACTCCGTGGGACGGCGGTCCTCCCCCACGCGCGCGACCACGCGCGCGCCCACGGGAACCTCGCCCTGCACCATGACGACCTGGTCGTCTCCCACACGGACGACGCCCGTGACCGGCGCCGCCGGAGCGTCGCCCGGAGGCGTCGCCGGGTCGTCGCCAGAGGCGACGATCTCGAGGATGCCGGTGTCGGAGACCTGGCCGCCGCCCTCGGCGTAGAAGGGGGACTCGGCGAGCTTGACGAAGCCGTTCTGCGCGGCGACGACCTCCGTCGCCTGCTCGCGGGCGCCGTAGCCGGTGAACGCCGTCGGCGCAGCCGCGCCGGCGAACGCCGCGGCGCGCTCGCGCAGGTCGTCGCGGCCGCCACGACCGGCGCCGGCGCGGGCCCGCGCGCGCTGCTCGCCCATGAGCTCCTCGAAGCCCTGCGCGTCCGTCCCCAGGCCGTGCTCGGCGGCGATCTCCGAGGTCAGCTCGAACGGGAAGCCGTAGGTGTCGTGCAGCAGGAACGCGTTGTCGGCGCCGATGCCCTCCTGGCCGTCCGAGCGGGCGCGCTCGATCATGTCCTCGAGCAGCTTCTGGCCGGACTCGATCGTGCGCCCGAACGCCTCCTCCTCGCGCCCCAGCCACATGTCGATCGAGCTGCGCTGGTCGAGGATCTCAGGGTAGGCGTTCCCCATCTGCTCGCGCACGACGTCGGCGTATTGCGTCAGGAAGGAAGCGCTCTCGATGCCGATCCGCCGGCCCTGGTTCATCGCCCGGCGCGTGAGCCGTCGGAGGACATACCCGCGGCCTTCGTTGGAGGGGACCACGCCGTCCGCGAGGAGGAAGCTCATCCCGCGGGCGTGATCGGCGAGGATGCGCAGCGCGCGCTCGTCGGGCTTGGTCGCGAGCTCGCGGCCGAGGTCCATCAGGGGCACGAAGGTGTCGATGTCGAACACGGAGTCCACGCCCTGCTGGATGAGCGCCTGGCGCTCGAGGCCGAGCCCCGTGTCGATGTTCTGCTGCGGCAGCGGGGTCAGCCGGCCGCCCTCGTCGCGGTCGTACTGCATGAAGACGAGGTTCCAGAACTCCAGGAAGCGCTCGTTGTCGCCGCCGGGGAGGTCGTCCTCCGTCCCCCACTCGAGGCCGCGGTCGAGATAGAGCTCCGAGCACGGCCCGCACGGGCCGACGGGGCCGGAGGACCAGAAGTTCTCCGAGCTGGGCAGCAGGACGATGCGCTCGCGCGGCACGCCGATCGCCTCCCACGCGGCGATGGCCTCCTCGTCGGGGCCGAGGCCGAGCGCGGCGTCGCCCTCGTGCACGGTCACCCAGATCGACGCCGGCTCGAACCCGAGCCCGTTGAGGCTGAGGTCCCAGGCGAACTCGACCGCCCCGGCCTTGAAGTAGTCGCCGAAGCTGAAGTTGCCCAGCATCTCGAAGCAGGTCAGGTGCCGGGTGGTGCTGCCGACCACCTCGATGTCGACGGTGCGGAAGCACTTCTGGCAGCTCGTCAGCCGGTTGCGCGGCGGCGCCTGCTGGCCGGCGAAGAACGGCTTGAAGGGCTGCATGCCCGCCGTGGTGAGCAGGACGGACGTGTCGGTGGCGGGCGGGACGAGCGATCCGGAGCGCTGGCGCAGGTGGCCGCGCTGCTCGAAGAAGGACAGGTAGGTCTCGCGGATCTCATCCGAGCGCACGGCCTGAGGGTAGTCTCGGCTGGTGCCGCTGCTGGCGTTGATCAAGCTCTCTTCCAATCTCGGCTACGCCGCCACCTTCGGGCTGATCGCGGTCGAGACGATGGGGGTTCCGCTCCCCGGCGAGACGGCCCTGATCGTGTCCGCGATCGCCGCCCACCGCGGCGATCTCGACATCACGCTGCTGATCGTCCTGGCCGCGTCGGCGGCGATCATCGGCGACAACGTGGGCTTCGCGATCGGCCGCCGCTACGGCCGCCGGATCTTCACCAAGCCGGGGCCGATGTACAGCCAGCGCCTCGCCCTGCTCGACATGGGCGAGCCGTTCTTCGCCGAGCACGGCCCCAAGGCGGTCTTCCTCGGGCGCTGGGTGAGCGGCCTGCGCATCGCCTCGGCCTGGCTGGCGGGCATGAACAAGATGTCGTGGCCGACGTTCGTGTTCTGGAACGCGCTCGGCGGGATCTGCTGGGCGACCGGCGTCGGCCTCGGCGCCTACTACGCCGGGCACGCCTTCGAGAGTGTCATCACCAAGATCGGCGTCTACGGGGCGGTCGCGATCGTCGTCGCGATCGTCGCCTTCTTCTACTGGCGCCACCGCAAGCACAAGCGCGAGCTCATCCAGCGCGGCGAGGAGATCCGCGCGGAGGCAAGCTCCACGAATTAGGACCCCTATGGGGGTCTTAGACGTGGAGGGTGCCGTGACCGACGACTGAGTCGCCGGCGTAGAAGACCGCGACCTGGCCCGGGGCGACGTCGTCGACCGGCTCGTCGAGCAGCACGCGCTCGCCCTCCACCCTGCATCCGACAGTTCGCGACCGGTAGCGCAACCGAACGGCGTCAGGTGAGGCGTACAGGACCACGTCACGCACCCGCACCTCCTTCACCTGCAGCTGGTCCTTGGGCCCGACGACCACCGTCGAGCCGTGCTTCCCCAGCACGTACAGCGGCTCCTGGGCGGCCACCCGGATGCCCTTCCGCTGCCCGACCGTGAACCCCGACGCCCCCTCGTGGCGCCCCACGACCGCGCCGTCCCGCACGATGTCGCCGGGGACGTCCGCGCCGCCGAAACGCTCGAGGAACCCTGCCTTCCCCACCCCCGCCAGGAAGCACAGGTCCTGCGACTCCGCCGTGCTCGCCACCGGCAGCCCGGCGTCGCGCGCGAGCCGGCGCACCTCCGGCTTGGTCAGCTCGCCGAGCGGGAAGCGCAGGCGGGCCAGCGTCTCGGGCGCCGTCGCGGCCAGCATGTAGGCCTGGTCCTTGGCGGGGTCGGCGCCCGCGCGCAGCCGGCCGTCGGCGTCGATGCGGGCGTAGTGGCCCGTGGCCAGATGCGCGGCGCCGAGGCGGTCGGCGAAGGCCAGCATCGCGTCGAGGCGGACGTGGCCGTTGCAGCGCACGCACGGGTTGGGCGTGAGGCCGGCGGCGTGGTCAGCGAGCCACGGGTCCACCACGCCGGCGCGGAACTCGTCGCGCAGGTCGAGGGTGAAGTGCGCCATCCCGAGACCGTGCGCGACCGACCGCGCCGCCCGCACCGCCGACGCCGAGCAGCACGACGCCTCCGCATCGTTCTCGGGATCCCGCCACAGCTCCACCGTCACGCCGACCGCACCCGGACACAGCAGGGCAGCGACGGCCGAGTCGACCCCGCCGCTCATCGCCACGACGGTTCCGTCCCACCCCTTCGATGCCGCAGTTGCGCGAACCGCAGCGCCCAACGCCGAATGGAACGCGTCGCTGACGAGCTCCGCGGCATGGAGCTTCCCGGGCGACAGCCCACCGAGCGCCTCCGAGATGTCATGGGTCGAGACCTGACCCCCGCGGAGGACCGGTTCGCCGAGGGCGAGGCTGGTCGCCGCGCTGGCGGCGGCGTGCGTCGCCCCGCAGCCGCTCGCCTCCCAGCCCATCTCGACCACGCGATCGCCCTCCACCCGGACGGAGACGGTGACCAGGTCCCCACACAGCGCCCCGCCGGCGACGCCGCGCTCGCCGGCGGTCAGGCCGCGGCCGACCGGGTACTCGAGGTGCTCGCGGAACACGCCGTCCAGCCTAAGCACCGCAAAGGGCCCGCCTTGCGAGCGGGCCCTTTGCGGCATTGAGGAGGAGGAACGAGTATGCGGGGAAGTGGGTTCAGGTGCAGGCGTTGATGCCGACGGCGGCGAGGTCGCGGCTGGTGCGGTCCTGCAGCTTGTCGTTGCGGCGCATGATGGTGCGCTGCGTCTTGGTGTCGATCGTCTTGCCGCCGACCGCCTGCGACTTGATGGCGCGGTAGATGCCCAGCTGCGAGGCCAGGTAGGCGTTGACGGTGTGCTTGAGCCCCTTGTAGGCGGCCGGCGCGGCGGCGTTTCGCAGCGTGCCGAGCGAGGAGGCGTTGACGGCGATGACGTGGTTGAGGTTCGCCTTCTCGCCGGCGAAGGTGTCGCCCTCGGACACGCCGATGATCTGCGCCTTGGCGACCTGCCGGCACTCGGTCTGGACCGTCTGCAGGTACTTGACCTTCTCGATCGGCCGGTCGGTGGCGAGCAGGCCGTCGATGATCGCCTGGTTGATCGCGTCGACGCTCGAGTAGCCGACCAGCGCCTGGGCGTGCCGCGAGCGGTCGATGACCATCAGCGTCGGGGACTGCTGGACGTCGACGCCCTCGGCGACCGACCGGTACCTGGCGATCTGGGAGATGGGGACGGCGCGCTTGACGACCTTGCCGTGGGCGGTGAAGGCGTGCTTGAGCGCGGCGCGGGTGCGGCGGTCGTCGGAGGCCTTGTCGTTGGTGAAGAGGATCGCGACGACCTTCTTGTCCATGCTGCGCTGCAGCCACTTGGGCAGCTTGGCCAGCGACGGGTCGGCCGCCTTGGCGGCGGCGGTGCTCGGCGCGCTCTTGCCGGTGGTGGACGGAGTCGACTTGGAGGTGCTCGGCGTGCTGCCGGTGGCGGCGGTCTGCTCGTCGCCGGTCTTGGCGGCCTCGGCGTTCTGGGCAGCGGTCACCTTGTCGGAGGCGCCGCGGGCGCCCTCGACGGCCTTGCCCAGGCCGGTCGACGCGGTGTTGCCGTCCGAGGCACTGGCCGTGGCGGGCGTGGTGGTGGCCGGCGTGAGGGGGGCACGGTTCTCGTCCTTGGGCTTGAGCACCAACATGTAGGCCGCGAGGAAGACCACCGCGACGGCCAGGACGATGCGCATCGGAGCCGAGATCTGATCCATGTCCCTCCTCACATCGGCACGCCCCCGCGTGCTCTTGAGAAAATCAGGCCGGCGGGGCGGTGGACCGCAGGAACAGCTCGTCGAGCTGCTCGCGGTCCACGGGCGCGGGCGCGCCCGTGAGCGGATCGGACCCCGAGGCCGTCTTCGGGAACGCGATCACGTCGCGGATCGAGGGCTCGCCGGCGACCAGGGCCACGATGCGATCGATGCCCATGGCGATGC
The DNA here is from genome assembly GCA_964242305.1 of uncultured Solirubrobacteraceae bacterium. GTDB lineage: Bacteria > Actinomycetota > Thermoleophilia > Solirubrobacterales > Solirubrobacteraceae > DATLGB01. The sequence continues at coordinate 144,275 of CAXTBB010000001.1, forward strand.
CGCCGTGGGGCGGCGCGCCGTAGCGCAGCCCGTCGAGCAGGAAGCCGAAGCGCGCCCGGGCCTCCTCCTCGCTGATGCCCAGCGTCTCGAAGACCTGCTTCTGGACCTCGGCGTCGTGGATGCGGATGGAGCCGCCGCCGATCTCCGTGCCGTTGAGGGTGAGGTCGTACCCGCGCGACAGATCGCCCGCCTTGGGGGCGGTGAACGGATGATGCATCGCCGTCAGCGACCCGTCGGCGGCGGTCTCGAACATCGGGAAGTCGGTGACCCAGGTGATCGCGTTCGGGCGGCCCTCGACCAGGCCGTAGCGGCGCGCGATCTCGAGGCGCACCTCGCCCAGCGCCTCCGTGGCGTCGCCCACGATGAGCAGGAGGTCGCCGGCGGCAGCGCCGAGCCTCGCGGAGATCGAGCGGCGGTGCTCCTCCTCAAGCGGACCGGCCGACGTGCGCGCCCAGCCGCCGTCCTCGCCGGCGACGGCCCAGATCAGGCCGCGGGCGCCGTGGCGCTTGGCGTGCTCCGTCAGCTCGTCGAGCTCGCGGCGCACGACCTCCCGCGGGCCCGCGTTGAAGCCGCGCAGCACGGACGCGCCGCCCATGACGCGGAACGCGGTCCCGGTGACGTCGAGGTCGGAGAACTCGAGGCCGAAGCGCAGGTCGGGCTTGTCGGACCCGTAGCGGGCGATCGCGTCCGCGTAGGTCATCCGCGGCCACGGCGGGGCGTCGGCGGGGAACCCGGTCGCCTCGAAGACGGCGGCCATGACGCCCTCCATCAGACTCATGACGTCGTCTTCGTCGACGAAGGACATCTCCACGTCGAGCTGGGTGAACTCGGGCTGGCGGTCGGCGCGCAGGTCCTCGTCGCGGAAGCAGCGGGCGATCTGGTAGTAGCGCTCGAACCCGCTCACCATCAGCAGCTGCTTGAACAGCTGCGGGGACTGCGGCAGCGCGTAGAAGGCACCCGGCTGGCGGCGGGCGGGGACGAGGAAGTCGCGCGCGCCCTCCGGCGTCGAGCGCGTGAGGATGGGCGTCTCCACCTCGAGGAAGTCGTGCGCGTCCAGGTAGGCGCGCATCGCCTGGTTGACGCGCGAGCGGATCGTCAGGTTGCGGGTCATCTGCGCCCGGCGCAGGTCGACGACGCGGTTGGCCAGGCGCAGGTCCTCCCCGACGACGATCGACTCGTCGTCGACCGGGAACGGCGGCGTGACGGCGACGGCGAGGCGCTCCAAGGACGCGACGGCGATCTCGATCTCGCCCGTGTCCAGGTTCGGGTTGACGGCGCCTTCCTCGCGGGCGACGACCTCCCCGGCCACGCTGATCACGTGCTCGGAGCGCAGCGACTCGGCGGTCGCGAAGCCCTCGCCGGGGTGGAAGACGAGCTGCAGCAACCCGGAGCGGTCGCGCAGGTCGATGAAGATCAGCCCGCCATGGTCGCGGCGGCGGTGCACCCAGCCCGCGACGCGCACGGTCTGGCCGACGTCGGCCGCCCGCAGCTCGCCGGCCCAGCGGTCGCGGTAGGCGTTGGCGCGCGGCGTGCGCATCAGATCTGGTTGCCTCGGATTCGGTGCATGATGTTCTCGTAAGGGACGGCTTCGGGGTCGTGTCCGGGAGCTTCGAGGTCCCGGAACTGCACCGCGTCCTCCTCAGCGAGGGCAACGTACCGGGCGCCGAGACGACTGGCCTGTTTGAAGACCCCCTTCACCGAACGGCCGGCGAGTTCCAAGCGAACCGCATGCCCGGCCCGACGGGCGTCGTCCGCCAGCTTGAATGCGCGACGCCGATCGTGGCCGGCGACGTAGAGCTCGACGGGCGCGGCGGCGACAGCGGCCTGCTGGGAGCTCATCAGCATCCGCTCGATCCCAGCCGCCCAGCCGGCGCCCGGCGTCGGCGCGCCGCCGAGCTGCTCGATCAACCCGTCGTAGCGCCCGCCGCCCCCGACCCCCGACTGGGCGCCGAGCGCGTCGGAGGTGAACTCGAACACCGTGCGCGTGTAGTAGTCCAGGCCGCGGACCAGCGTCGTGTCGATCACGTAGGCGACGCCGACCCCGTCCAGCAGCTCGCGGACCTCGGCGAAGTGGTCCTGGTCGTCCTGGTCGAGGCGGTCGAGCAGCCGCGGCGCGTCCTCCATCAGCTCCGGCGCGGAGTCGAACGCGCGCAGCGGGTTGTCCTCGATGCGCTCGGCGACATCCTGCGGCAGGTCCGGCAGCGCGCGCAGGTAGGCCTGCAGCTCCTCGCGGTAGGCCGCGCGCGACGCCGGCGTCCCCAGCGAGCCGATCCGCAGCCGGATGCCCTGGGAGCCGAGCGCCTCCAGCAGCTCGGCCAGCAGGACGATCAGCTCGGCGTCGACGGCGGGGTCCTCCGAGCCGATCGCCTCGGCGCCCAGCTGCCAGAACTGGCGGTAGCGGCCCTTCTGCGGCTGCTCGGCGCGAAAGAAGCTCGACAGGTACCAGAGCTTCACCGGCTGCGGGCGCTTGTGCATCCCGTGCTCCAGGTAGGCGCGGCAGACGGGCGCGGTCCCCTCCGGGCGCAGCGTCAGCGACCGGCCGCCGGCGTCCTCGAAGGAGTACATCTCCTTGCGCACGATGTCGGTGCTGGCGCCGACTCCGCGCGCGAACAGCTCGGTGGGCTCGAACGCGGGCGTCTCGATGCGCGCGTAGCCGGCCCGGTCGAGGATCCGCCGCGCGGTCGCCTCGAGCGCGTCGCGGGCGAGCGCGTCCTCGCCGAGCACGTCGTAGGTGCCCTTCGGAGCCTGAAGGCGCTCCGGCACTTAGACGAGCTCTTGCAGGAAGGGGTTGGTGGCGCGCTCGACGCCGAGGGTGGTCGGCCCCATGTGACCGGGCAGGACGTGCGTCTCCGGCGGCAGCGCGGTCAGCAGCTCGGCGATCGACTGCAGCAGCCGCGCGTGGTCGCCGCCGGGCAGGTCGGTCCGGCCGATGCTCGACTGGAACAGGACGTCGCCGCTGAACACGGCGGCCTGGTCGGGGACGGAGTAGGTGACGTGGCCCGGCGAATGGCCGGGGGTGAAGATGACGTCGATGTCGAGGCCGGCGAGCTGCAGGCGCTCGCCGCCCTCGAGCAGGTGGTCGGCGTCGTAGGACTCGAACGGGCCGAAGCCGGGCCAGGGCACGTAGTCCATGACGTTGGCGAGCACGTGCTGCTCGAGCGCGGGGCAGTACACGGGCGCGCCCGTCGCCCGCGCGACCGGTGCCACCGCCCCGACGTGGTCGAAGTGCGTGTGGGTGAGCAGGATCGCCTCGACGGTGAGGTCGCCGACGGCCTCGAGGATGCGCTCGGGCTCGTCCCCCGGGTCGACGACGAAGCCGCGGCCGTCCAGCTCGACGACGAAGCAGTTCTCCTGCACGGGCCCGACGGTGAGCATGCGGACGTCCATCAGCGCTTCGCGGTCTGCTGGCGCGTCCTGCGCGCGTAGAGGAACTTGTCGGTCCAGTACATGATCGGGGTGTAGAGGACGAAGGCGACCGCGCAGAACCCCAGGGCCTGGCCCGTCGTGTTCTTGTTGCCGACGAAGCGGAAGAAGATGAACAGGATCACGACCCCGAAGAGGGCCTTCAGCGCCGCGCTCTGCAGCGACGGCGGCTTGGGCGGGACGGGACCGCGAGAGGAGCGCCCGTTGCTCGTCGCCGCCCTTCCGTTCTTGGTCGGAGCGCCGGCGACGGACTTCCCCGTGCGACCCCGCACCTCCACCATCCCGGCCGCGTTGCCGCGGTGCTTCGTCCGGCGCTTGCGCTTCGTCTGGGCCATGCCGTTCAGTCTATGAAGCGCGCGTCCAGGCCGACCAGCTCGGTGTCGACCACGGTGGCGTGCTCCGCGACCGCCGCGGTGAGCTGCTCGGGGGTGGTCTCCCCCTCGAGGTTCACCGTGACCTGGACGCGGTCCCCGACCGGGACGCCGAGGGCGACGACGCCGGGCAGCTGCCGCATCGCCGCGGCGATCTCCTTCGCGTGCGCGAGTGACGTGTCCACGTAGACGTTGAAGGCGGTCAGCGGCGGGCGCGCGGTGACCAGCGTGCGCCCGGCCGTCGGATGCGCGGCCTGCGGGCCGAAGTCCGACGCGCCGGGCTCCTTGCGGACCGCGGCTCGCGTGCGGCCGAACATCCCGTACAGATGGACCGGGACGCGGAGGCGGCCGATCTCGTCGGCCAGCACGAGCGCCAGCGCGACGGCGACCCCCCGCTCGGCCGGGCGGGTGAAGACGATCGGGGCGACGTCCACCGCCCCCACGCGCGGGTGCACGCCCGCGTGCGCGCGCAGGTCGATCGCGTCGATGGCGGCGCGGATGCCGCCCAGCAGCGCGTCGAGATCGGCGGGCATGGTGACCACCGTGCGGTTGTGGTGGACGTCCGCGTGGACGTCGATGACGGCCGGGCCGAACGCGGGCGCGAGCGCGCCGGTGCCCTCAGACAGGTTGGGGACCGCCAGCAGCACGCGGCGTCACGGTATCCCGCCGGCGCAGGTGCAGCCATCCCGCCAGCGCCACCACCCCGAGGGAGATGAGGCTGACGAACAGCTGCGAGCGGACCTCCTTCACGGTCGCCATCGCGACGATCACGACCACGATCGCGGCGATGGTGGCCACGGTCAGATACGGGAACAGCCACATCTTCAGCGTCAGTCCTCGTCGCCGCTGCGGCGACGCAGGATCAGCTGGGAGACGGCGATCCCGAAGTAGCAGAACAGGGCGACCGCGCCGCTCGAGTTGACCAGGAACTCGAACACCGTGTCGGGCGAGATTGCGTTGGCGATCACGCTCAGGAAGCCGATCGAGACCGTCAGCAGGATCCCTTTGACCGGGACCCCGCGGCCGTTGGTCTCGACGAGCGCCTGCGGCGCGTAGCCGCGCTTGGCCAGCGAGAACAGCATCCGTGATCCGGTGTAGATGCCCGAGTTCAGGCAGCTCAGCACGGCGGTGACGACGATCGCGTTCATGATGTCCGCCGCGCCCGCGATCCCGATCTTGTCCAGGGCGGCGATGAACGGGGAGTTGCCGACCTTGCTGTCGTTCCAGGGCAGGATCGCGATGACCAGGAACACCGACAGCACGTAGAACACGAGCACGCGCCAGACGATCGCGCTGGTCGCCTTGGCCACCGCCTTCTCGGGCGACTCGGACTCCGCTGCCGCGATGGTCACGATCTCCGCGCCGATGAAGGCGAAGATCACCACCACGATGCCGCTCAGGACGGCGACACCGCCCTTGGCGAAGAAGCCGCCGTCCGTGGTCAGGTTCGACAGCCCGGGCGAGTCGCCGCCGATCCCGAGCAGGTAGCCGATCGCGATCAGGATGAAGACGATGATGGCCGCGACCTTGATGGACGCGAACCAGAACTCGAACTCGCCGTAGTTCTTGACGGAGGTCAGGTTGGTGGCGGTCAGCGCGGTCATCAGGATCAGCGCCATCAGCCACTGCGGGGCGTCGATCCAGTTGCGGATGATCTCGGCGCCGGCCGTCGCCTCGATCGCCAGCACGATCGCCCAGAAGTACCAGTACAGCCAGCCGATCATGAAGCCGCCCTGGTCGCCCGTCGCCTTGCGCGCGTACTCGACGAAGGAGCCGACGGTCGGGTCCGCGACCGCCATCTCCCCCAGCATCCGCATGACCAGCACGACGAGCAGCCCGGCGGCGAGGTAGGAGAGGATCGACGCCGGCCCGGTCGAGTTCATGACCGCGCCCGAGCCCACGAAGAGGCCGGCGCCGATCACCCCGCCGAGCGAGATCATCGTCAGGTGTCGCGGCTTGAGGCCCTTCTCCAGCTGTCCGTCGCTCATGGTGACGCGCGTATTACCCCAGGCGCTGCATCTTCACAACCACGCTGAGGTCGGTCGTGCCGGCCCCGCGGTAGACGCCCTTGATCGGGGGGACATCGGCGTACGAGCGCCCGTGGCCGATCTTGACGTGCCGCTCGCCGGTGAGGCAGCGGTTGGTCGGGTCCAGGCCGACCCACTTGGGCTCGGGGTGGGTGGGTCCGGATGGGATGAGCGCCTCCACCCAGGCGTGCGTGTCGACCTCCGCGGAGTCGGAGGAGAGGTCGTCCGTCGGCGGCGCGAACAGGTAGCCGGACACGTAGCGGGATGCGATCCCGTTGCGTCTCAGCGCCAGCAAGGCGAGGTGCGCGAAGTCCTGGCAGACGCCGGCGCCGGCGTCGAGCAGGTCGTCCACCGTGGAGCCGACGTAGGTGACGCCGGTGCGGTAGGCGAAGCGGTCGGGGATCAGCTCCACGAGCTGCTTGAGCGTCGCCAGCGGCGTCGCCGCCCGGGCGTCCCCCACGATCTCGTCGATGCGGATGTCGTGCGAATCCGTGCTCCAGGGCAGCAGGAACTCGACGCCGGCCTGCTGGTAGGCGGGCGTCTCGAGGTCCTCCCAGACCGGGTCGGGCGCGGGCGGCGGGACGCTCGTGGACACACGCGCGCGGACGTCGACCGCGAGGTGCTCGTGGGGCCGGGTGATGCCGAACTCGATCACGGTGGTGCCGAAGTAGTCGGCGTGGGTGGACAGGCGGGCCTCGGGCTCGATGCGCACGCCGAAGTCCTCCACCTCCTGCGTCGGCGTGATGGCCGGGCGGGCGCGGAGCGCGTTGAGGTTGTCCGTCACCGGCGCCTCGTAGCGGTACTCGGTCAGGTAGCGGATCGCGAAGTTCATGCGGTGATCAGCCGGTGGGCGACCGTGGCGCCACCGAAGTAGCGCTGCGTGATGTCGGCGTCCACCAGCAGGAGCTCGCGCTGCACCTGGGAAAGAGTGCCAGGCAGGTCGGCGTCTTGAAGGGAGGCGCGGCTGCGGAACTCGAGGTCGGCGAGCAGGCGGCCGACGCGCAGCACCGGCGGGCTGTTGCGGGCCTGGTGATCGGCGGAGGTCAGCGCGGCGTGGAGGACGTCCACCGACGAGGCGACCGCGTCGGGGTAGGCGCGCTCGTAGAGCAGGAAGCGGGCGACCGGGCCGGCCAGCGGCGGGGCCGGGATCGCGCGGCGGTACGCCTGCACGCCGCCGACCGCCTGGAGGACGGCGAGCGCCTGACCGTCGCGCAGGTGGCTCTCGGACTCGAGCGGGGTGCCCTCCCGCGGCGGCAGCGCGACGCGGAGCATGCGCAGGACCATGTCGGCGGCCTCGATGGAGGCGCCGGCCTCGAGGAACGCCGACGCCTCGTCGCGGAGCATGGTGCGGCGGGTCACGCCCCAGAACAGGCCGCAGCGTTCTCTGACCAGCGCGTACACGGAGTACGGGCCGGCCCGCAGGGCGGCGGAGACGTCCTGTCTGAGGAGGCTGAGGTGGAAGGTGTTCATCGCCTCCCACATCTCGGCGGAGAAGACGTCGCGCACGGTGCGGGCGCCCTCGCGTGCGCGGGTGACGCAGTGCAGGATCGCGGCGGGGTCGTCGTGGTCGAGCGTGAGGCGGGTGAGGACCTCCTCTCTCGTGGCCGGCAGGTCGGTCGGGTGCTCGGCGCCCATGATCGCGAGCAGGCTGTCCCAGCTCAGCCGCCACTGGGCCGGGTTGTCGGGGCGGGCCTGGAGGTCGGCGTGGAAGACGCCGTCGAGCATGCGGGCGGTGTGCTCGGCGCGGCTCAGGCGGCGGCCGATCCAGTACAGCTCGTGGGCGATCCGGGAGAGCATCTCAGGGGTGCCGGAGCCGGCCGTCCTGCGGCAGCTCGTCGAAGGCCGTAATAGCCGGCGGAGGTGGGCCCCCCTGCCTTGTCTGCTGCTGCTGCTGTTGCTGGGACATCCAGTCGCCACCGGAATGCAGGCCGGGCATGCGCACGGGCGTGAACTCGGAGGTGGGCTGGTCGGCGCGTCGGGTCTGCTCGGACTCGAGCACCCACGTGTCCTTCGAGCCACCGCCCTGGGAGGAGTTGACGATCATGCTGCCCTCTCTGAGCGCTACGCGGGTGAGGCCGCCGGGGATGATGGAGACCTTCTCCCCCATCACCGCGAACGGGCGCAGGTCCACGTGCCGGGGGACCAGCGAGCCGTCGGGCATCGCGGTCGGGACGGTGGAGAGCTGGACGAGCTCCTGCGCGATCCAGCGCTCGGGCTCCTTGCGCACGGCAGCGGCCTGGGCCTCGATCTGCTCGTCCGTCGCGCCCGGGCCGATGAAGACGCCCTTGCCGCCGGACTCGCTGGTCGGCTTGACCACGAGCTCGCCGAGGCGCTCCAGCACGGAGTTGCGCGTGTCGCGGTCGGCGAGCAGGTACGTCTTCACGTTGTCGAGCAGGGGCGCCTCGCCGAGGTAGTAGCGGATCATCTCCGGCACGTAGTGGTAGATCGCCTTGTCGTCGGCGACGCCCGTCCCGACCGCATTGACGACCGCCACCGTGCCGGCCCGGTAGGCACGCATCAGGCCCGGCACGCCGAGGACCGAGTCCGGCCGGAACTCCATCGGGTCCATGAAGTCGTCGTCGATGCGGCGGTAGATCGCGTGGACCCGTTGCAGGCCGGACGTCGTGCGCATGAAGCAGGTCGCGTCGTGGACGACCAGGTCGGACGCCTCGACCAGCTCGACGCCCATCTGGCGGGCCAGGAAGGCGTGCTCGAAGTAGGCCGAGTTGAAGGGCCCCGGCGTCCACACCACCGCGGTCGGGTCCTCCTCGGAACCGACGGGGGCGACCTCGTTGAGGGCCCGTCTGAGGAGCGTCGGATAGTGGTCGACGGGCCGCACCCGGTAGTCGGCGAACAGGCGCGGGAGCAGCCGGGTCATCGCGTTGCGGTTCTCGAGCACGTACGAGATGCCCGACGGGGTGCGGACGTTGTCCTCCAGCACCTTCCAGGTCCCGTCCGCGTCCCGGACCAGGTCGCAGCCGGACACGTGGCAGTAGACGCCGCCGGGCGGGCGGATGTTGTGGGCGGCGCGAGCGAAGGCCGGTCGCGAGACCACCAGGTCCCACGGGACGATCCCGTCGTGGACGATCTCGCGCCCGTGATAGACGTCGTCCACGAACGCGTTGAGCGCCTTGATGCGCTGGCAGAGCCCGATCTCGATGGCGTCCCACTCCTCGGCGGGGATGATCCGCGGGACCAGGTCGAGCGGGAACGGCCGGTCGTGCACGGGCCCCTCGGCGTCCGGCCCGGCCGCGTCGAAGGTGATGCCCTGCTGCATGAAGATCGCGTCACGGCGCTTGCCCGCCTCGGCCAGCTGCTCAGGCCCCAGGTCCGCGAGAGCGTGCGCGAGCTGGGCGGCGTGCGGCCGCGCCAGCCCACCGGGGGCGAAGACCTCGTTGAACGACTCTCGGGCGATGGTGGTCATGCGCGGGGCGCGCATGATCGCGGGCGTGGTGCCCGCGGGGCATGGACGCCGGGATGAAACGGCGCGAGGTCGGTTGGCCCGGAGGTCATCACCATTGCGACCTACCCGCGCCCTCTGCGCTTCAGGCTGCTGGGGTCCCGTGCGCTTGCCGGCGAACGACCGCCCCTCTAGGTTGCCGCCATGGCCACCCTCTTCCCCAGCCGCTACGCCGGCGCCGCCCCCGACGGCATCGTCGTCTTCCTGATCGGGATGCGGATCAACAAGCCGCTCCGCGTCCGCAGGTGGCTCCCGGTCTTCGTCGCCATGCCGCGCATGCTGCGCCAGCTCGACAAGGAACCCTCCGCCGGTCTGCTCGGCTGGCACTTCGTGTTCCTCCACGGCGGCCCCGCCATCCTCCAGTACTGGCGCTCCTTCGAGCACCTCGACCGCTTCGCCCGTGACCCCGACGCCCTCCACCTCCCCGCCTGGAAGCAGTTCAACCGCTTCGTCCGCGACTCCGGCGACGTGGGCATCTGGCACGAGACCTACAACGTCCCGCCCGGCGCCTCCGAGGCCATCTACGCCAACATGCCCCGCGTCGGCCTCGCCGCCATCGCCGACCATCACCCGATCGGCTCCACCTCCCAAACCGCCCCCATCCGCATGGGCACCACCGAGGCCGACGAGGCCCCCGTCACGCCCTATTAGACTGCCCCGCCGTCCCTCGCCGGAGTAGCTCAGTCGGTTAGAGCAGCGGAATCATAATCCGCGTGTCGGGGGTTCGAGTCCCTCCTCCGGCACTTTGGAAAGCCCTGCATAGCTGGGCTTTTTGCCGATGTTGGGCGGTCGTGGCTAGTCGCGATCGTGTGCCAACCGTGTGCCGATACGGGGAGGGTTCGGGCATGCCAACCGCCCGATCGAGCGGCCATGTGTACCTCCACGAGGGTGCTCGGGGGTCGGTCTGGCGGGCGCTGTACCGATTGCCGGGTGGTCGCCGTCAGCACCGGGCGATCGGTCCGGCCTGGACTGGCCGAGGTCGGCCGCCCGCCGGTTCGTTCACGAAGCGGATGGCCGAGGACTGGATGCGCGACGTCCTGGCCGAGGCTCGAGCAGGCACGCTGCCGGGGTTGGTGTCGACTGGCGTCACCTTCGCGCGCGCGTGCGACGACTACGTCGCCCACAAGACCTCCGACCGGCGGCTCAAGCCGACCACGTTGCGCAACTACCGGTCGATCATCTACTTCCATCTCGTGCCGGCCTTTGGTGCCCTGCCCGTCGAGGACCTCACCACCGAGGCGATCGAGTCCTGGAAGCTCACGCTGCCGATGAGCAACACGACCAAGATTCAGATTCTCACGGTTCTCTACGGCGTCATGGAGCGAGCGCAGAAGCGCTACAAGCTGAGGTCGAACCCGGTCCGCGACGTCGAGAAGCCGCAGCGAGAAGTTGCGCCCGGCGGCGAGCTCCGGTTCTACGAGCCCGAAGAGGTCTTCGCCCTGGTTCGAGCCGCCGACGACGAACAAGACGCCGCCATCTACCTGGCCGCAGCGTTCACGGGTCTGCGGCGAGGCGAGCTCGTCGCGCTTCGCTGGCGCAGCGTGGACTTCCCGAACGCCGCGATTCGCGTGGCCGCCTCGGTCACCGACGGCGTCCTCTCGTCACCGAAGAGCGGCAAAGTGCGTTCCGTCCCGATGGCACCGGAGGTCGCCGAAGCCCTGGCCCGGCTCAACCAGCGCGGCGACTGGACCTCCGACGACGACCTCGCCTTCCCCGGCACGACCGGCGACTACCTCGACGCGTCCGCGCTATACCGCCGCTTCATCAAGGCCTCCGAGCGCGCCGGACTCCGGCGTCTTCGCTTCCACGACCTCCGCCACACCTTCGGCACCGTCATGGCCGCCAACCCGCGAGTCGACATGCGCCGCCTCCAGGAGTGGATGGGCCACGCCGACATCACGACGACCCTCCGCTACACGCACTACCGCCCGCGTCACGACGATGCCGCACTCGTCGCCGAGGCGTTTGCGCGGCCAGACGCCGCGGTCGCGGACGCCACCGCACCCCTCAATTAGCCCCTGAACGGCAGTCCATAGCTGGGTCCGTAGCAAATGCCTCGCCCTCCGCTGTGCAGAGCGAAGCGCTGGGCTGGTCCCGCCCTCGACTTCACACCCCCCACGTAACGGCAATGTGGGGTGAGTGAAGTCGAGAACGGGACCAGTGGATGTAACACGGGGAGCGGAGGGCGAGGCAGCAGCTGGAGCCAGGATGGAGTTTGGAATCGAGGGGTGCGGAGGAGTCGGTCGGGGTCTGGAGGGGGTCGACGGTGAAGGACCGGAGGGAGCGGCAACGGCCCGGATTTCGAAATTCGTTGTCCTGAAACGGGGTCGAACCGGCCCCCTAGATATGAACGCAACAACTCCAACGGCGGTCGCAGCGCCGAAGAAGCACAAGAGCAGCACGCCCGGTCCTGGCAGTTTTCGGGTCCTCGAGATCCTGGGCCGCCTCGGCATCGCAGGCGTCGAGCCCCTGGCCGCGATCGGCGGCCTAAGCCTCGGCACGACCTACGACCACATCCGCCGCCTCGAGACCGCCGGCCTCGCCTTCCGTCTCCCCTACCGCGACGGCAGCGGCGGCTCCGTCGGCATCACCCGTCGCGGCGCTCATCTCGTCCGCGACGACGGCATCCCGGCTGTCTTCCCGAACAGCCAACTCCCGGTCACCGGAGTTCACTCCCGAGCCGTCTCCTGGGTCGCCGCCCTACTCGAGGTCCGCGGCCGCAACTGGCTGGGCCCTGCCGACCTCCACCAAGACCGAGCCTGGCGACTCACCCGCGACGACGACGCCGGCTACTACCCGGACCTCGGCTACGTCGACGACAACGGCGGCCGCCACGCCATCGAGGTCGAGCTCCACTCCAAGAGCAACCACCGCCTCCGAGCGATCCTGCGCGCATACGGCATGGCCCACTCCCTCGGAGCCATCGAGAACGTCACCTACCTCTGGACGCGCCTCCCGGTCATCCGTGCCGTCGACCGCAACGCCAAGGGCGTCGCGCTCACCTGCATCAAGTACGGCAGCGTCGACCAGGCGATCGGAACGGTGCGCGAACTCCACTCCCGGCGCCCCTCAACCGAGGCGGACCGATGATCTCTGACGAGGCGCCGCGGCCACTCACCGCCGCCGACATCCTCCGCGCGAAGGACGTCGCAAAGCTCCTCCACATCCCGGTCAGCACCGTCCACGAATGGGCCCGTCGCGGCATTATCCCGAGCCGCAAGATCGGCCGCCACAGGATCTTCATTCTGGTCGAGCTGGAGGGCTGGTTGCTCAGTGACCAGTGAAGGTCAGGCTGAGCGGCCCTACAGGGAAGGACGCTCAACGCCTGCGCCGCTTGCATCAGGAATCGGTTGGACAAGGCTGATCTCGGAGCCGTCTTCCAAGATGAGGGTCAGAGCAAGCGATTCCCTTGGCTCGAATCGGTGATCGATGATGCGTTTGCCAATTGCATCCTCGATGCCGAACGTGAGGCTCGGGGCGCGGTAGAGCCAATACCGCGCCATCGCATAGCGCAGGGCCGCGCGGGCATCGGCAGACAAGATGCCGAGGCGATCGAGGATGGTATGCCGCTCAATGGTGACGCTCGCTCCCAAGTTGACTACTCCCGCACCCAGACCGCGCTGATCACTAGCCGAGATTGGATAGAAGCCAATCACGCGATTCCGCTCCAGTTCAGCTTGGGTGCTCGGCGCTGCACTAGTAAACGGAATGATGGGTGCGACTGTTAGGAATCGATCGAGTGACTCGTCCGATGCGGCCTGTTGGATCGCCTCGTCCACTGGGATCTGATTACGGCGCAATGCCGCGTAAGCGCGAAGGAATTCCTTATCGAGCGCGCAATCGTGGGAGACAATCATCGCCGCTGAAACCCGGCTATCAGCTACAACAGAGCTGGTCTCGCTACCCACTGGAATATCGGACCAGAGCACCTGCAGCGACGATCCAGCCTGCAGCGGCGACATTCCCACCTCACTCCGTCGGAGCACCGTGGTCGGCGCGACGACTATGTCGCCCTGCTGGAAGTACTGATCGCTAGGCGATGCATAGAAGCGGGAGGGCTCGTCGAAGAGCACCCCCTCATTATGAAGCCCCTACAGGCGCGGTCGCCGGGGAGTGCCGTCCGGGCGGTCGGCGCCGAAAGCAATCTGTTCAGCTTCCTCTAGGGCTCCTAGCTCGTCATCCACGAGCCGCAAGCGGCGACTCGAAGGTGTAGGCAACCCGGCACCGGTTATGAGTTGTCGAGAAATCGCCCCGCCGAGGATGGGATCCAGACTGGGCTCCGGCGTGGTCGCAGCCATCTGATCCAGATCGACCAACTCTCCACCAACATGAGTTCTGAACCGCAAACCTGACCATGCGTCGACTCCAGTCGCCCAGCAACCAGCGCTGGACGCTGCGTCGAACCGCGTCGAGCGGCCCTGCGACCATCCGTAGTGCCGCATCGGGCTTCCGAACCCGCTGTCGAGCCATCGATTGGTTGCCTTCCCAGCGAAGTCGCCGATGAGACGGCGGGAGATCGCTCCGCCAACGATCGGATCCAAGACTGGCTCCGGTGGAGTTTCAGCCACCAGGTCCTCGCCGATCGCGCGGCCACCCACGTATATCGCGAAGGGCGAGTCCGACCAAGGCCGTACCCCGGCCTTCCACCGACGCAACCCAAACGCTGATCCGATTCCGTGCGACCGACTCAACGACCAGCGGTTATGGATGGAACTTCCGGCGATGGCTCCGTTGAGCCACGAATCAGATGTCCTCGTCGCGTAGCCGGCAGTGTCGCTCCCAAAAGTGTCGATTGCGCCACTTGCGGCACCGTGTCCCGCGAGCGCGTACTTCACCTGGCCGAGCGCGGTTCCGTACGCATTGAGCAAATCGGCGTCAGCTGGGCGGTCGGGCTCGACCTTGACGTGTTCGCTGATCAGCGACACGAGATCACTCCAGTCCGACCCGGAGTCCATGACACCGTCGTCGACAGTGGTGTCGTCGGCCGCGACAATCACCGGCGAGTCGTCAAGCAGCATGCGTCTCGCCTTCGACGCCGTCGGCGGCTAGTACACGACCTACTAGCTGGGGCAAGGACTCACGCAGATCTGCGAACCATTCGACTGCGCGAGATAGCTCATCCGCGTCCGGCATGCTGGCGTAGTGACGATTCACAGCCCCACCCCATGCCTGCTCTTCGTCTTCGGCAGGCATCAAGTCGAGGCTTGTGCGGGATTCATCAAGCGGATAGGTCAATTTCACGCCAACACGAGCGGGCTCAACGCCGAGCCGCTCCTCAACGGAGGCCAGATCGAGCAGAGGCGCGACAGGATCTTGGTCTCCCTCCGACAGATCGATCCGGACGAGGCCGTTGAATCCCAGAGCTCGAATCGGATAGGGACTGAGCTGGTCAACCAATTCCTGAACGGTCCGACGGATCAAGTCGCGCCGCGCGTCCGGCGGAAACTCGACCTGCACGCGGTTGTCCGGCGTCGCCAGTAGACGGAAACGATCGAACTCGGCAAGCACAAGCTGGGGCGTCGAGATTTGCTGCTTGGCTCGTCCGCCGGCCAACCGCTCGAAGCCTTCGGTTCGCAGCGCCTCGAGCGGCATCGCTCCGATGCTTACGACGTTCCGACCGGCGAAGGAGATGCGCATGCAGCGGCAAGTATAAGCCTCTGCAGGCCTAGAAGTGGGCATTTTACCGCGGGATATGTAGTCCTCAGACCACACACAGGTCGAGCAGGCGAACCGTGTGCCAACCGTGTGCCAATCTCGGCAGATCGAGCCGCTCGAAGCTCATCAGACTCGACCCAAAATTGGCTCTACTGAGCCAATCAGCCGCCTTTAGGCACGATCATAATCCGCGTGTCGGGGGTTCGAGTCCCTCCTCCGGCATAAAGTCCTGCAAACGGCCCGCCCTCGTCCTCGGCCGGCCGAAGGCACGTGGCACCCAGTTGAGGTCCACAGCCGTGCACATGGCACTCTCGGTCATGGAGACCCTCGACCAGGCAACATCGCGAGCGATCCAGTTCCCACAGATCGGCTCACGTCGCAGAACTCGCTCTTCGAGGCGGCGAAGGATTCGCGATCGCCTCGACGGTTGAGCCCGGCCACTTCAGCCTTTTGGGGAGCAGCCGTCAAGCTGGACGCAGCGGTAGTCGATGTCTACCTGTGGCACAGTCATGAGCTACGTCCTGTCGACACTTATGACGAGGCGATGATCGCCGAGGATCCTGCCGCGCGCGACGAGGTGGCCGTCCTGGTCACCGATGCCACCGGTCGGACCATCGAGCGTCTGCACCCCGTCGCCGGCAACGGGTAGACATCTCGGCGGTCAGCCGCGGCTGAAGCCAGCCACGTTGAGCGTCGCGAAGAATCATTTCGGCCTATCCACGCACGCCAACGCACCCGAAGGCTCGAGCGGGACGGCGTTCGCGCGCGCGTGCGGCCTCGGCGGATCGCATGAGCACCCATGCTGGCCAGGTCGGATCCGGAGTTGACGGACAGTCTGAGGTGTGGGGGACTCTGACTTGGCGTGATCCGGATGTCGGCCATGTGACTCGTCTCCAGCCAGCCCTTCTGGCCTGCGGTGACTTGAAGATTGTCGGAGAGATCTGCTGGGCGCGTCCGACTGGCTTCGAGACAGGAGGTCGCAGGTACCGCGGGTCGAACTCCCTGCACGACCCTAACCAACTGCGAACGTCTAGAGGGCGGCGAGGAGGTAACTCAAAGCGAGCAGCAACGCCAGCGAGCCGAGGCCGCGTTTGAGCAGCGTCGCTGGAACGCGGGGCTGCAGATGGGCCCCGACGTAGCCGCCGGCGAGACCGCCGATTCCCAGGAGGACGCCGAGATGCCAGACGGGGTCGGCGGCGGCATCCGTGGTCACCCCAAGCGCCGCGAAGGCGGCGACGCCGGCCATCGACGTGAGCAGAGTGGCGGCGAGGGCCGAGCCGGCCACGGTCTCGAGCGAATAGCCAGCAGCTACCAACGCCGGGCCAAGGATCGAGCCGCCGCCGATGCCGTAAATCCCTCCGATGAAGCCGGTGACCGCAGCGAGGCCGGTCACGGCGCGTAAGCCGAACCGTGGAGCTTCCGGTTGCCGTCCGGGCTGCTGGAGCAGTAGCCAGGCTCCTACCGGGCCGAGGACCGCAGCGACGAGAACGTGGAAGACGTCCAATCCGGGAGTGACCTTGACGCGCACGAGCGCGCCGCCGAGCACGCCCGGGATCGTGCCCAACAGCATCGCCCGCGGAAGCCGGCCGCTGAAGGCCTCGGCGGCCCGGTAGCGCCACAGCGCCCCTGGGACGGCGATGACGTTGTAGAGCAGGTTGGTGGGTGTGACCGCAGGACTCGCAACGGACAGGAGCGAGATCTGCACGGGAACGAGGAACACGGCGCCGGAGACGCCGACCGGGACGGTGACGACCGCGATCGCGAACGCAATGGCTACGCCCACGGCGTCGGTCAGCACCCGGGAGGTTCTACAGCGCGGTTCGCGTTCAGGCGGGTCTGGTGGCGCGGACGATCGCCGCGGCCGCCTGGTCGTGGACCCGGTGCGTCTCGCGGATCTCGACGTCGGTAAGCCCCCGCGGCGATGAGCGCTCCCTCGAACTCCTCGCGGGTCAGAGCGCCAGCGATGCAGCCGGTGAAGGCCGCCATGTCGGCCTTGGTGGCCTCGTCCATGTCGGGGTCGGCGATGACGTCGGAGACGGGAAAGGGGCCGCCAGGCTCGCGGACCCGCGCCACCTCTCGGAGGACTTGAGGCTTGTCGCCGGAAAGGTTGATGACGCAGTTGGAGATGACGACGTCGACGCTCGCGTCGGGCAGCGGGATGGCCTCGACGTGGCCCTTGATGAACGCGACGCTCGCGACGCCAGCCTCGGTCGCGTTGCGGCGGGCGAGCTCGAGCATCTCGTCGGTCGTATCGAGGCCGATCGCGCGACCGGAGGCGCCGACGCGGTCCGCGCTGATGGGCACGTCACCGCCTGCGCCCGAACCAAGGTCGAGCACGGTCTCCCCCTCGTGCAGGTCGGCGACGGCCGTCGGTACGCCGCAGCCCAGCGACTGTCTCCTTATCGACTTCGTCGTCGAGCAGGCCGACAGATGCCGTCCTGCCAGCGGCGCGGCGGCCGTAGGCGCGGCGGCGGATGCCTTCGCGGTGGAAGCCGGTCCGGTCGAACGTGATCAGAGCGCCATGGTTGAAGCCGTACACCTCGGCTCGGAGGCGAGCACGGCGAACTCACCCGCGGCGACCTGACCGTCCAACGCAACGGCGGCGTTGACTGCCAGGAACTCGCCGACGTCGTCGTGGGGCACGAGCGATCCCAGCCACGGCACATCCGCCTCGTCGGCCGGTTCGATGCGAAGCTCGGTGGTCACCCGGCCAGCCACGCCGACAACTCCTCGACCGCGCCCGGCAGCACGTAGTAGTAGGCCCAAAGGCCCTGGCGCTCTGAGTCGACGATCCCGGCGTCCCGCAGCTTCTTGAGGTGGTGCGACAGCGTGGGCTGAGAGATCTCGAACAGCGGCACCAGCTCGCAGACGCAGACCTTGCCTGCGTGCTTGCGCAGGACATCGACGAGCTGCAGGCGGACCGGGTCGCCGAGCGCCTTGGCGATCTCCGCCATACGCAAGGCCTGATCGCGGTCGACATCGGGGTATGCGACGGGCTCGCAACAGGGGGCGCCGGCGGCGCGCTTGGTCTTCGGGGCGAGCGGCAGATCGACGGCCATCTATGTACATCTATCGATTGAATCGGTGATTGTCAATAGATACGATCCGCGCCGATGGGCCTCCGCCGCCGCCTGCTCGCCGAGTTCCTCGGCTCCGCCTTCCTCGCCGCCCTGGTGATCGGGTCGGGCATCGCTGCCGAGACGCTCACCGAGGACACCGGCTTGAGACTGCTCGAGAACGCGGCGGCCACCGCCGCGGGCCTGTTCGCGATCATCTTGATGTTCGGTCCGGTGTCGGGCGCGCACTTCAACCCGGTCGTGTCCCTCGTCGACGCGGTCTTCGGTGGGCTGTCGTGGCGGGACGCCGCGGCCTACGTCCCCAGCCAGGTCCTCGGATGCGTCGCCGGTGCCGTCCTCGCCAACGCGATGTTCGCCAAGGCCGCCGTGAGCATCTCCGAGACGCACCGGGCGTCCAGTCCGCATCTGCTCGCGGAGGTCGTCGCGACCGTCGGGCTGCTTCTGGTCATCTTCTCGCTGGGGCGGAGCGGCCGGACTGCGACGGCGCCGGCGGCTGTGGGTGCGTACATCGGCGCGGCCTACTGGTTCACGAGCTCGACGAGCTTCGCGAACCCCGCGATCAGCGTCGGCCGCCTGTTCTCCGACACCTTCGCCGGCATCGCCCCGGTCTCCGTGCCCGCCTTCGTGATCGCGCAGTTCCTGGGCGGCGGTGCCGCGATCGTCCTGTTGCGCATCCTCTATCCGGACGTTCCGCCGAACGCGGCTGCCGACGTCGTCCTCCCCCACCCCGGATCCTGACCTGGCCACCGCGCTGTTCGTCTGTCTTCACAACGCCGGCCGCTCGCAGATGAGCGCGGCGCTCTTCCAACGCGCCGCCGCCGGACGGCACAACGCCCTCTCCGCCGGCACCACTCCCGCGGACCGTGTCCACCCGGAGGTCATCGACGTCATGCGCGAACTCGGCATCGACCTCGATGGCCGGCAACCGAAATTGCTGACTCGCGAGCTGGCTGAGAAGGCAGACGTCGTGATCACGATGGGCTGCGGGGACGAGTGCCCGTACATCCCCGGCAAGCGCTACCTCGACTGGGATCTGACCGACCCGAAGGGGCTGTCGATCGACGAGGTCCGCGTGATCCGCAACGACATCCTGTTACGAGTCCGCGACTTGGTCGCTGAGCTCGACGAGGCCTCCGGCTGAACCGACCGGATGGCCTCGACGACGTCGCTGCGCGATGCGGTGCCGGCTGTGCTTCCAGCGTTCGGCGACCATCACGACCCATTGGTTGCCCCGTTCCTCGCGACCCGGACCTTGGGGCAAGCTGCTCCGGGAGTCCGGAGACCTTCTCCTGCACCCATGCGCATGCGCTCCCGTCATTGGGATCGCCGCCCGTCCGACGAACACCGTGGAGTCCGGGGTCGGCTTGTCGGTTGAAGGCGCGGAATCATGAGCTGAACCGCATGGCAGATCGCTCGGATAGTTCGTGTCGTCGTCGCTAATCCTCGCCGTGTGGTTGGCGGTGCCCGGCACTCGCCGAGCGACTCGATGCAACTACGGCGCGAGCCACCGCGCCGTTCGCTGCTCAACTACCTCCTGCTCGACGATGCGGCCAGCGGCGACGTCCTCCCGCCCGCGGATGATCCGCTGGAGGATGTAGAGGTGAGACTGGATGTCTTCCAGCGACGCGTCCTCCGGGAGTCTCTCGAGGATTTTGATGACGAGCTACGGAGGCAGCCTCAGAACGTGTCCCCAAGAGGTGTCCCCGACCGTGGCAGAGTGTACGAAACTGACCTCCAGGTGCGCCAACCATGATCCGCGTGTCGCGAGTTCGTGTCCCTGACCAACTGCAACCGCCCGCGGCCGACCCGCCGTCTCGAATTTCTGGGAACGTGGCGTCCCAGTCGGGACCACCCGGTCCCACGGGTTCCGTCGCGGTTTGGGGAGGCGTTGTGGGGTTCATGTCGAGGTTCCGGGTTCTGCCCGCAGTCTGCACCGCGCTGCTGTGCGCGCCGGCCGTCGCGCACGCCGCTCCCGCCTATCGGGACACCAACCTGTCGTTCGAGGAGCGCGCTGCGGACCTGATCTCGCGCATGACCCTCGCGGAGAAGGCGACGCAGCTGGCGACGACCAATGCCCCGGCGATCCCGCGCCTGGGCGTGCAGGAGTACGCGTACTGGAGCGAGGCGCTGCACGGCGTCAACGCGTTCTGGGGCGGCGACTCGACCAACGCCACCGGCGTGGACGTCAACAACGTGCGCGCGACGAGCTTCCCGAGCAACCTGTCGGCGAGCCTGGCCTGGGACCCGAAGCTGCTGCTGAAGGAGACCACCGCGATCTCCGACGAGGCGCGCGGGTTCCTCGACCCGTCGCTGTTCGGCGTGAGCCAGAACAACCTCGGTCCCACCGCCGGCGCCTACGGCAGCCTCAACTACTTCTCCCCCACCGTGAACCTGCTCCGCGACCCCCGCTGGGGCCGCAGCGACGAGGGCTTCGGCGAGGACCCGTTCCTGACCGGCACCCTCGGAACGTCCTGGGTGGATGGCTTCCAGGGCCAGACCGCGAGCGGGAAGCTGCGTGACCGCTACCTGAAGGCGATCACGACGATCAAGCACTACGCGCTCAACAACGTCGAAGACGACCGCATGGGCATCTCGTCGGACACCGACGAAGGCACGATCCGCGACTATTACACGCGCCAGTTCCGCGACATCATCGAGCGCGCGCACGCGACCGGGGCGATGTCGTCCTACAACTCGATCAACGGCACCCCCGCCGTGTCGAACAACCTGACCATGAACGTCCTGCTGCGGCGGACGTTCGGGTTCCGCGGCTACACGACCTCCGACTGCGGCGCGATCGGCACCCAGTACCGCACCGACGACCCCAACAATCCGGTGGGGCAGTCGCCCGCAACCGCCGCGCTGGCGACCAGCGGGCACGACTGGACCCCGCCGGGGTGGACGAGCAACCACGGCGGCCAGGCCGCCCTGTGGACCAGGACCGGCACGCTGAAGATCATCACCGGCCGGGCCGGCGCCGAGGCCTGGTCGCTGCGCGCCGGCACCGCGCTCAACTGCGTCGGGGACCCCGCCCAGGTCGGTCATCCCGCGTTCTGGGATGCGCTCCGGCCGGTGTTCTCCGATGAGAACAAGGCCATGTACATCCGGGAGGCGATCGCCGCGGGCGTCCTCAGCGAGGGCGTCATCGACCGCGAGCTGCTGCCCGTGTTCACCCAGCGGATGCGCACGGGCGAGTTCGACCCGCGCGACGGGCAGACCTACACGAAGATCACCAAGGCCGTCATCCAGAGCGAGGCCCACCGCAAGCTTGCCCAGACCGCAGCGCAGGAGAGCCTCACGCTGCTGCAGAACACCAGGCACCTCCTACCCGCGGACCCCGCGACGACGAAGAAGATCGTCGTGGTCGGCGACCAGGCGAACAAGGTGTTCCTCGGCCAGTACTCCGGCAACCCCGACGAGAAGGTCAGCCTGCTGGACGGCATCAAGCAGACCGTCCCGGGCGCGCAGGTCGTCTACGACGCCGCCGGCACCTCCACGACGACGTCAGGCGCGCCGTCGCTGAAGCCCGGGACACAGGCGGCGATCAAGGCCGCCGACCTGGTCGTCGTCATGATCGGCACCGACACCGACGTCGGCACGGAGGGCTATGACCGCAAGACGCTCGCGCTCCCCGGTAACTACGCCCAGCTCGTCGACCAGGTCGCCGCCCTCGGCAACCCCCGCACGGTGCTCGTCGACCAGTCCGCCGGCCCGGTCGACCTGACCAAGGCACGCGAGCAGGTGGCATCGGTCCTCTTCAGCGCCGCCAACGGCCAGCGCCAGGGCCTCGCCGCCGCCAACGTCATCTTCGGCCGCACCAACCCGTCCGGGCACCTGAGCTTCACCTGGTACTCGGGTGACAGCCAGCTGCCGCCCAAGTCCGATTACGATCTCGCCCCGCAGAAGACGGGCGGGCTCGGCCGGACGTACATGTACTTCACCCGCACCCCCACCTGGCCGTTCGGATACGGGCTCAGCTACACCAAGTTCCGCTACCTCAAGGCCAAGGTCAGCCACAAGCGGGCCCGCGCGACCGGGCGCGTGCGGGTGACCTTCCGCGTCAAGAACACCGGCCGCCGCGCCGGCGCCACCGTCGCGCAGCTCTATGCCGCGCCACCCGCGGGCGTGGACTTCAAGCAGCGGCTGGTCGGCTTCGCACGGACGCGGGTCCTCAAGCCCGGACGCAGCCAGCGCCTGGCCATCACCGTTCCGCTGACCCGGACGCTGCGGACCTGGGACGCCGGCGCCAAGCGCGAGACGGTCCATGCCGGCCGCTGGCGGTTCCGCCTGGCCCGCTCGTCGGCGGCGCCGGTCCGGAGCTTCCCGGTCCGGGTCACGGGGGCGATCCCGACGAAGGTAGCAACGCTCAGCCTCGCCCCGCCCGACCTGACCCTCAAGCCGGGCGCGACCCTCGACCTGCGCGGCCGCAACCCCTGGTTCGACGGCCTCGAGCCCGCGGTGGACACCAGCGACACCATCATCAGCGCCGTCCGCGCAGACGACTCCTTCGCCGACCCGGCCACGCTCCCGCTGCAGTTCTCGAGCGACCGACCCGACATCTTGCGGGTCGACGACAAGGGCGTGGTCACCGCTGTCGCACCCGGCGTCGCCACCATCACCGTGACCGACGGCTCCGCGAACGCCACGGCCGCGTTCGTCGTTCAAGCGCCGGCACCCTCAGGCGGCCAACCGGTGACCTCGATCCTCCCGCTTGCGCAACGCACCTCTGCGTTAGGTGAACGAGGATCATGAACATCGATGGGGCCAACCAGATCCGGACCCGCGGACGCATTCGAGACGCTGGCGGCGCGCGGCACCGCGGTGCTGCGCGTCTGCCTGCTGCCAATCGCCCTGGTCGGCCTGCCGACCTCGCGCTACGACCCGGCGCTGGACGTGTTCCCGTATGTCCTGGGAGCGTTCGCGGTCTTCGCCTTCGCGATGCTGCTCGCGGCGTTCCGGCCGGGCATCCCGACGCCGAGCCCGCTGGTGCTGGCGCTGGCGGATTTGATCCTGGTGGCGTTGGTGGTGTACGCGTCCGGTGGCGTCCGGTCTCCGCTGCGCTTCGCGTTCTACGCGATGCCGATCATCGCAGCCCTGCGGCTCTCGCTCCGACTGACGGCCGGATGGACGGGGCTCGCCCTCGGCGCGTATCTCGCGGTGACCATCCCCCATGCCAACGAACGGCTGCCCGGCGACACGGACCTGATCTTCGACGAGGCGCTGTCGCTGGCGTGGGTCGGCGCCGCGGCGATGATGCTGTCGGCGCTGCTGGGCCAGCGTGATCGCCGACTGGCCGAGCTGGCCGCCAGCCGGCGACAGCTCGTCCAGGAGGCGCTGCAGTCCGAGGCGCGCGAGCGCCGGCGCCTCGCCCAAGCGTTGCACGACGAATCGCTCCAGAACGTGCTCCTCGCCCGTCAGGAGGTGACGGACGTCGAGCGCAGCGTCCCGGGGGCGGCGGACCGGCTGCGGCAGGCGCTCGACGCCACCCAGCGCCAGTTGCGCAGCGAGGCGTTCTCGATGCACCCGGTCGGGCTCGAGAGCGCGGGCGTGGCCAGCGTGCTGCAGCACCTGGCCGACGAGGCGGGCCGTCGCGGTGGCTTCGAGGCCTCCGTGCACGTGAGCCCCACCGCCGAGCACGTGCGCAGCGACCTCGTGCTGGCGGCCGCTCGCGAGCTGCTCGGCAACGTCGCCAAGCACGCCGGCGCGTCCCACGTCACCGTCGCCCTCGAGGCCAGCGCGAACACCCTGGAGCTCAGGGTCGGCGACGACGGCGTCGGCATCGGGCACGGTCAGCTCGCCCGGGCGCTCAAGGACGGTCACATCGGGGTGGCCGCGCTCAAGGAGAGGCTCGACGCCGTCGGCGGGCGCCTGGACCTGGAGTCGTCCGCAGACGGCGGCACGGTGTTCACCGCGATCCTCCCGCCGGACTGAGCCTGACGAAAGGCGGGCTTGGTAGAAGTCCGGCCATGGCCGGCCGGCTCGAACGCGTGACGATCGTCGTCGCCGACGACCACCCGCTCTACCGGGACGGCCTGGCGCGCGCGATCACGCACCGGCCCGAGTTCGAGCTGCTCGGACAGGCCAAGGACGGCCGGGAAGCGCTCGACCTGATCCGCGCGCAGACGCCGGACGTCGCGGTGGTGGACATGCGGATGCCCGGTCTCGACGGGCTCGCCGTGGTGGCCGCGCTGGTGCGCGACGGCGTCCGCACCCGCGTGCTGATGCTCTCCGCCGCCGTGGAGAGCGCGGTCGTGTTCGCGGCCGTGTCGGCGGGGGCGGCGGGCTTCTGGTCCAAGGACGCGGATCGCGACGTCATCTGCGACGCCATCGCGAAGGTGGCCCGGGGGGAGAGCGTGCTCGATCCGTCGCTGCAGGACGGGGTCTTCGCCGAGGTGCACGCGCGGGGGGTCGACGACACCCGTCGCGTGCTCAGCGAGCGCGAGGGCGAGATCCTGCGGCTCATCGCCAGCGGTCTGTCGGCGCCGGCCATCGGCGACAGGCTCTTCCTGTCGACCGCGACGGTCAAGACCCACCTCGCGCACCTCTACGAGAAGCTGGGCGTGAGCGATCGCGCCGCTGCCGTGGCCGAGGCGATGCGGCGCGGTCTGCTCGAGTAGGCGTCACCAGCGCCGGTTGTCGATGGCGACCGCCACCGCCACCGGCACCGCGACGATCACGCCGAGACGATCCACTCCGCCCAGGTGCGGAGGTCGAAGCTCGCGAGATAGCCGAGGGTGACGAGCAGCGCGGTGAGAGCGCCCACGCCGGTGTCGTGGTGGCCGATGCTCATGACGGGTCCCCGTCGTCGTCGTCGAGGCGGGTGACCATCACCGCGATCGCGGCGAACGTCACGACGAGCACCGCGGTGGCGGCGACGACGGCGACGGGGCTTCCGCTCAGCCCGATGGCGGCGACCAGGACGGCCACGACCGCGACGGCCACGAGCGCGAGGGTGATGATCGCCGTCGGCGAGCGGGGCGGGCTCGGGTGATGGTGGAGATACGGAGTGAGCGGGTTCATCGTGAGCCTCCAGGTTGGTCGTCTCCAAGCCTGCCGCGCCGGCCACGACCCGCCCAGTGGCCGGTCGGACGATCGAACGGATGACCTGAGGGCGCCATCCGATCGGCCGGTCGGCCGATGCCGACCCGCGCAGTGGCGCGCGAGGATGGCGCCATGGCCAAGCACCTCGGCACCGCCGCCAACCGGCTCCTTGCGATCGCCCTGACCGGCGCGGCGATCCTCGCCCTCGCGGGACCCGCCTTCGCGGTTCACCACAAGCGGATCTCCGGCCAGCACACGCCGCAGGGGACGGTCCGTGACTTCCTCACCGCCGCGGTGATCAACCACGACCAGTTCACGGCAGGCCAGGACCTGACTCCCGCTGCCGAGCGAAGCGTGACCCAGTCCGCGTCGCACCCTGACAACGACGTGTTCTTCGGCAGCTCGCACCTCACGCTCGGCGGGCTCGCGGTGCTGTCCACCACGCAGCTCCACGAGCTGACCTACACCGTCACGCGCGCCGGTGCCGACCGCATCGTGCGGGTGTCCCACGGTGGCCAGAGCATCACGTTCCGGCTCCAGCCGTCGGCGCCGAACACCACCCCGGGCGTGAACGGGCCGAGGAGCCCGTGGCGGGTGGCCTCCGGCGTGACCAGCCTCGATCGGGCCCAGCCGAGCACCGGCTCCCCCAAGGAGTGACCATGCGATCCACCAATCCGATCACCGAGACGCGACGCAGGCTCGAGCTCGGCGTGCCCGTGACCTGCAGCGACGGCGAGGTCGGCCGCGTCGCCGACATCGTCATCGACCCGACCTGCGCGCCGGTCACGCACCTCGTCGTCGACGACGGCAAGGAGCACGCCGGCGCCCGCCTCGTCCCGCTCGCGCTGGTCAGCCGGCCGGCGGACGCCGGCGACGTGCGGCTCGCGTGCGACACCGCGCACGTCAAGGGGCTGCCCTCCGTCCAGGAGTTCGCCTACCTGGGACTGGGCGAGCTCCGCGCCGAGGACCCCGGCTGGGACGTCGGCGTCGAGACCGCCGTCGTCGAGCCGAACCTGGGCTCCGGCTACAACCCCATGCTCCGGCCCGTCGTCGATCCGCACGTGAGCCTCATCTACGACCGCGTCCCCGAGGGCGAGGTCGAGCTCCGCCGCCGCAGCCGCGTCGCCTCCGCCGACGCCCACGATCTCGGCCGCGTCGAAGGGCTCGTCGTCGACGGCGACGGGCGCATCACCCAGCTGCTGCTCGTGCGTGGCCATCTCTGGCGGACGCGCGAGGTCATGATCCCGGCCGGCGCGGTGAGCGCGATCCGCACCGACGCCGTCACGGTCGCGCTCACCAAGGCCCAGGTGGACGACCTGGTCGCGGTCCCGGTCCACCGTCGCCGCCACGCGTTGTTCATCCGACCAGTCGTCCGATCGCCCGATCGCCGGCCGCGCCGGATCCAGCGACCATCCACCCATGAACCAGCTCTCCCCCACGACATTCGAACTCAGCGCTCGCGTCATCTGCACCGACGGCCCCTGCGGCCACCTCGTCGCCTTCGTCGTCGATCCCGATCCCCACACGCTCACCCACCTCGCCGTCCTGCCGGCCCACCACCGCGCCCGGCCCCGGCTCGTCGCGCGCGCCTGGGCGTCCACGGACACCACCGGCGCCATCCGACTCGATTGCGACATCGCGCGCTGGCAGTCCTTCGACGAGCTCAAGGAGACGGAGCTCGTCCGCGGCGGCGGCGCTCCGGAGCGCTACGCGCTCTCCCCGACCGCCGCGCAGGGCGCCGTCCCAACGCCAATGCCCCGCGCCGAGCGCGTCACGCGACTGATGGTCCACGACCGCCTCCCCGAGGGCGAGGTGCTCCTCGACCACCACACCCGGGTCGACGTGGACGGCAGGGGCCGGCGCCGGCTGCGCGGCCTCGTCATCGACCCGCACACCGGGCACATCTTCGAGGCGCTCGCCGGCGGCTACCCGGCGCTCCACAACTTCGCCGACCCCGTCGACGTGGACGACGCAGCCCGCATCGACAGCGCCGGGGTCCACGTCGTGACCGGGTCCTGAACCGCGCGCTCGTGCCGTCGTAGAGGCATGGAACGTTCTGCGAAGCCGCTCCCCCACGACGAAGCGCTGCTGCGCATCATCGAGATGCTCAGAGCTCACGGCCTACGGGTGTTCGAAGCCTCCTACTACGACGCTGACGAGGACGAACTGGTGGTGATCTGGGACCACGGCCTGGCCGTCCACTTCGACTTACGGGGCGGAGTCATCGAGCCCCTCGACGAGGCCGACCGAGAAGCGATCCGGGGCGAGAGTCTCGGCTGCGAGTGCCCTCCGATGGACGTGGTGGTGGCCGGTTCGCCGACCGACCCTCGCGATGAGCAGCCTGTGCCCGGCGTGCGGGTCCACCACGTCCCCGAGCTGCATCCGGACGACGTGACCGTGTTCGAGGGTCTCACGGTGACGACGCCGAGCCGGACGCTGATCGACCTCGCCGAGGTGATGAATCGGGACGAGTTGCGCGACACGTTCCGGCGCGCCCACGATCGCGGGCTGCTCGATCCCGGAGCGCTGCAGGCGTCGCGGGCTCGTGTCGAGTGGCGGCCATCGCTGGCGATGCTCGACGAGGTGATCGCGGAGTTCTGCGGCTGACCCTCAGCGCAGGAGCCCGGGATCGAAGTCACCGAGCAAGCGACGCGCGACACGAGCGGAGCGGCCGGGAGGACGCTTCGATTGAGGTTCCTAGCTACCCGGTTGGCAGATGCCTCCCGGGGATTGGGGGTCGCCGATGTCCTTCGTCCAGATGTTCGCGGTTCCGGCGGTCCCGCCGCCGGTGCTGAAATCCAAGCAGTCATACTCGGCGTTGCCTGTCGCGTGATTAGACGCGAAGAGATTGTGGTAGCCGAGAGCCTTGATTCCGTACGTGCCGTCATCGACGGAGTTGTGCGTCACTCTGGCCGACGCGGAGTCGAGCAGGAGTCCGACGTAGTTGTCGGTCAGGTGGTTGTTCTCGACCACCATTCCTGGCGCAGAATCGGCAAACTCCAAACCGTACTCAGTGTTCTGCACCACGTTGTCCGTGATCCGGGCTGCCGCCCTGAAGACGTCTATGCCGATGCTGAAGATCGACGGAGATGGGCCACTGATGACGTTGTTCGTTACCGTCGCGCGCGAGTTCGGCACGCTGACGGAGATCCCGATTTCACCGTTGTTCAGGATGGTGTTGCCGTCTGCCAGGCCTCCGCCCGGTGACCTGGACGCGTAATCTCCGAACTGGATCGCTTCGGGCTCGAGGCAGCCATCATCGGCATACGAATGCAGGTCGAGAAATCGGTTCGAGCGAACGCTCGCGGAACCGCTCTCGTCCACCCGGATCCCCCCCGGTTCCTCTATGGGCGTGTCACCATTGTCGTTTACGTCACACGGCAGCGGCCCTTGGAGGGTGAACCGCGACACTTCCACTCGACGCGCTTGCGCTACGTGAACCAATGCGTTGGTACGCGTGAAGACACCGGGAGGTCGGAGTCGCGCCGCGTACGTCGTGTCGGCCTTGAGCCTGAGGCCGTTCAGCAGATCGCCCTTCGCATTGCGGGCGATCGTCACCTGCCCGGTATAGGTGCCGCCGCAGACCAGCACCGTGTCGTCTGGATTCGAGGCGTCTACGGCGGCTTGGATCGTCGAGTAGGTCAGCGCCGACCTCTGACAGGGTGTCGCAGTCTGACTCACGACACGCGTCGCTGCCGACGCGCTGCCGGTGGAGAGGACCATCAACATCCCACTGATGGACAGAAGCCTTCCGAACCTTGACACGTGCAGTCCTCCTTCGGGCCGGGTGGTGATAGGCCCGCGCCGTTGCACCGAATAGGTGCAGAATCCTAAGCCAAACACGAGCGTCAGCGCAGGAGCCGGGGGTCGAGGTCGTCGAGCAGACCGACCGTGCGGGGCGGCACCCCGTCCTCGACCAGGACGGCGCCGCCGGGCCAGTACGCGTGCGGCGGGTGCGCGCCGGCGAGCAGCAGCGGCTCGTAGACCCAGCTGCCCGAGTTGAGGAAGTCCCGGCCGCCGATCGACCACGCGCCGCCGCGGTGCAGATGACCGAAGATGACGTGGTCGGCCGGCACGCGCAGGCGCTCGGTGACGGTCACGAACGCCGGCAGGCCCGCGAAGCGGAACTGGAAGCCGAGCGCGCCCGCGCTCAGCGGAGCGAGCGTGCCGCGGGTCAGGCGGGCCGCCGCCGGCACCGTCAGGGCGGCCGTCCAGTGGGCGGCCTGGACGGCGAAGTCGAGCGTCTCGCCGACGACGGGCGGGAGATCCAGGTCGGCGAGCGCGCTCAGGGCGACGCCGGGCGCCCCCTCGTAGGCGAGCGCGCCGGCGCCCGCCTCCGGGCCGGACCCGAGCAGGAAGACGTGCCGGTCCAGGTAGTGGCCGTGCGTCGCCCAGACGCGGTCGCCCAGCCACACGCCCGGGTAGCGGACCTCGACGCGCGCGGGCGCGAGCCAGCCGGCCACCTCGCGCAACCGCGCCGAGGAGCGCAGCGGCACGCGCGACGCGAGCCCGATCCCGCGCCCGGCGGCCTGACGCTCCCGCACCCACGGCCGCACCAGGGCGTGGTCGTGGTTGCCGGGCACGAAGACGATCTCCCGGTCGCGGCCGAGCGCCGTCCCCAGGGCCTCGAGGACCGGCCGCGCCGCCGCCATCGCCTTCGCGCCGCGCGCCTCCAGCAGCTCCACCGTGTCGCCCAGCAGGACCAGGCGGTCGACGTCGCGCAGGGCGTCGACCAGGACGGAGAGGACGGCCGGCCGGCGTAGCGTGTCGCGACCGAGCCGGGACCCGAGGTGCAGGTCGGAGATGACGAGGGTCCGGGTCACCCGGACTGGGACTCGACCCCGAGCGCGCCCGAGAGCCGGCTCATGTGAGGTAGAGGCCGGAGGGTGTCGGCGTCGGCCGCCACGGCGTGACGGAAGGAGATTCCGACGTGCGTCTTGTCGCGCGAGAACCGCGTGGCCGCCAGCTCACGCAGGAAGGCGAACAGCTCGGCGTCGAAGGAGGGCGCGTCGGCGGTGGACACGATGATCGCGGGTCGGGCGTCCGGATGCGCGATACGTCCTCGCGCGTGCCTCCATCACCGCTGCGCCGCACCCTCCTCGCCGTCACCGCCACCGCCCTGCTCGCCCCCGTACGAAGGCGAAGAACGTCCTCGTCCTCAACCCCGGCACGTCGGCGAGCGCGGCCTCCTTCGCGCCGCTGGCCAAGAGCATCGTCGCCCGGTCCCCGAAGTGGCAGGTGTGGGCGGTCGAGCGGCGCGAGAACCTGCTCGAGGACCAGTCCGTCCTCAATGAAGGCAAGGCCGGCCAGGCCACGATCGAGCAGGTCTTCGACTCCTACATCGGCTGGCTGAAGGACAGCTCCATCACCGCGCACGTGCGCCTGATCCCCGACACGGAGGTCGGCTCGCCAAGCAGTGGGGCATGGATCACCACCGCCTATGCGACCTGGGACTTCAACGGCAAAGCGGGTGCGAAGGGGCTCTCCGGTCTCGTCTTCATCGACGGCGCCAGCGGCGTCGACCCGATCACGCCGGCGGCGGCGAAGGGCCGGCTGGACGAGCTGGCGGCCGGGTCCCCGTGGCTGACCTTCGGCGGCATCGCCGCCCCCTTCACCGGGCTGGTCAACTCGAACGGCTCGCTGGCCGTCGAGCTGGCGCCGAACGCGCCCTCGGACGGCCAGGCCTCCGGGCTGCTCCCCGCCAACCTCGTCCCGCGCGTGCTCGACGCCACCCGCGCGCTGGCCAGGCAGTCCGGCATCCCGGCCGATCACCTCACGCTGGTCGACCGCCACACGACCTACGCCCACAACGACCCGAACACCGCCAGCCCGAAGAAGAACGCCTTCCTCAGGCGGCTGACGCCCTTCCAGCGCTCAGTGGCCTCCGCCTAAGGGAGGACACCGGATCATCACGACGGCCGATTGACGGCGGGCGCCGGCGGCCCACAGGCTGCCATCCATGACCTCTCGCATCCTCGCTTCCCTGGCGGTTGCCTCGGCCGCCGCCGCCTTCGCGCCCGCCGCGCACGCCGCGACGATCACCTACGACGGCACCACGCTCGTGTACTCCGACGAGGGAGGCGAGGCCAACCGGGTCATCGCCTCGGAGGGCATCACCAGCGGCTACGTCCGCTTCGACGAGAACGGCAGCGCCACCGTCAGCTCCACCGACAGCCGCTGCCAGGTGACCAGCGGCAGCCTGGAGTGCCAGATCCCCTCCGCGCTGCGCGCCGACCTCGGCGGCGGCGACGACTCCTACTCGCTCGGCTTCGGCTTCCCGCAGTCGATGCCGGTGTCGATCGCGGGCGGCGACGGCGACGACACCCTGCAGGACGACTACGCCGCCAATGTCGGCCGCTCCTTCGACGGCGGCGCCGGCAAGGACACCGTCAAGGGCTTCAAGGGCGACGACGTCCTGATCGGCGGGCCCGGCGACGACACGCTCGAGGGTGGAGCCGGCAAGGACGAGGTCCGCGGCGGCGACGGCAACGACGTCCTCGAGGGCGACAAGTACCAGTCCGCGGCCGCCGACGTCATCGACGGCGGCCCCGGCTTCGACGTCATGGAGGAGTACTCCATCCCCGACCAGGACGTCAACCCGCCCGCCTCCGTCACCCAGGACGGCGTCGCCAACGACGGGCGCCCCGGCGAGAACGACAACGTCACGGGCGTCGAGAAGATCACGTCGCACGTCAACGGCGTCTACAACGGCACCGAGGGCAACGACGAGATCTGGATCTGGTCCAACATCACCAGCGGCCCCTCGACCATCAACGGCCTCGGCGGCAACGACAAGCTGACCGGCGAGGAGGACTCGGAGACCATCGACGGCGGTGCCGGCGACGACACGATCCAGGGCGGCTACGGCAACGACACCATCACGGGCGGCCCCGGCAAGGACAGGATCAACTCCGACGGCGGCTCCTACTGCGGCGGCTACGAGTGCAACGTCCCGTTCGGCGACGACACGGTCGACGCCCGCGACGGCGAGGTCGACCAGGTCGAGTGCGGCATCGGCAACGACACGGTCAAGGCCGACCCCATCGACCAGGTCGCGCCGAGCTGCGAGACCGTCGACGTCGCCACGCCGGGCCCGGGCGGGGGTGCCGGTCCCGGCGCGGGTCCGGGCACGACCCCGGCGACGGCGTCCGAGCTCGGTTTCGCGATGGTCGGCAAGGCCAAGCTCGCCACCCTGCGCAAGCGCGGTGCGAGCTTCCGCGTCACCTGCGCGGGCGCCTGCAAGGTCAGCGGCACGCTGCTCAAGGGCAGGAAGAAGGTCGCCAAGGGCACGACGACGCGGATCGCCGCCGGCCAGGCCACCGTCAAGGTGAAGCCGACCGCCGCCGGCCGCAAGGCGCTGCGCAGGCTCAAGAAGGCCAAGCTCACCCTCAAGGTCTCGGTCACGGGCCCGACCGGCCCCGCGCAGATCCTGAGCCGGACGGTCACCTTCCGCTAGACGAGGAACGCCCGCAGCGCGTCCAGGACCGCTGCGGGCTCGTCCTCGACGAGGAAGTGCGACGCGCCCGCGACGGGGCCGCCCGTCACCTGCGGCGCGAACGCGCGCCACGGCTCGAGCGGGTCGTCGTAGAAGAACGGCAGCGCGCCGGCGCCGCCCCACAGGCTCAGCACCGGGCAGTCGATGGTCCCGCCGGCGTCGTCGAGCTCGCGGTCGACGGTCGCCCCGGCGCGGTAGTCCTCGCACATGGCGGCGACGGAGCCAGGGTCGCGCAGCGACGCGCGGTAGACGGCCACGACGTCGTCGGGATAGCGCGGGTCGCCGGCCTTGATCCCCATCCGCTCGATCGCCGGCCAGAACACGTCGGGCGCGCCGAGGATCATCCGCTCGGGCAGCGGTGCGGCCTGGGCGAGGAAGCCCCAGTGCCAGTAGCCGAGGGCGAAGCGCGCGTCGGCGCGCGCCCACACCGCGCCGGTCGGGACGATGTCGAGGACGGCCAGGCGCCGCACCACCGCGGGATGGTCGAGCGCCATCCGGTAGGCGACGCGGCCGCCCCGGTCGTGCCCGACGACCGCGTAGGCGTCGTGGCCGAGCGCGGCCATCGCAGCGACGAGATCCGCGGCCAGCGCGCGCTTGCCGTAGGCGCCCGCCTCGGGCCGGAACGACGCGCCGTAGCCGGGCAGGTCGGCGACGACCACGCTGAACTCGTCGGCCAGCCGCGCGGCGACCGGCCACCACATCACCCCCGTCTGCGGGAAGCCGTGCAGGAGCAGCAGCGGCGGCCCGGCCCCGCCCGTGCGCACCCGCACGTCCCCACGCGGGGTCGCAACGGACCGCGCAGCGAAGCCGGGGAAGCGCGTTTCAGGACTGGCCTGCGGCATAGCCTCGGGTAAGACTGCCATGTCGATGGACTTCGCCAGCCTCTACGAGCACGGCTTCGTGCGCATCGCCGCCTGCACGGGGCGGACGGCGATCGCCGACCCGGCCGCCAACGCCGAGGCGATCCTCAGTCAGACGCGCGCGTGTGCGAAGGAGGGCGTCGCGCTGGCGCTGTTCCCCGAGCTGACGCTGACGGGCTATTCGATCGAGGACCTGCTGCTCCAGGACGCGGTCCTCGACCAGGTCGAAGTGGCGCTGGCGGATCTCGTCGCCCAGACGGCCGACCTCGCGCCCGTGCTCGTCCTCGGCGCGCCGCTCCAGCACCGCAACCGCATCTACAACTGCGCGGTCGTCGTCCACCGCGGCCGCGTCCTCGGGGTCGCGCCCAAGAGCTACCTGCCCACCTACCGGGAGTTCTACGAGCGGCGCCAGCTCGCGCCGGGCGAGCACGAGCGGGGCACCATCCGCGTCGGCGGCGCCGACGTCCCCTTCGGTCCCGACCTGCTGTTCGCCGCCGGCGATGTCCGCGGCCTGGTCTTCCACGTCGAGGTGTGCGAGGACATGTGGGTGCCGATCCCTCCGAGCGCCGAGGCCGCGCTGGCCGGCGCCACCGTCCTGCTCAACCTGTCCGGCAGCCCGATCACGGTCGGGCGCGCCTCGGACCGCCGGCTGATGTGCCGCAGCGCGAGCTCGCGCTGCCTGGCCGCCTACGCCTACGCCGCCGCCGGCCAGGGCGAGTCGAGCACCGACCTGGCCTGGGACGGGCAGACGCTGATCTACGAGAACGGCGTCCTGCTCGACGAGACGGAGCGCTTCCCCGACGGCGACCGCCGCTCGATCGCCGACGTCGATCTCGACCTGCTGCGCCAGGAGCGCCTGCGGATGGGGACCTTCGACGACAACCGGCGCACCCACGCCGCCCGCGTGGACGCCTTTCGCACCGTCGCGTTCACGCTTGCGCCGCCCCCGGGGGACTTCGGCCTGCGCCGCCCGATCGAGCGCTTCCCCTTCGTCCCCGCCGACCGCGAGCGCCTGCACCAGGACTGCTACGAGGCCTACAACATCCAGGTCGCCGGGCTGCTGCAGCGGCTGCGCTCGATCGGGGACCCGAAGGTGGTCATCGGCGTCTCGGGCGGCCTGGACTCGACCCAGGCGCTGATCGTCGCCGCCAAGGCGATGGACCGCGCCGGCCGCCCGCGCACCGACATCCTCGGCTTCACGCTGCCGGGGTTCGCCACCAGCGACGAGACCAAGGGCAACGCCCACGCGCTGATGGACGCGCTCGGCGTCACCGCCGCCGAGATCGACATCACCGGCACCGCGCGCACGATGCTGGCGGGGATCGACCACCCGTTCGCGCGCGGCGAGGCGGTCTACGACGTCACCTTCGAGAACGTGCAGGCCGGCCTGCGCACCGACTACCTGTTCCGGATCGCCAACCAGCGCGGCGGGATCGTGGTCGGCACGGGCGACCTGTCGGAGCTGGCGCTGGGCTGGGCGACCTACGGGGTCGGCGACCAGATGTCGCACTACAACGTCAACGCCGGCGTCCCCAAGACCCTGATCCAGCACCTGATCGGCTGGGTGGCTGGCTCGGGCCAGTTCGAGGCGGACGTCAACGAGACGCTGACGGCGATCCTGGGGACGGAGATCAGCCCGGAGCTCGTCCCGGGTGAGGTGCTGCAGTCCACGGAGGCGACCATCGGGCCGTACGCGCTGCACGACTTCACGCTCTTCCACGTGCTGCGGTTCGGCTTCCGGCCGACCAAGATCGGCTTCCTGGCCACGCACGCGTGGGGGGACACCTACGCGCCGGCCGAGATCCGCCGCTGGCTCGAGTTCTTCCTGCAGCGCTTCTTCGCGTTCGCGCAGTTCAAGCGCTCGGCGCTGCCTAACGGGCCGAAGGTCTCCCACGGCGGATCGCTGTCCCCGCGGGGGGACTGGCGCGCGCCGTCGGACTCGACGGCCGACGCGTGGCTGACCGACCTCGCGCGCTGGGAGCTATGACTCCACGTAACGCTTGAGGTCGCGCATCGCGCCGCGCATCACGTAGTCCTGGACGAGCTTGCGCACGGGGCCGGGGACGAAGCGGCCGGGGTCGAGGTCGACGGCCAGCTCCACCTCCGTGCCGTCGCCGTCCGGGGTGAAGCGCCAGCCCGCCTCCAGGCGGGGGAAGTCGCCGGACAGGTAGGTGCTGTCGATGCCGTGCGGCTCGTCGTAGTCGAGGCGCAGGCGGTAGCGCACGGTGCGCACCTTGGCGTCCAGCTCGTAGTCGATGACGGCGCCGGCGGCGTCCGACTCGATCACGGTCGCGCGCTTGATGCCGGTCTGCCACTGCGGGAGGCGGGCGTGGTCGGTGAGCGCGTCGAAGCACTGCTGCGGGGTCGCCGCGACGGTCAGCGTCTGGCGGGCGGCGTAGCTCGGCACGGCCTCGTCCTACCCGGATCGCCTGCCGATACGGAGAACATGGCGCGCGCCGCGATCGTCCTCGTCCTATTCGTGGGGGCGCTGGCGCTGCGTGCGTCGTCGCCCGCCCACGGGGTCCCGAAGCGTCCCGCCCCGCGCGCCGGGCTCACCTTCGACGCCTCGGTCGACGCGCCGAGCCGCGCGCTCATCGAGACGGCGATCGCGAGCGCCCGCCCGGAGGCCCGCGCCCTCCTCGACCGGGTGGCCGGCTACACGGACGTCAGCGTCGGGATCCCGGCCGGCCACGCGCTGGGGACGACACAGCGCGTTCGGGACCGCTATCGCGTCGTCCTCGATCTCGGCACGACCCAGCGCAGCACAGGCCCGCGCGGCGTCACCCGGCTCGTGCTGCACGAACTCGGCCACGTCGTCGACCTCGAGCTCCTCGCCGACGACCTCCGGACGCAGCTCGACGCGGAGATCCCGGCCGGCGTGCCGTGCCCGGCCGGGACCCGGCTCGGCTCGTGCGCGCCGCGGGCGGAGCGCTTCGCCGAGACGTTCGCCAAGTGGGCGATGGGCAACGACCTCGGCGCCAACCTCTTCATCGGCTACGCGGTGCCGCCCCCGTCGGTCGGCTTCGACGCCTGGGCGGCGCCGCTGGTGGCGCTGCCCGAGAACTGACGGGCGGTGAAGGCGCGCTCGGCGCGCGAGCGACCGAGGAAGGAGACGATCCAGTGCACCAGCGCGCTGAAGCGGTTCTTGAAGCCGGTCAGGAAAGTCAGGTGGACGACGAGCCAGGCCAGCCAGCCGATGAAGCCGCCGAAGCGGATCGGGCCGATCTCGGCCACCGCCGAGAAGCGGGTGATGGACGCCATCGTCCCGAGGTCGTAGTAGCGGAAGGACTGGTGGTCGTGGTTGCCCTCGGCGCGCAGGGCGACGACGCCGCCGGCGTGGCGGCCCGACTGCATCGCCACCTCGGCGACGCCGGGCAGCCCGTGCAGGTCCATGAGGTCGCCGACCACGAACACCTCGGGGTGGCCGGGCAGCGTGCAATCGTCGCGGACGGGGACCTGGCCGCGGCGGTTGACCGCGACCCCGGCCTGCTCGGCGACCACGCGGCCCAGGTGCGAGGACTCGACGCCGGCGCCCCATACCTTCGTGCGCGCTTCGATGCGCTCAGGCCCCGGCCCATCCAGATCGATGCCGTGCGCGTCGACGCCGATCACCTTGGTGTTGAGCAGCAGCTCGACGCCCGCCTTCTCGAGCCGCCGCGCCGCCTTCTCGGGCAGCCTGCCGCCGAACTGACCGAGCACCTTGTCGACTGCGTCGACCAGCACGATGCGGCAGTGCCTGGGCTCGATGGAGCGGAAGTTGCCCTTCAGCGCGCGGTGGGAGAGCTCGGCGATCTGCCCGGCCATCTCCACGCCGGTCGGCCCGGCGCCGACGACCACGAAGGTGAGCCACTGCGCGCGCACGTCGGGGTCCTCCTCGAGCTCGGCGACCTCGAAGGCGCCGAAGATGCGGGCGCGCAGGTCGAGGGCGTCGTCGATCGACTTCAGGCCGGGCGCGTGCGGCGCGAACTCCGCCTCGTTGCCGAAGTAGGACGTCTTCGCGCCGGCGGCGAGGATCAGGCTGTCGTAGCGCAGCTCGAGCTCGCGGTCCAGGCCGCGGGCGGTCACGCGCCGCTCGGCCAGGTCGATGCCGGTGACCTCGCCGAGGACGACGCGCGCGTTGCGCTGGCGGCGGATGATGTCGCGGAACGGCGGGGCGATCTCCCCCTCGCTGAGGATGCCCGTGGCCACCTGGTAGAGCAGCGGCTGGAAGAGGTGGTGCGTCGTGCGGTCGACGATCGTGACGTCCACGTCGGCGTCCTTGAGCCGCCGGGTCGCCCACAGGCCCCCGAACCCGGATCCGACGATGACGACGTGGTGACGAGCGGGCACGGCGCTACCCGGCCGGGGCGACCGCGGGGTGCCGGGATCGCTCCTCGGCGAGGCGCTTGAAGCGCCGCAGGGACTCGACGTTGCGCAGCCGGATGGCCAGGTGCACGGGCGGGAGGAACCGCAGCGGCGTGAGCTTGCCGGCCGGGTCCTCGATCATGGTCACCTGGGTCCCGTCGCCCTCGGGCTCGAGCTCGATGGTCACCCGCGCGGGGCCGAGGAAGCTGGCGGCGGCGTCGAGGACGATGCGCCGTCCGGGGATGAGCGCCCTGGCCTTCGTGGTGTCGACGTGGCCGAAGGCGACGTGGACCCGGAACTCGCTGCCGGGCGCAGGCCAGTTGGGGTCGGCGTCAACCGTGCGGTCGGTCCCGACGACCCACATGGGGTAGGCGTAGGGGTCGTCGAGCACGGCCCAGACCTGGCTGGGCGACGCGTCGATGTGGGTGCGGTTGCGCGCCACGAAGTGATTGTCTGCCCGCCGGGGCAGGCCGTCAATCCTCGCGGCGCGCCCACGCCCGCGGCAGCAGGGTGATCCCGGCGGCGGCCAGCAGCGCGGCGATGTCGTCGAGCTCCAGCGACTGGTCGGCGACCAGGTCGGCCAGGTCCTCGAGGCCGGCCGGCATCGCCAGGCACAGCAGGTGGACGTCCGTGCGCGCGTCCACCCGGCAGGCGACGTCGCGCGGAAGCGCGGCCGTGTCCCCGCGACCGAGCGTCTGCCGCGTGTCCCCGCAGGCGACCTGCAGCTCGCCGGTCACGACGAGCAGGACGGCGTCCTGGTGGGCGCGGACGTGCGGCGGGATCACCGCGCCGGCGGGGGCACGGATGTCGAAGACGGCGTAGGCGCCGTCGCTGAGCGCAGAACCGGAGACGACGCTGACGCGGACCGGTGCGGGAAGGGTCTCGACCATGGACGGGACTCTTCCGAGCGGCGGCGGCCTCGGCATCAGGCACCCACCCCAGGGTCGACCCCGGACTTTGTTTCCCACCACCTGAGTAGGCTTGGCCGGGATGACTCGGCTCCTGGCGTTCCTCCTGCTCGCGCTCGTTCCCGCGAACTCCGCGGCCGCCGCGTCCGGGCCCGCGAACCCCTACATGGGCCCGACGGGAACCTCGGCGATGCACGGCGACGCCTACGCCTCGGACACAACGCCGCTGCACGGGCCGGGGACGGACGCGCTGGACAGCCGCTACGTGCCGCTCGCCGGCGCCTGCCCGAGCATCCTCATCGGCAGCGACAACCTGCCGGTGGCGCTGTGCACGGAGATCGCCGACCGGGCGCCGCAGGCCTACGTGCTCAACCCCGACACCGGCTTCCCGCTGGCCACCCTGAAACTGACCAAGGGCGGCCTCTTCTCGGGCGTCTATCCCTACCTGGACCGCCGAAACCGGATCGTCTTCGCCGACGGCAGCGGCGACCTGCTGCGCATCGCCCACGTCCAGGCCGCCGACGGCAGCTGGTCGCTGAAGGTGGTCAGGCGCACGCCGCTGCCGGCGATCAGCGGCGTGGTCGGCCTCTCCCCCGACTGGCGCGGGCGCACCTGGTTCGCCGCGGAGAACGGGACCGTCGGGTTCGTGCGCACGGACGGTGCCGTGCGTTCGCTCACGCTGGGCAAGGACGAGCACGTCGCCAACTCCATCGCGACCTCCCCGGACGGGACCGCGGTGGCCACCGACCAGGCGCTCTACCTGCTGCGCGCGAAGGCCGGCGGCGAGCCGCGGGTGGTCTGGCGCGCGCCGTACGACCGCGGGCCGGCGCGCAAGCCGGGCCAGCTCAGCCGTGGGACGGGCTCCACACCGACCTTCTTCGGGCCGAAGTCCGGCTACGAGTACCTGACCATCGTCGACAACGCCGTCCCCGCCGAGCACCTGCGCGTGTTCGGCACCAAGCGGGGACGCATCGTGTGCGACACGCCCGTCCTGCTGCCCGGCCCGAGTGGCAGCGAGAACTCGCCCATCGGCGCTGGCCGCGCCGTGATCGTGGCCAGCACCTACGGCTATCCCTACCCGGCCACGCCGGACGACGCCGGCCCGGCCGTGCCCGCGACCGCCGACCTGGGCGGCGGCGTCACCCGCATCGACGTCAAGCGCTCCGGCTGCACGACGCGCTGGACGAGCCCGATCCGCTCGGCCGCCGTCCCCAAGCTCTCCCTCGCCGACGGCCTCGTCTACACGACGACCCGCGAGCCGCCGCGCGGCGCCGCGTCGTCCGTCCTGGACCGCTTCGACGCGGTCACCCTCGACGTCAACACCGGCGCGGAGCGCAGCCGCCACACGCTCGGCGCGACGACCGCGTTCGACACGCTGCAGCTGGCCGGCAACGTCGGCCCGGGCAGCGTGCTCTGGCAGGGCACGCTCACCGGGCTGTTGCGGATCAGCCCTCAGCGGCCTCGGCGATGAAGGTCGGGTCGTCCGGCGAGCGCTGATCGGTGCGGTTGAGCGCGGAGCCGGGCAGCGGCTCGATCGGGCCGTCGAGCAGCGGGTCGTCCGTCTCGCGCATCCAGCCCTCCAGCGCCTCGCGCAGCTCGCGCAGGATGGGCTCGTAGGCGGGGTCGCCGGCCCGGTTGGCCGCCTCCTGGGGATCGAAGATCAGGTCATAGAGCTGCTCGGCCGGGATGCGGCGCTCGGCGAGGCCGTGGTCGAGCAGCACGTCCTTGGACGGCGAGTCGTCGATGTTGGGCAGCACGGGGTGGTCGTGCGTGTCGTCGAAGCGGCGGATGTACTTGAAGCGCCGCGTGCGGACGGAGCGCTGCGGCTCGTAGGCGGCGTGATAGGTCAGCTCGCCGAACAGCGACTCGTTGACCTCGTCGGTCTCCCGGCGCAGCAGCGGCATCAGCGACGTCCCGTGCAGCCAGTCCGGCGCCTCGATGCCGGCCATCTCGCAGATCGTCGGGTACAGGTCGAGTTGGGAGACGAGCGCGTCGGACACGCGGCCGCCGTGGAAGCCGCCCGGCCCGCGCATGATCAGCATGACGCCGAGGCCGCGGTCGGTCAGCGTCGCCTTCGCGCCCGGGAAGGCGAGGCCGTGGTCCGTGGTCAGGATGACGATCGTGGTGTCGCCGAGGTCGGCCTCGTCGAGCGCGTTGAGGACGGCGCCGACACCCTGGTCCAGCGACCGGGCGCTGGCCTTGTACTGGGCCATGTCGCGCCGCGTCTCCGGCGTGTCGGGCAGGTTCGCGGGCGGCAGCGAGTACAGCGCGTCGCGCACGGAGGTCGGCTCGAAGTAGTCGCGGTGGGTCTCGAAGAAGCCGACGTCGAGGAAGAACGGCTCCTGCAGGCCCTCCTCGAGCAGCGTGCGGGCGGCAGGAGCGACGGCGTCGGCGCGGGTGTGGTCGATGGGCACGACGACGTCGTAGCCGATCTCCCCCGGGTCGGCGGACACGTGCTGCTCGCCGATCAGCGCCGAGTAGTAGCCCGCCCCGCGCAGATGATGGACGAGGTGGTGGTTGTAGTCGACCAGCCGGTAGCCGCGGTGGGCCAGGCCGAGCATCCCGTTGGCGTGGCTGTAGGCGCCGGTCAGGAGCGCGGCGCGGCTCCCGGAGCAGACCGGGGCGGCCGCGAAGGCCTGGCGGAAGAGCAGTCCCTGGTCGGCGAGGCGCTGGATGTTCGGCGTCGGGACCTGGTGCCCGTAGGGTTGGATGAACCGCCCCGTGTCGTGGGAGTGGAGATAGAGGACATTGGGCAAGACTGTCATTGTCTACCGATATTGTAGGTAATCCCCGCCATGCCTTCTCCTGACTCCCCGTATCTGGTCTGCGCCACTCCACGCAGCGGCAGCACCCTGCTGTGCGAGCTGCTGACGACGACCGGCGTCGCCGGCCGTCCCCAGGAGTACTTCGAGCACCTCTACGCGACCAACCAGCCGCGCCAGGCGCGCGAGTACTTCGAGGGCGTGACCGATCCGGACGTCATCGACCGCCTGCGCCCGACGGACGCGGGGACGCCCGAGAGCGCCGAGGCGTTCGAGGAGCGCCTGTCGGCGGCGCTGCGCGAGGGCACGACCCCCAACGGCGTGTGGGCGTCCAAGCTGATGTGGGGCTACTTCCTGGACTTCCTGCGCCGGCTGCACGAGCGTCCGGACACGGCCGACCGAAAGCCCGCCGAGGCCGTCGAGCACCTGTTCCCGGGCGTCCGCTACGTCCACGTCAAGCGCCGCGACAAGCTGGCCCAGGCGATCTCGTTGTGGACCGCCGTGCAGACGCTGGCCTGGCGTGACGACGGGGACGACGACAGCGGGGCCCATGAGCCCGTGTATTCGTACGCGGGCATCGAGCACCTGCGCGAGCAGCTGACCGGGCAGGACGAGGCGTGGACGCGCTGGTTCGCCGCCGCGGGCGTCGAGCCGGTCGTGATCGCCTACGAGGACCTGGTCGCCGACCAGCGCGGCGTGGTCCTCGACCTTCTTCGCACCCTGCACATCGACACGTTCGGCGTGGACGTCCCCGAGCCGAAGATGCGTCGCCAGTCCGGCGGGCGCTCGGCCGAGTGGGCGGAGCGCTTCGAAGCCGACCGGAAGGAAGCCGTCGCGTGAGCGCGCCAGCCGACACCGAGACGTTCCGTCTCAGCCACCTCGACCAGCTGGAGGCGGAGGCGATCACGATCATGCGCGAGATCGCCGCCGAGCTCGAGCGGCCGGTGCTGCTGTTCAGCGGCGGCAAGGACTCGATCGTCCTGCTGCGCCTGGCCGAGAAGGCGTTCCGGCCCGGCCCGCTCCCCTTCCCGGTCATGCACGTCGACACGGGCCACAACTTCCCGGAGGTCATCGAGTTCCGCGACCGCCGCGTGGCCGAGCTCGACGTGGAGCTGATCGTCGCCTCCGTGCAGGAGTCGATCGACTCCGGGCGCGCGAAGGAGGATGCCACCCCCACCCACCCCCACCCGTCGCGCAACCGCCTGCAGACCGTCGCCCTGCTCGACGCGCTCGACAAGGGCGGCTTCGACGCCGCGTTCGGTGGCGCCCGTCGCGACGAGGAGCGCGCCCGGGCCAAGGAGCGCATCCTGTCCATCCGCTCCGAGGACGGCCAGTGGGACCCGCGCGCGCAGCGGCCCGAGCCGTGGAACCTGCTCAACACCGTCGTCCGCGGCGGCCAGAGCGTCCGGGTCTTCCCGCTGTCGAACTGGACGGAGCTCGACGTGTGGTCCTACATCGGCCAGGAGGACGTCGAGGTCCCGTCCATCTACTTCGCCCACGACCGCGAGGTGTTCGAGCGCGACGGGATGCTGCTGACGCCGTCCGAGTACCTGTCGCCCGAGGAGGACGAGGACGTCTTCACGGAGAGCGTCCGCTACCGCACCGTCGGCGACATGACGATCACCGGCGCGGTGCGCTCGACGGCCGCCGACGTAGCCACGATCATCGAGGAGACCGCCGCGTCCACGATGACCGAGCGGGGCGCCACCCGCGCCGACGACCGCGCCTCGTCGGCCTCCATGGAGGACCGCAAGCGCGAGGGCTACTTCTAAGTGTCCGCCACTAAGACCCATGAGCTGCTCCGCGTCGCCACCGCCGGGTCGGTGGACGACGGCAAGTCGACCCTGATCGGCCGTCTGCTGCTCGACACCAAGCAGCTCTTCGACGACCAGCTGGAATCGCTGGAGGCGGGCGGCAACGACCTGGCGCACCTCACGGACGGCCTGCGCGCCGAGCGCGAGCAGGGCATCACCATCGATGTCGCCTACCGCTTCTTCGCCACGCCGGCGCGCTCGTTCATCATCGCCGACACACCCGGCCATCTGCGCTATACGCGCAACATGGTCACCGGCGCGTCGACGGCGGACGTCGCCATCGTGCTCGTCGACGCCCGCGCCGGGCTGCTCGAGCAGTCGCGCCGGCACGCCTACCTGTCCTCCCTGCTCGGCATCCGCCACGTCGTCGCGGCCGTCAACAAGATGGACCTGGTCGACTACCGCGAGGACGAGTTCCGGGAGATCGAGCGCGCGTTCTGCGCGCTCGCCGACGGCCTCGGCATCCCCGACGCGCGCGCCATCCCGATCTCCGCGCTCGAGGGTGACAACGTCGTCGACGCGACGGACTCGATGCCGTGGTGGGACGGGCCCGCGCTGCTCGAGCACCTCGAGTCCGTCGAGGTGGCCGCCGACCGCAACCTCGACGACCTGCGCCTGCCCGTCCAGTGGGTCACGCGGGCGGACGACTACCGCGGCTTCTCCGGTCCGCTGAGCGGCGGCATCCTGCGCCCCCGCGACGAGGTCCGGGTCCTGCCCGAGGACGTCACCACGCGCGTCGAGCGCATCGACACCTTCGACGGGCCGGTCGACGTCGCGTTCCCGCCGATGGCGGTCACCGTCGTCTTGGAGGACAAGCTCGACGCCGGGCGCGGGGCGCTCATCGCGGGCACCGAGAACACGCCGGTCTCCGCGCGCGAGATCGAGGCGACGGTGTGCTGGATGGGCTCCGACGCCGCCGAGCCGGGCCACCGCTACACGCTCAAGCACACCAGCCGCCGGGTGCGCGCAACGGTCGAGCGGGTGCGCTCGAAGGTCGACATGGAGACCTACGAGCGCCAGGAGACCGAGACGCTCGAGCTCAACGACATCGGCGACGTGGTCCTGCGCCTGAGCGAGCCGATCTTCGCCGACCCCTACGACACCAACCGCACTACGGGCGCGTTCATCCTCATCGACGAGCACACGCACGACACGGTCGGCGCCGGCCTCGTGCGCAAGACGCGCGAGCGCACCGGCCGCCTCACGCCGACGGCGCGCGACGTCACGTGGCACCCGTCCCACGTCGACCGCTCCGACCGCTGGGCGAAGCTCGGCCAGTCGGGCGCGACCGTGTGGCTGACCGGCCTGCCCGCGTCGGGCAAGTCGACCATCGCCACCGCGCTGGAGGAGGCGCTGGTCGAGCACGGCCGCTTCGCCTACCTGCTCGACGGGGACAACATCCGCCACGGCCTCAGCGGCGACCTCGGCTTCGACGAGTCCTCGCGCTTCGAGAACATCCGCCGCGTCGCGCACGTCGCCCGCCTGTTCGCGGACGCCGGCGCGGTCGCCGTCGTCTCCCTGGTCTCCCCCCTGCGCGAGGCCCGCGACCACGCACGCCGCCTGCACGACGAGGCGGAGCTGCCGTTCTACGAGGTGTTCGTGGACACGCCCGTCGAGGAGTGC
The DNA here is from genome assembly GCA_964242305.1 of uncultured Solirubrobacteraceae bacterium. GTDB lineage: Bacteria > Actinomycetota > Thermoleophilia > Solirubrobacterales > Solirubrobacteraceae > DATLGB01. The sequence goes on from CAXTBB010000001.1 coordinate 189,135, forward strand.
GCGCGCCGCGACCCCAAGGGCCTGTACGCCAAGGCGCGCCAGGGCCGCCTCTCCACGCTGACCGGCTCAGGCTCGCCCTACGAGCCGCCGGCTGAGCCCGAGCTCACGGTGCACACGCTCGAGGAGGACGTCGACACCTTCGTCGCCCGCCTGCTCGAGGCGCTCGGCGTCGACTGACCGCATGGCCCGCGGCCGGAGCGGGCAGGGGACCAGGATGACGCCTCCCGCGTTCCTGCTCGACGTCGACGGCACGCTGATCGACTCCAACTACCAGCACGCGCTGGCCTGGTACCGGACGCTGCGCGAGCGCGGGCGCACCTACTCGCTGGTCGAGCTGCACCGCCACATCGGCATGGGCGGGGACCAGCTCGTGGAGGCCGTGGCCGGCAAGGACTTCGACGAGGAGCACGGCGACGAGTGCCGCAACGCCGAGCCGATCCGCTTTCGCGAGATCAGCGGCGACCTGTCCCCGCTGGACGGCGCGAAGGACCTGATCGCCGCCCTGACCGAGCGCGGGTGCGAGATCGTGCTCGCCTCCTCCGGCGACCCCGAGGCCACGGCTCGCTCGATGGCGCTGCTCGACGCCGAGGACCTCAAGCACACGACGGGCGAGGACGTCGAGGCCACCAAGCCCGAGCCCGACCTGATCAAGGCCGCGCTCGAGCTCGTCGACGGTGACCGCGAGAGCGTCATGGTCGGCGACTCGACCTGGGACTTCGAGGCGGCCAAGGAAGCCGGCGTCCACAGCGTGGGCGTCCTCACCGGTGGCTTCTCGGAGGAGGAGCTGCGCAGCGCGGGAGCCGAGCGGGTCTACCGCACGCTGCCCGACCTGATCGCCGATCTCGACGACCTGATCGCTTCGCTGGGCGGTTAGGCGGCCAGCCCCACGCCACGGGGGCTCAGCGCGAACGCGGTCAGGTCGCCGGCGCTCAGCGGCCGCGCCCACAGGAAGCCCTGGGCGAGGTCACAGCCGAGGCCCTCCACGGCGCCGCGCACCGCCTCGGTCTCCACGCCCTCGGCGACGATGCGCAGGTCGAGGCTGCGGCCGAGGTCGGCCACGCAGCGCACGATCGCCGCCGATCGGGTGTCGGCCGCCATGCGCATGACGAAGGAGCGGTCGATCTTGAGTTCGACGGCCGGCAGGTTGACCAGCTGCTCGAGCGACGAGAAGCCCGTCCCGAAGTCGTCGACGGAGATGCCCACGCCGAGCGCCGCCAGCCGCTCGGCGATGGCGATGGCCTCGTCCGGGCGCGCGACGAGCATCCCCTCGGTGATCTCGAGGACGAGGCGGTCGGGGCGCACGCCCGCCCGCTCGCAGGCGGACTCGACGACGGCGGGCAGGTCGGGGTCGAGCAGCGTCGCCGCGGAGAGGTTGACGGCCATGGTCAGGTCCAGCCCGGCGTGCTGCCATGCGGCCAGCTGCAGCGTCGCGTCGTCGATGATGCGGACGGTCAGCGCCATGATGTGCCCCGAGCGCTCGGCCAGCGGGACGAAGGCCGACGGGGGCAGCAGCCCGAAGTGCGGGTGCTGCCAGCGCGCCAGCGCCTCCACGCCGACGACCTCGCCGCTGCTCGGCCGCACCTGTGGCTGGAAGAGCAGCTCGATCTCGCCGTCGGCGATGGCGCTCGACAGGCGGCCGGCCAGCTTGAGCTGGGTGAGCTTGGCGCCGTCGTCCTCCGGCGTGTGGATGGCCACGGGGATGCGGTCGCCCTTGGCCGTGTACATGGCGGCGTCGGCGTGGCGCAGCAGCGTGTCGACGTCCTCCCCGTGGGACGGGTAGCAGGCCACCCCCACGCTCCCACCCGGCTCGAGGACCACCCCGGCCATCTCCAGCGGCCGGGACAGGGCACCGGCCACGCGGCGGGCGGCGTCGAGCGCCTCCGCCTGCGTTTCGACCCCGCACAGGAGCACGGCGAACTCGTCCCCGCCGAGGCGCGCGACGAGGTCCCCGTCGCGCATGGCGCTGGAGATGCGATCGGCGCACTCGCACAGGACGCGATCGCCGACGTGGTGGCCGAGGGTGTCGTTGATCTCCTTGAAGCGGTCGAGGTCCACCAGCAGGACCGCGAAGCTGGTGTGTTCGCGGCGGGCGCGGGCCATGGCCACTTCAGCGCGGTCGGTCAGCTGGGTGCGATTGGCGAGGCCGGTGAGGGCGTCGCGGCGGGCGAGCTGCTCGTTCTCGACCGCTTGGCGGCCGGCGCGCTGGACGGCCAGCAGCGGCAACGCGATGAGGATCATCAGTGCGGGGCTGGAGCGCACGCCGAGCAGGGCGAGCGGGGCCATCCCGAGCAGGATCCCCTCCGTGCCGGTCTGTATCAGCAGCTCGTCGCGGATCTGGTCGAGGAGGCGGCGGCCGTCGCTGAGGGCGATGACGCCGGCGACAAGCCCGGTGTTGACGGCGAAGAAGGCGGCGGCGGCCGCGCTGACCTGGAGCAGGGCGACGGCGTCGAAGCTCGTGACCACGGCCTGCCCGCGCAGCAGGATCAGCACGCCGGTGGCGGCGAGGACGGCAAGCACGTACTGCGCCATGTTGAAGGCGACCCGCCGGGGCGGCGTGCGGTGCCCGAGCGCGGCGATCAGGCAGGCGCCGACCTGGGCGGCAGCGGCCGGGCCCGGTCCCCAGCCGAGCAGCAGCGCGAAGGTGAAGGTGCTCGAGAAGGCGACCTCGCCGGCGTCGCCGCCGATGCGGACGGGGAACGCCTCCCCGAAGAGGACGCCGAGCGCGAGGGTGAGGCAGGCGAACGCGTCGAACGCGCCGGGCGGGGCGCCCGGATGCACCGCCAGGGCGACGAGCCCCAGCGCGCCGGCGGCCACAACGGCCGCGACGTAAGTCCGGGGGGTCACCGGCCGGGCGCGCAGCGCGCCCGGCCGGAGAACCCGGTTACCACTTCCGCGCGTGGCGGTTCTGCGAGGCACGGCGGAGATCGCCGGTCACCACTTACGACCAGCGCCCAGCAGCTGCACGAAGACGGCGAGTCCTGCCGCCGCCGTTGCGAGCCGGTAGATACGACCCTTCATGTGCACTCCCTGCGTCGGAGCGGTCCCCATCCGTAGGGACCGACTCGTCCCTATCGGCGTATGGCGGACGTACCTGAGCGTTTACTCAAGGCACCTGGACGGACGGCCGACCTCGACAGGAGATGCTGCTCGGCCTCGCCACCCTCGTCTGCCTGCTCACGGTTCCGTTTTTCGGCGGGCGGCTGTCCGCGCTGGCCGACCTCGAGCTGCGCGGAGGGCGGCTGCTGCTTGGCGCCCTTGCGCTACAGGTCCTGGTCATCGAGGTCGTCCCGGACGCACCGGCGCCGCTGCCCGCGCTCGGGCACGTCGCCTCCTACGGACTCGCCGCGGCGGCCGTCTATCTCAACCGCCGTGTCCCGTTCCTATGGCTGATCGCGCTTGGCGGGGCGCTCAACGCCGCGGTCATCGTGGCCAACCACGGGGTGATGCCCGCGCGGGCAGGTGCGCTCGCCACGGCGGGCCTGAGCGCCGACACGGGGACCTTCGCGAACTCGACCACGGTGGCCCACGCCCACCTCGCCTGGCTGGGCGACGTCTTCGCGGTGCCGGACGGCTTCCCCGCCGCCAACGTGTTCAGCGTCGGCGACGTGGTGATCGTGCTCGGCCTACTGGCCGGACTGCACGTCGTCTGCCGAAGTCGCCCGGTTCGCCTCCGCGCACAGCGCGCTGAAGCCAGCCTGTAGGAAGTCGTTCAGCGCCGCGGCCGCCAGCATCGTGGAGACGACCTGCCCCTCGCGAGGACGGGCCACCCGCAGGCCGACGAGGCCGAGCGAGCTCCAGGTCCCCAGGCAGCGCGAGCAGGTCATCAGCTCACCGAGGGCGTAGCGGATGCCACGACCTCGAGGACGGCGCTCGCCGTCGCGGGGTTGATGGACGACGGGCTCACGCGCCCACGCGCCGATCTTCTCCTTCGTGAGCGCCTTGGAGAGCGAGAAGGTGGCGAGTGCCAGGACGGGCAGCTCGGCGGCCGGCGGAGCTGGTCCGTCAGCGGCGCGCAGCAGGCCCGCGACTGCTCCTCCCCACACGATGTTCAGCGCGAAGTAGTCGCGCGCGTGCGTGGGAGCCTCCGCGGGCCCCTGCGTGCCTGCAGCCCGGAGGCTCAGGTGTTGCGCTCGAGGTTCGCGACCTCGTCCGCCTTCGAGTCCGCGCGGTCCTCAGCGCGTGCCAGTTCGTCCTTCGCCTCGCCCTTGCGCTCTTCCTTCGCGCCTTCGCGCTTGGTCTTCGCGTCGTCGGTGAGGTCGCCGATCGCCTGCTTGGCGCGGCCTGTGATCTTGTCAGTGATACCCATGCTCTGGGCCTGCCCACGGGGTGCGTTGCCTAACCCCATTCCCAAAAGTCCTCGCGGTCTGTCACCGTTAGGTCTGTCATGAGGTCCTTCCGGGTCGTGTCGGCGCTTGCGCTGCTCCTGCTGGCGTGCGCCGCGCCGGCCTCCGCGCTCCCGGGTGCTCGCATCTCGGCGACCAAGCAGGTGGCGCCGGTCTCCTACCCCGGCCAGCAGCACCTGCACTACGAGTTCGGCCCGGTGCGGATCAACCCCGGGCAGAACAACATCGACTTCGACGTCACCAACCTCAAGCCGCAGGTCCCCGGCTACATCACGAGCTTCAGGCCCAACCTCGTCTACGCGAAGGACCACACCGTCCCGCGCGTCGACGTCATCCACCTCCACCACGGCGTCTGGCTGGTCGGCGGCCAGCCCGCCTTCGCGGCCGGCGAGGAGAAGACGCGGACGATCTTCCCGCAGGGCTACGGCTTCCACTCGGACCCGAAGACCCCGTGGATCCTCAACCACATGATCCACAACCTGACGCCGAGCCCGACGTCGGTCTACATCACCTACGACATGGATTTCGTGCCGGACACCGAGCCGGCCGCGGCGAGCATGATCCCCGTCAAGCCGCTGTGGCTGGACGTCGCCGGCATCCGCGCCTATCCCGTCTTCGACGCGATCCGCGGCCAGGGCCACCACGGGAAGTACACGTTCCCGGACGACGCCAAGGGCGCGCAGGCGCGCAAGATCGGGCCCGCCCAGTCCTACCAGGCGCCGGAGGACATGACCATCGTGTCCACGGCCGGCCACCTGCATCCGGGCGGCCTCCACAACGACCTGTTCGACACCCGCGGCGGCACCACGAAGCGGTTGTTCCGCTCCGTGGCCAAGTACTTCGAGCCGGCCGGCGCCGTCTCCTGGGACGTGTCGATGACCGCCACCACGCCCGACTGGCGGGTCGCCGTCGAGAAGGGCGACAAGCTGAGCACGACGGTGACCTACGACGTCTCGCGGGCGTCCTGGTACGAGTCGATGGGGATCATGGTCCTCTGGTACGCCGACGGCATCCGCCCGGAGGCCGACGACCCGTTCACGACCGACGTGTACACGCGCGGGCTGCTCACCCACGGCCACCTGGCCGAGAACGACAACCACGGCGGCCAGACGCTCGGCCTCCCCAATCCGATGAGCGTGCTCAGCGGGGACACCACCTCCAAGGTCGACATCCGCGACTTCGTCTACGGCAACGGCGACCTGTCGCTGACCGGCGCGCGCGGCCGCCTGCCGGTCGTCCGGGCGGGCCAGTCCCTGGCGTTCACCAACTACGACTCCGTGCCGGGGCAGGCGCCGGGCGGGGCGGTCTACCACACGATCACCGCCTGCCGGGCGCCGTGCAACCAGAGCACGGGCGTCGCCTACCCGCTCGCCAACGGCAAGCCGGGGCGCCTGTTCGACTCGGGGGAGCTCGGCTACGGCCCCGGGTACGCCACCGCCGCCGCCAACCGCAACACCTGGGAGACGCCGGCCAACCTGCCCGCCGGCACCTACAGCTACTTCTGCCGCATACACCCGTTCATGCGCGGCGCGTTCCGAGTAAAGGGAAAGAAGACGTGATCGTCGCCACCGCCGCCGCCCTCGCGTTCGCGGCCGCCGGACCCAGCGTCGCCGTCAAGGACGACGTGTTCGTCAAAAGCTCGCTGACCGTCAAGAAGGGCACCAAGGTCACGTGGAACTGGAAGGGGAAGTCCCCCCACAACGTCACCGTCAAGAAGGGCCCGGTCAGCTTCCGCTCGTCGACGATGAAGAAGGGCAGCTTCTCCAAGAAGCTGACCAAGAAGGGCACCTACTCGCTGGTCTGCACGATCCACGCCCCCGACATGAAGATGACGATCAAGGTCAAGTAATGCGCGTCCTCGCCGTCGACGGCGGGGGCATCCGGGGCTCATCCCCGCGCTCGTCCTCGCGGAGATCGAATCGCGGACCGGACGCCGCGTCGCCGAGCTGTTCGACCTCGTTGCGGGGACGTCGACGGGCGGCATCCTGGCCTGCGCGCTGACCCGGCCCGGTGCGCCTCCCGCTGCCGAGATCGCCGACCTCTACGTCAGCGAGGGGCCGAAGATCTTCCACCACTCGCTGCTGCGGACGATCACCTCCGCGGCCGGCATCCTCGACGAACGCTACGACGACAGCGGCCTTCGGGCGGCGCTCACGCGGTTCCTCGGCGACGCGCGCCTGGCCGACACGCAAGTCCCGATCTTCGTGTGCGCCTACGACATCGAGGCACGCCGCGCGACGTTCTTCCGCACGGGCGAGGATGACGTCGCCCTCGTCGACGTCGCCCATGCCACCTCCGCCGCGCCGACCTACTTCGAGCCGGTCCGCGTCAACGGACGGGCGCTGGTCGACGGTGGCGTGTTCGCCTCCAACCCGTCCTACTGCGCCTACGTCGACCTCGTCAAGACGGGCCGGCAGCCGGACGTCCTCGCCTCGCTGGGGACAGGCGAGCAGAACCGGCCGATCCCCTTCGAGGACGCCCGCGGGTGGGGCATGCTCGGTTGGGCCCGGCCGATCATCAACGTCATGCTCTCCAGCCAGGCCGAGACCGTCGGCTTCGGGCTCGAGCACCTGCTCGGCGAGCGCTACGTGCGCCTCACCCGCCCGCTCGAGTTCGCCCGCGACGAGCTCGATGACGCCTCACCGGAGAACCTCGCCAACCTGCGCCGAGAGGCCGAGGCGCTGATCTCCGAGCGCGGCGCCGACATCGACGCGCTGTGCGCGCGGCTCGTCTGAGCGATTCGCACGAAGCGGACGCGCTGCCCGATCGCCAAGTAGTCCTCGCTGCGGTCGTCAGGTTCGATGGAGCCGAATCCCCGATCGTCGTTGAACGACACGACCGTTCCTTCGATCCGCTCCGACATCCGGCGGAGCAGGCTATTCGCCGCACGTAGACGCGTCGCGCCCCTTCAGCGGCTGCGGACTCCCGGGCATCGCCGTCGCGAGAGACGGTTTCGGCGATCGGGACGGTCTCGAGCAACTGCCAGAAGTACTTGACGTCCACGTGCTCGATCGCGCGATGAGTCGCGCGTACCGGGCAGCCAGCGGGCGTGACGGTACTCCCGGACGTGAGACAGATCGAGGCGAGGTGGTTCACGTGAACCGCGGCGGTCACACACTGAGTCGTCGCCCGACAAAGGCGAGGACGCGGAAGACCTGCGGTGGCGGCTTGACGACCCGTTGCTCCTGCGGGTACGCCGTGAAGAGGACCGCGAGTCGGAGCAGCGACAGTGGGTCCTTGGGCGGCAGCGTGACCTTCCCGAGGCTGACGAGGCGGTGGAACTCCCGGAAGAAGGACTCGAAGCCCAATGCCGGGGCGTGCGTGTCGACGAAGGTCACGTTCGCCTCGCCGTCTCCCCGGAGCGTGTGCGGAGTCCCTGGCGGCACCGACACCGTCTCTCCAGGCCCGAGCGTCTGCCACGCATCGCCCACGAGCACTTCGAGGCGACCTTCCAGCACCGCATACGTCTCCGTGGCGCCTGGATGCACGTGCACCGGCGCGCCGGTCCACGGCTCGCCAGGCCGGACGCGGTTGACCGTCTCGAATGCCGCGTCGGTTTGGGTGATCTCCCACGTCATGTCGACCCCAGGACGGAAGTCGAGGCGCTCGCCGGACATACGGGGAGTCAATCAGACGCAGTGGGTCAGGCGACCTCGCGGAGGCGGCCCGTCTCGACCTCGTAGACGAACCCGCGAGCGGAGGTGCACAGGGTCAGCGGCTCGGCGACGCGGAGCGTCTCCAGCTGCCGGCGGACGCTCTCGTCGACGTCGTCGAAGGCGTGCAATGGGCCGTCGGGGTTGGCGCCGGTGGCGTCGTGGATGCGGTCGCGCAGGTCCTCCTCGTGACCGTTGAGGCCGCAGCCCGTGTGCTGGATGACCATGACGTCGCGGGTGCCGAGCAGCGCCTGGGAGAGCGTGAGGGAGCGGATGACGTCGTCGGTGACGATGCCGCCGGCGTTGCGGATCACGTGGGCCTCTCCCAGGTGCAGGCCGAGCAGGCGGATGTCCATGCAGGCGACGATGGCCAGCTTCAGGGCCGGGGGGGTGGGAAGGTCGCCGGCGGTGAAGACGTTGGCGTGGCGCGCTGCGTTGCGGAGGAGGTCGTCGACGGTGCTCACGGGCGCGAGCGTATCGAGGCGCCCACCAGGTCTCCCGACCGAGCCTGGAAGGTGGCGCCGGGATCGGCGTCCACCGTGGCCGCGAAGGTCCCGTCGGGCTGGGTGCGCAGGCGCAAGACGACCCGGTCGTCGGCCAGCACGCGGACGGGACGCGCACCTGTCCCCGGCCGGACGAGGCCCCAGACGGCGACCCGGCCGCCCGCCACCCGCCGGACGGTCAAGGGCAACGCGAACGCCGCCCAGGCCGGTTTGGGACCGCCGTCGGCGAAGAACAGCCCGGACTGGTAGTCGCGCCAGCGCGTTCGCACGTCGCGACCAGGCCGCTCGGGCAGGTCGCGGACGAGGAACTGCGCGACGGAGCGGACGTGCCGGTTTGCGCGCGCGATCTGCTCCGCCTCGCCGAGCCGGCGCGCCTGCTCGGCCGGCGTGATGTCCCAGGTCGGGTCGGGCGGGTTGGTCTGGTCCCCGTACTCGGTCAGGTAGACGGGCAGGTCGTGCTCGAAGTGGCCCTGCTCGTAGAGCTGGTGCAGCGTGTCGGTGAGGCGGTCGAGGTCGCCCATGCGGACGGTCTCGGGCTGCGGGTCGTGTGCCCCCGGCGTCAGCTCGCCCGTGTAGGGATGGTGCGACCAACCGTCGCCGGGCAGCGGCGGTCCACTGCCCGCCAACGCCCGCAGGAAGGTCAGCGGCGCCATGCGCTCGTCCCCCTCCCCCGTCGCCTGCCCCAGAGACGAGGTCGCGCCGATGAGGGCCAGCGCGTCCGGAGCGGCCGCCTTGATCCGGGGGACCGCCGCGCGGACCATCGCCCCGTAGACGACCGGCGACGCGGGCCTGCCGTCCACCCACTGCGGCCGCAGGAACACCCCCAGGTTCGGCTCGTTCCAGACCGTGAAGGCAGCGGCGTCCGGATAGCGGTGCGCCACCGCCGCGGCGAAGTCCGCGTAGGCCGGCACGTCCATCCGCCCGCCCGTCCAGGCCGGCAGGAAGAAGGCGATGTCGACGTCCAGCTTCAGGCCGCGCGCCGTCGCGAGCGCGTGCAACTGGTCCAGCGCGGCCCACTCGAAGCGCCCGCGCGCCGGCTCGACGACGTCCCAGCCCGCCGTCACCCGCACCCAGTCGGTGCCGGCCGCCCGCAGGTCGTCCAGCGTGGCGGCGATCCGCTCCGGCGAGCGGTGCAGCAACTCGGCGTCGTCCTGCACGATCGTCACGACGCGCGGAGGCGGCGCGGGCGCCGGGTTCGTCCCGCCCCCGCAGCCCCCGAATACGAGCAGGAGGAGGAGGGGTAGTCGAGCCTTCATGCAGATCGGATTCAAGCTGATGGCCGAGGCCTTCCCCCCGCACGAGCTCGTCCGCCAGGCGGTCCGGGCCGAGGAGGCGGGGTTCGACTTCGTGGAGATCTCCGACCACTACCACCCGTGGCTCTACAGCCACGGCCACTCGCCGTTCGCGTGGTCGGTCCTGGCCGCGATCGCCGCGAAGACGGAGCGCATCGAGCTGGCCACGGGCGTCACCTGCCCGAGCTTCCGCTACCACCCGGCCATCATCGCCCAGGCCGCCGCCACCACGCAGATCCTCGCCGACGGGCGCTTCGTCCTCGGCGTCGGCTCCGGCGAGCGGCTCAGCGAGCACATCACGGGCGGCGGCTGGCCGTCCGTCGACGTCCGCCAGGCCCGGCTGCGCGAGGCGCTCGAGATCATCCGCGCGCTGTGGTCGGGCGGCTACCAGACCGTCGAGAGCACGTTCTTCGAGGTTTCCGACGCGCGCGTCTACGACCTGCCGGAGACGGCACCGCCGATCATCGTCGCCTCCGGCGGCGAGCGCGCGTCCAAGCTGGCCGCCGACCTCGGCGACGGCCTGTTCGCCACCGATCCCGACCCGGAGCTCGTCACCGCCTACGCCGACGCGGGCGGCGAGGGACCGAAGTACGCCGAGGTCCCGCTCGCCTACGCCGAGGACGAGGCCGCCGGCGCCGCCTCCGCGCGCGAGAAGTTCCGCTTCGGCGCGCTCGGATGGAAGGTCATGTCCGAGCTTCCCAACCCGATCAACTTCGAGGCGGCCACCGCGTTCGTCAAGGACTCGGACATGGCCGAGTCGTTCGCCTGCGGCCCCGACGTCGAGCGTCACGTCGAGGTCTTCACGGAGTTCAAGGACGCCGGCTTCGACCGCCTCGCGCTCATCAACGCCGGTCCGGACACCGACCCCTTCTTCGACTTCTTCACCGGAAAGCTGCACGACCGGCTCCGCGCGCTGGCATAGTCCGGCGATGGATCGCCGCCGCTTCATCGCCGCAGGAGCCGCCCTGTGGTTGCCCTGGGACGTGCGGGAGGCGGACGCGCGGGCGCGCAAGAAGGCGCCGTTCGCCCGCGAGGGGGCGTTCGCCGACGGCGTGCTCAGCGGTGACCCCTCCCCCACCGCGGTCACCTTCTGGACGCGGCTGGACGCCAACGCGCAGGACAAGCTGCGGGTGGAGCTCGAGATCGCTCGCGACGCCGGCTTCCGCCACACCGTCTTCCGCCGGCTGATCCCGACCCGCGCGTCGCGCGACCACACGGTCAAGGTCCGCGTCGGCGGCCTCAAGCCCGACCGGCGCTACTACTACCGCTTCTCGACCAAGACGGCGCACTCCGACGTCGGCCGCACGCAGACCGCGCCGGCGGCCGACTCGCGGCGTCCCGTCAAGGTCGGCTACTTCGCCTGCCAGGACTTCAGCAGCGGTTACTTCGGCGCGTACCAGGCGCTGCTGGCGCTCGACCCCGACATCGTCATCTGCGGCGGCGACTACATCTACGACCGCATCTACGACACGGACGGGTACGGCGGCGTGCGCGCGGACAAGATCGGCGCCAACGGGGACTCGGTGGCGCTCGTCGTGGGCGACTACCGGCTCAAGTACCGCCAGGCGCGCTCGGACGCCGACCTGCGCGAGCTGCACCGCCTCGTCCCGCTCGTCGCCCAGTGGGACGACCACGAGGTGACCGACAACTACGTCGGGACGCTGAACAGCTCGGGCGCCGACGACGGCGACCCGCGCGACACCTACGACCGCGCCCGGATCAACGCCGGGCACAAGGCCTGGCACGAGTTCATGCCCGCGCGCTCGTTCAAGGGCGCCCAGCGCGATCGCACCTATCGCAAGCTGTCCCTCGGCCGCACCGCCGAGCTGTTCATGTGCGACTCGCGCTCCTACCGCGACGATCAGCCCTGCGGCGGCGGCTCGCTGCAGCAGTGCAACGACACCGCGCCGGGAAGACAGTACCTCGGTGCTTCTCAGCTGAGCTGGCTCAAGAACGGGCTGGCGCGCTCGGGCGCGAACTGGAGGCTGATCGGCAACCAGCTGATGATCATGCCGTTCCAGCTGGAGGGCGGCGTCAAGGTCGAGGTCGACTCGTGGCAGGGCTATCCCGCTCAGCGCACGGACCTGCTGACGCACATCCAGACCTCCGGCGTCCACGACGTCGTCTTCCTCACGGGGGACATCCACACGTTCTTCGCGGGTTCCGTGCTGCGCGACGGCACGACCGGGCCGGCCGTCGCGTCCGAGCTGGTGGGCGGGTCGACCACCTCTCCCGGCACGGCGCAGACGCTCGCCCACAGCGCCGGCGGCGTCCTGCCCCCCGACCTGATCGAACCCCTGTCGGACCAGGGCGTCCCGGCCATGAACCCGTGGATGAGCTACGCCGACACCCGCACCCACGGCTGCGCGTTCGTGGAGCTGGGCGAGACGGAGGTCCGGGCGCGCTACCTCGGGTCGCAGGACCTCACGACGCTGGAGGGGTCGCGCACGGTCCGGCAGATCGCCGACCTGCGCATCGCCCGCGGGACCCCGGGAGTCCAGGTAGCCTCGCGGGCGTGATCGACGCCGCCGCCATCCGCGAGCGCCTCGGCGAGCCGAGCGCGGTCGTCGGCGGCAAGCAGCTCGACCACCTCGACCCGCACGCGAGCGCGTTCGTGGCCGCGTCCCCGATGGTCATCGTCGCCTCCGCGGACGCGAGCGGCGCCTGCGACTCGACCCCGCGCGGCGACTTCCCCGGCTTCGTCGCCCAGCTGGACCCGCGCACGCTGCTGATCCCCGAGCGCAAGGGCAACAAGCGCGCCGACACGCTGGTCAACGTCGCCCAGACGGGCCAGATCGGCCTGCTCTTCCTGGTCCCGGGGGTGACGGAGACGCTGCGCGTCAACGGAGGCGCCGCCGTGATCGACGACCTCGCGCTGCTGGCGCCGCTGGCCGCCCGCGGGCGCACCCCGGACCTGGGCCTGCGCGTGGACATCGAGGAGGTCTTCTTCCACTGCGCCCGGGCGTTCCTGCGCTCGCAGCTGTGGGAGCCCGACACCTGGCCCGACGAGCGCCCGATCCCGTCGCTCGGCCGCGTCCTCTCCGACCAGACGGCCGGCCGCCACGACGCGCAGCGCCTCGACGCCGTCCTCGCAGAGGACGCCGAGGACCTTGGCTGAGGGGTGGCGCAGGCGGCGCCAGCCCGGCGCGGCGCCGCGAGGGTCCTAAAGCGCCGCCGGAGGCGGGCCCCCAGGTCAATACGCGTACGCGGCGATCACCGGCGTGAGAACGGCCAGGGTGCGCAGCGTCCCCGGCGGCGGAAGCTCGGCGAGCGCGACGCCGTAGGTGTTCGAGAACGCGAAGCCGAGGTGCATCGTGCGCTGGAAGTCCTGCGCGTTGTCGGTGACCGTGTTCAGGCCGGTCGCATAGTCGAGCAGCGACGGCCCCTTCGCCCGCACCGCCTTCACCCGGCTCAGGACGCCCAGGGGTGTCCCGTCGGCGGCCTCGAGCTGCCACGCCTCCGCGCCGACGACGAGCGGGACGCGGGCGATGACCTGCCCGGTGGCGTCGTCGTAGCGAAGCTCCTCGCCGTCGACGTTGTGGACGCTGCCGATCGGCCGCCGGTCGCCGTCGCTGACCTCGACGCGAGGGTCCTGCTTCTCGTTGCGGCTGAAGACGTGAGCGATTGCCTTGCCGTCACCGTCGAGGACCTGAGCCTTGATGTCCTGACCGGAGTCCATGCCGGTGGCCGTGACCATGCGCCACATCCCGCGCTTGGCGACGCCGCCGCCGTACTCGCGCTTGGTTCGCCCGACGGGGTTCTCGTCGGCGTCGAACAGGTTCCAGTGGTGGCCGAGTGCGCTGTTGCCGGGCTTGAACGTGGCGGTCAGCTCAGTCAGGGTGAGAACGTCGGTCATAGGTGCAGCGACTCTTGCACATTGCAGGAGGTTCGCGACCTACCGTGACGCTTTCGTGAGCCGTCCCGCGCCGAAGAAGCCCCCTCGCCGGCGCCCGAAGCGCCGCTCCCGCGGCCCACGCGTCGCCGTCGCCCTGGTCCTGCTCGTGCTCGCCGCGCTGCCGTTCGGCGCGCTCGCCTGGGCCGATCGCGACGGCGCCGGCCGCGTCCCCGCCGGCACCCGCATCGGCGGGATCGACGTCGGCGGCCTGGACGCGACCACGGCGATCCGGCGCCTGCGGGCGCGGATCGGGATCCCCGCCTCGCGGGCCGTCAGGGTCACCGTCGACGGAGACACCACCGCCACGCTCACGGCTCGCCGAGCGGGTGTCTCCCTCGACCTCGAGGACGCGGTCCGCCGTGCCGTCGCCCGCGGTCGTCAGGGCAGCTTCCTGACCCGCGGGTGGCGGCAGCTCACCGGGGCCGAGCTGTCGTCCACCGAGTCGGTCCGGATCGGGGTCAGCCGCGCCCGCGTCCAGCGCTTCGTCGACGGCCTCGCCGCCCAGGTCTCCGTCCCCGCCCAGTCGGCCAGCTTCAGCGTCACCGTCGACTCAGTCGGCATCACGGACGGCCACGACGGCCAGCAGCTCGCCGACGCGAGCCGGCTGACCAGCCGCCTCGTCCGCTCCCTGCGCAGCCTGCGCTCGACCCGCCGCCTGCACGCGTCCACCGAGGTCGTCCGGCCCGCCGCCACCGACACCTCGCTGTGGGACGCGCACCCGACCGTCGTCACCGTCTCCCGCGAAGAGAAGCTCGCGCGCGTCTTCGAGCGCGGCGCCGTCGTCAAGACCTACCACGTCGCCGTCGGCACGCCCGAGTACCCGACCCCGCTCGGCACCTTCACCGTCCAGTCGATGCAGAAGGACCCCGTCTGGAACGTCCCCGACTCCGACTGGGCGGGCGACCTGGCCGGCAAGACGATCCCGGCCGGCGACCCCGCCAACCCGCTCAAGGCGCGCTTCATCGGCTTCAACGGATCCGTCGGCTTCCACGGGACGGCCGACCTGGCCTCGCTGGGCCAGGCGGCCTCGCACGGCTGCGTGCGCATGAACCCCGCCGACGTGAAGGACCTCTTCACGCGGGTCACGGTCGGCACGACCGTCTTCGTCGGCTGACTACGCGTTGCTGTGCTCGCGCTCCGCGGCGCTGAGCACCGAGGCGCGTGCCTTGTGGGCGCGCTCGTAGGTGCGAACCTTGGCGACGCGCTCGTCGTCGCCCTCGGCGAGCACCGACCGGACCTCCGCGGCCGAGAGCTCGTCGTAGCCGGCCCACGGCTCGTCGCCGCGCAGTGACGTGATGCGGCTCAGGACCGTCGTGCGATTCTGGTTCTTGCGCTCGTAGCCGTCGATCTTGGCCAATTCGATCTGCGACAGCCCGCTGAGCTTGGCGACGACGTCGTCGGCGGTCTGCGAGTCATAGCGGGCGATCGCCAGGTCACCGGCGGACGCGACGGCGCCCTTGACTTGACCCTCGGCCTGCGCGACGCCGGGCACCTTGCGGGCCGAGCGCGCGGACGCCTTGGTCTTCGCGGCGGCCTTGCGGGCGGTGCGCTTGCCGGCCTTGGCAGACGAGCGGACCGCGTCCGCGGCACCGGTCTTGGTGACGTCGAAGGAGGGATCGCCGTTGATCTCGGCGGCGACCACGGCGTCCGTGAGCGTGGGGATCTCACGCAGGACACGCTCGAGCATCTTCTCCTCGTCGGCGCGGATGGAGGACGCCAGGCGCGCGGTCTCGCGGTCGCCGACGGCTGTGGCCAGGCGCTCGATGGCCGTGTAGGTGGCGATCTCGAGGGCCTCGGTCGCGCAGGCGTCCTTGGCGTTCTTGAGGATCTTCTCCTCGCCGCCGGAGCCCCGCAGGACGTCGAGCGGCGTCTTGCCGAGGGCGAGCAGCTGCCCGAGCAGCGTCTCGGCGAGTCCGACGGCGGCGAGCAGCGGGTTGCCGCCCTGGCCGAGGCGTTCGAGGCGCTTGCCGACGCGCTCGGCGTGGTCGCGCGTCTCGGACAGGTGCGTCTCCAGACCCCTTCGGTAGGTCCCGCGCGGCGTCATCGCGATCTGGGACTGCAGGACGCGTACGAGCGCGTGCTCGCTGGCGTGGGCTTCGTTGAGGTACTGGACGATCTTCTGCTGATCAGCGTTCATGGGTTCCGATCTGAGGGGCTTGAGAGAAGCGGACGGGGCACGGTCAGGACCGTTGCGGACAGCCATGCCTTCTGGCGCCGAACGTGAACCGGCGCCACGACGCGGCCGGGAGGCCGCCGAAGTTCCGGGGGGTGCTTCAAGAGGAGCGCGCGAACCAGGGGAGACTGCGCGCCTGAGAGTCAGGTACCCCGACCCACCCGGACACAAACACCCGTTCGCTCACGGAGCGGTCGCCGCCGGGACCGTCCCGCCGGTCTTGGCGTCCAGCGAGCGGATGTGGACGAGCAGCTCGCGCTGGACGGCGAGGCTGTCGCGCAGGAGCGCGAGGACGTCGCCGGTCCCGTCGCGCGTGGCGGTCTGCACGTCCAGGCTTCGGCGCAGCAGGCGGCGCTGGGCCTTCAGCACCCCGCGGATGTTCGGCATGAGCCGCAGCAGGCAGCCGATCTGGCCCGCGCGCGCGGGCGCGCGCGTCTTGAGCCGCTCGTCGCAGGCGCTGACCGACCGCGCGCCGGGCACGTCGAGCCCGGACAGGAACGACGACGCCCGCTCCCCCGCGGGCACGAGCGTGCCCGCCAGGTCGCGGACGGCGGACAGCGACCCGCGCAGATTGCCCGCCTCGACCTCCCGCGCGATCGCGCCGACGATGCCGACCGTGCTGTCGACGTCGCCGGCAAGGGCCGGGATCCGGCCCGTTGCGTCCGTCAGCTGCCGCGCCGTACGCCGGACCTCGCGCCGCGACGCCTTGGAGACAATCGGCATGACGGCGTCCAGCACCGGGCCGAAGCCACTGCTGAGCCGCTGGACGCGCGCGTCGGTCTGCTCGAGCTTCGCACGCGTGGAGGCGACCTCGTCGCGCGTCCCCTCCAGGGAGAGCAGCACGGCGACCAGCACGGCGAGCACGCCGAACAGAAGCAGCCCGCCCAGTCCGGCGACGACCCGCGCGGCGACGGAGAAGGTGACGGGTCGCTCTGAAGGCATCGCAGTTCGCTACCCACCTGGGGTGCCGGTCAGCGGTGGAAGTACGTCGTATGCCGAGCGGGTGGTTATGCCGAGTCGGTGCGGGATGCCGCGGTCATACGCGGCGGTGGCGGTCGGATGCTCGGAATAATCAAAGCGCCTCCAGGAAGGCGAGTAGCTGGTCGGGTGGCCGATAGCGTCCGGGTGGGGTGTTGGTGGGGGCAGTGCGTGCGAGCGCGTTCTCTTTGACGGTGAGGTCGGCGTGCACGTAGATCTGTGTTGTCTGGGTGCTTTCGTGGCCGAGCCCGAGATGGTGTCGATGCCGGCGTGCAGCAGTCGCATCGCGCATGTGTGCCTGAGCGTGTGCGGCGAAACCGTCTTGGCGCTGAGGGACGGGCAGCTGGCAACGGCGGCCTTGGCTAGCAGCCAAGCGACGGCGTCGCGGCTGAGGCGATGGCCGCGGCTGGTCGCAAACAGCGGATCGCTGGGTGGCCGGCGCGTTCGTGTTGCCAGACGCGCAGGACTGCCGCGGTCTGTGGGGTCAGCGGGGTGACGCGCTGTTTGCGGCCTTTGCCATGGCAGTGCAGGTGCGGGTGGTGAGTGTGATGTCGATGCAGTCAAGGCCGGTCGGCTCGGAGACGCGCAGCCCGGTCTGGATCATCGTCAGCAGCAGCGCGTGGTCGCGTCGCCCGGTCCACCGCGATCGGTCGGGGACGGAGAGCAGCGCGTCGATTTCCTCCTCGCGCAGGAACGCGACGGTCGTCTTTGGGCCGCGTTTGAGTGGGATCGCGAGCACGCGCGCGATTGTGGCGGCGTGTTCGGGATGTCGGTGTGCGGCGTAGCCAAACAGCGAGCGAATCGGCGCCAGCCGCGCGTTGCGGGTGGCGGTGCTGTTGAGGCGCTCATGCTCGAGGTGGTCAAGGAACGCGCCGATCAGCTCGGCGTCGAGATCGCCGAGGTCCAGTTGGTTGGGCTTGGTGCCGGTGTGGTGCTCGGCGAACGTAAGCAGCAGCCGGAAGGTGTCGCGGTAGGCGGCGATCGTGTTGGGGCTGGCTTTTCGCTGTCTGATCAGCCGTTCGGTGAAGAACGCCTGCAGTGTCGGGGCCGGCGCGCTCATGAGCGCATTCCCAGGTCGGGCAGGCGCTGCGCGGCGAGCGCGAGCAGTTCCGGGGCGGCCTGGAGGTAGTAGTAGGTCGACGCTGGGTGGCGGTGGCCCAGCCAGGCGCCAAGCAGCGGCAGGCGCGCGGCGACGTCGACGCCGGCCCAGCGGGCCGTAGGGCGCGCGAGCGTGCACGAACACATGACGGCACCCGCTCACCGGACGGCGGTGCTGCAGGTAGTCGGCTAGCGCCCGTCCGACGTCGACGGACAACGTCAGGCGTCCGTGGCTTCCCTTTCCATAGACGACCAGTCCCCCGCCCGCCGATCGATGTCCTGCAGCCGCAGCGCGGCGACCTCGCCGGCGCGCAACCCCAGCCGGGCGAGGACGGTCAGGATTGCGTAGTCGCGCCAGCCGATCGCGGTGCGCCGATCGCAGCTGGCCAACATCCGTCCCACCTCCTCGGCTGAGAGCGTCGGTGTCACGTCGGGGCGACGCTGAGCGGCGGCGGGCACCGCCGCCGCCAGCGACAGCGGCGTGTACCCGCGCACGAACAAGAACCGCAACAGCGCCCGCAAGCCGGTGACCGTGGTGCTCAGCGAGCCCGGGCTGCGGAACGCCGACTGCGCGAACATGAACGCGCTGACGTCCGCCGCTTTGAGCTGATCGAGGTGAAGGTTACCGTCGGGGAAGCGACCGGCCAAGAACGATGTCGCAACCCGGCGGTAGCCGGCCACCGTCACGTCCGACAGCCAGCGATCACCGAGCAAGTAATCCTTGAACGTCGCCAGCAGCCGATCAGTCGCGCTCGCGATCTTCGTCGGTGCCGCTGACGGCGCCACGCCGAGCCCGCGCAGGAACCCGAGCACGGGCGCCGCCGCCGGCGGCGCGCAGCGGTGAGAGTGACCGCACGGCTGCCGGTAGGCCAGGAACTCCTGCGCTCGTGCCGCCGTTAGCTCCCCAACACCGAGCCGGCCGTCCTGGAGCCAGCGGCTGAGATGCGCCATCAAACGCACCTGATCCTCCGCGGTAAACGGGCTGTACCCGATCCGCTCCAGCTCTGCGCGAAACCCGTCGACGAACCTCGCCATCGGCCCCGCGATCGACACCCGCTCCGTCCTGCCCATGACTGCTCCCTTCGTCAGATCACACGATCTGACGAAGGGAGCACTCCAGGACCACCCGTGGGCGTTCCGGTAGCAACGGCGCGGTCTATCCAGACCGATGGAAACCGCCTTCGGCCGATAGCGGAAGCGGAATTGGCCGATCGGCCTCTGGGAAGCCGCGAGACTGCCGGACCCCTTCGTGAAGGCAGCCGGGCGGTCCAGCTGCTGACTGGCTGCAAAGCCGTGGTTAGTGAGCAAGCAGGTGCCCGCCTCGCCAGTCGGCGTCCTCGGTCGTCACCGGGGACGCTTGTGCGGTTAGTCAGCGAGCAGGGCGGATGCGAGCGTTCGCGCGAGCCAGTCGCGGTAGTGCTGTGGGGACCAGCCGCGCTCCTTGACGAGCATTCTGTGCACGTCGTGGGAGTTGATCGTCCAGAGGATGTCTCGGGCTTCATCGACGCTCATCCCGGGGCGAAGCGCGCCCGTTTTCATGAGGTGCTGTGCGAATCGGGCCATGCCATCGAGGCGCTGCATCTCAAGCTCAGCGCGGATCGAGTGCAGCTGGGGCTCGATCGCGGTTGCCTCCTCGAGCATCTGATACAGCGGCCCGAGGCGCTGGTGGATTCCGGGTTGAGTGTCGGCGTATCGCTGAAGCTTGCGCCGCGGGTCGGGCTCGTCGATGACGGCGCGGATCGCCGGGCGCTGCTCGACGGGTCGCTCGGCGCGCCGGGGCCCGCCGGCGACCGCCGCCGCGACCGCCGCGCGAAACAGCCCGGCCTTGCCGTCGAAGGTGCGGTAGATCGTCTCCACCACGACGCCCGCCGATGCCGCGATCTTCTGCATCGTCGCGCCGGCGTAACCGTGCTCGAGAAAGGCGTTCAGCGCGGCAGCGACGATTGTCTGCCTGGTCGCTGCAGCCTGCTGCTGGCGCAGCTGGGACGCGTAAGGCCGCGAGGTCTTGACACGCTCGGATTTAGGTGGAATGCTCATGACGTCAATACAGCTTGATTCAAGTGAAACCTTAACAATTCGAGATCAAGGGAGCGCAATGTCCGATCATGCGTTAGAGGCGTGCAGGTTGTGGCAGGAGATCTTTTCCTGCGGTGGACACGGCGGGACTTGCGGACATCGTTGCCGCGGACTGCGTCGACCACTCTGCGCGACCCGGTGAGGCGCAGGGGATCGAGGGCGTGCGCAACACGATGCGGTTCCTCGATGCCGCGTTCTCAGACCAGCGCTTTGACGTCCAGCAGACCGTTGAGCAAGGCGACACCGTCGTGGTCCATTTCGTGCACCACGGCATCCACACCGGGGGGCTGATGGGACTGCCGGCAACCAACCGGGAATTCGCCAACGAGCACATCCACATCTTGCGCTTTGAAGACGACAAGGCAGTAGAGCACTGGGGCCTTCATGACCACCTATCGCTGATGCACCAGCTCGGCGCCCCGGGTGGACCGCCGTGACCCCCAGCGGGAGTCTGACGATTCCCCTGGCAAGACATCGCTGCACATAGAGTTCGGTCGGCGGGTGGGAACCTCGACGTCGCTTCGTCGCCGAAGGGGATACGCGGATGCGGCTTCCGCTTCGACCTGCCGCCGGTCCAGAGCAGGGGCGGATTGATCACCGCGCCGCTCCTAGTGCTAGGTGCGGCATTCCGCCCTGCGTTGCACAAGCTCGCACTCGTGGCCACCACCGGCGCTTCACAACGACCGCAGCGATGATCGGACCGATGTCCCTGTACCGGCGACGCGTACCTCAACCCCGCGGACCCATATTCCAGCGTTGTAGCCGACGAGGCGTCGTTATGCCGAGCAGGTCACCATCATGAACGCGCGCCCGGCGGTGGCCGTACTCCCTGGATGAGCGAAGAACCGCACGTGCCCTACGGCACCCAGAAGGGCGACGACACGCCGGCCGGCGACACGCCGGAGCACTCGAAGGCCGAGAAGGGCGCGCGCCGGCGGCCCCCGGCACGGCACGTCGGCAACGCCCTCGGCGGCGAGGGCGAGGGCAGCTCGCCTGGCGGCGCGCCGCGGCGCCACGCGGACGCCGCCACTACTCGACGGCGCGCTTGAGGCGCTGCAGGCGGGCGTCCCAGCCGTCCGCCAGCCGGTAGCGCACCTCGCGCCCACCCGCGCCGCGCTCCACCATTCCCGCGTCCTCGAGCACGGCGAGGTGCTTGGCGACCGCCTGGCGGCTGATGGGCAGTTCGGACGTCAGCGCGGGCACGGACGTCGTGCCGTCGCGCAGCATCGCGTCCACCATCGAGCGGCGGGTGGAGTCGGCGAGCGCGTGGAAGACGGGCCCGGGGTCAGGCAAGGGCAGCCGTGCAGGCCGTGATCAGGGCGGGCAGCGGGAAGGACTCGGTGACGGTGACGCGCGTGCCTGAGACGAGCGGCTCGAGCTCGATCTCCACCCGCGAGAACCCCTCGTCGCCGGCCCACCACCACACCAGCCGCCGCCCCTCCTCGACCGACTCCACGTCGATCGGCCGGTCGTCGTCCAGCCACGCCTCGCGGGCGTCGTCGTCGACCAGCTGCTCCCACACCTCGTCCGGCGTCGCGTCTATGACAACCGATTGGTTGCTAGTGTCTTGTGACAACCACATTGTTGTCGAAAGGCTATCGCATGTCTCCCCTCGTTCCCATGGTCGTCGAGCAGTCCGCGCGCGGCGAGCGCTCGTTCGACATCTACTCGCGCCTGCTCAACGACCGCGTCATCTTCCTGGGGACGGCGGTCGATGACCAGATCGCCAACCTGATCGTCGCGCAGCTGCTGCACCTGGAGTCCGACGACCCCGAGAAGGACATCTCCCTCTACATCAACTCACCCGGCGGCGTCGTCTACTCCGGGCTGGCGATCTACGACACGATGCAGTTCATCAAGCCCGACGTGCAGACCATCTGCTTCGGCGTGGCCATGAGCATGGGCTCGCTGCTGCTGGCCGGGGGCGCGGCCGGCAAGCGCATGGCGCTCCCCAATTCGCGAATCCTGATCCACCAGCCCTCTGGCGGCTTCCAGGGCCAGGCCACCGACATCGAGATCCACGCGCGCGAGGCGCTCGAGCTGCGCCGCCACCTGGACGAGATCTACGCCAGGCACACCGGCCAGACCGTCGAGCGCGTCCACGACGACATGGACCGCGACCGCTTCTTCACCGCCGAGCAGGCGGTCGAGTACGGGCTGGTCGACCGCATCCTCCCCTCCCGCGACCTGAGCCGCACGGCCACCGGCTTCCGCGCGAGCTGACTACGCGACGTCCCGCAGCCACAGCGACACGTGGGCGGGCTGCATCGTCTCCGTCGCCACCACCTGCAGCTCCTGCGCGAGCGCGTCGAGGTCGACCTCGTCGCGCGTCCGGGCGACGAAGGCCTGCAGCGTCACGGCGGCGTCGTACCGGCGCCGGAAGAAGCGCATGTCCACCGCCCGCTGGATGCGCGCCCGCACCGGTCCGAACAGGCCCGCGACCACGAGCGTCGACGCCGCCACCGCCAGCCCGGAGTCCTGCGTCACGCCGGCGAGCGCGGCTTGCAGCAGCAGCACGGACGCGGCGTAGGCACCGGCCAGGGACACCGACAGCGCGCCGTAGACGAGCGCCCGGTTGATGACCACGTCGATGTCGTAGAGGCCGTGCCGGAGGATCGCCGCCCCGATCGTGACGGGCAGCGCGGTGAGGGCCAGGACGAACAGCGGCTCGATCAGGACGTTGAGGCTCGACTGCTTCGAGGGTTCGAACACCAGCAGCGAGAGCGCGACCAGGTAGCACGAGAGGAAGACGCCGGCGCCGAGGCCGATCCACCGCAGCTGCGCGCGGTCATGGGTCCCAACCCGGCGGTACCGCCGCGCCACGGAGACGACCGAGGCGACGAAGGCGACGATCACGAGGAAGAACAGGCTCGCGAACGGCCCGGCTCCGGAGATCCCCAGCGGGTTCGACGTCCCGGGCACCTGGTCGATCCGGCCGGGTTGGACGGCCGATGCGGTCGACCCGGCCGCGACGGCGGCGAGTGCGAACCACGAGAACCGCCGCCAGCGCGCCGAGAGGCAACGGCCGTCCGGCAGCCGCAGCGGGAGCTGGGTCCCCACGAGGGCGAGGCCGACGACGCCGGCGGTGGTCCCGGTGCCGACCCAGCTGGCGACCTGCGGCGACAGCGAGCCGGTCTGGATCCCCCAGGTCATCACCGTGCTCGCGCTGAAGCCCACGGCCTGGAGTCCGCCGATCAGCAGCAGCAGCCAGCCGACGCGGTGACCGGGATGCCGCAGCGCGATCAACGCGCCGACGCCGGAGAACGCGCTGCACTCAAGGGCCCACGCGAACAGCGCCCCGACGCTCGAGCCCGAGCCGTAGTTGTCGTCAGGACGCGCCAGGCCGGCGGCGACCCCGAGCCCGGCGACCACCATCGACGCCACCGCCACGGCCACGATGATCCCTCGCTGTCTGGTCATCCTGATCCGGAGTATCGACGCGCCGCGTCCGGCAGGCGTTACGGGCGCCCATCAGCGAGCGATCAGCTCTCGCTTGACCGCGTCGTAGCGCAGCTCGCGGCGGTCGGCGCGGACCGCGTCGAGGATCGCGGCCACGAGCGCGTTCGGGTCGGCGGGGTCGGGGAGCGGCGGCGGCTCGCCGTGCAGGGACCGGGTGGCGAAGGGCGTGTCCAGGTGCGGCGGGCGGACGTCGAGGACGGTGAGGCCGTCGCGGCGGCGCTCGCGGCGCAGCGCGGCGAGGTAGGCGCTCAGCGCGGCCTTCGAGGCCGAGTAGGCGGCCATGCCGGCGGTGGGGAACTCGGCCACCACGGCGGAGAGGACGACGACCGTGCCGGGTGACCCCAGCTCGCCCAGCGCCGCGCGGATGAGCGCGATCGGGCCGAGCGCGTTGACCTCGAACAGCTCGCGGGCGACGGCGTCCGGCAGCGCGCCGGCCGGGCCGAAGGCGACCGTCCCCGTCGCCACGACCAGGCCGTCCAGCCCGCCCAGGGCCGCCACGGCGGCGGTGACCGCGGCGCCGGGCTGGACGAGGTCGAGCGGGATGGCCGGTGCGTCCAGCTCAGTTGCGAGAGCGTGCAGCCGCTCGGCGTCGCGGCCCGCGAGCGCGACGGACGCGCCGCCGGCTCGCAGCGCGCGGGCGAGGCGGCCGCCGAGTGCGCCGGTGGCGCCGGCGACGAGGAAGCGAGCGTCACGGAGGTCCATGCCCCGGGGTACGCCGCTCGGTCCCGTGGCGGACTACTCGCCGGGACGCACGAGGCCGGTCTCGTAGGCGAGGACGACCGCCTGCACGCGGTCGCGCAGGTCGAGCTTGGCCAGCAGGTTGGCCACGTGCGTCTTCACCGTCGCGTCGCCGACCACCAGCTCGGCGGCGATCTCGGCGTTGGTCAGCCCGCGCGCGAGCAGGCGCAGGACGTCGGTCTCGCGCGGGGTCAGCTCGGCGTAGCCGGGCGGCAGCGGGGCATGGCGGGTGCCGGTGAAGGCCTCGACCAGCCGGCGGGTGACGGTCGGGGCGAACAGCGCCTCGCCGCGGGCGACCGCACGGACACCCGCGACCAGGTCGAGTCCCGGCGTGTCCTTGAGGACGAAGCCGCTGGCGCCCGCCCGCAGCGCCTCGTAGACGTACTCGTGGCGGTCGAAGGTGGTCAGCACGAGGATGTGCGGGCGCGGGGCGACGGCCAGGCGCCGGGTCGCCTCCAGGCCGTCCATGCGCGGCATCTGGATGTCCATGAGGACGACGTCGGGGTCGAGGTCGCGCGTGCGCGCGACCGCCTCCGTGCCGTCGGCGACCTCGGCGACGACCTCGAGGTCGGGCTCGGCGGAGAGGATCATGCGCAGGCCGGTGCGCACGAGCTCCTGGTCGTCGGCGATCAGGATGCGCGTGCTCACAACGGCAGCACCGCGCGGACCGAGAAGCCGCCGTCGGGGCGGGGACCCGCCTCGAGCCGGCCGCCGCACGCCTCGACGCGCTCCCGCATCCCGCGCAGGCCCTGGCCGCTGCCGTTCACGCCGCCGGCCCGGCCCCCGTCGTCGACGACCTCGACCAGGAGCCCGTCGGCGGCGGCGCGCAGCCGGACGTCGACCACCGCGCCCGCGGCGTGGCGCGCGGCGTTGGTGAGCGCCTCCTGCACGATCCGGTAGGCGGCGGCCTCGACGGCGGCGGGCACGGGCGGCGCGTCCACGTCGAGGGAGACGCGGAGCCCGTTGGCGCGCGCCTCGGCGCCGAGGGCGGCCAGGTCGAGCGCGGGCTCCGCGCCCTCCAGATGGCCGAGCGCCTCGGCGGCGAGCCGGCCGACCGCGTCCACCGCACCCCTGGCGGCGGCCGGGTCGCTCGCCCACACGCGCTGCGCCGCCCCCGACTGCAGCACGATGGCGGTCATCGCGTGGGCGGTGACGTCGTGCAGGTCGCGGGCGACGCGGGCACGCTCGGCGAGGACGGCCAGGCGCGCGGCGGCGTCGCGCTCGGCCGCGAGCGTCGCCGCACGCTCCGAGGCGGCTGCGACCCCGCGGTCGTGGACGCGCACCCAGCGTCCGGCGCCCCACGCGGCCAGCTCGACGAGCGCCAGCGCGACCAGCGAGCTGTCGTGCCGGGCGGCGGCGGGCGTGAGCAGTTCTGCCGCGGCGGCCAGCGCGACGGCGGCGGCGTTGGCCAGCCATGACGGCTTGAGATCGAGCCGCGCCCCGAGCGTGTAGGGGAGCAGGACGAGCAGCACGATCGGGGTGACGAGCGGGGTCAGCGGCGTGGCCACCAGCGTCATCGCCAGCATCCCGGCCAGAGTGCCCAGACACGCCGGCACCGGCGCGCGCCGGCGCCAGGCGAGCGGGAGCACCGTGGCGGCGATGAGGAAGCCGTTGAGGACGACGCCGCCGCGCTGGTAGGAGGCGTCGGCGGCTTCGGCGGCGAACGCGACCCCCAGGCCGAGGGCGACCGAGGCGTCCAGCCGCCACGGGCTGGCCGGGGCGGGCGCCGGACCGGGGACCGCAGGCGTGGCCGGGACGGTGCGCAGCCAGCCGAGCACGTCGCGGATGTCGGCGAGCACCGCCCGGGCGGTCGCCTCCACGGCGGCGAGCGCGGCCGGGCCCGCCTGCGTCGCGCGATCGGCGATCGTCCGCACGCGCTCGGCCATGACGAGCTGGAGCTCGGCGCTGAGCCGCAGCCGCTCCTCCAGCTCGGCGATGTGCGCGCGGCGGTCGCGGTCGGCCTCGAGCCGGTCGGCACGGGCGCGCAGGTGCGCGGTCCGCACGCGCCGCAGCGCGACCACGCGCCCGAGCAGGGCGGGCATCCCGATGATCGCCACCGCGTACCAGACGAAGTCGTTGGCGGCCGAGTATCGCGAGTGGTTCGCCGCCGCGGTCAGCCCGGCGGCCGTGAGGGCGGCGGTCGCGACGATGACGGGCGGCGAGGCCAGCAGCCCCAGCGCGAAGGCGCCGGCGAGCGCGGGCACCGAGGCGACGTCGCCCACCAGCGCCTCCAGGAGCATCGCCACGGCGAGGAGCAGGAACGGGAGACGCAGGCGCATCGCAGACCCCATGGTGGCCGACGCGAGCGCCGGTTGCCTCCGCCGTGCGGGGGAGATCGGTTCGCCCGGCCGGCGGAAGCGAGCGGCGACGCGCGCCGTCAGCGTTGGGGCCATGACCTCCACCTCCGCTCGCATCGCCCGCACCGCCGCCATCGTCGCCGGCGGCGCGTGGTTCCTCGACACGCTCATCATCACGCTCACCGACAGCTCCTTCGGCCTCCCGGACAGCGTGCTGTTCCTCACGGGCCTGGTCGGGATGTTCGTGGCCGCGGGCGCCGCCGGCTACGCCTGGCGGCGGGTCCCGGGCGCCGTGGTCGGCGTCGTCGTCGGCTACGCCGTGGCCAGCGGGGTGGCGCTCGGCGTCCAGGCGATCGTCGACGCGCTCTACAACGGCCACAACCAGGGCATGAACAACGAGATCGGCCTGATGGTCGCCGGCGCCGCCGCGTTCGTCATCGGCCTGCGCGCCCCGCGGCTGCCGGCCCGCCCGACCTTCCGGAGCAGGGTTGAGCGCGACCCGAAGCGGACAGCGAACGCCGCATGAAGGCACTTACCTGGCATGGCGTCGAGGACGTCCGCGTAGACGAGCATCCGGACCCGATCCTGCAGAAGGCGGACGACATCATCGTCCGCATCACGTCGACCGGGCTGTGCGGCTCGGACCTGCACCTGTACACGGTCCTCAAGCCGTTCCTGGACGAGGGCGACATCCTCGGCCACGAGCCGATGGGGATCGTCGAGGAGGTCGGCCCGGAGGTGACCAAGGTCGCCGTCGGCGATCGCGTGGTGATCCCGTTCAACGTCTCCTGCGGCGAGTGCTGGATGTGCGGGCACGACCTGCACTCGCAGTGCGAGACCACGCAGGTCCACGAGTACGGCACCGGCGGCTCGCTGTTCGGCTACACCAAGCTCTACGGCCAGGTCCCGGGCGGGCAGGCCGAGTTCCTGCGCGTCCCGTTCGGCAACTTCCTCCCCATCAAGGTCGACCACGGCCCGGCGGACGACCGCTACCTGTACCTGTCCGACGTCCTCCCCACCGCGTGGCAGGGGGTCGAGTACGCGCGCATCCCCGACGGCGGCACGGTCGGCGTCATGGGCCTCGGCCCGATCGGCGACATGGCCATGCGCGTCGCCGCCCACCGCGGCTACCGGCCGATCGGCGTCGACCTCGTGCCCGAGCGCCTCGAGCGCTCACGCGCCCGCGGCTACGAGGTCATCGACCTCGACGACCACGAGTCCGACCTCGCCGACGTCATGCGCTCCATGACCGACGGCCGCGGCCCGGACTCCGTCATCGACGCGGTCGGCATGGAGGCCCACGGCAACCCGGGCGTCGGCATCATCCACAAGCTGACCGGCATGCTGCCCGACACGATCGGCGAGGCGATGATGCAGAAGGCCGGCGTCTCCAAGCTCGCCGCCTTCTACCAGGCGATCGAGTGCGTCCGCCGCGGCGGCACGATCTCGCTGAGCGGCGTCTACGGCGGCGCCGCCGACCCGCTCCCGACCCTGCAGCTGTTCGACAAGCAGATCCAGATCACGCAGGGCCAGGCCAACGTCTGGCGCTGGGTCGACGACATCCTCCCCCTCCTCACCGACGAGGACCCGCTCGGCGTGGACTCGTTCGCCACCCACCACGTCTCCCTCGACGAGGCCCCCCACGCCTACGAGATCTTCCAGAAGAAGGAGGACAACGCGGTCAAGATCGTCTTCACCCCCTGAGCGGGGGCGTGGCGTCGTCCTCCCCGCGGCGCATCGCGTCGACGAGCTCGAGCAGGGCGTCGTCGCCGCGGTGGCGCGGGGTCCAGCCGAGCTCGGTGCGGGCGCGCGTCGTGTCCATGACGGGGACGGCGAGCGCCATGTCGAGCCAGCCGGGCGGGGTCGGCTGCAGGTGCGCGCGCCAGGTGGCGGCGGCGAGCGCGCGGACGATGCGAGCATCGACGGGCACGGTGCGGGCGCCGAAGATGCGGGCCAGCTCTTCGGAGTCGAGGACCGGGTCGGCGGCGACATTGAAGGCGCCGCGGACGTCGGAGGTGGCCACCAGCGCGAACGCCTCTCCCACGTCGTGCGAGTGGACGGCCTGGAAGACGAGGCGCTTGATGCGGGGGACGATCGGGATGAGGCCACGGCGCAGGAGCGGGCGCGGCAGCAGGGGGCCGGCGAAGTAGCGCTGGATCTCGCGCGCCGCCGACGCCTGGAAGATCAGGCCGGGCCGCAGGCGGGCGACGCGCAGATCCGGGTAGCGCGCCTCGACGTCGTCGAGGATGCGCTCGACGTCGGCCTTGTCGGTCGCGTAGAAGGAGGTCGGCGTGCCGCCCGTGGGCCACGACTCGTCGACCGCGCGATCCTTGGGGCCGGCCGAGTAGGCGCCGACGGAGGACGCGTGGACGAGCGCGCCGACGCCCGCCCGTCCCGCCGCCTCGAAGACGCGACGGCTGCCGCCGACGTTCACCGAGCGCGTCTGCGCCCGGTCGCGCGCCGGCTGGATCAGGAAGGCCAGGTGGATGACGGCGTCGGCGCCCGCGAAGAGCGCGTCGAGGTCGTCATGGACGACGTCGGCCTGGACGTACTCGGCTCCGCCTGGCAGCTCGCCGTCCGGCCGGCGCCGAGCGACGCCGACGACGTCCTCGGACGCCAGCGCCCGCAGCACGCTCGTCCCCACGTTGCCGGTCGCGCCGGTCACGACAATCCGCATGTGGTGACCGCTGCCCGGTGACGGAGGGTCCTAGGCACGCTCGGCGTCGAAGCCGGCCTGGATCTCCTCCTGGGTGGCGGCGATGGGCTGGGTGATGCGGATGCCGTTGCCGAACGGGTCGCGCAGGCCGAAGTCGATCCCGTAGGGGCGCTCGACGGGTTCCTCGGAGACCTCGACGCCCGCGTCGCGCAGCTGCGCGTAGGTGGCGTGGGCGTCGTCGGTGGTGAGGATGAGCCCGAGGCCCATGCCGCCCTTGGAGAGGACGTCGCGGACCTGCTCGGCGGTGGCGTCGTCGACGCTCGGCGGGCCGGCCAGCTCGAGCAGGATGTGGCGCTCGTCGCCGGGGACCTGGACGGTCAGCCAGCGCATCATGCCGAGGTCGATGTCGGCGCTGACCTGCAGGCCGAGCTTGCCGACGTAGAAGTCGAGGGCCTCGTCCTGGTCGGTGACGTAGATGCCGTGGTGGGTGGTGGCGGTGAACATGGACGCGACGCTAATCGCGATCGGCCGGGCGCGCTTCTCCAAAACTGCTCGGTCGCGTCCAGGCCGCCGCGAAGCAGTTGGGGACGGCGACGACGGGCGCGGAGGCGCGGTACGCGGAGGGCGTGGCGCCGACGATGTCGCGGAACGTGCGGCTGAAGGTCCCCAGGCTGGTGAAGCCGACGTCGAGGCAGACGTCGGACACGCTCGCGTCGGTCTGGCGCAGCAGGAACATCGCCCGCTCGACGCGGCGGCGCTGCAGGTAGCGGTGCGGCGTCTCCCCGAAGGCGGCGCGGAAGGAGCGGATGAAGTGCGCGTCGCTCATGAGCGCGATCCGCGCCAGCGCCGGGACGTCGAGGGGCTGCGCGTAGGCGCGGTCCATGGCGTCGCGCGCCCGCAGCAGGCGGCGGTTGTCTTCGGCGGACGGCATCGGGGCAACCAGTCTCGCAGCGGGTAACGGACCGCTCATGACTTCCCCGCTGCGATGGCCCGACGCCCTGCTCATCGGCCTCGCCTCCTCCATGCGCTCGACCGCCGGTCCGGCCGCCCTCGCCGTCCGCGGCCACATCACCGGGAAGGCCCGCGTCGCCGTCCTGGCCGCGAGCGCCGGCGAGCTGGCGATGGACAAGACACCCGTCGTGCCGCCTCGCAGCGCACCGGCCGTCATCCCCGGCCGCATCGCCGCCGGCGCCTACAGCGGGCACGCGCTGGCCGGCCCGGCGGGGGCGGCCGCCGGCGCTGTCGCCGCCGGCGTCGGGTCCTACGCCACCGAGCGGGCGCGCGCCCTCGTCGTCGACCGGACGGGCCTTCCCGACCCGGTCGTGGCGGTCGGTGAGGACGTGCTCGCCATCACCGCCGCGGCGATCGCCACGCGCCCGCACCCCGAGCCGCCCGCCGACGACCAGACCGAGCCGCCGCCAGCGCCCTCGCTGCTGCGCACCGCCGGGCACGGCGTGGTCGCGGGCCTGGTCGGCACCGCCGCCATGACGCTCGCGCAGGGGGCCGAGTTCGTGCTCACCGACGCCGCGCCGTCGGACTCGCCGTTCCAGGTCGCCGACAAGATCAGCCGCCGGACCGGCCGCGGCCGCATCAAGCGCAAGCACAAGCGCGACGTCAACCAGGGGATGCACTGGCTGTACGGCACCTCCTGGGGCGTCCCGTACGCCGTCATCGCCACCGGCACGGGCGTCCGCCCCGAGGTCAGCGGCCCGCTGCTGGGCGTGACCGTGTGGGGCGCCGCGCTGATCCAGTACCCCGCGCTCGGCCTGGCCCCGCCGCCGTGGAAGCGGTCCCTGGAGTCACTGGGCTCCGAGCTGCTCTTCCACGTGGTGTACGGGATCGGCGCCGGCGCCGCCCTGCGCGCCCTGCGGCCCTGAGCGCGCCAACCTGGACGACCGACCGCGGAACGGGGTAGAACTCGTCGCGTGCGCCTGCCCACGCTCCTGCGCCAGCTGACCACGCCGGGTGACCGGGGCGGGCTGGCGGGCTCGGTGCAGTCGCGGCGCAGCGCGGAGCTGGAGCCGCGCACGACGACGGCCGACCGCGTCGTCGACTCGATCTGCCCGTTCTGCGCGGTCGGCTGCGGGCAGAAGCTCTACGTCAAGGACGAGAAGGTCGTCCACATCGAGGGCGACCCCGACTCCCCCATCTCCCGCGGCCGCTTGTGCCCGCGCGGGTCCTCGTCGCTGTCGCTGGTCAACTCCCCCACCCGGCAGACCAAGGCGCTCTACCGCGCGCCGCACGCGACCGACTGGGAGGAGATCGACCTCGACCGCGCCGTCGACATGATCGCCGACCGCGTCATCGACACGCGCGCACGCACGTGGGACGCCGAGCACCGGCGCACGCTCGGCTTCGCGCACCTCGGCGGCGCGACGCTCGACAACGAGGAGAACTACCTCATCAAGAAGGGCTTCAGCGCGCTGGGCGCGATCCAGATCGAGAACCAGGCGCGCATATGACACTCGAGCACGGTCCCCGGTCTGGGGACCTCGTTCGGGCGCGGAGGCGCCACCCAGTTCCTGCAGGACCTCGCCAACGCGGATTGCATCATCATCGAGGGCTCGAACATGGCCGAGTGCCATCCGGTCGGGTTCCAGTGGGTGATGGAGGCGCGTGAGCGCGGCGCCGAGATCATCCACGTCGACCCGCGCTTCACGCGCACGAGCGCCGTCGCCGGCGAGCACGTCCCCATCCGGGTGGGGACGGACATCGCCTTCCTGGGCGCGCTGATCAACCACGTGCTCGAGGGCGAGCACTGGTTCAAGGAGTACGTGCTCGCCTACACCAACGCGGCGACGCTGGTCGACCCCGAGTTCGTCGACACGGAGGACCTCGACGGCCTGTTCAGCGGCTTCGACGAGGCGACCAAGTCCTACGACCCGAGCTCGTGGACCTACGAGGACCTCGACATCGCCCCGACGGCCGGCCAGAGCACCGGCGAGCAGGCGCACGGCTCCCACGGCGGCGATCTCAAGGAGGGCCAGCCGCCCCACCGCGACCCGACCCTGGAGCACCCGCGCTGCGTCATGCAGGTCCTGCGCCGCCACTTCGCCCGCTACACGCCCGAGATGGTCGAACGCGTGTGCGGCATCCCCCAGGATCAGTTCGCGCGCGTGGCCGATGCGATCGTGCGCAACTCGGGCCGCGAGCGCACGACGGCGTTCGTCTACTCCGTCGGCTGGACGCATCACACCGTCGGCGTCCAGTACATCCGCGCCGCCTCCATCCTGCAGCTGCTGCTGGGCAACATGGGCCGGCCCGGCGGCGGCATCATGGCGCTGCGCGGGCACGCGTCCATCCAGGGCTCGACGGACATCCCGACGTTGTTCAACATCCTGCCCGGCTACCTGCCGATGCCGAAGGCCGGCGAGCACGACACGCTCGGCGACTACATCGAGGCGAACACGCCCGGCGCCGGCTTCTGGGGCCACGCCGACGCCTACATCATCTCGCTGCTGAAGGCGTGGTGGGGGGACGCGGCCACGCCGGAGAACGACTTCGCCTACGCCAACCTCCCGCAGCTGACCGGCGACCACTCGATCTACCCGACGATCATGGGCATGCAGGACGGCGACGTCGAGGGCTTCTTCGTGATGGGCGAGAACCCGACCGTCGGCTCGGCCAACGCCAAGCTGCACCGCCTCGGGATGGCCAGCCTCAAGTGGCTCGTCGTGCGCGACCTCCAGCTGATCGAGTCGGCCACGTTCTGGAAGGACGGCCCGGAGATCGAGACGGGCGAGATGGTCACGGAGGACATCGGCACGGAGGTCTTCTTCCTCCCGGGCGCGACGCACACCGAGAAGGACGGCTCGTTCACCAACACCCAGCGGCTGCTGCAGTGGCACAACAAGGCGGTCGAGCCGCCCGACGACTGCCGCTCGGAGCTGCACTTCACCTACCACCTGATCCGCCGCATCCGGGAGAAGCTGGCCGCCGCCGGCGACGCGCGCGATCGCCCGCTGCTCGACCTGACCTGGGACTACCCCACGCACGGCGCGACCGCCGAGCCGTCCGCCGAGGCGGTCGCCCAGGAGATCTCCGGCTCCACGGTCGCCGACGGCAAGGCCCTGGACGGGTACCTGGATCTGGAGGCGGACGGGACCACCGCGTGCGGCTGCTGGATCTACTCCGGCTGCTACGCCGACGGGGTCAACCAGACCGCGCGACGCAAGCCCGGGTCCGAGCAGACGCCGGTGGCGCCCGAGTGGGGCTGGGCCTGGCCGCTGAACCGGCGCATGCTCTACAACCGCGCGTCGGCGGACCCCGCGGGCAACCCCTGGAGCGAGCGCAAGCGCTACGTCTGGTGGGACGGAGACGCCGGCAGGTGGACCGGCCACGACGTCCCCGACTTCAAGGCGACCATGGCGCCGGGTTACGTCCCGCAGAAGGGCGCGAAGGCCGAGGACGCCCTGCGCGGGGACGAGCCGTTCATCATGCAACCGGACGGCGTCGGCTGGCTGTGGGTGCCGATCGGCCTCGCCGACGGGCCGCTGCCCTCGCACTACGAGCCGCAGGAGTCACCCGCGCGCAACCCGCTGCATCCATCCGTGCAGGCGTCGCCGTCGCGCATGCAGTTCCCGCGCGAGGACAACCGCTACAACCCGACCGCGGGCGACCCCGGGGCCGCCGTCTTCCCCTTCGCGCTGCTCACCTACCGCATCGCCGAGCACCACACCGCGGGCGGCATGTCGCGCTTCCTGCCCTACCTGAGCGAGCTCGCGCCCGACCCGTTCGTCGAGGTCTCCCCCGAGCTGGCCGCGCTGCGCGGCCTCACCCACGGCGACTGGTGCACGATCGTGACCATGCGCACCGCCATCGAGGCCCGCGCGCTGGTCACCGACCGCATGCATCCTCAGGACATCGACGGCAAGACCGTCCACACCGTCGGCCTCCCCTACCACTGGGGGCCGAACGGGCTGGCGACGGGCGACGCCGCCAACGACCTGATGCCGATCGTGCTCGACCGCAACGTGAAGATCTCCGAGTTCAAGGCGGCCACCTGCGACATCCAGCCGGGGAAGCGGCCGCGCGGCGAAGCCCTGCTGACGTACGTGGACGGCTACCGGCGGCGGGCGGACTCCGCATGACCGCGCGCATGGGCTTCTTCACCGACACGTCGCTGTGCATCGGGTGCAAGGCGTGCGAGGTGGCCTGCAAGGAGTGGAACGAGGTCCCCGAGGACGGCCTCGACTTCCTTGGGCTCTCCATGGACAACACGGGCGGGCTGGGCGCCTCGACGTGGCGCCACGTCGCCTTCATCGAGCAGCGCGTCGAGGATCCCGTGGACTCCATGCGCTGGCTCATGAGCTCCGACGTCTGCAAGCACTGCACGGAGGCCGCCTGCCTGGAGGTGTGCCCGACCGGCTCGCTGTTCCGGACGGAGTTCGGGACGGTCGTCGTGCAGGAGGACATCTGCAACGGCTGCGGCTACTGCGTCCCGGCCTGTCCGTTCGGCGTCATCGATCGACGGATCGGCGACAAGGAGACCAAGAACGTCGGCGTCGCGCAGAAGTGCACGCTGTGCTACGACCGGATCGGCGACGGCCAGACGCCGGCCTGCGCCCAGGCCTGTCCCACCGAGTCGATCCAGTTCGGCGATGTCGACGAGCTGCGGGAGCGGGCCGCGCACCGACTCGAGGAACTGCACGCGGCCGGCGTCAGCGATGCCCGGCTGTACGGCGCGGACCCCGAGGACGGCATCGGCGGCGCCGGGGCGATGTTCCTGCTGCTGGACGAGCCGGAGGTCTACGGGCTGCCGCCGGACCCGGTGGTCACCACCCGCGACCTGCCGGACATGTGGCGCACCGCCGGCGTCGCCGCGTTGACGCTTTTGGCCGGGGCGGTTTCGGCGTTCGTCGGCCGGCGCCGATGACCGCGCAGCCGGGCACGAACGGCCGATCCGGCCCGCCGCCGGCGACCGGCGGTCGGCATGCCGCCCCCGGTAACGCCGGCCTGGGCGACACGATCGATCGGCACGCCGGCGGCAGTGGCGAAGGTCGACGCGGCCGGCGGCGTGGGGGCCGCGGCGGGCGCGGCGAGGAGAAGATGGTGCCCGACGCCGTCTTCACCTCCTACTACGGCCGCCCGGTGGTCAAGGCCTCGCCCTGGGAGGCTGACATCCCGGCCTACCTGTTCATGGGCGGGGTGGCTGCCGGGTCCTCACTGCTGGCCGTCGGCGCTGATCTCACGGGCCGGGCTTCGCTGCGGCGGATCGGCCGGTACGGCGCGCTCACCGCCATCAGCATCTCGTTCGCCGCGCTGGTCCACGATCTCGGGAAGCCGTTGCGGTTCATCAACATGCTGCGGGTGGCCAAGCCGACGTCGCCGATGTCGGTCGGCACCTGGATCCTCACCGGCTACGGGCCCTTCGCCGGCCTTGCCGCCACCGCCGAGCTGCGCGGGCTGCGGCCCACCCGGCTCGGCTGGGCCGCCACGCTGCTGCGGCTGTCCGCCCGCCCCGCCGGCCTGGTCGCCGCGGTCG
>CAXTBB010000002.1:0-53140 GCA_964242305.1 uncultured Solirubrobacteraceae bacterium
CACGTCTACAAGGGCGTCTACGAGGGCTGGTACTGCCCACGCTGCGCGGATTTCAAGACGGAGGCCGAGATCGGGCCGGACAACACCTGCAAGATCCACCTGATCCCGCTCACGCGCGAGAACGAGGAGAACTGGTTCTTCCGGCTGTCGTCCTTCCAGTCCCAGCTCGAGCAGCTCTACGCCGATCAGCTCGACTTCGTCACCCCGCGGGTCCGGTACAACGAGGCGCTGTCGTTCATCAGCGGCGGCCTGCAGGACGTCTCGCTGAGCCGGGCGAACCTGACCTGGGGCGTGACCGTCCCGTGGGACCCCGACCACGTCTTCTACGTCTGGTTCGACGCGCTGCTCAACTACGTGACGGCGCTGCGCTTCGCCGATCCCGACCAGGACCTCACCGACACGTTCTGGCCCGCGACGTACCACGTCATGGGCAAGGACATCCTCAAGTTCCACTGCGTGTTCTGGCCCGCGCTGCTGCTCGCCGCCGGCTACGAGCTGCCCAAGCACGTCCTCGTCCACGGCTTCCTGCTGATGAACGAGCACAAGATGTCCAAGAGCCTGGGCAACGTGCTCGACCCCTTCACGATCATCGACCAGTTCGGCACCGACGCGCTGCGCTACTACTGCTTCCGCGAGGTCTCCTTCGGGCTGGACGGCAACGTGTCGCCGGCCGGCTTCGAGGAGCGCTACTCGTCCGAGCTCGCCAACGACTACGGCAACCTCGCCAGCCGCACCCTGAACATGCTGCGCCGCTACGCCGACGCGCGGGTGCCCGACGCCGAGCCCGACCCCGCGCTGGCCGCCGACTTCGCCGACCTGCCCCGGGAGGTGTGCGACCTGCTCGACCGCGCCGAGGTCACCCAGGCCCTCGAGCGCGTCTGGGTCCGCGTCCGGCGCCTGAACCGCTATGTCGAGGAGCAGGCGCCCTGGAAGCTGGCCAAGGACCCCGACCAGGCGGGCCACCTCGCGGTCGTCCTGCGCTCGCTCGCCGAGGGCCTGCGCACGGTGACCGTCCTCCTGCATCCCTACCTGCCCGAGAGCACCGACAAGCTGCTCGCCGCGCTGGGCGACGCGCGTACGGACGTCGCCGACGCCGGCTTCGGGACCGGCCGCCCCGGCGCGCCCATCGGCGAGCTGGCGCCGCTGTTCCCCAAGCCGCAGTGATCGACAGCCACACCCACCTGGACTCGACGCCGGGCGACGACGCCGACATCGTCGCTCGCGCGCAGGCGGCGGGCGTGACCAAGCTGCTGACGATCGGGACCGACGTGGAGAACAGCCGCGCCGCGCTCGCCGCGGCCGCCGCGTACCCGGGCGTCGTCTACGCGGCGGTCGGCTGGCACCCCAACCACGCCGGCGACTACCGCGACGAGCACGCCGAGGCCCTGCGCGAGCTCGCCGGCGACCCCGCCTGCCGGGCGATCGGCGAGACCGGCCTGGACTACTTCCGCGACCACGCCGCCCACGAGGTCCAGGCCCGCGCGTTCGCCGCGCAGATCGAGATCGCCCGCGACACCGGGAAGCCCCTCGTCATCCACACCCGCGAGGCCGACGACGACACGATCGCCACGCTGACCCGCGACGCCCAGGACGTCACCGTGATCCTGCACTGCTTCTCGATGGCGTCGCGCTTCGACGAGTGCCTCGAGCACGGCTGGTACGTCTCCTACGCGGGCAACGTCACGTATCCGAAGAACCAGGCGCTGGCCGCGACCGCGCTGCGTGTCCCGCTCGACCGCATCCTGGTGGAGACCGACGCGCCGTACCTGACCCCGCAGGTCGTGCGCAAGGAACGCAACCAGCCCGCCTACGTGGCGCACACCGCACGCTTCGTCGCCGAGGCCCGCGGGATCGCCTACGAGGAGCTCGAGGCGGCGGTCGAGGCGAACGCCGCGCAGCTCTTCGGCTGGTGAGCGAGCCGACCCAGCCGAGCCTGCGCCGCCTCCGGCAGTTCGGCATCCGGCCGGTCCGCGACCTCGGCCAGAACTTCCTGATCGACTCGAACCTGCTCGACGTCATCGCGCGGGAGGCGGACCTCGCCGCCGGTGACGTCGTGCTGGAGGTCGGCGGCGGCCTCGGCGTCCTCTCCGAGCACCTCGCCGCCACGGCGGCCCACGTGCACGTCGTGGAGATCGACGCACGGCTCGAACCCGCGCTGCGCGACGCCCTGGCCCCGTTCGCCAACACCACGCTGCACCTCGGCGACGCCGTGAAACTCGACTACACCGCGCTCGACCCCGCCCCGACGAAGGTGATCGCGAACCTCCCGTACGGCGTCGCCGCCACCGTCATGCTCGACACGGTCGTCACGCTGCCCAGCGTGACCCGCTGGGTGGCCATGGTCCAGCGGGAGGTGGGGGAGCGGCTCGCGGCGCAGCCTGGCACCCCGGCCTATGGGGCTCCGTCCGTGCTCGCCCAGCTCTCATGCGACGTGAAGGTGGCGCGGTCAGTCTCCCGGACGGTGTTCCACCCGGTCCCCAACGTCGACTCCGTGCTCGTCCGCCTCGAGCGGACCGGGCCCCCGGCGCCCGCCGACGTGCGGCGCCTGGTCAGCGCCGGGTTCGCCCACCGGCGCAAGGCGCTCCCGCGCTCGCTGGCGACCTCCGGCGCCGCCGACCGCGACGCCGCCCGCCGGGCGCTCACGGACCTCGGCCTGCCCGACGACATCCGCGCGGAGCGCCTCGCACCACCCCAGTGGGTCGCCCTCGCCGAGGCGCTCCGGTGACGCGGGCGGCGCGCGTGCTGAGGACGACGGCGCCCGGGAAGGTCAACCTGTGCCTGTTCGTCGGCCGGCCGCGGGCGGACGGGTATCACCCGCTCGTCTCCATCTTCCAGTCGGTCTCGCTGGCCGACGAGCTGACGCTGGTGGAAGTCCCCACCCGCCCGCGCGACGAGGTCGTCTGCCCCGGCGTCACGGGCCCCAATCTGGCCGCGAAGGCCCTCGCCGCCTACCGCGCCGGCAGCGGCTACGACGGGCCGCCCGTCCGGATCACGATCGTCAAGCGGGTGCCGGTCGCCGCCGGCATGGGCGGTGGGTCGGGAGACGCCGCCGCCGCGCTGCGCCTGATCGCCGAGCTGGCCGGGCGCCCGAACGACCCGCTCCTGCACCAGATCGCGCCCGCCCTCGGCGCCGACGTCCCCTTCCAGCTCGTCACCGGACGCGCGCTGGTCACCGGCATCGGCGAGCGCGTCGAGCCACTCCCGCCCGGCCCACCGGCGGCGCTCGTCCTCTCCCCGAGCGACCACGCGCTCAGCACCCCACGGGTCTACGCGCAGGCGGACCACCTCGCGTCCACCCGGACCGACCTCGCGGGCCCCGAACGCGACGTCCGCGCCGGCGCCCTCCCGAACGTCAACGACCTCCAGGACGCCGCCCGCTCCCTGGACCCGACGCTCGACCCGCGCCTCCAGCAGCTCCACGACGCCGGCGCCATCAGCGTCCTCGTGGCCGGGTCCGGGCCGACCGCCTTCGGCGCCTTCGACGACCCCGAGAAGGCTGCCGCCGTCGCCGCGGTCCTCCCCGGCGCGATCGCCGTCGAGCCGTGCTGAGGATCATCGTCCCCGCGCTGGTGGCCTTCGTCGCCCTCGGCCTGCTCACCCTCCACCACGGCCCCCTCGGGATCGACCGTGCCGCCTTCGATGCCCTCGACTCGATCGTCACCCCGACGGGCCGCCACGTCGTTCGCGTCCTCACCGAGATCGGCTCCTATCCCGCGATCGTGCTCGTCGGCGCGGCCGGCGCCACGATCGCCGCCCGGCAGGGCCGCACCGACACGGCGATCGCGCTCGCGATCGGCGTCCTCCTCGTGATCCTGACCGTCACGGTCACCAAGCAGATCTGGGACCGCCCGCGCCCCGTCGGCCGCTTCTACGACCCCCAGGGGCACTCGTTCCCGTCTGGTCACAGTGCCTATGCGATCACCTGGATCGCCGCCGCGGCGGCCATCGGCGGGCGCCGTCTGATCCTGAGTGCGATGCTTGTCGCCGTAACGATCGGGGTGTGCCGCCTCTATCTTCATGTGCACTACCTGACTGACGTCCTCGGCGGCTACGCGCTGGGAGCCGCCGTCTTCGCACCCGTTCTGGCCCGGACGAGACCTTGAGCAACCACGCCCTCACCTACCTGATCGCCGCGTTCGTCGGCGTCACCAGCCTGGCCTTGTGGTCGTGGCTGATCCTCGTCCCGGCCTACACCGCGTACACGCGCTGGTGGCAGCGTGCCGCCGCGGTGGTCATGAGCGTCTACGTCCTCGCCGCGATGCTGACCGCCGGTGGGCTCATCGGCGCGATCTTCCTCTGGTACTACGACCGCATCGCGTGATCCGTCTAACTTCCCAATCCCGGCTCACCTACTTGGTGGTCCGTCTCACTTCCCAATCTTCCAATCCCGAATCACCGACTCGGTGACTGCGAGGCCAATGTCAGAGCCCGTCGCCGCGCAGCACGACCTGGAGGCGCTGCACGCGGTCACGGACGCCGTCGCGGCCGGCGCCGGCCTGCCCGAGGTCGTTCGTGCCGCGGGGCGCGCCCTGGACGCGAGCCTGGTCCTGCTCGACCACACCAGCGCCGTGCTCGCCGTCACGGCTCGCTCGAGCGCCGACGAGCGCTCGCTGATGGCCGACGTCCAAGGCGTGGAGACGCAGGAGCTCAAGGTCGGCGGCGCCCTCGTCGGCCGGATGCGCATGCGCTACCGCACCGGCCCGCCGCCCCCCGCGCCCTTCCTGAACATGGTGCTGACGCTGCTCGCGTCGGAGGTCGAGCGCCTGCGCGCCCCCGAGCGCCAGTCCGAGGTCGCCCAGGAGACCTTCCTGCGCGCGCTGCTGGAGCGCAACGTGACCGACCGCGGGGACATCCTCGCGCGCGCCAGCGAGATGGGCCTCGACCTCGGCGGTGGCGGCGCCGTCGTCGTCGTCCGCGCCCATCACTTCGCCGTCAGCGAGATGGACTGGCGCGGCCGTGTCCTCGCCGTCGCCGACCGCGCCACCCGCGCGACCGCCCCCGGCGCGCTGCTCGCCGTCCTCGATCATCCCGCCAGCGCCGCCACCGGCATGATCGTGATGCTCGTCGCCGCCGACAGCCAGGACGCCGTCCGCCGCTGCGCCGGCGTCGTCGCCCGCGAGCTGCAGGCCGCGCTGGGCGGCTTCACCTTCGCCGTCGGCCACTCGCGGCTCGCGCCCGACGCCGCCGACCTCTACCGCGCCGGCCAGGAGGCATTATTGGCTGCCAACGTCGCCGAGGCGACCCCGGGCGGCGACAGCGAGCAGGACGCCGCCGTGCTGGCCTTCGAGGACACCGGCGCCTACCGCCTGCTGCTCCCCGCCATGAGCGAGGACCCCGGCGAACTGCACCGCTTCTACGACGAGACGATCGCGCCGCTGGTCGCCTACGACGACCAGTACGAGACGGACCTCGTCACCACGCTCGAGACGTTCCTGGACTGCGACGGCAACGTCGCCAACACCGCCGGGCGCCTCTACACGCACCGGCACACGATCCGCTACCGCCTCGTCCGCGTCCACGAGCTGACCGGCCACGACGTGTCGAGCACGGACGGCCGCGAGCGCCTCGGCCTCGGCCTGAAGGCCATGCGCGTGCTGGGCATCTCCCCGCCCGGCGGCCCTGCCCGCGAGCGCGGCGCCGGCGGCGGCCGCGTGCCCCGCGAGCCCAAAGACCGCTAAGACACACGCCCGGCCGCCCCGCCATGAACCGGGTAGATGGCTCGGTTCCTCCTGCGCCGCGTCGCCTCCGGGATCGGGGTGGTCTTCCTCACCGCCGTGTTCGCGTACGGCAGCTGGCGGGTTCTACGGGCCGACCAGTTCGCCGGAGAGGGCTTCATCAGCGGCACCTGGAGCGATGTGCGCAATGCGCTCTCGCTGCACTGCGCAGAGCTCGACTGGCAGCAGAAGCTGCTCCCCGACGTGTGGATGATGATCGGGACGCTGCCGATCTTCGGCGCCTGCGTGCGGCTGACGCTGTCGTCCACGACGGAGGCGATGGGGGAGGACTTCGCGCGGACGGCCGCGGCCAAGGGGCTCACCCACCGGCTCGTCGTCCTCCGTCACGGGCGGGCGGCCTGGATGCCGCCCGTGCTCGCCTCGCGCGACCCGAAGATCCGCGCGTCCGGCGGCCTGGCTAGCGGCCGCGCTCGGCCAGCGAGCGGTCGAACGCCTCGATGCGCTGCGTGTCGAAGTAGAAGTCCTCCTGCTCGACGACCTTCCCCCAGCGCGTGCGCAGGACGAGGACGGTGCGGTTCTCATAGAGCCGCGTCCCGTCCGGATCGTCGGCGTGGTCGTCGAAGCGCACCCACAGCACGAGCGCCCATGGCGGACCGCTGACCGCGAGCGACCGGATCTGCCCCTGGATGCCCGCGGCCGTGAACAGGCGCAGGAAGCGGTCCATGCCCGTCCGGCCCGCCCACTCGCCCGCCCAGCGGTGGTCGCCGTCGTTGAAGCGCAGCACGAAGTCGTCCGCGTAGGCGTTCAGCAGCGCCGTGTGATCGCCTCGGTTGAGGGTGTCGACGTCGCGCGTGAACTTCAGGCGCAGCAGTTGGGGAAGGACGGCGCGACCGGCGGTGGCCAGCGCCGCGCCTGCGAGGACCTGCTTCATGGGAGACCTCCTAGGTAGATCGCTCTAGCGTACAGTCCACGCGATGGTGACGCCGACGCGCGAGCGCATCCTCTACGCGACGGCCGAGTTGTTCCGGCGCCAGGGCTACAGCGGGACCGGCCTCAAGCAGGTCGTTCGCGAGGCCAAGGCGCCGTTCGGGTCGCTCTATCACCACTTCCCGGGCGGCAAGCAGCAGCTCGCGGACGAGGTCATCCGCACCGCCGGCGCGTTCTTCCAGGCGCACGTGACCGCGGTCTGGGACGAGGAGGACGGCGACCTCGAGCGCATCTTCGCCCGGGCGGCGGAGACGCTCGAGGCGACGGACTTCGAGGACGCCTGCCCGATCGCGACCGTCGCGCTCGAGGTGGCCAGCACGGACGACCACCTCCGGCAAGCGACCGCCGACGTCTTCGAGCAGTGGACCGCCGCGCTCGCCGAGCGCCTCGGCGACCGCGACGCCGCGCTCGGCGTCCTCGCCGCGCTCGAGGGCGCGTTCGTCCTCTGTCGCGCCCAGCGCAGCACCGCCCCCATGCACGCCGCCGGCCGCATGGTCGCCGCCGCTCACGCCGCGGCGTAGGCTGCCGCGATGCGCATCGGGATCATCACGGGTTCGGGGACGTACGCGCTGCCAGAGCTCGCGGCCACGCCGCCCGAGCCCGTGGAGACCGAGTGGGGGACGGCGCAGGTCAGCCGCGGGACGTTCGCCGGCGCCGACGTCGTCCACGTGTCCCGGCACGGTGAGGGCCACCGGCGGCTGTCCAACCACGTCACCCATCGCGCCAACGTCGACGCCCTGCGCCAGGCCGGGTGCGACGCCGTGCTCGCGGTCACGGTCTGCGGCGCGGTCGACCCGGGCGTCGAGCTCGGCTCGCTGGTGGTCTTCGACGACGTCCACTTCGTCTCCAACCGCCTCGCCGACGGGACGCTGTGCACGTTCCACGACACGCCCGGCGACCCGCGCCGCGGCCACTGGATCTACGAGGACCCGTACTCGCCCGAGCTGCGGCGGGCCCTGCTCGCCGGCGCCGCGACGGCCGGCGTGACCGCGCGCGACGGCGGCTGCTACGGCCACGTCGACGGGCCGCGCTTCAACACCAAGGCGGAGATCCGCGGGCTGGCGGCGTGCGGGGTGACCGCCGTCTCCCAGACCGCCGGGCCCGAGACCGTGCTGTGCGGCGAGGCCGAGCTGCCCCTCGGGCTCGTCGGCTACGCGACCGACTACGCCAACGGCGTCACGGACGTGGCGACGCCGGTGGAACGGCTGCTGGAGCTGATCGCCGCGTCGACGGCGACGTTCGCGGCCGTGCTCGCCGCGGCGGTGGGAAAGATCGACCCCGGGGCGCTCGCGCCCGCCGGGATCAACTACCGCTTTCACGACGGGTGACGGAAACGGGGCGCCCGCCCCGTTAGGTATGGCAGCTGTGCCTGATCCGCCATCCCATCTCCGCGTGGTGGCCCTCCATGACCGTGCCGGCGTGGCGGATCGCCTCGACGCCGCGCCCGATGCGTTACGCCCCCGGTTCGCGCCGATCGCCGATCTCAAGCGTGGCGGGGCGGCCGGCTACGAGGTGCTGCTCGGCATCGACACCGACCACGCGCAGTCGCCCGCCGACTGGGCCCGCACCCTGCACCCGGCCCGGGCGGCGCGCGCGGAGTCCCGGCTCGTGGCCGGCGCGCTGGCCGAGCGCGAGCACCTGCCCGCGGGGGCCCGGCTGGGGGTGAC
Organism: uncultured Solirubrobacteraceae bacterium; assembly: GCA_964242305.1. Classification (GTDB taxonomy): domain Bacteria; phylum Actinomycetota; class Thermoleophilia; order Solirubrobacterales; family Solirubrobacteraceae; genus DATLGB01. The sequence continues at coordinate 8,330 of CAXTBB010000002.1, forward strand.
CGTCAGCGCGGCGGGCCTGCGCTCGCCGGAGATGCGCAGCGTGATCGCCGAGGCCGGCGCGCTCGACGGCGTCCTCCTGCTCGTCGCGGGAGACGGCGAGGACATCGCCGACGCGCTCGAACGGGTGCGCGACGCGGGCGCCGCCGTCGGCGTCGACGAGACCGGGTCGGGCTACGACTCGCTGCGCTACGTCCTCGACCTGCGTCCCGACTTCGTGCGCATCAGCGCCGAGTTCGTGGGCGGCATCGACGGCGACGCCGCGAAGGGGGCGGTCGTCGAGGCGCTCGTGTCGCTCGCCGAGCGCACCGGTGCGACCGTGATCGCCGACGGCATCCCCGGCCGGCCGGAGCTCTCCGCGCTGCGGCGGATGGGCATCCCGCTCGGTCAGGGCCCGCTGTTCGGTCCGCCCGCCGCGGCGATGGCGCCGCTCTCGGCGGTCGTGGCCGACGCCATCCGCCGTGCCTCACCGCCGGTCGAGCCGGGGGAGACCGTCGCCGGCCTGATCGAGTCACGGCACGCGCTGCCGTGGGGCAGCTCGCTGGACGAGGTCGCCGACGCGTTCCTCGAGGACCCGCTCAACGACGTCATCGTGCTGGTGGACGAGCAGGCCCGTCCGCTGGCGCTGGCCGAGCGCGCGTCGCTGCTGCGCGGCGAGCCCTACGAGCGGCCGGTCATGCGCATCAGCCCGTCGAGCCCGCAGAAGTCCGTCGCCCGCCGCGCGGCCGCCCGGCCGTGGCTGGAGCGCTACCACCCGCTGGTCGCCTGCGATCGCCGCGGCGTCTACCTCGGCCTCGTCCGCATCGAGCAACTGCTCGACGCGCTCGGCCAGGACTGAGCTACTTCTTCTTCAGGACGCGGGTCGTGACGAAGGCCCGGCCACCGATGCGGTACGTGTCGTCGCGGTAGAAGCGGCCGATGCCCTTGGCCCGGACACCGTCCCAGCGCTGCAGCGCCGCGAACCCCTTCACGAGCTGCCCGATCGTGCGCGGGCCCTCCGAGTCGTAGTAGCTCTGCTCGCCGGAGAGGTCGATGACGATGTCGTCGTAGGTACCCCCGCCGCCCGCGTCGGGATCCACGCCGCGCAGCTGGATGCGGTGCTTGCCCGAGTGCAGCTTGAGGGGGACGTGCCAGCGGCCGTGGATCACCTTGCGCGGCCCGCGCACGATCTGGACGACGAGCGTCACCGGGACGTCGCTGCCGCGGTGCACGCGGGCGGGGACCTCGACGCGGCGCAGGTAGGCCTGCCGCTGCGCGCGGGTCTGGCTGATGCGCGCGGTCGCTTCGGTGATGTGGACGGGCTTGCCCTTGTAGAGGTCGAACGGCGCGAGCGCGGTGGTGGCGTCGAAGCCAGCCGACTGCGCGAGCGGGTTGGTCCCGATCGTCTCGCCGTTGGTCACGCCGTCGTTGACGTAGCGGTTGCAGAAGCGCAGCGGCTTGGCGCGCTCGCGCAGCGTCACCTGCATGCACATCTGGCCGGCGACCCGCTGCGGCCCGGCGCCCATGACGTCCGTCGCGCCGTTGAGGATCGCCAGCGGGCCGACGTAGCTGAGCGGAGAGACGCCCGCCGGGTTGCCGACGTCGGTCTCGTCGGCCACGTTGACCTGGGTGTCCGATTCGATGTCGCGGTCGTCGTCGTGCGCGTACACGCGGACCTTCGTAAGCGGCGGCAGCGCGCCCTCGGTCCCGGCGACGGCGTTGAAGCCGTCGTCGGACAGCGCGCCCCGGTCGTGGATCGGTCCCGACAGCTTGTAGGTCGAGTAGCCCTCCACCTGCACGGGGTTGTTGATGATCGCGGCCACGTAGGCGTCCTGCAGGATCAGGTCGCGCGCGCCGATCCCGTCGAACTGGTGCCCGTAGGCCCACACGTTCGGGCCGTCCACGTAGGCGACGGTGCCGATGCCCGCGATGCTCAGGTCCCCGCTGGAGAGGCCGACGGACACGGCCGAGCCCGGCTCGAAGGGCAGGATCGGTGACGAGTCGGCCGGGACCGACGGCGCGGCCAGCACGGTGACGTCGCGCTTCGCCGCCGCCGTCTGCAGCTCGCGCATGACGCTGCGATTGACGCCGCCGAGCGTGAGCGGCGTGGAGATCGGCTTCGCGGTCCGCAGGATCCAGCGGTCGCGCGGCGACAGGCGCCGCGTCTTCGCCGCCGGCGCCTGGACCGGGGTGCCGAGGATCTGCTCGATCGGCGTGGCCAGCACGGTGAAGCCGCCGTACTCGCCGATCGTCTCCGAGATCGCCCCTGCGTTCGCCGGGGTGCCGTCGGGCATCGGGCAGAAGATCGGCGAGCCGCTGAAGCCGGGGCCGACGCCCGTGTCCTTCACCCGGTCGCCGGAGACGCGGACGAGGATGCGCGGCGCGCTCTCCCCGTTCGCCGCCTGCCCGACCACGTCGAGGACGTCGACGTCGAACGGCTCGATCGCCTGGCCGTGGAAGACGGAGTAGGCGGTGCACTTCATCCCGGCCTTGACGTCGCTGAGCGGCATGATCGGCGCCGCCGCCATCGCCGTCCCGGTGGACAACCCCACGGCGAGCCCGACCCCCATCCCCATGACCCGACCACGCATCCGGCGGAACCTAGCGCGTGCGCGAAGCCGGCGAAGCGGGGTGAGCCGGTCGTTTTGATCCTGCGACGACGAACACGACAGGTTCACCTCGGGCGGGCGGCGAGCTGGGGAGCCTGGATTCGAACCAGAATCTCACGGTACCAAAAACCGGTGTCTTGCCATTGGACCACTCCCCACAGGCGGCTGGCCGAGGGTATCCGTAGGCTGGCCGCTGATGCCCGCTCTCACGGTGGTGATCCTGGCGGCAGGGGAGGGGACGCGGATGAAGTCGGCGACCCCGAAGGTCCTGCATCCGCTGTGCGGCCGGCCGCTGGTGCTGTGGCCGGTGCTGGCGGCGCAGGCGGCCGGGGCGGAGCGCGTGGTGGTGGTGGAAGGGCCGGGCGAGCCGCTGCGGGCGGCGCTGCCCGACGGCGTCGACGTGGCCGTGCAGGCCGAGCAGAACGGCACCGGGGACGCGGTCAAGGCCGCCGCGGAGCACATCGCCGACGACGCCCGCGTGGTGATCCTCATGGGCGACGTCCCGCTCGTCACCGCGGAGGCGATCACCGCGCTCGCCGAGGCGCACGCCACCGGCGTCACCGTGCTGACCATGGAGATGGACGACCCCGCCGCCTACGGGCGCGTCGTGCGCGACGGCGACACGGTTCGCATCGTCGAGGCTCGCGACGCGACAGCGGCGCAGCTCGCGCTGACCGAGGTCAACACCGGCATCTACTGCTTCGACGGCGGCGCGCTCAAGCAGGCGCTCGATCAGATCGGCAACGACAACGCCCAGGGCGAGTACTACCTCCCCGACGTCCTGCACCACATGCCCGCGCGCGCACACATGACGGCGGACGCCAGCGTCACCCTCGGCGTCAACGACCGGGTCGACCTCGCCGCCGTGCAGGCGCTCGCTCAGCAGCGCATCCACCGCCATCACCAGCGCAGCGGCGTCACCATCGTCGACCCGGCCAGCACGACGATCGAGGCGGACGTCCAGATCGGGCCGGACACGACCATCGAGCCGGGGACGACGATCAAGCGCGGCACGACGATCGGCGCCAAGGTCACCGTCCGGCAGTCCTACCTCGACCAGGCCACGCTCGAGGACGGCGTCAGCGTCGGCCCGTTCGCCTACCTGCGCCCGGGCGCGCACCTCAAACCCGGCGCGAGGGTCGGCACGTTCGTGGAGATCAAGAACTCCGTGATCGGCGAGGGATCGAAGGTCCCGCACCTCTCCTACATCGGGGACGCCGACGTCGGCGCCGACGTCAACCTCGGCGCCGCCACGATCACCGCGAACTACAACAACGCGACGAAGGTCAAGAGCCGGACGACCGTCGGCGACCGGGTGAAGACGAGCGTCGACACCACGCTGGTCGCCCCCGTGACGCTCGCCGACGACGCCATGACCGCCGCCGGCAGCGTGATCACCGAGGACGTCGGGCCCAACGAGCTGGCGATCGCACGCGCACGTCAGACCAACCGCCCCCGCCGGGACGGGTGACATCGCCCAGAGGCCGAAGTCCGGCCGGGCGAAACCTTATGATGCAGTTGTGAGCACGCAGACGGCCGTGGATCCCACCGCGATCCCGCTGGAGTACCACAAGCGGCTGATGCTCTTCAGCGGCCGCGCCAACCCGGCGCTGGCCGGGGAGATCGCCCGCAAGCTCGGCGTCGAGCTGGGCGGCGTCACGCTCAAGACGTTCTCCAACGGCGAGGTCTACTGCCGCTACGAGGAGTCCATCCGCGGCGCCGACGTGTTCATCGTCCAGCCCACCTGCGGCAACCCGCAGACCGGCGTCACCGCCAACGACGCGCTGATGGAGCTCCTGCTGATGATCGACGCCGCGGTCGGCGCGTCCGCGCACCGCGTCATCGCCGTCACCCCGTGGTTCGGCTACAGCCGCCAGGACAAGAAGTCCGCCCCGCGCGAGCCGATCAGCGCCCGCCTGGTCGCCCGCACGCTCGAGAACGCCGGCGCCGACCGCGTCCTCGCCATGGACCTCCACGCGGGCCAGGTGCAGGGCTTCTTCCAGAAGCCGATGGACCACATGACCGCGCTGTTCATGCTCACCCAGCACTTCATCGACCTCAACCTCGACGACCTCGTGGTCGTGTCGCCGGACGCCGGCCGCGTCAAGCTCAACAAGAAGTTCGCGTCCAAGATCGGCGCCGAGCTGGCCATCCTGGACAAGGAGCGCCCGGCCCAGCAGGTCGCCGAGATCGGCTATGTCATCGGTGACGTCGCCGGCAAGACCGCGATCATCGTCGACGACATGATCGACACCGCCGGCACGCTCCGAGCCGCCGGCCAGACCGTCAAGGACGCCGGCGCCACGCGCGTGTACGCGGCCGCCACCCACGGCGTCTTCTCCGGCAACGCGTGGGAGAACCTGTCCGCCGCGCCGTTCGAGTCGATCGTGGTGACGGACACCATCCCGCTGCGCCCCGGCGCGCCCGCCAACATCCAGGTCCTGCCGTGCGCGGACCTGCTGACGGACTCCATCCGCCGCATCTTCACCGACGACTCCGTCTCTGAGGTCTTCGGTGGAGAGAACCAGCTCTTCTAGAGCGCAGCAGCTGCAGGAGCTGCTCGGGCTCTCCGACGAGGAGCTCATCCGCACGCTGGACGCCACCGCGCTGGAGCTGCTCTCGGGGGAGCTCGATCACCGCCCCGAGCTGGGCATCCTGCTCGATCTGCTGGCGGAGGCGGAGGAGCGCGCCGGCGCGACGATGCTGCACCGCTGGGTGCGGGTGAGCGGCGCGATCGACCTCCTCACCGCGCGCGATTTCACCGCGTTCGAGGACGCGGTGGACGATCTCGCCGAGGGCGGTTTTATCCTGCGGCTGCGATGAGGGAGCAGTTCGAGTGCGACACGCTGTGCGAGGCGTTCCAGCTGACCTGGCGCGAGCGCCCCGACGCGATCGCGCTGCGGACGCCGCACGACGAGGCGACCATCACCTGGGCGGAGTTCGCGGCCCGCGTCGAGCGCATCGCCGGCGGTCTCGCCAAGGCCGGCGTCACCCGCGGGGACACGGTCGCGATCATGCTCGTCAACCGGCCCGAGTTCCACCTCGTCGACATGGCCGCGATGCACCTCGGCGCCACGCCGTTCTCCGTGTACAACACGTCCAGCCGTGACCAGGTCGAGTACCTGTTCTCCAACGCCGGCAACCGGGTGCTGGTCACCCAGCGCGACTTCCTGCCCGTCGTCGAGAGGCTCGCGGACACGATCTTCCTGGTCGAGGAGCTGGACGCGCTCGAGGACGCGACGCCGAGCGACTTCCACTTCGACGCGGCCTGGCGCGCGGTCGCGCCCGACGACGTCCTCACCCTCATCTACACGAGCGGGACGACCGGGCCGCCGAAGGGCGTCCAGCTCACCCACCGCAACCTGATGACCGAGCTGCGCGGCTGCAACTCGGTCCTGCCCGCGACGCCGGGCGGCCGCGTGACCAGCTTCCTCCCGTCCGCCCACATCGCCGATCGCTGGGCCTCGCAGTACACGGCGGCCTGCGCGCTCGGGCACACGATCACCTGCGTCGCCGACCCGCGCGCGGTGGTCGCGGCGCTGCCCGACGTCCGGCCGACCGTGTGGGGGGCGGTGCCGCGCGTGTGGGAGAAGATCGAGGCGGCGCTGCGCGCCCAGGGCCTCACCGACCCGGCCGCGGCCCCCGAGGAGGTCCGCGCCGGCGTGCGCGCGAAGCTGGGCCTCGACGCGATCGAGTTCGTCGTCTCCGGCGCCGCCCCGATCGCCGTGGAGACGCTCGAGTTCTTCCTCGCCCTCGGCGTCCCCATTCAGGAGCTGTGGGGGATGAGCGAGACGTCGTGCTGCGTGACGATCAACCCGCAGGACGACATCCGCATCGGAACCTGCGGGCCGGCGATGGAAGGCGCGCAGATCCGCCTCGCCGAGGACGGCGAGCTCGAGGTCGGCGGGGACCTGGTCATGGCCGGCTACCGCAACGACCCGGACAAGACCCGCGAGGCGCTGACCGACGACGGGTGGCTGCGCACGGGTGACATCGCCACGCTGGACGACGACGGCTTCCTCACCATCGTCGACCGAAAGAAGGAGATCATCATCAACGCGGCCGGCAAGAACATGTCGCCGGCGAACATCGAGGCGCGGCTGAAGGCGGCGTCCCCGCTGATCGGCCAGGCGGTCTGCATCGGCGACCGAAGGCCGTACAACGTGGCGCTGCTGGTGCTCGATCCGGAGGCGCCCGCCGGCGATCACGAGGCCGACGTCGCCGACGCGGTCGAGCGCGCCAACGCGCAGCTCTCGCGCGTCGAGCAGGTCAAGCGCTACCGGCTCCTGGACACCGAATGGGAGCCGGGCGGGGACGAGCTGACCCCGACCATGAAACTCAAGCGCAAGCCGATCGCGGAGAAATACGCCTCCGAGATCGACGCGCTCTACTCGTCGTCGGCGGGCTTCTGAACCTTGTCGCCGGGCCAGAGCCCGGTGAGCTTGTAGAAGCCGGTGGCGCCCCAGCGGTTGACCCCGGCCCGGACGCCGGCGAAGACCGCGCCCTGCAGCACCGCGGCACCGATCACCTTCCCCGTCGACGCCTCCTTGGTGGTCGCGTTCGGGGGCTGTTCGTCGTCGATGCGGCTCCAGATCTGCTCGAAGACCTTCCGAGACAGCAGTCCAGCCAGGATGCCGAAGATGATGCCGAACGGCTTGTAGAGAAGCTTCATGTCTGGCCCACCGTACATCGAGGCCGTCCACGTGTTCGCCGATACTCCTGTGATGCACGAGAGTGACGACCTCCTCCGCAGGGCACTGCTCGAGCCCGGGGCCTCGGCAGCGGTCGCCATGCGCGTGTCGCACCTGCCCCTGAGCGACAGCGTCACCGTCGTCTTCCACGGGCGCCGCGACCTCGGTTCCATCCAGACCTACGTCGCCCGCGGCACCCACGGCACGGGCGCCGCCCTCAGCGCCGACGAGCTGCTGCGCGTCCCCTGCGACCTCGACCTGGGGGACGCCGAGGACCGCGACGAGGCCGAGCGCCTGTACGGCGAGCAGGCCCGTGCGATGCGCGACGCCCTGGCCGCCGCGGACACCGTGCTGAGCGTCTGGCGCGAGCCGCTCGAGGACCTCGCTCACGCGCACGTGGACGTCGACACGCGCATCGCGCTCGACGTCGAGCTGCCCGCCTACCGCGTCCTGCCCACGACGCTGGTCGCCGCCGACCTCCACCTGGTCGTCGCCCCCGTCTGCGAGGCGCGCACGCTGGCCGACGGCCGCCCGCCGCTCGGGATCGCGTGCATGCAGCAGGACGTCGTCCGCGTCTACGGGCTGCCGGACGATCCCGAGACCTGCCTGGAGGACTTCCTCGAGGTGGCCGCGCGCCACGCGCACCGGACCGCCGACCGGCTCGAGCGCTCGGAGGCGTCGATCGCGCGCTTCCTCGAGCTGTCGGACTTCGACGAGACGGGCTGACCTAGCCTGCGGCGCGCGAATGCAGCGCCGCACGAAGATCACCGCGATCGCCTTCGGGACGTTCCTGTTCCTGGGGGTCTCGCTGCTGCTCGCCCGGGCGCTGGTGGGGACGGGCGGCGAGCGCTCCGCCGTCCTGCGGATCCTGCGCGACGAGGCGCGCGGCAACGCGACCGCGGTCCTCGACCGCATGCCGCGCTGCGCCCGCAACCCGGCCTGCGCGACCGTCACCCGCCAGCGGACGGTGAGGCTGCGCCGGCCGGGCAAGGTCGAGATCCTCAACTACACCCCGTCGACGCAGGCGGCCTTCGTCAACATGACGGGCACCGCGCGGGTCGCCTGGCGCACGCAGGTCAGGCGCTTCCCCGTCGTCCAGTGCGTCGTGGTCAAGCGCGAGGGACCGCTGACCGGCGGCAAGGTCGAGGTCATCTCGATCTCCAACCCGATCGGCCTGGAGGCCGGCTGCTAGCGGCGGGTGGGGGCGGCTCGGCGCGCCAACCCGTGCGTAGGCGGCCAGCGCCGCCTCGGGACCGCCGCGCCCGCGACAGGCGGTTGAGCCCGGCGAACGAGGACCAGGTGCCGCCGGAACGTCGGGTGACACCCACGGGCGCCGCCCGGGAAGGCGGCGAAGCGGGCCTGCTGATCCGTCGGGACCGCGCCGCGCGTGGCGTACGTTTGCGCGTCGCTCCAGTCGAAGACGACGCGCACCGTCTCGACGCCCGCGCGTCGCATGCGGCGGCGCGGCGCATCGGGACGCGGTCAGACGCGTTCAGGCGTGCGCTGTGGTTCGCGCTCCGGACGGCGCACGGGCCATGCGTGGCGGTCGGCCAGCCGGCCGGGACCGCGGAAGCGCTGCGGGGACTGCTCGGCGTCGGGCAGTGGGATGCCGCCGGGCCGGGGTGGCTTGGGTGGTTGCTGGAGGCGGTCGTTGCCGCCGCCGCCGCTGTCGTCCTCGCCGTCCTCGGGCTCCCACGGCTTCACCGTGTCCGAGCGCAGGAACATCCAGAAGAGACCGCAGGCGAGGAGGAGGGCCACCAGATGGAGGCCTCCGAAGACCAGCACGAGCTCCTGGTCGGGCGTCACTGCTCTAAGGGTATGCCCGGAGGGCCTCCGCGTGAAGCCCGACTGGTTCGCCGCGCTACCATCGTCTGCCGCCCATGGCCTCCACCAATACCGCCACTCTGGACCTGAACCCGCGTACCGAGCAGGGTTCGCGCGCGATGCGCCGCCTACGCCGCGCCGGCGCCGTTCCGGGCGTCATCTACGGCGGCGCGGGCGAACCCGTCGCGTTCGCGGTCAATGCGCTCATCCTGCGCAACACGCTCGCCCACGCGGGTGCGGTGCTCGAGGTCACGCTCGGCTCCAACACGGAGAACGTCGTGGTCAAGGACCTGCAGCGCCACCCGGTGCGCGGCGACATCATGCACGCGGACCTGCTTCGCGTCGACATGAAGGTCGCGATCCAGACGCCCGTCACGATCGAGCTTCTGGGCGCCGACGAGGCCCCGGGCGTCACGGAGGGCGGCGTCCTCTCGCAGGAGCACCGCGAAGTCATCGTCGAGGCGCTTCCCGGCGACATCCCCGACGTCATCCAGGTCGACGTCTCCCACATGGTCATCAACGACACGCTCACGCTCGAGGCGGTCACCGCCCCGGACAACGTCACGTTCGTCGACGACCTGGAGACCGTCCTCGCCACCATCACCCCGCCGACGCTCGAGCCCACCGAGGACGAGATCGAGACGGAGACCGCGGTCGTCGGCGAGGACGGCGAGGTTGCCGAGGGTGACACGGGCGATGAAGCTCAGGCTGCGGCCAGCGGCGACGACGCGGAGTAGCGCTCCCGTCGACTGGCTCATCGTCGGCCTGGGCAACCCCGGGCCGCGCTACGCGAACTCCCCGCACAACGTCGGCTTCGAGGTTGCCCGCGCGCTGATCGAGCGCTGGGGGCTCGGCAAGCCCAGGACCAAGTTCGGCGGCGAGCTGGCCGAGGGACGGACCGGCCCGGGGGGACCGCGGGTGGCGATCCTGATGCCCCAGACCTTCATGAACGAGTCCGGCCGCTCCGCCGGTCCCGCCCGCGGCAGCTATCACCTCGACCTCGACCAGGTGGTCGCCGTCCACGACGAGATCGACCTGCCCTTCGGGGACATCCGCCAGCGGCTCGGCGGCGGCCTCGCCGGCCACAACGGCCTGAAGTCCCTCAAGCGCGAGCTCGGCTCGCCCGACTTCCAGCGCGTGCGCATCGGCGTCGGCCGGCCCGACTCGACCGACCCGGAGATCGTCTCCGCCTACGTGCTCGGCGCCTGGCGCCAGCCGCGCGCGGAGGTGGCCGAGCTCGTGACCCGCGCGGCCGACGAGGTCGAGCGCCTCGTGTCACAACCCGCGGCCTGAACGACAATGGGAGGGCGTGGACTTCGACGCGCTCTACCGGGAGCAGGCCGCCGCGGTCGCGGGGTACTTCCTGCGGCGCGTCCGCGAGCCTGAGCTCGCGGCCGACCTGACGGCGGAGACGTTCGCCGCCGCGCTGGCCGGCGTGCGCCGCTACGACCCCGCCCGGGGCGAGCCCGTCGAGTGGCTCTTCGGCATCGCCCGCCACCAGCTCGCCGCCTTCCATCGGCGGGGCCGCGTCGACGACCGCGCCCGGCGGCGGCTGCGCCTGGAGCGCCTCGAGCCGACCGACGCCGCCCTCGCCCGGCTCGAGGCCGAGGCGCTCCTCGCCGGCGTCCAGGACGCCGACCTCGTGCACGCCCGCGTCGTCGACGAGCGCCCCTACGCCGAGCTCGCCAGCGCCGCCGGCGTGTCCGAGCCGGCCGTCCGCCAGCGCATCTCCCGGGCGCTGCGCCGCCTGCGAAAGGAACTGGAATGAGAACCGACGACTTCCTCGCCGACCTCGGCGAGCAGCTGCGTGCCGCGCGGCCCCGCCGCGACCTCCGTCCGGCGCTCGCTCTCGTCGTACTCGCCGTGCTCGCCCTTGCCGCGCTCGCGTTCGCGCCCCGCGGCGGGGAGCGCGGCCGTCCCGCCCCGGCCGCACCGACGGGCGAGCCGCGCGTCGCCGTCCTCAACGGGACCACGATCCCGGACTATGGCGTTCGGGCGGTCGCCGGCCTGCGGCGCGCCGGCTATCGCGTGACTTCGCCGCTCGACTCGCCCGACCGATCGCGGCCGATCACGACCGTGGACGCGACCGGGCCGCGCTTCGAGGCCGCCGCGCGCGCGCTCCGGCGGCGGCTGGGCGCCGCTCGCGCGGGCCGCGCCGTCGTCACGAACAACGCGACCGTGGCCGGCCACGCCGACATCGTGGTGGTGCTCGGCGCGGACGGCGCGCTCCCGCCGCTCGCGGCGACACCGCCACGCGTTCGCGTCGTCAACCGGTCCGGCAGCGTGGACTGGGGCGAGCGGACGGCTGACCAGCTGCGGTCGCACGGCCTGACGGTCACCGAGGTCGTCGCGGCCGGCCGAGCCTTCCGGACGCGGGTGGTGCCCCTCGGACCCGATCCCGGGCCGGCGGCGGAGGTGGCTGCCGACATCGGCCAGCCCGACATCGTCTCCTCGCGCGGGTCGAGCCCTGACGGCGGCGCCGCCAACGTCGTCGTCTACCTCGGCAGCGACCTCCCCGGCGCAACGCTCCTGGAGAGCCGGCTGCCGGCCGCAGCCGGCGCGTGCCAGCCGGCGCCGGACGGTCACGGCCCGCGCTACGAGTGTCGCTTCCGGGGGCAGCGCTGGACCGTCCGCGTCCTCGGCGACTGCTACGACGCCAAGCCGCTCGATCAGTCTGCGAAGGAGCGTTCGGGCTGCGGGGTGCGGCCGTAGAGTGGATGGTGATCGGCCCGGGGCCTCTACCCGGGTCGGTCGTCATGCTCAGATCCCTCCTCGCGAAGCTCTCCGATCACCCCGACGCGACCGCGCTCCGGCAGCGCGGCGGTCGCGCGTTCGTGTCCATGAGCCTGCGGCCGGCGCTGGTCTCGGCGCTCGCCGACGCGGACCCGGATCGGCCGACGCTGATCGTGGCCGGGGACGACCGCCACGCGCGCGAGCTGGCCGCCGACGTGCGCCAGTGGCTCAAGCCGCGGACGGTGCGGTTCTACCCCAGTCGCGGGGTCGGCTACGAGTCCCACCTGACACCGCCGGCGCACCTGACCGGGCTGCGGGTCGCGGCCCTGGACGCCCTCGCCGAGGACAACCCGGTCGTCGTCGTCAGCGCCGTCGGGCTCTCCGAGAAGGTCCCCGACCCGGCGCTGCGCCCGCACAGCCTCACCATCACCAAGGGCGACCTCGTCGACCTCGCCGAGCTGGGCCAGGACCTCGTCGCAGCCGGCTACGAGCGCGTCGAACAGGTCGAGGACCGCGGGCAGTTCGCGATGCGCGGCGGCATCGTCGACCTGTTCCCGGCCACGGAGGAGCGCGCCGTCCGCGTGGAGATGTTCGACATCGAGGTCGAGTCGCTGCGCTGGTTCTCCACCTTCACCCAGCGCTCGCTGGGGGACACCGACAGCGTCGAGATCGCCCCCGCGGCTGAGCTCGCGCTCGAGCACCGCGACGTCGACGACGTGCTCGAGCTGCCGCTGGACTCCTTCCGCGAGTTTCTCGACCTGGTGCCCGATAGCGCCCAGATCCTGATCGCCGCCGAGGAGGATCTCGAGCCGAGCCTGCGCGACAACTGGGAGGACGTCTGCGCTGCGTTCCACGACGACGAGGCAGGCTCGCTCTACGTCAAGCCCCAGCCGCTGCTGGCGGCGCTCGACGCGCGCGCGCAGATCCGGCTGAGCGCGCTGGACGCCGGCCAGGAGTTCGAGTTCCGCGCACAGGCGGCGGACATCGCCGCGCGCTCCCTGGCCGCCGCCGAGCCGGAGCTCGAGAAGCTCACGCGCTCCCAGTACACGACCGTCGTGGCCTGGTCCAACCGCGGCAGCGGCGAGCGGGCGGCCTACAACCTCGGCCGGCTGAAGGCCTCGTGGGACGACAAGACGCCACTGCGGTTCGTGGAGGCGCGGCTGCGCGAAGGCTTCATCGCCCCCCAGTTCCAGCTCGCCGTCATCCCCGAGCACCGGCTCATCCAGGTCCGCCAGCGCAGAGAGCAACGGCCGGGGCGCGGCGGTGGCCGTGGCGCGCTGCGCTCCTTCGCCGATCTGCGCACCGGCGACATCGTCGTCCACGAGGACCACGGCCTGGCCCGCTTCGCCGGCTTCGACACCAAGACCGTGGCCGGAGTCACCCGCGACTACCTGAACCTCGAGTACGCGGGGACGGACAAGGTCTTCCTGCCTGTCGACCAGCTCGCCAAGATCAGCCGCTACGTCTCCGCGGGAGGCGCCCACCCGCCGCTCTCCAAGCTCGGCGGGACCCGCTGGGAGACGATCAAGTCACGCGCCCGCAAGGCCGCGCAGGAGCTGGCCGGCGAGCTGCTCAACCTGTACGCGGAGCGGCGCCGGCGCTCGGGCCACGCGTTCGGCGCCGACCCCGAGGAGCTGCTCGAGCTGGAGGCCAAGTGGCCCTACCGGGAGACGCCCGACCAGCGCGAGGCGATCGAGCACGTCAAGGCCGACATGGAGTCCGAGCGCCCGATGGACCGCCTCATCTGCGGCGACGTCGGCTACGGCAAGACGGAAGTCGCGCTGCGGGCCGCGGTCAAGGCGATGGGGGAGGGCCGGCAGGTGCTCATGCTCGTCCCCACCACCATCCTCGCCCAGCAGCACTACGGGACCTTCGTCGAGCGCCTGCGCGACACCGCGTTCATGATCGAGCACGTCAGCCGCTTCCGAGCCGCCGCCGAGCAGCGCGACGCGATCAAGCGCTTCTCGGAGGGCAAGGTCGACTGCCTGATCGGCACCCACCGCGTCTTCTCCCGCGACGTGCGCGCCAAGGAGCTCGGCCTGCTGATCGTCGACGAGGAGCAGCGCTTCGGGGTCAAGCAGAAGGAGCTGCTGCGCCAGATGAAGCTCAAGGTCGACGTCATCTCGATGAGCGCGACGCCGATCCCGCGCACGCTGCAGATGTCGATGGCCGGGCTGCGCGACATCAGCGTGATCGAGACGCCGCCGGAGGGCCGGCGCCCGATCAAGACCTACGTCGGCGAGTACGACGAGCAGATGGTCAAGCAGGCGCTGGAGCGCGAGAAGGCGCGCGGCGGCCAGGCGTTCTTCCTGCACAACCGGGTCGAGGACATCGACGAGGTGGCCGAGCGCCTGCGCGCGCTGTGCCCGGGCATGCGTTTCATCGTCGGCCACGGCCAGCTCGAGCCGGAGGACCTCGAGGAGCGGATGCTCGCGTTCCTGCGCGGCGACGCGGACGTGCTCATCGCCACCACGATCATCGAGTCGGGCATCGACATCCCGCAGGCCAACACGCTGATCGTGGACCGCGCCGACGTCTACGGCCTGAGCCAGCTCTACCAGATCCGCGGGCGCGTGGGCCGGTCCCGCGAGCGCGCCTATGCCTACCTGCTGTACCCGTCCGCAGCGGCCTTGACCGAAGAGGCCGCCAACCGTCTGGCCGCGTTGAGCGACTACACCGAGCTGGGCTCGGGCTTCAAGATCGCCATGCGCGACCTCGAGCTGCGCGGCGCCGGCAACCTGCTCGGCGACGAGCAGTCCGGCCACGTCGCCGCGCTCGGCTTCGAGCTCTACATGCAGATGCTCGACGAGGCGGTCGCGGCCATGGACGACGACGTCGACGACGAGGACCGGCCGGAGCCCGTGCGCCTCGACGTCAACGTCGACGCCTACGTTCCCGCCGACTACATCCCCTACGAGCAGGCCAAGGTCGACGTGCACCGGCGCATCGTCGCCGCGCGCGACGTGGCCGACCTCGAGGAGTTGCGCCGTGAGCTGGCCGACCGCTTCGGCCCGCCGCCCGAGCCGCTGGTCAACCTGCTCACGCTCCAGCAGGCGCGCATCAAGCTCGGCCAGGCCGGCGCCACCAACGTCACCTTCCGGCAGGGCCGCCTCGCCGTCACCCCGATCCAGCTGGACTCGGTGCGGGCGAAGCGTCTGCGCGCTGAATTGGGCAGCGGGGCCCTCTACGAATCCGGGAAGTCGCAGTTCTCGATGCGCGTGCCCGACGCGCCCGAGAAGCGCTTCCCCGCGGTCGTCCAGGCGGCCGACGCCCTGCTTGCCGTGCAGCGCGAGGCTGCGTAGGGTCGCGCCATGCGACTTCCCTCACCGTCGATGGCCGTCGCCTCCTCGCGCTGATGGTGGCCCTCGGCGGGACCGGATACGCGGCCATCAAGCTGCCGAAGAACTCCGTCGGCTTCAAGAAGAACGCGGTCACGGGCGCGAAGATCGAGAACGGCTCGCTGCTCGCGGGGACTTCAAAGCGGGCCAGCTCCCGGCGGGCGCGAAGGGCGATCGACGCAGGTCGTCGTCCGACGGCGGTCAGGCAAGTCCCCATCGGGCTCGCGGCCAACGCTCAGGTGAACATCATCACTGCGGTCCTCCCGCCGACGAGCAGGCCGTGACCCAAGGGGCGTTCGGGCCGTACCTCGTGGGATCGCGGCTCGAGGCGATCCGGGTCGACTCCGCGGACGTGAAGGACGTGACCGGCTGAACGGGATCCGGGTGCGCTTTAGGTGGCGAAAACCGGCTCCCCTACCCTCCCCCGCTGATCCCATGAAGAAAATACTGTCACTTCCCATCATCGTCGCCCTCGCGGCCCTCGTCGCCGGATGCGGCGGCGGGATCCCGGGCGACTCCGTCGCGACCGTCGACGGCAACTCCATCACCAAGGCCTCCTACGACCACTGGCTGGGCATCGCGTCCAAGTCGGGCGGTCAGGCCAGCGGCGCGGTTCCCAAGCCGCCCAAGTACACCACCTGCATCGCCACCAAGCGCAAGGCACTTCCGAAGCCGGCCAAGGGCCAGCCGACGACGACCGACGCGCAGCTCAAGACGCAGTGCGCGTCGGAGTACAAGGCGCTGCGCGACCAGGTGCTGCAGCTGCTGATCTCGTTCAAGTGGATCCAGGGCGAGGCGAAGGACAAGAAGGTCAAGGTCACCGACGCCGAGGTCAAGAAGCAGTTCGACACGCAGAAGAAGGCGTCGTTCCCGAAGGACGCGGACTACCAGAAGTTCCTCAAGCAGTCCGGCCAGTCCGAGAAGGACATCCTCATGCGGGTCAAGCTCGACCTGCTGTCCAACAAGATCCGCGAGAAGGTCACCAAGGACGTCTCCAAGGTCACCGACGCCGACGTCACCAAGTACTACACCGCGAACAAGTCGCGCTTCGCGCAGCCCGAGCGGCGCGACCTGCTGGTGGTGCTGACCAAGACGGAGGCGAAGGCCAACGAGGCCAAGGGCGCGATCCAGGGCGGCCTGTCGTTCGCGGCCGCCGCCAAGAAGTACTCGATCGACCCGTCCTCGAAGGCGCAGGGCGGGAAGCTGCCGGCCGTCGCCAAGGGGCAGCAGGAGGCCGCCTTCGACAAGGCGATCTTCTCGGCCAAGAAGGGCGCCCTCACCGGTCCCGTGAAGACGCAGTTCGGCTTCTACGTCTTCAAGGTCACCAAGGTCACGGCCGCCTCGCAGCAGACGGAGAAGCAGGCCTCGGCGACCATCAAGCAGCTGCTCGCCTCGCAGGGCCAGCAGAAGGCGCTGGACAAGTTCGTCAAGAGCTTCACGAAGAAGTGGAAGGCCAAGACGGACTGCAAGAAGGGCTACAAGACGACGGACTGCTCCAACGGTCCCAAGCCGACGCCCACGCCGACCGTGGCTGCCCCCACCGGTCAGGCGACGGCTGCCCCCACCCAGTAGGTGGCTCCCGACTCGACGGCCGCCGCGATCGCTCGCCTCGACGAGCTGACGCGGCGGCTGCGGGTCGAGTGCCCCTGGGACCGCGAGCAGGACGAGCGCTCGATCGTCCCGCACACCGTCGAGGAGGCCTACGAGCTGGCCGCGGCCGCCTGGGCCGACGACGACACCAAGCTGCTCGACGAGCTCGGCGACGTGCTCTTCCAGGTCCACTTCCTGGCGCTGCTGCTCGAGGAGCGCGGGGCGGGGTCCTTGGCCGACGTGGCTGAGCACGTGCGGCAGAAGCTGATCCGCCGCCACCCGCACATCTTCTCCGACGTCGAGGTCGCGGACGCCGGCGAGGTGCTGCGCAACTGGGACCAGATCAAGGCCACGGAGGCCGGCCGCGAGCCGGGCGTCTTCGGCGAGGTCCCCGAGAACCTGCCCGCGCCACTGCTGGCCCGCAAGGTGCAGCGCCGGGCGGCGACGCACGGCTTCGACTGGCCGCACGTGCCCTACGAGGCGGTCGACGAGGAGCTGGCCGAGCTGCGGGAGGCGTCGGGTCGGGACGAGCAGTTCCACGAGGTCGGCGACCTGCTCTTCAGCGCCGTCAACGTCGCGCGCAAGCTCAAGGTGGATCCGGAGCTGGCGCTGCGGGCGGCGTCCGCGCGCTTCCGGGAGCGCGTCGAGGCCGCCGAGGCGCTGGCCGCGTCGGAGGGCGTCGCCTGGACGGAGCTGTCCCTGGACGCTCAGGACGGCTACTACGACCGCGCGAAATAAGCTGACGGCCACATGAGCCAGATCGACGCCGTCCACGCCCGTCAGATCCTCGACTCTCGCGGGAACCCGACCGTCGAGGTCGAGGTGCGCCTGCGATCAGGCGCCTCCGGCCGCGCCGCGGTCCCGTCCGGCGCCTCGACCGGCGAGTTCGAGGCCACGGAGCTGCGCGACGGCGGCGACGCCTGGCTGGGCAAGGGCGTCACGCAGGCGGTCGCCAACGTCAACGGGGAGATCGGCGAGGCGGTCAACGGGATGGACGCGCTCGAGCAGTCGGCGCTGGACACCGCGCTGATCGAGCTCGACGGCACCGACAACAAGGGCCGCCTGGGCGCCAACGCGATCCTCGGCGTGTCGCTGGCCTCGGCGAAGGCGGCCGCTGCCGAGGAGGGCCAGCCGCTGTGGCGCTACCTCGGCGGCGAGGCGGCCCGAGTCCTGCCCGTCCCGATGATGAACGTCATCAACGGCGGCGCCCACGCCGACAACTCCGTCGACTTCCAGGAGTTCATGATCGTCCCGGTCGGCGCCGGGTCGTTCGCAGACTGCCTGCGCATGGGCACCGAGGTCTTCCACCACCTCAAGAAGTGGCTGCACGACCAGGGCATGGGCGGCGGCGTCGGCGACGAGGGCGGCTTCGCCCCCAACCTGGCCTCCAACGAGGCGGCGCTCGAGGCGTTGCTCCAGGGCATCGAGGCGGCCGGCTACGCGCCGGGCGACGACATCGCCATCGCCATGGACCCGGCCACGTCCGAGCTCTTCGAGGACGGCGTCTACGACCTCGCCGAGGAGGGCCGCCAGCTGTCGGCCGCCGAGCTGGTCGACTACTGGGCCGACGCCGCTTCCCGCTACCCGATCCTCTCGATCGAGGACGGCATGGACGAGGAGGACTGGGACGGCTGGAAGACGCTCACCGACCGCCTCGGCGACACCGTCCAGCTCGTCGGCGACGACCTCTTCGTGACCAACACGGAGCGCCTCAAGCGCGGCATCGACTCCGGCGTCGGCAACTCGATTCTCATCAAGGTCAACCAGATCGGCACGCTCTCGGAGACGCTGAACGCGATCGACATGGCCCGCGAGGCCGGCTACACCGCGGTCATGTCGCACCGCTCGGGGGAGACGGAGGACACCACCATCGCCGACCTCGCCGTGGCCACCGGCTGCGGCCAGATCAAGACCGGCGCCCCCTCCCGCTCGGACCGCGTGGCCAAGTACAACCAGCTGCTGCGCATCGAGGAGGCCCTCGGCGCCGACGCCGAGTTCCCCGGCCGCTCCGTCTTCCGCTCCTGAGTGTTCAGAACACCTGCGACTCCCTCGATGTCAGTGGTTCGGCAGACCTGAGATGACATAGGCCTTCTCGCCGGCGCGGACCATGCCGAGCGAGCGGGCCTCCGTCTCCAGCGTGAGCGGCTGGCGCAGCGCGTCGCGGCGGGCGACGAGGCGGGCGTTCTCGCGCTTGAGCGCGGCGACCTGAGCCTTGCGCTTCTTGGAGGCCTTGAGCGTGGTCACCCAGTTGGCCGTCGGGCCGATGTAGAGGTAGATCACGAAGGCGGCGACGAACAGCAGGGCGATGCGGCCCAGGCGGTCCCAGCGGATGCGGGTGGGGGAGGCGGCCATCTCGATCGCGTTCGACGCCGGACGCCGATCCCCTCCTAGCCTTGCGCGCGATGCCCTTCGAGACCGCGCTGCCGCAGTGGGAGGACGGGACGCGCCGGCTCGCCGGCGTCGACCCCGGCCGGCGCCGGGTGATGGAGCGGGTGACCGATCGCGTAGTCATCGAGCTCCGGCGCCGGCTCGGCGGGCCGTTCACGACGGAGGAGCTGGTCGAGCTCTACGACACGGGGACGAGCTGGGTGACCGACGTCGCCGCGTCGGTGGCGCCGGACGACCCCGAGGCCTGGGACGTCCGCATCGTCGGGGACGCCGCCTTCGCGCGCTACCTGCGCGAGGCGTCGGACTTCGCGGGCGGCCGGCGCATCTTCACGAACTGAGGAAGCGCTCGATGTCGGCGGCCTCGTCCTCGTAGCCGGCGGGTGGGGTCTTCCAGGTCGTCTCCACGCGCCGTCGCGGACGGCGACCGCCGGAACCATGCCGCCGTTCAGCGGGATGCGGTGGTCGCGCCAGCTCATCACGTACTCGTCGAAGCGGGGGAGGAGGCGCGGTTCGTGCTCGATCGGCGCGGGTGGTTCGACGTCGACCCAGGCGTCGCGGGCCGCGCGGACGCCGATGCCCGGCCAGGCGGCCAGGTCCTCGGGAGCGGCTGGCGCCTGCGCGGCGAGGTAGCGGGCGGCGAGGTCGCCGTCGGGCCCGCGCGGCGGGGCGGGGACGATCTGCTGCCCGGCGCCGTAGACGCAGACGCCGTCGAGGACGGCGTGCAGGAGCAGGTGGGCGGTCTGCTGGCGCGGTCAGCGCCAGCAGCCAGCCGTGGTCCTCAGCGGCAACGAGGTGCAGGGTCCCGCGCATCAACGAGGCGACGACGAGGTCACCGCGCTCGAGCGCCGCCTCGACGTCGGACGCACCGAAGCCGGTGCCGCGCGCCCGCAGCGCGAGTAGGAAGGCATGGCGATCCTGGGCCTGGACGCCGAGCAGGTGGCGGACGATGGCGACCGGATCGTTCGCCGTGCGGTGCAGCCACTGCGCGGTCGCCCGCTGCGCGCCTGCCCCCTCGCTCACTTCTTCTTGACACTCACCGTCTGCGTGCTGGTGGCGGGCTTCCCGCCGGTGGGCAGGAACGTCAGGGCGACGGTCACCGTCTCCTTCTTGCCGTGCTTGAGGCCCTTGGCGGCGGCCTTAGACGGCTTGAGGGTCAGCACGGCCGTCCCGCCCGCGGCGACGCTTGCGCTCGCGGTGGCGAAGGTGACCTTCTTGGTCTTGGTCTTCGTGATGTGGTGCTTGCCCTTCTTGACCCTGACCTTCACCTTGATCTTGGTCGTTGCCTTGGCCGTGAACCTCCCGGCCGATACGGCGCCGAGCGCGTAGCTGATGACGCCGCCCTTGACCGCGCGCCCGACGATGCTGAACACGCTGGAAGGGGCGGCCGTCGCGATCGGGGTGGCGGTGGCCGTCGCCGTCGGGAGCGGGTTGGTCATCTCGCCGGGGGGTGTGAACTGCGCAGGCGGCGTGCCGGGGCCGGCCGCGGTGCCGGTCGACTCATAGGCGCCCAGATCCGCGGGGCCGCCCGCTGGGTTCGGCCGCGGATTGCCGTCGAGGTCGGTCTCGGCGTCGGTGATCGTTGTGCCGGCACCGAGGGTCCGGGAGCCGTTCTTGACGTGGAAGTCGCCGCCCGCCGGGTTGACGAACATCGGGTCGTCGATCTGATCGGTGGTGTCGCCGAGGATGGCGTCGGTGGGGCCGGCGAACGTCGCGAAGTTGTCGTAGCTGGTCCCGATCCGCGCGCGGTACGCGATGTCGTTGGGGTCGCTGAAGCCCACCTCGGGTGTCGCTTCGACATCGAGGTGCCCGCCCCGGAAGATCGAGTTGACGGCGCGGATGAAGGCGCGGTAGGCGAACGGGTCGTCGTCGGCGTTCCCGCGCGCGCTGTTGGCGACGATGCCGTCGGAGCTGGATCCCACCGCGTACGCGGTGACGTTCGCCAGGTCGACGGTCGCCGCGGCACCACTGGCGATGGCGGCCGGCCCGAACGCGGGTTGCTGGGTATCGGGACCCACCGTGACCACGCCCGGCGCGTCGCCGTCGGAGGTCGCGAGCGAGTTGTCGACCTCCATGTTCGCGCCGAGCGCGGCGATGCCGAAGGAGCCTCCCTGGGCGATGGCGTGCGAGAGCTCGAGCGTGGGAAGGTCGGAGGCGCCCGCCTCGCCGGTGTAGAGGATCGCGTAGCCGCCCTTGCCGCCGTTCGTGCCGTGGGCGAGGCTGCGCACATCCTGCGCGACGGCATTCCCGTTGCGAATGACGATGCCGTCGGCCCGGTCCTGCGCCTCCGCATCGAGACCGTCGAGCTTGATCGACGAGAGGGTGTCCAGGGTGATGAGCGGGATCGTCGTCGCCGTGCCGGCCGCGGCCGTCGACGTCGCGGTCACGTCAGTCAGCGTCTCGGCCCCGGTGGCGACGCCCACGACGGCCGCGCCGGTGCTGGCGAGGTCGACGTCGCTGAGCCCGAAGCGGTTGGCGGACGTGAACGCCGCGCCGGCGGAGCCGGTGTGCTGGATCGCCAGATGCGACAGCAGCAGGCCGCCCGCACCGGTCTCCTCCGTCACCGTTGCCACGGACCCGTCGCTGGTGATGACCGGAACGCTCGCGCCCGCGGGGTCGCCGTAGACCGTGACGTCGGCCGGACCGGTGAAATCGACCGCTTCGCTGTAGGTGCCAGGCTCGACGATGACCGTGTCGAACGAGGTCCCGTGATCGGTGAGCTCCGCTTGGAGCCCACCGAACGTGGACGCGCGGTTGGCGGCGGCCACAGCGGACGGGCACGCCGAGGTCGGGTTCGCGACGCAGAAGTCCGGCGGATCGTCGGCCAGGGCGGGCGCCGTCAAGACGCCGGCGAGCAGCGCCGACAGCAC
Source organism: uncultured Solirubrobacteraceae bacterium (assembly GCA_964242305.1). Classification (GTDB taxonomy): domain Bacteria; phylum Actinomycetota; class Thermoleophilia; order Solirubrobacterales; family Solirubrobacteraceae; genus DATLGB01. Next base: position 30,346 of record CAXTBB010000002.1, read on the forward strand.
GGCGACGCGCGTCACCGAACGGGGGAGAGGCGGGAAGGACATGCCGCGAACCCTACGCAGAACGCGGCAGCGTGCCGTCAGTCGGCGCTCTCGCCACCCGCGCGGGTGATCACGATCTGGTCCTCGGTGATGGTGACCTCGACGGGACGGTGCCCGGCCCAGTGCTCGGCGTAGACGGGATCGTCCTGGACGTCCGGGTCCAGCCACAGGCCGTAGCCCTCCTCGCCGTGGTCGAAGGTGCCCTCGAACGGCTGCTGGCTCTTGCCGCGGCGGCCGCGACCGCCGCGGCGGCTGCGGCGCTTGGGGGCGGGCTTGGCGTCGCCGTCGTCGCCGTCGTCAGGCTCGTCCTCGCCGGCGGCGGCGCGCGCGGCGGCATCCTCCTCAGCCTTCTTGACCGCGGCGGCCTCCTCTTCGGCGCGGCGGGCGGCCTCGGCCTCGAGCTCGGCTGCGATGGCCTCGTCGTCCTCGGCGCGCAGGTCGATCTCCTTGAGCCCGTCCCCACCCACCCCCTCGCCGTCCGCGGCAAGATCGTTCTCGCTCTTGAAGGACCCGATCTGCTGCACCGTCACCTCGAGCTGATGGGCGATCCACGCATCCGTGCGTCCCTGACGGACCCAGGTGCGGATCTGATTGAGATGAGGTCGAAGTGATTTGCGGGTCATTGCCCGGCACGGTACAAAAGAGCGCACTATGCGGGGCGCAGGCGTACCATCCATCCGGGAGGGGTACGCGGACGTTTGTTCGACGCCAAGGCAAGGGGGCGGGGAGGACACATGCTGGTCCTAACGCGGAAGTCAAACCAGAGCATCATGATCGGGGACGAGATCGAGGTCTCTGTCCTGTCAATAATGGGAGAGAAGGTCCGGATCGGCATCCAGGCCCCTCGCGAGGTCCCGGTCTTCCGCAAGGAGGTCTACCTCGAGATCCAGCAGGAGAACGTGGCTGCGGGCCACGGCTCCGCGCGGACCGAGGTCGACGACGCCTTGCGCCGCCTCAGTACGAGCTAGTCACCACCACCGGATAGACGGCGGCGGCGCCGCGCCGGCGCAGCTGGCCGGCGACCATCGCCAGCGTCCAGCCGGACTGGCGCAGGTCATCGACGAGCAGGCCGGGTGAGGGCGGGACCTCGCCGGTGACCGCGAAGGCGCCGCGGACGTTGGCCGCCTGCGTGGCGGCGTTGGCCATCTCGCGCTGGGGCGGCCGGTCACCGGTGCGGGCGAGGACGTCGAGGAACGGCAGGCCGAGGCGGTCGGCCAGGGCGCCGCCGAGGCCGGCGTGCGGCGGCACGGCGGCGATCCACTGGGCCGGTGCGCCCCAGCGCCGCACGAGGTCGGCCAGGGCGTCCAGGCGCTCGGGGTCGTCAAGGGGCACGGCGTCCCAGCCGCCGTCGCCGGCTCGCGACAGCGCGCGGCCCTCGGCGGCCTGCGCGTCCTCGGGGATCTTGCGCATCGCACCCTCGGCGTCCGGCGCCATCTTCTTGGCGTCGAACGTGATCGGCCGGTCGCGCAGGTGCAGGATGGCCGCGCGGACCAGCGCCGGGTCGAGCGGGCCGTCGGGTGGGTGGGACCATTTCGGCGCCGTGCAGACCGCGCAGCGCCCGCAGTCGGTCGGGTCCGGATCGTCGAGCTCCTCCTGCAGCGCGCGCATCAGGCAGCGACCGTCCGCGCCCAGGCGGGCCATGGCCGCCTGCTCGGCCCGGCGCAGCTCGGTCACGGCGGCGTAGCGGTCGCCGTCGTAGTGCCAGTCGGCCCCGTCGACCCGCGACCAGGTCGTTCCCGCGCGGGTGACCGCGCCCTCGACGTCGAGGATCTTGAGCATGGCGTCGATGCGGCTCGTGCCCAGGTTGACCACGGAGCTGACCTGGCGCGTCGTCGCCGGCAGCGCGTCCAGCACCGTCTCGACGTGCTCGCGCTTCGGGAACGCCGTCGAGATGAAGAAGTCCTGGATGCGACGGTCCTCGGCGCCGCGCAGCAGCACCACCTCGGCGTGGTCGACTCCGCGACCGGCGCGCCCGACCTGCTGGTAGTAGGCGATCACGGAGCCCGGCGCCTGGTAGTGGACGACCCAGCCGAGGTCGGCCTTGTCGTAGCCCATGCCGAGCGCGCTGGTGGCCACCACCGCCTTGACCTCGTTGCGCAGCAGCCGCTCCTCCACCGCGATGCGGCGCTCGGTGTCAACCTCGCCCGAGTAGGCCTCGGCGCTGATCCCCTGGGCGTTCAGCCAGTCCGCCACCGTGTCCGCGTCGCGCTTGGTGAGCGTATAGACGATGCCCGAGCCCGGCAGCTCGTCCAGGTGCGTGGCGAGCCAGGCGAGGCGGTCGGCCTGCTGCGCCAGCTCGACGACCTCGAGCCGCAGCGACCGTCGCGCCAGCGGCCCCCGGTACGTGCGCACGGCACCGAGCTGCCCCTCCACGTCGCCCACCACCCGGTCGTTGGCCGTGGCGGTCGTGCCGAGCACGGCGACGCCGGCCGGCAGCCGGTCGAGCACGTCGGCGATGCGCCGGTAGTCGGGCCGGAAGTCGTGCCCCCAGTCCGAGACGCAGTGCGCCTCGTCGACCACGAGCAGCCCGACGCGCTCCGCGAACAGCGGCAGCATCTCAAGTCTGAAATGCGGGTGATTGAGCCGCTCGGGCGAGATCAGCAGCAGGTCGACCGCGTCGTCGGCGAGCAGCGCGCGAATCTCGTCCCAGGCCGCCCGGTTGGTCGAGTTGACCGTGTGCGCGCGGATCCCGAGCCGCGAGGCCGCCTCGATCTGATTGCGCATCAGCGCCAGCAGGGGGGAGACGATCAGCGTCGGCCCGGCGGGGTGGGTGGGGTGCGATCGCAGCAGCGCGGTGGCGACGAAGTACACCGCGGACTTGCCCCACCCGGTCCGCTGCACGCACAGCACGCGCTCCCGGCGGTCGACGAGATCCCCGATCGCCTCCAGCTGGTGCGGACGTGGCTCGGCGTCCGGCCCGGCGAGCCGCCGCAGCGCGTCCAGCGCGCCTCCGGCCGCCGCGCGCGCCTCCGGCGCGCTCACGGGGTCACCCCATGACGACGTACAGCGTCTGGAACATCGCGATCGTCACCCCGACCGCGGTGGCCAGCAGCACCAGGCACAGCAGGAAGAAGCGGAACGTGCTCCGCTTCTGCACCCGCTCGATGTGACGCCGGCGCGCGCGCGTCTGCGCGTGGCGCACCTTCGCCTGCGCCAGCGCACGTTCGACGGCGAGCTCCTCCTGGAGCGCCGAGTCGAACTCCGCGATGGGCTGGTGCATCCGCATAAGCGGTGAATAACCCTACCGCGCCCTTATGTAACCCGAGATCCATTGAGGCCAGCCTGGCGCACGGCCCGCGACGAATCTAGACAGACCGGTTACGCGATCGACACGTCTTCGTTGAGATAAACGTCCTGGATCGCGTGCAGCAGGGAGACGCCCTCGTCCATCGGCCGCTGGAACGCCTTGCGGCCCGAGATCAGGCCCGTGCCGCCGGCGCGCTTGTTGACCACCGCGGTCTTGATCGCCTCCGACAGGTCGGTCTCCCCGGAGGAGGCGCCGCCCGAGTTGATCAGCGGCGCGCGGCCGTTGTAGCAGTTGACCAGCTGCCAGCGGGTCCAGTCGATCGGGTTGTCCGTGGTGAGCTTGTCGTAGACCAGCTTGGACGTCTTGCCGAACGACGCGCCGTTCTCGTTGAGCGCGAGGAAGCCGCCGTTGAGCTCGGGCAGCTTCTGCTTGATGATGTCGGCCTGGATCGTGACGCCGATGTGGTTGGCCTGGCCGGTGAGGTCAGCCGCGGTCGAGTAGTCGGTCCCGTCGACCTTGAAGCCGTCGTTGCGCAGGTAGCACCACAGCACGGTGAACATGCCGAGCTCGTGGGCCTCCTGAAAGGCCTCGGCGATCTCGACGATCTGGCGCCGCGACTGCTCCGAGCCGAAGTAGATCGTCGCACCGACCCCCGCGGCGCCCAGCTCCCACGCCCGCCGCGGCGAGGTGAAGGCGACCTGGTCGTAGGTGTTAGGGAACGTCAGCAGCTCGTTGTGGTTGAGCTTGACGATGAAGGGGATCTTGTGCGCGTGCGACCGGCTGATCGCGCCGAGCACGCCGACGGAGGAGGCGAACGCGTTGCAGCCGCCCTCGATGGCCAGCTCGGCCAGGCGGGCCGGGTCGAAGTAGATCGGGTTCGGCGCGAAGGAGGCGGCGCCGGAGTGCTCCAGGCCCTGGTCGACCGGGAGGATGGAGACGTACCCGCTGCCGGCCAGGCGCCCGCTGTTGAAGAGGGTGCCCAGGTTGCGCAGCACCTGCGGGTTGCGGTCGGTCTGGGCCACCACGCGATCGATGAAATCGGGCCCCGGAAGGTGCAGGAGGTCCTGTGAGATCCCCTCGCAGGTGTGGGAGAGGAGCATCTCGGCGTCGTCGCCGAGCAGGTCCTCCAGACGATTTGTGTCGAGATCCGCAATAGCCATGCTCTAAAGGTACCCGCGTGAAGCATCGGTTCGAGCCAGGGCGCGACTACACGGTCGGCATCGAGGAGGAGCTGATGATCCTCGACGCCGAGCGCCTGGACCTCGTCCCGCGCAGCGACGACCTCGTCCGCGACGACGACGGCAACGCCGTCAAGGGCGAGCTGCACCAGTCCGTCCTCGAGATCGCGACCGAGCCGGCCCGGACCATCCCCGAGGCCGGCGTCCAGCTGCGCCGCCTGCGCGACGCCGTCAAGGACCGCGCCGCCGCCCAGGGCCTGCGCATCGCCGCCGCCGCCACGCATCCGTTCGCCCGCTGGGACGAGCAGCGCATCTCCCCCGACGAGCGCTACCGCGCGCTCGTCGACCAGCTCGGCTTCGTCGCCCGCCAGGAGATCATCTTCGGCCAGCACGTCCACGTCGCCGTCGACGATCCCGACACCGCCGTCCGGGTCGCCAACGGCCTGCGCCTGCACGTCCCCGTCCTGCTCGCGCTGAGCGCCAACTCGCCGTTCTGGCTGGGGGAGGACACCGGGATGGCGAGCGCGCGCACGCCTATCTTCAGCCAGTTCCCGCGCGTCGGGCTGCAGCCGCACTACGCCGACTGGGAGGACTGGGAGCGCCGCATGGAGTTCATGCTGCGCTCGGGCATGGTCGACGACCACACGTGGTTCTGGTGGGACGTCCGGCTCTCGCCCGGCTTCGGGACCGTCGAGGTGCGCGCGATGGACGTCCAGACGCAGGCCGACCACGCGCTCGGCCTGGCCGCGCTCGTCCAGGCGCTGGTCCGCGAGCTGGCCGAGGGCGACGCCGTCCCGGTCGTCCCGGACGAGCTGCTGGCCGAGAACAAGTGGCAGGCGGCCCGCCACGGCCTCGACGGGGAGCTGGTGGACCTGCCCACGCCGGATCGCGTCCCCACCGCCGACCTGGCCCAGCGCCTGCTCGACCGCGCCCGTGACCACGCCGCCGACCTGGGCGCAGGGGACGCCCTCGACGCCGTCGCCGACCTCATCGAGGGTGGGACGGGGGCCGCGCGGCAGCGCACGGTCCATGCGGCCAATCGCGATCTTCGCGAAGTCGTCGCCGAGCTCGTCAGTCGCGCTTAGACTCAGACGGGTGGCCGGCCCGCCCGATCTGTTCGTCGTGTGCAAGACCTGCGGGGAGCAGGTCAGCCCGTACATCACCGAGTGCCCGTACTGCGGGAACCGGCTGCGCAAACGGGCGCCGAAGCTCGACAAGGGCGGCGTCCCCAAGCCCCCTAAGCAGCGCCGCCGCCCCTCTGCGCCGTCGCTGAGCCGCCTGCGGCCGGGCGAGATGCCGGGGATCCGGACCGACGGCAAGCCGTACGCGACGCTGTCGCTGGTCCTCGGCGCGATCGTCTTCACCATCCTGATCCGGTCCGGGATCGTGAACCCCCTGCCGGTCCTCACCGTCACCGGCGACGAGTGGTACCGCTACGTCGCGAGCACGTTCGCGTACCTGAGCACGGCCTACGAGGTCGTCGCGCTCGCCGCGATCTTCGTCTTCGGCTGGCTGCTCGAGCGCCGCCACGGCCTGTGGGCGCCCTTGGTCGTCTTCGCGCTGGGGACGGCGGCCGGCGTCGGTCTCGCGGTGGCCCTCACCCCGAACGACCTCGTCGCGGGCGGCAACGCCGGCGCGCTCGCCCTGCTCGGCGCCTGGGTGGTCCGCGACATGCCCGCGATCCGCCACAACCAGGACGTCGAGGCGGACATGCTCGGCGTCGCCTGCGTCGCCGTCCTGCTGCTCCTGCTGCCGATCGCGCTCTACGAGCCGAGCCCCCTGGCCGGGATCGGAGGCGCCGCCGCCGGCCTCCTCCTCGGCCATCCGCTCGCCCGCCTCAAAGAACGCTGATCGCGCCGGGCTCGCCGGCGACGAGCCGGCCGATCGCCCAGCCCGGCATCGACGCGCCCGGCGGGATCGCCGCCAGCAGCCCGCCGGAGGTCATCGCGTCGCACAGCAGCCAGCCGAACGCGCCGGTCGTGAAGGACTCCGCGTGCGCGCGGTTGCGCCGCGACCCCCCGGCCACCGCCACCCCGAGCAGCTCCTCGACGCCGTCGATCATCGGGACGGCGGCTGCGTCCACCTCCGCGGCGACCCCCGACGCGACGCACAGCTCGTTGAGATGGCCGAGCAGCCCGAAGCCAGTCACGTCGGTGAGCGCGTGCGCGCCCGCCTCGCGCGCGGCGGCGGCGTCGGCGTCGTTGAGCGTCGTCATCACCGCGACGGCAGCCTCGACCACCACCGCCGACGCCAGTCCGCGCTTGATCGCCGTGGCCACCGTCCCCGCGCCCAGCGGCTTGGTCAGCACCAGCGTGTCCCCGGGCCGGCCGCCGGCGTTGGTGAGCAGCGCGTCGGGATGGACGACGCCCGTCACGCTGAGCCCGTACTTCGGCTCCGGGTCGTCGATCGTGTGCCCGCCGACGACCGAGCAGCCGGCGGCCACGCACGCGTCCAGTCCGCCGCGCAGGATCTCCGTGAGGATCTCGGGCCCGAGCGTCTCCAGCGGGTAGGCGACCAGGTTGAGCGCGCTCACGGGCGTCGCCCCCATCGCGTAGACGTCGCTCAGCGCGTTCGTGGCGGCGATGCGCCCGAAGGCGTAGGGGTCGTCGACGATCGGGGTGAAGAAGTCGGCGGTGTGGACCATGGCGATGTCGTCGCTGAGCCGGATGACGCCGGCGTCGTCCGCGGTCGCGGCGCTGGCCAGCACGCGCGGGTCGTCGGGCACCGGCAGCGTGGCGACGATCGGCCGCAGCTGGGCCGCGCCGATCTTGCAGCCGCAGCCGGCGCCGTGGGAGAGCGAGGTCAACGGGACGGTCATCGCTTCCTATATTGCCCCCCGGTGGCGTTCACGGACTCCGAAGTCGAAGCAGCGGTGCGCCGGCTGGAGGCGCCGGGCCGTCTCGACGCCGCCCAGCGCACCGTCGCCGCCCAGGCGCCCGCGCTCCAGCGCATCCTCAACCAGGCGCTCGAGGACGCCGACTGGTTCGGCGCCGCGCACGCCGACGAGGTCCGTAGGGCCACGTCGGCGGAGGACATCGAGACGGCGGTCCGCACGCTCGTCGCCGAGGAGACCCGGGTGGCGATGCTGATCGGCGCCGCCGTCGGACTCGAGCTCGCCAACCAGCTCCAGAACCCCGAACCGGAAGAGACCCCGTAAATGGACATCACCTGGCTGGGCCACTCGGCCTTCACCATCAAGAGCGGCGACACGGACATCCTCATCGACCCGTTCCTGACCGGCAACCCGAAGGCCTCGACCACCGCCGACGCCGTCAATCCGACGCACATCCTGCTCTCGCATGGCCACCAGGACCACTTCGGTGACCTCGTCGACGTCGCCACGCGGACCGGCGCCACCGTCGTCGCGCCGACGGAGATCGCCGACGAGCTGCAGTCCGAGCACGGCCTCGAGAAGGTCCTGGACCCCAACATCGGCGGCACCGTCACCTTCGACTGGGGCTGGGTGAAGATGACCCCGGCGTGGCACACGTCGACGACCCCGAAGGGCACCGTCTCGACCCCGATGGGCCTGCTCATCGGCCTCGAGGACAAGGTCATCTACTTCACGGGCGACACGGCCCTGTTCAGCGACATGCAGTTGGTCGCGCGGCGCGGGGACGGCGTCGACATCGCCATCCTCCCGATCGGCGGCCACTACACGATGGACCGCCACGACGCGGTCGCCGCCGTCGAGTTCATCAGCCCGAAGACGGTCATCCCCTGCCACTTCGGGACGTTCCCGCCGGTGGAGACCGACGCCGAGGCGTTCAAGGCCGACGTCGAGAGCTCGACCGGCGCCACCGCGGTCATCCTCGCCCCCGGCGAGACGCACAGCGAGTGACGTGACCCACGCGATCGTCCTGATCGAGGCCGAGCCGGCCACGCTGTCCACCCTGGGCGGCGCGCTGGCCGACCTCGACGGCGTGGCCGAGGCCTACTCGGTGACGGGCGACTGGGACTTCGTCGTCATCGTCCGCGTCCCCGACGTCGACGGCGTCGCCGAGGTCGTCCGCAACCGGGTCGCCCAGCTCGACGGGATCCGCCGGACGCACACGATGCTCGCGTTCGAGGCCTTCAGCCGCCACGACCTCGAGTCGCTCTTCAGCATCGGCGCCTAGGGCTGATCTTGCCAGCCGCGCTCGAACCAGATGCGGCGGTCGTGCCAGTCGTGGAGCATCAGGACGGTGCCGGTGGCGAGCAGGGCGGGGGCGCCGACGACGGCGCCCGCGCCGGCCATCAGCGCGCCGGTGGCGCCGTGGTGGCAGCGCTGGCCGTAGATCCACAGCCGCCGGCGAGCGGAGTCGTAGTGAACGGGCTTGCGTATGAGCTCTGGGGACATGAGAGGCACTCGGACGGATGGCGGTCCATCGCTAGAACGCCCTATCGGGCGTTGGGCAGCGTCGATTGAGGCTGGGGTCGTCGCCCTAGTACTTCCGTCCTGTCCCGTCAGCGCCCGGGCCGACGACCCGGCGCGCCGCGTCGCGGCCTCGACGCCGAGCCGCGGGCGGCTGGATGCTCACGCTCCGTCCGCTGACGCCGTCAGAAGATGCGCCCGCCGAGCGGGACGTCCGCGTCGGGCGCCAGCAGGATGACGCGGCCCTCCGCGTCCGGGGCGCCGAGGCACAGCACCTCGGACATGAACGGCCCGATCTGGCGCGGCGGGAAGTTGACCACCGCGACCACACGGCGACCCTCGAGCTCCTCGCGCCCGTAGTTGGTGACCTGCGCGGACGAGCGCTTGGTGCCGAGCTCGGGCCCGAAGTCGATGGTCAGCTTCCAGGCGGGCTTGCGCGCCTCGGGGAAGTCGTCGACGGCGACGACCTGACCCACCCGCATGTCGACGGCGAGGAAGTCGTCGAACGTGATCGTCACGCCGCGCAGGCTACGGCGTGGGGGCGGGCGCGTCCGGCGCGGGCGTCGCCTCCGGCGCCGGCGACTCGGGTGCGGGCGCCTCGGGTGCGGGCGACGCGGTCGGAGCGGGGGAGGGCGCCGGCGGCGGGACGGCGGTCGCCGGGCCGGTGGCGCCGGCGGGCGCGGTCTCGCCCGTCACGTCGCTGGGCAGCGTGATGGTGTCCCCGTCGTGCTCGACGTCGGCGCCCGGCGCGGCGGTCGCGGTCGGCGTGGGCGACGCGGTCGGCGTCGGGGTGACGGTCGGCGCCGCCGTCGGGGCGGGCGACGGGGTGACGGCGGGCTTCGCGGCGTGGTGACGGCGCGCGGGCGTCGCGGTCGCCGCCGGCGTGACCGGCTGCGGCGTGGTGGCCACGGCCTGCGGCGTCGCCGCGGACGGCACGACGGCCACCTGATGGGTCCGCTCGGCGAGCTGGCGGTGATGCGGCTCGCGGGCGTGCTTGACCTCGACGGCCCCGGCGGTGACGATCGCGGCGGCGGCAAGGCCGGCGGCGGCCTTGGTGGCGACGGCGGCCGCGCCCGCCTGGAGCATGCCTGCCGCACCGGCGCCCGCGGCTGCGCCACCCGCGCCGGCGGCGGCGCCACCGCCACCCGCGGCGGTCGCGGTCCCGAGGTGGGCCAGGATCAGCTTCTTGACCAGCAGCAGCGGCGCGATCGGCATCAGCGCGGCCAGCGCCTTGTTGTTGTCCCTGAGGTGCTTGCGGAAGCCCTGGCAGCGGTCGCACGTGCGCAGGTGGCGGCGCACCGGCGCCGTCGTGCGCATCAGGCCCTCCGCGACCTGGCCGAGCTCCTCGCGAACCTCCTCGCAGGTGAGCAGCCGCGCCTCGGCCGCCTCCGCCAGCGACACTCGCGCGCGCACGAGCAGCGACTTCACGCTCGGCACCGTTGTGTCCATCACCTCGGCGATCTGGTCGTAGGACAGCGCATCGATCTCCCGCAGCAGCAGGGCCGTCCGCTGCGTCTCGGCGAGGTCCTGCACGTCGACGAGCAGCTGGCGGAACTCCTCGCGCTTGTGCACGCGGTCCGCCGTCGTCATCCCGTGGTCGGACAGCATCACGTCCATCGAGTCCACCCCGATGGCCGTCTGCTTGCGCAGGTGGTTCAGCGACCGGTTGCGCGCGATCCGGTACAGCCACGGCCGCACGTTGATCGGCCGCTCGTCCGCCAGCATCGCGTTGAACGCGGCGGCGAACACCTCCTGCAGCACGTCCTCGGCGTCCTCCTTCGAGGCGAGCATGTGCCGGCAGAACGCCAGCAGCCGGCTCTGGTAGCGCGACACGAGCGCCTCGAACGCGTGCTGGTTGCCGCGCCGCACGAGCGCGACCAGGCGCTCGTCGCTCTGCAACCGCAGCAGCGGGGACTTCGCGTGGGCGCCGGCGGCACCGGCGTGGTTGAGGGCAGAGACTTCCATAGGACGGTTCGACGTCTAGCCGTACAGAACCCACGGCGAGACCCGAAGTTGCGTCCCTCAGGGTAGGCTCGCGTGCGCTTGCCCGGGTAGTCCAACTGGAAGAGACAGCGGATTTAAGTCCCGCAAAAGTGTGGGTTCGACTCCCACCCCGGGCATCTAGCCGGCGGGTGCGCCGTTGGCGGTGAGGATGACGTCGATGTTGCCGCGAGTGGCGTGGGAGTACGGGCAGACCTCGTGGGTGGCCTGGACGAGCGCGACGGCCGCCTCGGTGTCCTCGACGGACGGCATCGTGACGTCGAGCTCGACGGAGAGCTTGAAGCCGCGCTCCTCGGTGGGGTGGAGGTTGACGCGGGAGATGATGGTGGCGTCACCGGCCTCGAGCTTCTGGCGGCGGGCGACGAGGGCGAGGGCGGACTCGAAGCAGGAGGCGAAGCCGACGGCGAACAGCTGCTCCGGGTTGGTGCCGGTCCCGTCTCCGCCGAACTCTGTCGGCGGGCGGAGGTCGACCTCGAGGTTGCCGTCGCTGGTGCGGCCGTGGCCCTCCGCACGACCGCCGGTCACCGTGGCCTCTGCCGTATAGAGCGTCTTGGTCATGAGCGGGAGTGTGACGGTTCCCCTTTGACATGCCGGCGCGGGCACGCTCTCATTTGTGGTCGAGTGAGGAGCTCGAGGGGACCGGCGCGGATGGTGGCGGTGGGAGCGGTCGTGGCCGCGGCGATCGTCGTCGCCTTCGTCGTGATCGGGAAGCCTGCGCCCTACCGGGTCCACGCGCGGTTCCTGAACGCCTCGCAGCTCGTCAAGGGCAACCTGGTGCAGGTGGCCGGCCGGCCGGTCGGCGAGGTGGAGGACATCGAGCTGACCCGCAACGGCCGCGCCGACGTGACGCTGCGCATCGGCGACGACCTCGCGCCGCTGCGCCGGGGGACGCAGATCACGGTCCGGCAGGCGTCGCTGAGCGGGGTCGCCAACCGCTATCTGGACCTGCGGATGCCGCCGGCATCCGCGCCCGACCTCCCCGACGGCGCGACGATCCCGGAGACGCAGACGACGACGGCGGTCGACCTCGATCAGCTCTTCGACACGCTCGACCCGCCGACGCGCAACGCCCTGCGCGCCGTCGTCCGCGGCTCAGCCCGCCAGTACCAGGGCGCCGGCGACGCGTACGGCGAGGGGCTGATGTACCTCAACCCGTCATTGGCGGCGTCGAGCCGCTTCTTCCGCGAGCTCAACCGCGACAACGGCCTGCTCACGGACTTCGTGGTCTCCTCGTCGAAGTTCGTCACCGATCTGGCCGATCGCAAGACGGACCTCGCGGCCCTGATCGACAACCTGGAGACCACGACGGACGCGCTCGGGGACCAGCAGGCGCCGCTGCGGGAGGCGATCGGCCGGCTCCCGGCCGTCATGCGCCGCGCCGACACGACGTTCGTGAACCTGCGGTCGACGCTCGACGACCTCGATCCGCTCGTGCGCGACTCCAAGCCGGTGGCGAAGGCGCTGCGCCCGTTCCTCGCCCAGCTGCGCCCGCTGGCCAACGATGCGCGGCCGACCCTGCGCGACCTCAGCGCGCTCCTCGAACGCCCCGGCGCGAACAACGACCTCGTCGAGCTGACCAGGGCACAGGTCCCCGTGGCGAAGATCGCGGTCGGGCCGGTCACCGCCAACGGCAAGCAGCGCGAGGGCGCGCTGCCCGCCTCCGCGAAGGCGCTCGCGACCGGCTCCGGCGAGCTCGAGTACGCGCGCCCGTACGCGCCCGACCTGCTCGGCTGGTTCGACGACTTCAGCCACTCGGGCGTGTTCGACGCGCTCGGCGGCATCAGCCGCCCGGCCGCCCACGCGGACGCGTTCATGATCGTCGGCGGCCAGCTCCAGCCGGTCCCGCCCGAGCTGCGCGACGCGGCCTTCGTCGCCTCCGGTGGCGTGCGCGGTCAGGACAACCGCTGTCCCGGCGCCGGTGACCACAAGGCGGCGGACGGCAGCGGCCCGTTCAAGCCGACGCCGGACTACAACTGCGACATCACCCAGGTGCTCCCGGGGCCGTGAGGCGCGCGCTGGCCATCCTGGTCGTGCCGATCGCGCTGATCGCGGTCGTCGCGCTGTCCGCCGCCGGCGACACCGGCGGCGGCCACCGCTTCACGGTCGCGCTCGACAACGCGTTCGGGCTCGTCACCGGCTCCGACCTCAAGGTCGCCGGCGTCCGCGCCGGCACCATCACCGGGCTGCGGCTGGACCCGAAGACCCGCGACGCCCTCGTCGACATCGAGGTGACCAAGGACGGCTTCGGCTCGCTGCGCACGGACGCCTTCTGCGAGAGCCGGCCGCAGTCGCTGATCGGCGAGTACTTCCTGGACTGCCAGCCCGGACACGATCCGAAGCGGCTGCCCGACGGCGCCCGCATCCCCGTCAGCCAGACCGGCTCGACGGTCCCCGCCGACCTGCTCGCCGACATCATGCGCCGGCCCTACCGCGAGCGGCTGCGGATCATCCTCGGCCAGCTCGGCGTCGGCCTCGCCGCCCGCGGCGACGAGCTCAACGAGGCGGTCCGGCGCGCCAGTCCCGCGCTGCGGGAGACCGACAGCGTCCTCAAGATCCTCGCCGCCCAGAACCAGACGCTCGGCAAGCTCGTCAAGGACGGCGACACCGTGCTCGGCGACCTCGCCGGCAACCGGCACGACGTCGCCCGCTGGGTCCGCGAGGCACACGCCACCGCCGCCGACAGCGCCGAGCGCCGCGCGCAGATCGCCGAGGGCCTGCACAGGCTCCCCGCGTTCCTGCAGGAGCTCACCCCGACCATGCGCGAGCTCGGCCGCGCGGCGGACGCGCAGACGCCGTCGCTGACCGACCTCGACGCCAGCGCCGACCGCCTCGAGCACCTGCTCACCCGCCTCGGCCCGTTCGCGCGCTCGTCGCAGGTCAACCTGCGCTCGCTCGCCGACGCGTCGCAGATCGGGACCCGCGCCGTCAAGAGCGCCACGCCCGTCGTCGCCGAGCTCACCCGCTTCAGCGTCCGGACGCCCGAGCTGGCCCAGAACCTGCGCATCGTGCTCGACGACCTCGACGACCGCGACCGCGCGATCGAGCCCGACAAGCGCTCCCCGGGTGGCAAGGGCTACACGGGCTTCGAGGCGCTGCTGCAGTACGTCTACGACCAGACGCTCGCGATCAACATCTTCGACGCCAACAGCTACATGCTCAAGGCGAACCTCTTCCAGAACGGGTGCAGCGACTACCAGAACGCGGACTCGCTCAAGGCGAAGGTGGCGTCGGACCCGGACTTCTACAAGCGCTGCGCGTCCATCCTCGGGGCCAGCCAGCAGGGCGTGCTGCAGGCGGACCCGACCAAGCCCGCCGGTGCGCGCAGCGCACGGCGCCATCGCACCCGCAGCGCGTCGAAGCGCCGGCCCGAGACGCAGGCGCCGGTGAGCGCCGCGCCGGTCGCGGGCGCCACGCCCGCGCCGGCGAACACCTCGCCCGCCCAGCCGATCGTCCCCCTGCTCGACCAGGTCACCCAGGCGCTGCCCGACCTGCCGGTCGGCAAGACGGACCCGCAGGACCTCCTCGACTTCCTCCTCGCCCCGTGAACCGGCGCCGCGGCAACTCCCTCTTCGCCAATCCCGTGCTCGTCGGGGCGGTGACGCTGCTCGTCGTCAACGTCGCGGTGTTCCTCGCCTACAACGCCAACAACGGGCTGCCGTTCGTCCCCACCACGACGCTGCACGTCCAGCTCCCGAGCGGCGCGAACGTCGTCAAGGGCAACGAGGTCCGCTCGGGCGGCTTCCGCGTCGGCATCGTCACCGACGTCGAGCCCGTCGCGATCGGGGAGGGGGACACCGGCGCCGACCTCACCCTCAAGCTCGACAAGTCCATCGGCACGCTGCCCGTCGACAGCCGCGCCGTCATCCGCAACCGCTCGGCGCTAGGGCTCAAGTACATCGACCTGCAGCGCGGGAAGGCGGCCAAGCACTACGTCAGCGGCGACACCCTGCCCGCGCGGCAGTCCAAGGTCCCGGTCGAGCTCGACGACTTCTTCGGCATCTTCGACGAGCCCACGCGCGCGGCGTCCCAGCAGAACCTGCTCGGCTTCGGCAACGCGCTCGCCTTCCGCGGGCCCGACCTCGGGCGGGCCATCGAGGAGCTCCCGCGGCTGTTCACCCACCTCGAGCCGGTGGCCCACACGCTCGCGGATCGCGACACCGACCTGCACGGCTTCGTGCAGTCGCTGGCCGACACCGCCGGCGCGCTGGCGCCCGTCAGCCGCCAGCAGGCGCACCTGTTCACCACGATGGCGAACACGTTCGCGGCGATCGACCGCAGCCCCACCCGCCTCAAGCAGTTCATCGAGAAGGGCCCACCGACCCTCGACGTCTCCACCGACTCGCTGAAGGTCCAGCGTCCCTTCCTGCGGGAGTTCGCCGCCTTCAGCGAGGACTTCGCCGTCGCCACCCACGCGCTGCGCGGCGCCCTTCCCGACCTCAACGCCGCCGTCGACCGCGGCGTTCCCGTCCAGCGGGCGTTCGTCGACACGAATCAGCGCCTCGGCAAGACGCTGAAGGCGGTCGACACGCTGTCGTCGGATCCGAGCACGCCGCTGGCCCTGCGCGGGCTCACGGCGACCACGACCACGCTCAATCCGACGCTCCGCTTCCTCGGTCCCTACCAGACCGTGTGCGACTACTGGAACTACTTCTGGACCCAGGTCGCCGAGCACTTCACCGAGCCCGACAACACGGGCCAGGCCCAGCGCGCGCTGCTGAACTCCGCCGGCCAGCAGGACGACTCGCTGGGCACCATGGGCGCCAACGGGCCCGCCAACGGCAAGGCGGTCGAGCAGGGCAACGCGCAGTACTTCCACGGCCCGCCCTACGGAGCCGCCATCACCGACACGGGCGAGGCCGACTGCGAGGTCGGCCAGCGCGGCTTCCTGTACCGCGACGCGCGCAACCTCAAGCCGCAGTACACGGTGCAGGTCGACGCCAACAACCCCGGCGCGCAGGGCCCGACGTACCGGGGCCGGGCCCGCGTGCCCGACGGGGAGACGTTCACCCGCCGCCCCGAGACGGGGCCGGGCAAGGACCTCTACCCCTCGGAGGCAGGCGGATGAGCTACCGCCACAGCGGGCTCTCCTACACGAAGGTCGGCCTCCTCGCGCTCGTCGTCTCCCTCACGGCGATCTACTTCGGCTTCACCAAGTCGAACCCGTTCGCGCATCACTTCGAGCTGCGCGCGGCCTTCCGCTCGACCAACAACATCCGCACGAGCTCGCCCGTGCGGATCGCGGGCGTCACCGTCGGCAAGGTCACGAAGGTCGAACGCAACGGTGACCGCGGCGCCATCGTCACCCTGCGCATCGACGACAAGGGCCAGCCCGTCCACGCCGACGCGCACGCCGCCATCCGCCCGCGCATCTTCCTGGAGGGCAACTTCTTCGTCGACGTCCAGCCGGGGACGCCGTCGGCGCCGGTCCTGAACAACGGCGACATGATCCCGGTCAACCAGACCAGCACGCCCGTCCAGCTCGACCAGGTCCTGACCGCGCTGCAGTCCGACACCCGCGCCGACCTCCAGGTCGTGCTGAAGGAGTACGCGAGCGCGCTGAAGGGGCGCGGCGCGCGCGGCTACCGGCGCAGCCTGCGCTACTGGAAGCCCGCGTACCGGGACTCGGCGATCGTCGCCGACGCGTCCCTCGGCGAGGCCGAGCACGACCTGTCGGCGTACCTCCGCGCCGCCGCCACCAACGCCGCCGCGCTGGACCGCTCGCCCGAACAGCTCAAGCGCCTGGTGACGGACTTCAACACGACCGCCGGCGCCTTCGCCCGCAGCCAGGCCGCCCTGCGCTCCGCGGTCGGCGAGCTGCCGCGCACGCTGCGCGCCGCCGAGCCCGCGCTCGGCAAGCTCAACGCGGCGTTCCCGCCGCTGCGCGGCCTCGTGCGCGACCTGCGTCCGGGCGTGCGCAATTCGCTGCCGGCGATCCGGGCGTCGACCCCGCTGGTCTTCCAGCTGCGCGGGCTGATCGCGCCCGCGGAGCTGCGCGGCCTCGTCGCCGACCTGCGCCCGACCGTCCCGCGCCTGGCCCGGCTGACCAACGCGACCGCGCCGCTCTACGACCAGGTCCGGCTCGCCTCGTCCTGCCAGAACGAGGTCATCCTCCCGTGGACGAAGGACACCGTCCCCGACCCCAACTTCCCGGCCAAGGGCAAGGTCTTCGAGGAGGCGGTCAAGCCGCTGCCGGGACTGAGCGGGGAGAGCCGGTCCGGTGACGCCAACGGGCAGTGGTTCCGTGTCCTGCTGGCGGGCGGGACGACGGTCGCCACGCTCAACCCGGGCGTGTTCGCGGCGGTCCCGTCGCCGATCAAGGGCGCCAACCCGCCCAAGCCCGACGCCCGCCCGCCGCTGCACCGCACCGTCCCCTGTGAGACGCAGGAGAAGCCGAACCTGGCCACGAAGGTCGGCGACCCGCCGCCGCAGCGCACGGTGGACATCACCAGCGCCGCCTACCAGGCGCGCTACGCGCTGGCCAAGGGCCGGGCGATCGAGTGGCTGCGCAAGCAGCTCAAGCTGGAGGGCCTCGACGACACGCTGGAGGTCTCCGACCAGGACGTCACGAAGGCGCTCGTCGATCGGTTGACGCCGTGAAGACGCTGCGCGGCAACCTCGGCAACATCGGCGCGATCGTCGGCCTGCTGGTGCTCGCCACCGGCGTCTCGGCCTACATCCTGCACCACCAGCGCCTGCGCTTCCCGTTCATCGAGAAGGCGCCCTACACGCTGTACGCGGAGTTCGCGACCGGGCAGGCGGTCACGGCCGGGCAGGGGCAGACGATCCAGGTCTCCGGCGTGCGCATCGGGGACATCGGCGCGGTGAAGCTGCGCGGCGGCCGGGCGATCGTCCAGATGCAGCTCGACCCGGAGTTCAAGCACCTCGTGCACACGGACGCCAACGCGCTGCTGCGGCCCAAGACGGGGCTCAAGGACATGTTCGTGGACCTCGATCCGGGCACGGACTCGGCGCCGGTCGCCAAGCGCGGCTGGACGCTCCCGATCCGCTCGACGCTGCCCGACGTCAACCCCGACGAGATCCTCAAGTCCCTGGACTCGGACACCCGCGACTACCTGAAGCTGCTGCTTGCCGGCGCCCGGCGCGGGCTCGACGGCCGGGGCGCCGACCTGCGCGACGTGTTCGCGCGCTTCGAGCCGCTGCACCGCGACCTCGCGCGGGTCAACTCGGCCGTCGCCCTGCGCCGGGACAACCTCCGCCACCTGATCGGGTCGTTGCGCCGCCTCAACCAGACGCTGGCGGCCGAGCCCGACGAGCTCGCCGGCCTGGTCGACTCGTCGGCCGCCGTCCTGCGCTCGTTCGCCGCCGAGGACACCGCCATCTCGACCTCCGTCGACCGCCTGCCGGCGGCGCTGCGCCAGACGACGGACACCCTGGGCCGCGTCGGGCGCTTCGCCACGGTGCTCGCGCCGGCTGCCCGCCACCTGCGGCCCGCCGCCCGTGCGCTCGACGACGCCAACGCGCAGATCATCCCGTTCGCGCGCGAAATCGCGCCGCGGCTGCGCGACGACATCCGCCCGTTCGTCCGCGACTCCCGGCCGCTCGTACGCGAACTGCGCCCGGCCGCCGACCGGCTGGCCACCGCGACGCCGAACCTGCGCGGGGCGTTCGTCGACCTCAACCACCTCTTCAACCTGCTCACCTACAACCCCAACGGGGCCGAGAGCCCGGCGGTGGGCTCGGCGCGCCAGGAGGGCTACCTGTTCTGGGTCGCGTGGATCAACCACATCGCGGTGAACCTGTTCAGCCAGGCCGACGCCCACGGTGTGTTCCGGCCCACCACCGTCGGCGCGCCCTGCTCGACCATCGAGCGCGAGATCGCCGACCGCCCCGAGGTCGAGTTCCTCCAGGGCCTGACCCCCATCCTCGTCGGCGCCTGCGGGCTGGTGAAGTAGGTGGCCCACTGATGCAGAAGTCGGCACCCTCGCCCGCCCGCCTGGCCGCGATGACGATCTTCGCCCTGTCGTGCTTCGGGCTGCTGCTGTTCCTGTGGCTGTCCTTCGGCGGCCCGGTCCCGCTCAAGCCGAAGGGGTACCGCGTGCAGGTCGCGTTCCCGGAGGCGGCGACGCTCGGTATCGAGGCGGACGTCCGCGTCGCGGGCGTCTCCGTCGGGCACGTCGTCAAGAAGGAGCTGGGGGACAACCGGACGATCGCGACGCTGGAGCTCGACCGCCGCTTCGCCCCGCTGAAAGCCGACGCGAAGGCGCTGCTGCGGGAGAAGACGCTGCTCGGGGAGACCTACGTCGAGCTGACGCCGGGCAGCGGTCGCACGTGGGTGCCGGAGAACGGGCGCCTGGCCGACGGGCAGGTGGCGAGCGCGGTCCAGCTCGACGAGATCCTGAGCGCCTTCGACCCGCAGACCCGGCAGGCGTTCCGCGGGTGGCAGCAGGACCTCGCCAAGGGGATCGGGCCGCACGGGCGCGACCTCAACGACGCGATCGGGACGCTGCCCGGCTTCGCCGCCGACGCGGCCGACGTCGTCTCCGTGCTCGACACGCAGCGGCGCGCGCTGCAACTGCTGATCCGCAACACCGGCCAGGTGTTCGGCGCGATCAGCCACGACCAGCAGCGCCTGCGCGACCTGGTCACCTCGTCGGGCCGGCTCTTCGAGGCGACGAGCAGCCAGTCCGACCACCTCGCCGAGGCGATCGCGATCTTCCCG
Source organism: uncultured Solirubrobacteraceae bacterium (assembly GCA_964242305.1). Lineage (GTDB taxonomy): Bacteria > Actinomycetota > Thermoleophilia > Solirubrobacterales > Solirubrobacteraceae > DATLGB01. The sequence continues at coordinate 49,845 of CAXTBB010000002.1, forward strand.
ACCTTCCTGGACGAGTCCAAGGCGACGTTCGCGCGGCTGAGGACGTTCTCGATCGACACGGAGCCGCTGATCCGCGACCTGCGGCCGGTCGCGCGCGACCTGGCGCCGACGCTGCGCGACGTGCGCGCGTTCGCCCCCGACCTGCGGCGCGCGTTCGACGACCTGCCGCCCCTGATCCGCGCGTCGCGGTCCGGGTTGCCGGCGCTGCGATCGACGCTGCTCGCGCTCCGGCCCACCCTGGCCTCACTGGGCCCGTTCCTGAGCCAGCTCAACCCGATCCTCGAGTACCTCGAGATGGACCAGTTCGAGGTCGCCGACTTCATCTCCAACGGCGCGTCGGCGATCGCCGACACGACGACGTCGCGCGATCCTGACGCGGTCGGGCACTACCTGCGCCAGATCGGCCCGGAGGGCGCGGAGGCGGCGGTCGTCCACAAGACGCGCCTGGCCACCAACCGCGGCAACAGCTACCTGCCGCCGCTCGCCCTCGCGATCACGCCGAAGGCCGCCGCGTACGGGATCTTCCCCAACGCCGACTGCGTGCCCACCGGAGGCAAGGAGATCCAGCAGGACAACGACACGGGCGGCGACCAGATCGGGTGCTATGTCGCCGAGCCGTTCACCTTCCAGCACAAGCTCCAGGGGCGCTTCCCCCATCCCGAGGCGGCGGACTACGCCGCCACCTCCCCTCGCCGCCGTCGCTAGGCGGCGGCGCGGGCCGCCGCGGCGGCGGTGACGAAGCCGTCGAGCAGGCCCTGGGCGAGCCCCCGGTCCCCCTCGAAGCTGAGGCCGCTGGCGTCGGCGTCGGTGCCCAGCGCAGCGACCCAGCCGGCGACCGTGCCGCTGACCTTCGCGTCGGAGGAGTCGACCTCCGCCTCGGAGATGGCGACCTCGCCGCCGCCGATCGAGAGGACGTAGGTGCGGTCGCTGCCGCGGTCGCCCTCCACGTTGACCTCGACGACGCCGCGCAGGGTCGCGGGCGGGGTGAGCAGGCCGGGCGCCGTCCGCAGGATGGCGCCGATCTGGACCTCCTCGTTGGCGCGCGGGGCGCTCCACGTCCAGTCGTAGCCCCACTTGGCGAGGGCGCCGATGACGGGCGCGAGCTCACGCGAGCGTTCGGTCAGCTCGTAGTCGACGCGCGGCGGGACCTCGCGGTAGCGCTGCCGGGTGAGCAGGCCGTCCGCGACCATGCGGTTCAGGCGCGAGCGCAGCTGCTCGGTCGAGATGCCGGGCAGGGTCCGTTGGAGCTCCACGAAGCGCCGGGGACCCGACGCGAGATCGCGGATGATGAGCAGCGTCCATTTGTCGCCGACGAGGTCGAGCGCGCGGGCGTCGGGGGACCACTGGTCGTAAGGATGGCGTTTGGGGGCAGGTGGGCCGGGAACTGGGAACCTCCGTGTTGTCCGGATCGGCGGGTAATCCTGTGCAGATTGGTATACCCGAAATCAAGACAAAAGGACCGTTCGTCGTGCTATTTGGGGTTAGCGCTGGACGGGTCAGGACGCTGACAGTCGTTCTCAACAAGTTTCGTTCGCTCCGCACGTTGTTGCTGGCATGGGAACGGTTGTGGATCTGGCGAGCCGGCGGCGGCAGCGCGTACTTGTGGCCACGGGCGGGCGGGCGCAGTGCTTCGTCGACCTCAGCTGTCCCTTCAGCTATCTGACGGCGGAGCGCATCGGCCGCGCCTTCGCCTCCGTGACCTGGCGGTTGGCTTCCAACGGTTGCATCGACCGCCGCGACCCCACGTCGGATCCGGCCCACGCCGACGCCGTGCGCACCGCGGCCGAGCGCCGCGCGGCCGAGCTGCGGCTGCCTCTCGAGTGGCCGGACCGCTTCCCGTCCGACACGCCGGCGGCGATGCGCGTCGCCTCCCTGGCCATCGAGCTGGGCCGCGGGGACGAATTCATCCTCGCCGCGGGGCGGCTCGCGTTCTGCGGCGGCTTCGACCTGGAGGACCCCGAGATCCTGGCCGAGGCGGCGGCGGCGGCGCAGATCGACCTCGACGACTGCCTGCGCGCGGCCCGCGACGAGTCGCGCGACAATGCCATCGACGCGACCAGCCGGCGCCTGCTCAGCGTCGGCGCCGATCGCCTGCCCGCGCTGCAGGTCGGCCACTCGCTCGTCTGGGGCGAGCGCCGCATCTCCGCCTACCTGCTCGCCGGCCCGGCACCCCAGACCGCGACGAGCTAGGCCCTTCCTGGAAGACTGCGCCGGACGATGCTGCTGCGCATCTTCCGACGCATCTACGCGTTCCTGGGACCGCGCTACCCGCGCTTCGCGCTGTGGTCGCAGCTGCAGGTCGCCCACCTCGTGGTCCTCGGGGGCATCGGCCTGCTCACCGTCTACCAGCCGCTCGGCGACCACTTCTGGGCCGTGCTGGGAGTCGGCGAGGTGCTGCTGCTGGTCGAGAACGCCGTCGCCTACCGCGTCCTCTCGAGGATGGTGAGCCCCGCCGACGGCTGGCTGCGCGGCGACCGCTCGCCGCAGTCCGCCGCCCAGGCGTGGCGGACGCTGGCGGCGCTGCCGTCACGGATGACCCGGACGTGGCGCTTCGTTCCCATCTTCACCAGCGTCATCCCCTTCAGCGCCTTCACGACGATCGACCTCCACCTGCCCTGGCACTCGTTCCTGTTCCTGGTCGCCGGCGGCGCGGTCGCCGTCGTCTACGGCCTGTTCCTGCGCTTCCTCGCCCACGAGCTCGCGCTGCGGCCGGTGATCGAGGCGATCTCGGTCGACCTGCCGGACGACTTCGAGCTCGGCGAGGCGGGCATCTCGCTGCGCACCCGGCTGCTGCTGGCGCTGCCGATGCTCAACATCATCGCCGGCGTCGTCGTGGCCGGGCTGTCCACGACGAGGACGGCCTCGCTGAGCGACCTCGGCGTCGACGTGGCGGTCGCCGTCGTCGTCGCGTTCACCGTGTCGCTGGAGCTGACGGTGCTGCTGGCGCGCTCGATCGTCGACCCCATCGTCCAGCTCCAGCGCATGGCCGATCGCATCCGGGCCGGCGACCTCTCCGCCCGCGCGCCCGTCGCCTCCACGGACGAGACGGGACGGCTGGCGCAGTCGTTCAACGAGGCGGTCGCGGGCCTCGCCGAACGCGAGCGGCTGCGCGAGGCGTTCGGCGTCTACGTCGACCCCGACATCGCCGAGCGCGTCCTCGCCGAGGGCGTCGCGCTGGAGGGAGAGGAGGTCGAGGTCAGCGTGCTCTTCGTCGACGTCGTCGGCTGGACGAATGCCGCCGAGCAGCTCGACCCCGAGGATCTCCGGGCGGCCCAGTCCGATTACTTCGCGGCGGT
>CAXTBB010000002.1:53150-193383 GCA_964242305.1 uncultured Solirubrobacteraceae bacterium
GACGTGCGCGGGTTCACCGAGCTGGCCGAGACAGCGGGCGCGCGCGAGGTGGTCGGCCGCCTCAACGCGCTCTTCGAGGAGGTCGTCCCGTGCGTGACGGCGCACGGCGGCCACGCCAACAAGTTCATCGGGGACGGGCTGCTGGCCGTGTTCGGCGCGCCCGACCGGCGCACCGATCACGCCGACCGGGCGCTGTCCGCTGCGCTGGCGATCACCGAGCTCGTCCGCCGCTGCTTCCCAGGCGAGCTCGAGATCGGCATCGGCGTCAACTCCGGGCAGGTCATCGCCGGCTCGGTCGGCGGCGGCGCGCGCTACGAGTTCACCGTCATCGGCGATCCCGTCAACACGGCGGCGCGCGTGGAGGAGGCGACGCGCGTGACGGGCGATGCGATCCTCGTCACCAGCGCGCTGCGGGCGCGGCTGCGGGACGTGCATGAGGTTGAGTGGGACTCGCGCTCGGGGGTCGTGTTGAAGGGGAAGGCCGAGGCGATGACCCTGTATGCGCCGCGGCCGCGTCGCGGCGCGGGCGTTCCTTCGGCCGCGAGGGGCGGCGCGGGCGTTCCTTCGGCCGCGAGGGGCGGCACGGGGGTTCCCCCCGCCGGCCGCAAGCGGGAACTCCGGCGGGGGGAACCCCCGCGCCGCCCTACTGAGGCGTAGCGTTGCGCGCATGAGTGTCGAGTCGGGGACCCTGCACGGCGGCCGGCTGGTCGCGAAGCGGCTGAAGGCGCATGGCGTGCGCAAGCTATTCACGTTGAGCGGCGGGCATCTCTTCAGCGTCTACGACGGCTGCCGGGAGGAGGGCATCGACCTCGTCGACGTCCGTCACGAGTCCACCGCCGCGTTCGCCGCCGAGGGCTGGGCCAAGGTCACGCGCGAGCCAGGCGTGGCCGCGCTGACGGCCGGGCCGGGCGTCACGAACGGGATGAGCGCGCTCGGGTCGGCGCTGCAGAACCGCTCGCCGATGGTCGTGCTCGGCGGCCGCGCCCCGGCGTTCCGCTGGGGCCAGGGCTCGCTGCAGGAGATCGACCACGTCCCCTTCGTCCGGCCGCTGGTCAAGTTCGCCGCCACGGCCGGGTCGACCGCCGAGATCCCGAGCCTGGTCGACGACGCGCTGCTGTCCGCGCGCACGCCGCACACCGGTCCGGCGTTCGTGGACCTCCCGCTCGACCACGTCTTCATGAACCTGGAGGGGGAGTTCGACGACGCGCCGCCGGCCGAGCCGCGGCTGGGTGCCGCCGACCCGCGGGAGCTCGACGCCGCCGTCGCCCGCCTGAGCGAGGCCGAGCGCCCCGTGATCATGGCCGGCACCAACCTCTACTGGGGCCGGGCCGAGACCGAGCTGGTGGCCCTTGCCGAGGCGGCCGGCATCCCCGTCTTCCTCAACGGCCTCGGTCGTGGCTGCGTCCCCGCCGATCACGAGCTCTCCTTCTCACGCGCGCGCGGGACGGCACTCAAGGGCGCCGACGTGGCCCTCGTGCTCGGGGTGCCGATGGACTTCCGGCTCGGCTTCGGCGCGTCCTTCGGGGAGGACACGCAGATCATCGTGGCCGACGTCGCCGAACCCGAGCGCGAGCACCCGCGGTCGGTCGCCGCCGAGCTCTACGGGGACCTGCGGGCGACGCTGACCGCCCTGCGCGACGGCGTCACCGGCGGCCTCGACACGAGCGCCTGGCTCGAGCAGCTGCGCGCGGTCGAGGCGGACAAGCTGGCCGGCGAGCTCGAGCTGGTCTCCGACGAGCGGGCGCCGCTTCACCCGATGCGCGTCTTCGCCGGCCTGGCCGAGGTGATCGACCGCGACGCGATCGTCATCGTCGACGCGGGCGACTTCGGCTCCTACGCGGGGCGGGTCGTGCCCTCCTACGCCCCCGGTTGCTGGCTGGACCCGGGGCCGTTCGGCTGCCTCGGCTCCGGCCCCGGCTACGCGCTGGCCGCCAAGCTCGCGCACCCCGGCCGCCAGGTCGTCCTCATCCTCGGCGACGGCGCGTTCGGCTTCTCCGGCATGGAGTTCGACACGCTAGCCCGCCACGGCGTCGGCGTGGTCGGGGTGATGGGGAACAACGGCATCTGGGCACTCGAGAAGCATCCGATGGAGTCCCTCTACGGCTACTCGGTGGTCGCCGACCTGCGCCCGGAGACGCGCTACGACGAGATCGTCACTGCGCTCGGCGGCCACGGGGAGCTCGTCCGCGCGCCGGCCGACCTGCACGGCGCGCTCTACCGCGCCTTCTCCAGCGGGCAGCCGGCGCTGGTCAACGTCCTGACCGACCCCTCCGTTGCCTACCCGAGGTCATCGAACCTGGCCTGATCGTCCAACCCGGTTCGCCGATCCGACTGGACGTTTGTTCGATTGAGCCGCCCACCCGCCGGTCCGATACTGCTCGTGTCTGGCCCGGGTACGTGCGGTTTCGCGTATGCTTGGTCGGGCATCACATAGGTCCGGGCGATTTGCCGCATCAAACACGGCGCCTCCCGCCGTTCGGACCACCCAAAAACGGCTCCATTAGGCACGTACCCCTGCCCGTCCTGAAGGAGCCATTTCGGAACCGCCTTCCACCCGCCGGAGGGCGGTTCCTCTTTAACCACCGCGGTCGCTGATCCGTCTAAGTGGCCACCTGCAAAGCTCGGCCGTAAAGGAGGTCTCGATCGGAGACCTCGACCTCGTCTGCGCCGGCGGCCTCGAGGACCTCGATGAGGATGGCGATGCCGGCGACGATGGTGGGTGCGCGGTCGGGGTGCAGGCCGGGGACGTCGCGGCGGGCGGCGGGGTCGAGGGCGTGCAGCGTGGCCAAGCGTTCGCGGAGGGTGTCGATGGTGAGTCTGTACCCCTCGACGGCGTCGGCGTCGTAGGGGTCGAGCTCGAGCTCCATGGAGGCGGCCATGGTGGCGGTGCCGGCGACAGCGACGACTGATTCGACCCTACCCACGCCGTCAGCGGCGAGGGCGTCGCGGATGACGGCGCGGGCGTCGGCGCGGAGGGCGTCGATGTCCTCCCCGTGGCGCTCGGTGTGGCGGACGACGCCGACCTGGGTGGAGACGTGCCAGTCCTGCGTGACCAGCTCGGTGGAGCCGCCCCCGATGTCGGCGACGAGCATGGGTCCCTGGCGGCCGACGGCGGCGCCGGCGTAGGTGAGCTGGGCCTCCTCGTCGCCGGTGAGGGTGGTGGCGTCGATGTCGTAGTCCTCGCGCACGCGGGCCATGAAGTCAGGGCCGTTGGAGGCGTCGCGGACGGCGGAGGTCATGACGCCGGTGCGGACCTCGACGCCGTGCTCCTCCATCGCCTGCGCGTACTCGTCGAGCGCGCGCAGGACGCGCGCCATCGGCTCCTCGCCGAGGGCGCCGGAGCGCTCGAGGCCCTCGCCCAGCCGCGTGACGATGGAGCGGCGGTCGAGTGCCTCCACCTCGCCGTCGGTCACGTCGGCGACGAGCAGCCGCGTCGAGTTGGTGCCGACGTCCACCACAGCGACGCGTGTCATGTGCGAGAACCTACCTCTATGACCGACGGCATCCCCATCCACGCCGACGACGTCCCCGCGCGACGCTGGGAGGTCGGCGACCTGGTCGCCACCCGCCGGCGCCTCGGAGCGGCGGCCGGCGCCGAGCGGCTCGGCGTCGCGATCATCGACGTCGACCCTGGCCGGCGCTCGACGCCGGTCCACTCCCACGCCGACGAGGAGGAGCAGTTCTACGTCCTCGCCGGGAGCGGGCTCAGCTACCAGACGTCTGGCTCCAGGGACGTGCGCGTGTACCCGATCCGCGCCGGCGACTTCATCTGGCACCCGGCCAACGGGGACGCGCACACCGTCATCGCCGGGCCGGACGGGCTGAGCGTCCTGGTCGTCGCCGAGGGCTCGCGAACGGGGATCACCTACCTGCCACGCACGAAGCAGTTCTGGCTCGGGCCGCGCTGGTCGCCGCCCGACTCGCCGCCGCCGTTCGTCGCGGACGCGCACGCCGGCCCGATCGAGCTCCCCGAGTCCTCCGAGCGTCCGGCCACGATCCGCAACCTCGACGAGCTCGCGCCCGACGAGGGCAGGGAGGGGAGGCTGGCCTGGAGCACGCGCGTCCTCACGTCGCGCGAGGAGGCCCGGCTCGTGCTCGCCCACGACACGCTGCCGCCCGACTGCCACACCACCGACCTGCACTTCCACTCCACCCGTGAGGAGGCCTGGTACGTGCTGTCGGGATCGGGCACGGCGCGGATCGGCGACGAGGGCCATCCGCTGAGGCCCGGCTCGTTCTGGCTGCGGCGGCCCAACGGCGGCGAGGGGTGCCGCATCGAGGTCGGGCCGGACGGCATGGACCTGCTGACGATGGGAGACCTCGTCGGCGGGGACGTCGTCGCCTACCCGGAGAAAGGCGTCGTCCGCGTGGCCCGCGGCGTCACCCTCCCCTACGAGGCGGGGTAGGGCAGCGGCGCCCCGGTCAGGCCCGCCTGCAGAGTGTCGACGCACATCCGCGTCATCGCGGCGCGCGCCTCGCGCGTGGCCGAGCCGACGTGGGGGAGGACGAGCAGGTTCGGCGCGCGCAGGAGCGGGTGGTCGGGCGGGAGCGGCTCGGGGTCGGTGACGTCCAGCCCCGCACCGGCCAGGTGCCTGGAGCCCAGCGCCTGGGCCAGTGCGGCCGCGTCGACGAGCGGCCCGCGCGCCGTGTTGACCAGGATCGAGCCGGGCTTCATCGCCCGCGGGTCGACCAGCCCGCGGGTGGCGTCGGTGAGCGGCGCGTGGAGGGAGACGACGTCGGCGTGCGCCAGCGCCGCGCCCAGGTCGTCGTCGCGCCCGGCGAAGGCGACATCCATCCCGAAGCCGCCGGCCCGGTCGGCCACCGCCCGCCCGATGCGTCCCGGCCCGACCACGAGCAAGGTCTTCCCGCGCAGGCCGACCCCGAGCCAGCGCGTCGCCTCGAACGTCCGCCACTCGCCGGCGCGCACCGCCGCGGCCGCCTCGGGCAGCCGCCGCGCGACCGCGAGCAGCAGCGCCCAGGCGAGGTCGGCCGTCGCGTCGGTCAGTACGTCGGGCGTGCGGCCGACCGCCACGCCGCGCGCCACGCACGCCTCGAGGTCGACGTTGTCGGTCCCCACCGCGTAGTTGGCGATCACCTTCAGGTGCGGGCAGGCGTCCAGCAGCGCCGCGTCGATCCGCTCGGTGAGCAGGCACAGCAGCCCCTCGGCCTCCGCGGCCCGCGCGCGCAGATCGTCCGGCGAGGGTGGGAGATCGCCGTCCCACACCTCGACGTCGTCGAGCTCGCCGAGGGCGTCCCCGTGCAGGCGGCGGGTCACGAAGATGCGGGCCACGTCGTCCACATCAAATAGATTCGGCCACATGCGTCGCCTTCTCGTGCTCGTCGTCGCGATCAGCGCCCTGTGCACCGCCGCCGCCTTCGCCGCGGCGAGCAAGCACGGCGTCACCCCGACCGCGCCCAAACGGGGCGCCACCGTTCCCGTCGCCTCCCGGCCGATCTTCAAAGGCAAGGTCGACGGCCCCGGCCGCGTCTTCGTCTACGTCTCCAAGTCCAGGAAGACGAACGCCAAGGGCGTCCTCGTCCCCGGCGTCAACGCCATGAGCCAGGAGGCGAAGCGCACGGGCGGCACCTTCAAGACCAAGGCGAAGTTCTTCAACTATCCGAAGTTCTGGCTCAACTCGCCGGGCACGTACTACTGGCAGGCCCACCGCATCGCGTGTGAGGGCGGCAACCAGAGCGACTGCCTGCAGGAGGGCCCGATCGTGAAGTTCAAGGTGGGGTGAACCTCCGGACGCGACCGCGCCGCGGACTGGCCCGCGTGCGCGGCCGGGCGGGCGCGATCGCGCAGACGGCGCTGGCCGCCGGAGTCGCCTATCAGCTGGCCACGCTGGTCCAGCCGCGGCCGTTCTTCGCGCCCGTCGCCGCCGTGATCACGCTCGGCGTCTCCTCCGGCCAGCACGTCCGCCGCGCCATCGAGCTGGCCTTCGGCGTCGCCGTCGGCATCCTCGTCGCCGACCTGCTGATCGGCCTGACGGGACGGACGGGCTTGACGGTCGTCGCCGTCGTCGCCCTCGCGATGGCCGCCGCGCTGCTGTTCGGGGCAGGGCAGATCCTGGTCAACCAGGCCGCGGTCAGCGGCGTGCTGCTGGCCACGCTCGGCACCCCCGGGCACACGTCCTCATTCACGCGGTTCTTCTCGGCGCTGATCGGCGGCGCGGTGGCCGTGGTCATCGGCCCCGTCCTGTTCGGCCGCGACCCGCTGCGGACCGTCGGGCAGGAGGCCGAGCGTGCGCTGGACCGGCTCGCCGAGGCGCTGGACGAGATCGCCGAGGCGCTCAAGGACGGTGATCCCGAGCACGCGCACACCGCGCTCGAGATGGCCCGCGACGCCGAGGTCGAGGACTATGAGGACGCCGTCCTGGCCGCGCGCGAGGCGCTTCGCCTGACCCCGCCCCGGCGCCGCGAGCTGCCGCACCTGGCCGTCTACGCGGACGCGGTCAAGCAGGTCGACGACGCCGTCCGCAACACGCGCGTCCTCGCCCGCGCCACCGAGACCGCAGCGGTCCGCGGCGTGCCCGGCGACGACGACCTCGTCCACGCGGTGCGCCTGCTCGCCAGGGCCGTCCGCGCGCTCGGCAACCACCTCGAGGATCCGGAGGCGGACTCCGGCGCCCGCCAGCTGGCCCGGCAGGCGGCGGCCGAGGCAACCGCAGTGCTCGACCGCCGGCACGACCTCGCCGCCAACGTCATCGTCGGCCAGGTCCGGGCGACCGCCGGCGACCTCCTCCGCGGCACCGGTCTCGACACCACGGAGATGCGAGTCGCCCTCGGCCCGTACCCCACTGTTCAGAACACCGAAGACTGAGGGGACGGTCCCCTCAGTCTCACGTGTTCAGGACACCGGTAGTTGAACGTCTGCGATCACTAGATTCAGGCGTCTCCATGCCCGATCCCGCGTCCATCGCCCGCCGTGCCCTCCTCGAAGCCCGTGCCGCGGGCGTGCTCGGGCGGGCGGGCCTGATTGCTCCCGACCTTCCGCACCGGACGTTCGGCGTGGGTCGCGCGATCGTGCGCTACGGGGCCATGGGCGGGCTGCTCAGCGCGGCGGCGATCCGCCACGGTGACCGTGACGGGATCATCGACGAGCGTGGCGCCGTCAGCTGGACGGAGCTCGACCGCCGCTCGACCCGGGTCGCCCACGAGCTGCGGCGGCGCGGCATCGGCGCCGGGGACGGCGTGGCGCTGCTGGCCCGCAACCACCGCGGCTTCCTCGACGCGACCTTCGGCGCGGCCAAGCTCGGTGCGCGGCTGATCCTGCTCAACACGGACTTCGCCGGGCCCCAGATCCGCGAGGTGTGCGGCCGCGAGGGTACGAAGGTCCTGATCTGCGACGACGAGTACCGCGACCTGATCGGGGACGACCTCGGCGCGCCGGTGATCGACGAGCAGGAGCTCGAGCGCGTGGCCACCGCCGGCGGCGCGCCCGGCCCGCTGCCCCGCCCGGCCGAGCACACGCGCGTGATCATCCTGACCAGCGGCACGACGGGGACGCCCAAGGGCGCCGCCCGGGCCGAGCCGAAGTCCCTGATCCAGGTCGGCGCGCTGCTGCACAAGGTCCCGTTCCACACCCGGCAGACGATCGCCATCGGCGCACCGATCTTCCATGCGCTCGGCTTCGCCACGATGGCGCTGAGCGTGGCCCTCGGCTCGACCATGCGGCTGCGGCGCAAATTCACGGCGGAAGCCTTCGCCGACGACCTGACGCAGTCCGACGCGGCCGTCGTGGTGCCGGTGATGATGCGCCGCGTGCTCGCGCTCGAGGACCTCGGCGAGCGCGACTTCTCGCGTCTGAAGATCCTCTTCTGCGGCGGCTCGCAGCTCGGCGCCGAGCTGTGCCGCGACCTGACGAAGGCGTTCGGCCCCGTCGTCTACAACCTCTACGGCTCGACGGAGGTCGCCTACGCGACGATCGCCACGCCGGAGGAGCTGGCCATCGAGCCGGGCAGCGTCGGCTCGCCGCCGCCGGGCGCCGTCGTGAAGATCCTCGACGAGCACGGCCGCGAGCTGCCGACCGGCACGACGGGGCGGATCTTCGTCAACAACGGCTTCGCGTTCGAGGGCTACACGGGCGGTGGCAGCAAGGAGGTCATCGACGGGCTGATGTCCTCCGGCGACGTCGGCCACTTCGACCGCCACGGGCTGCTGCACGTCGACGGCCGGGACGACGAGATGATCGTCTCCGGCGCCGAGAACGTCTTCCCCCGGGAAGTGGAGGAGCTGCTCGCCGAGCACCCCGGCATCGACGAGGCGGCTGTGGTCGGCGTTCCCGACGACGAGTGGGGCCAGCGGCTGGCGGCGTACATCGTGCGCACGCCCGGCTCGGAGGTCGACGTCGAGGACGTCAAGGGCTACGTCCGCGAGCACCTGGCCCGCTACAAGGTCCCGCGCGACGTCACCTTCCTGGACGAGCTGCCGCGCAACCCGACGGGCAAGGTCCTCAAGCGCGAGCTGGCACAGAAGTAACGTGGCCGCGGCGATGAGCGCCGCCGAACCACCCACCCTGCGGCTGCTGCGCCTCGAGCACGCGGTGGCGCGGATGCTCACCGACGTCAACCGCGGGCGCGAGGCGTTCGACGGCCTGATGCCGGTCGTGGGCGGGCTGCTCGGCTGGGCGGCGGGGGTCTTCTGGGTCCCGAGCCGATCGGGACGGCTGTGGCCGGGCATGGTCTGGCAGGACGTCGACGGAACCCGCGCTGCGTTCGCGGAGGCCATGCGCCCGCTGCGGTCATTGCCGGGCGAGGGCCTCGCCGGCCGCGTCTTCGTCGACGAGCGCGCCGACTTCGTCGCCGACATCGCGACGGTCGACAGCGACCGCGCCCGGGCGGCGAATGCGGCGGGCTTCGTCAGCTCGCTCGCCTTCCCGCTGATCTCCCGGGACGGCGTCATCGGGGTCGTGGAGGCGTTCTACGACGAGCGCGTCGAAGCCGATCAGGATCTCCTCGACACGCTCACCGGCATCGGCCGGCAGGTGGGCCAGGTCGTCGCCCGAGCGCGGGCCGACCGGGCGCTGCGCGCAAGCGAGGCCCGCATGCGGGGGGTCCTCGAGGGCGCGCTGGACGCCATCATCACCATCGACGCCGAGGGCCGCATCACCGGCTTCAACCAGGCCGCGGAGGAGATCTTCGGCGTCACCGCCGAGCGGGTCCGCGGGCGCGAGCTGGCCGAGGTCGTCGTCCCGCCGCACCTGCGCGAGCAGCACCGCCAGGGCCTCGCCCGCGTCATCGCCACGGGCGAGGGGCCGCTGCTGGGCCGGCGGGTCGAGGTCGTCGGGATGCGGGCGGACGGCTCCGAGTTCCCCGCCGAGCTCTCGGTCACCAAGCTGCCCACCACCGGCCCGGCCGCCTTCGCCGGTCACGTGCGCGACATCACCGAGCGGCTGGGCATGGTCGACGAGCTGCGCGCCTCGCGCGCCCGCGTCGTCGAGGCGGCCGATGCCGAGCGCCGCCGGGTCGAGCGCGACCTGCACGACGGCGCCCAGCAGCGCCTGCTGGCCGTCGCGATGGAGCTGCGTTTCGCCGCCGAGCAGGTCGCCGGCGGGGACACGGGCGCCGCGCAGACGCTCGCCGAGGCGGCCGAGGAGCTCGACCGGGCCACCAAGGAGCTGCGCGAGCTCGCCCGCGGGCTGCACCCGGCGATCCTGGTCGAGCGCGGGCTCGAGGTCGCGATCGCCGGGCTCGTGCGTCGCGCGCCGCTGCCCGTCGACACCCGCGTCGTGGTCCCTGAGCGCGCGCCACAGGCGATCGAGGCGGCCGCCTACTTCGTGGTCGCGGAGTCGCTCACGAACATCGCTCGCTACGCGCACGCCGACCGCGCCTCCGTCACCGTCACGCGCGACGACGGCGCGCTCGAGGTCGAGGTGACCGACGACGGCCGCGGGGGTGCGGCGCTCGACGCGGGGACCGGCCTGCGCGGGCTCGCCGACCGCCTCGCCGTGCTCGACGGCACCCTGTCGGTGACCAGTGCGCCGGGCGAGGGGACGCGGGTCCGGGCCCGGATCCCGGTCTAGCGCTACGCCTCGAGGAACTTCAGGACGGCGAGGACACGGCGGTGGTCGGCCGGCGTCGCGTCCAGGAGCAGCTTGCTGAAGATGGCGGTGACGTGCCGCTCGACGGCCTTCTCGGTGACGACCAGGCGCGCGGCGATCCCGGCGTTCGTCAGGCCTTCCGCCATCAGCGTGAGCACGTCGCGCTCGCGCGGGGTGAGCTTCTCGAGCGGGTCGTCGTCGCGGCGGCGGCCGAGCAGCTCCTGGACGACCTGCGGGTCCAGCGCGGACCCGCCGCCGGCGACCCGGCGGACGGCGTCGACGAACTGCGTCCCCTCCGTCACGCGATCCTTGAGCAGGTAGCCGAGCCCGTCCGATCCGTCGCGCAGGAGCTCGAGCGCGTAGGCGGCCTCGAGGTGCTGGGAGAGGACGAGCACGCCGATGTCGGGCAGCTCGCCGCGGATCTCGTGGGCGGCGCGGATGCCCTCGTCGCTGTGGTCGGGCGGCATGCGGATGTCGATCACGGCGACGTCGGGCTTGTGGCCACGGGCCTTGCGGAGCAGGTCGTCGTAGTCGCCGGCCTGGGCGACCACGTCCATGCCCGCGCGCTCGAGCATGCGCGCGATGCCCTCCCGGACGAGCACGGAGTCGTCGGCGATCAGTGCGCGCACAGCGCCGCCGTCAGCGACCCGGCGGTCAGGCGCGTCTTCTCGATGAAGGCCAGGGCGCCGGACCGCAGGGCGGGTCCTTCGAGGTCCTCGCGCTCGCCGTCGGAGATCATCACGATCCGCGGCGGATCCTCTTGCCCGCTCAGCCACTCGGCGATCTCGAAGCCCATCCCGTCGCCGAGGTGGACGTCGAGGAGCACGACGCCGGGCTTGAGCTCGCCGAGCACCTCGCGCGCGGCGGCGACGCCGTCCGCCTCGCCGATGACGTCGTACCCGCCCGCGCTCAGCGTGCGCCGGGCGGCGCGGCGGAAGGCGGGGTGGTCGTCGACGATGAGGAGCGTCGGGTTCATGCGGCGGTCACGACGGGTCGGACAGTAGGCCCTCCAGCACGCTTCGGACGGCGGGCCAGGAGTCCTTCTGCCGGCGGCCGGTGGGCTCGTAGGCGCGGGACAGCGCGAGCCCGCGCATGGTCGCCAGCGCCGTGGTGACGCGGTCGCGCGGCACGTCGTCGCCCGCGATGAGCGGGAGCGCCGTCGTGATGGTCCGCGCCATCTCGCGCTCCAGCGGGACCAGCCGCGCGTACAGGTCCGGGTCGTCCGCCGCAGCGACCCACAGCTTCACGAAGACGGTGAAGAGGTCGGAGGAGAAGTCGTGCCACAGGAGGTCAAGCGCCAGCCGGGCGCGGCGCTTACGGTCGGCCGGCAGGCGGGCGGCCTTGTCGCGCAGGGCGGCGACCCGCTGCTCGGTCAGCTGCTCCACGGCCGCGGCGACGAGGTCGACCCGGTGCGGGAAGTGGTGCGTCATCGCCCCCGCCGAGACGCCGGCCAGCTCGGCCACGCGGCGGGTCGTCGTGGCCTGGTACCCGCTCGCGAGCAGGCACTCGATCGTCGCATCGAGGAGCTTCCGACGAGTCTCGTCCCGGCGTTCCTGCTGCGTTCTCGCCATCGACATGAAACATAACAAGCGTTCGGTATGTAAGGTGTCGCGACATGAGTGATCGCACGTTCATCGTCGGCGTCGGCATGACGAGGTTCGAGAAGCCCGGCGCGAAGGCGGGGGACTACCCTGACTGGGCGCGCGAGGCGGGCGAGATGGCGCTGGCCGACGCCGGCGTCCCCTACGACGACGTCGGGCAGGCGTACGTCGGCTACTGCTACGGGGACTCGACGTACGGGCAGCGCTGCCTGTACCAGCTGGGGATGACCGGGATCCCCGTCGTCAACGTCAACAACAACTGCTCGACGGGGTCCTCGGCGCTGTTCCTGGCTCGCCAGGCGGTGCGCTCGGGGGTGGTCGACTGCGCGCTGGCGCTCGGCTTCGAGAAGATGGAGCCGGGCTCGTTGGGGATGAAGTACACCGACCGCACGCCGGCGATGGACAAGCACGTCAGCGCCATGGTCGAGGGCCGCGGTGGGTGGGAGCAGGCACCGCCCGCCCCGCAGATGTTCGGAAACGCCGGCCGCGAGCACATGGAGCGCTACGGATCGACCGCCGACCACTACGCGTGGATCGGCTGGAAGAACCACAAGCACTCCGTCGACAACCCGTACGCGCAGTTCCAGACGGAGTACTCGCTGGACGAGATCAAGGCGTCGCGGGAGATCTTCGCGCCGCTCACGAAGCTGCAGTGCTCGCCGACCTCGGACGGGGCGGGGTGCGCGCTGGTGGCCAGCGAGCGCTACGTCGACGCGCACGACCTGTGGGACGGCGCGATCGAGCTGGCCGGGCAGGCGATGGCGACGGACTTCGCGTCGTCCTTCGCGGAGAAGTCGTCCATCAAGGTGTGCGGCTTCGACCTGTCGAAGGCGGCCGCCTCGTCGGCGCTCGCGGAGGCGGGCACCGACATCTCCGAGGTCGACGTCATCGAGCTGCACGACTGCTTCTCCGCCAACGAGCTCATCACCTACGAGGCGCTGGGGCTGGCGCCGGTGGGGGAGGGGCACACGCTGGTGGACTCCGAGGCGACCACGTACGGCGGCTCCGGCCCGGTCGTCAATCCCAGCGGCGGGCTGATCTCCAAGGGGCACCCGCTCGGCGCGACCGGGCTGGCGCAGTGCGCGGAGCTGACCTGGCAGCTGCGGGGGACGGCGGACGCGCGGCAGGTCGACGGCGCCTCCGTCGCGCTGCAGCACAACATCGGCCTCGGCGGCGCGGCCGTCGTCGGCGTCTATCGAAAGGCGGCGTGATGGCGGTCGCCACCGACGAGCTCAAGGACTACCGCGAGTCCTACGCGCGGTTCCTGCGGGCGGAGGTCGTCCCGCACTACCCCGAATGGCTCGCGGCGCAGATCGTCCCGCGGTCGCTCTTCACCCAGTGCGCCGAGTACGGGTTCCTGGCCATGGAGGTGCCGGACGAGTACGGCGGGCCCGGCGTGGAGGACTGGCGCTTCAACTGCGTGCTGGCCGAGGAGTCGGTGAAGGCCGGCGTCGGCGACGCGATGGCCGGGCCGCTGCTGCACTCGGACGTCGTCCTCCCCTACATCATGCAGTCGGCCGGCGAGGAGCAGCGCGCCCGGTGGCTGCCGGGGATCGCGTCGGGGGAGACGATCCTGGCCATCGCCATGACGGAGCCGGGCACGGGGTCCGACCTGGCCGGCATCGCGACCCGGGCGCGGCGCGAGGGCGACGGCTACGTGCTCACCGGGACCAAGACGTTCATCACCAACGGGATCAACGCCGACCTCGTCGTCGTCGCGGCGCGGACGTCCGACGACAAGCACGGCGGGCTGTCGATGTTCGTGGTCGAGCAGGGGATGGACGGCTTCGAGCGTGGCCGGCAGATCGAGAAGCTCGGCCAGCACGCGTCGGACACCGCGGAGCTGTTCTTCGAGGACGTGTTCGTGCCGGAGGAGAACCGGCTCGGCGCGGAGGGGTCGGGCTTCATGCAACTGGTCGGCCGGCTCGTCCCGGAGCGGCTGATCCTGGCCGTGAGCTCGATGGCCGGGTGCGAGCACGCGCTCGACCTGACCCTGGAGTACGTCAAGGAACGACGGGCGTTCGGGCGGCCGATCGGCACGTTCCAGCACTCGCGCTTCACGCTGGCCGAGCTGCGCACCAAGGTCGAGATCTCGCGCTGCTTCGTCGACCGCTGCATCGATCGCTACGTCGACGGGATGTGCACCGCGCAGGAGGCGGCGATGGCCAAGTACTGGGTCACCGATCTGCTCTGCGAGATCACCGACGCCGGGGTCCAGCTGCACGGCGGCTACGGCTACACGACCGAGTACGCGATCGGCCGGGCGTGGGTCGACGCGCGCATCGGCCGCATCTACGCGGGGACCAACGAGATCATGAAAGAGCTGATCGGGAAGACGATGGGGCTGTGATGGATTGGAAGCTCGACCAGCTCGGGCAGTGGACGGAGCCGTCGACCTTCGAGGTGACGCGCGAGCGCGCGATCGCGTACGCGGAGGCGACGAACGACGCGCATCCCGCACACGTCTCGGGCGCGCTGGCGCCGCCGGTCTTCTCGATCGTCCCGGTCTTCCCGGTGATCGCGCCGGCCGTCGTCGGGATCGTGCCGTCCGAGATCGTGATGCGCGTCGTGCACGGCGAGCAGGACTTCCATTGGCACCAGCCGGTCGTGCCCGGGCAGACGCTGGTGACGCGCGCGGCGGCGGTCGGCGTGCACGGGCGCTCCTCGGGGGTCGTCGTGGTGGGGAAGGCGGAGACGACGCTGGAGGACGGCACGCCCGTCGTGGACCAGTACATGACGTCGTTCTTCCGCGGTGTCTCGCTGGACGTGAGCGAGGGCGAGGAGCCGCCGGCGCACTCGGCGTCGCGGGGCGCGGAGCTCGGGGTGGTCGAGCACGGCTACGACGCCGACCAGACCCAGCGCTACTCGCAGGCGTCCGGCGATCCGATGCCGATCCATCTCGACGACGCCTTCGCGAAGTCCGTCGGCCTGCCGGGGATCATCGTCCACGGGCTGTGCACGATGGCGTTCTGCTCGCGCGCGGTGATCGAGACCGCGTGTCCCGACGACCCCGCGCGCCTGTCACGGCTGGCGGTCCGGTTCGCGAAGATCGTCCAGCCGTCCGAGACCGTCACGCACACCTTGTGGGACGGCGGGGACGGCGTCGTCGCCTTCGAGACCGCGGCCTCCTCCGGCGGGGTCGCGATCAAGGACGGGCTCGCGGAGGTCGCATCCGGGTAGACCCGTGTGGTGACCGACCTCGCCGCCGTCCGTGCTGACCTGGAAGCCCGCCGCGAGCGGGTCGGCGGCCGCGTCGCCACGCTGGCGGCGAAGCCCGAGCTCGGCGCCGCGCAGGGGTTCGGCAAGCGCATCGGAGACGGGACCATCGAGGCGGTGTCGCGGCTGACGGAGATCGGCGTCGGCGCGTCGCTGGAGACGGCGTTGGAACGGATCGACCGTGCGCTGGTCAAGCTCGACGAGGGCACCTACGGGCTCTGCGACGTCTGCGAGCGCCCGATCGCGCCCAAGCGGCTCGAGGCGATGCCCGACAGCGTGCTCTGCATCGAACATGCCGCGTCCGCTCCGCGCACGCTGCCGCCGCGCCGGCGCTAGCCGGGCCGGAAGCGCGCCATGGGCCGCTTGGGCGGGTTGAGCACGCGCGCCGCGATCCCCTCAATCGTCGCCTCGCCGTAGACCATCGTCGGCCCGTCCGTGAGGACGGCGATCGCGACCCGGCGCCGCCCGCGTTCGAGCAGCGCGACCTGATGGACGATCCCGCTCCGCCATCCGCCCTTGAAGAAGACGCGCAGGTGGTGGCGCCTGGCCGCCGGCGGGATCCCCCAGCGCTGGTAGGAGACGACGGAGCTGAGCAGGTGCCGGGCGTAGGCGCGGTGGCGCTTCGGGACCAGCCGGTCGATGCGCACGAAGAACCGCGCCTGGTCGCCCGCCGCGATCCGCCCTTCGAACAGCGTCCCCAGGCTGGTGAAGTGCTTCATGCGCGCGAGCCGTGCCACGCGCTCCAGCCCGAGCGACCCGTAGCGGCCGAACAGCAGTAGTGCGGCGCCATTGTCGCTGCGGGTGATCATCGGTTGGAGGAGCGCGCGTTCCCTGCTGGTGAGACGCCGGCCGCGAGCCGACCGGAGCGCGGCCACCATCAGCATCGCCTTCGCCACGCTGGCCGACGGGTACGTCCGCGCCGGGTGCAGCCCACGCACCGTCCCGACCTCCGTCACCACCGCGAAGCTCGGCCGCCCGTCACGCCCCGCCGCCCACGTCCGCGCCGTCGCGATCGACGCCTTCGACGCCAGCGGTTCACGGGCGCCCGCCGGCGCCGCCAGCACCCCCAACCCCGCCACCATCACGACGATTCGCGCCATCCACACGGTGGTATCGTCTCAGCCACGCCGCGGGGTGGAGCAGTCAGGTAGCTCGCCGGGCTCATAACCCGGAGGTCGCAGGTTCGAATCCTGCCCCCGCTATACGGAACCCGCCTCTCGCCAGGCGGTTTCGTTCTTTCTGGTGCATTGC
Source organism: uncultured Solirubrobacteraceae bacterium (assembly GCA_964242305.1). Lineage (GTDB taxonomy): Bacteria > Actinomycetota > Thermoleophilia > Solirubrobacterales > Solirubrobacteraceae > DATLGB01. Next base: position 69,261 of record CAXTBB010000002.1, read on the forward strand.
GAGACGCTTACGAATCGTGTGCGGTGGACCAGGGCGGTGGACCAGGGCGGTGGACCAAACTGCCGCGTGGAGTTGCTCCCGATGGCTAATGCCGACGGGCGCCTCATCAGCCGAATGTTCGAACGGGTGGTCGGACTCCCTGGCGCTGAGGCACGATGGGTCGGCATTGCTCGCGGGTCGGCGCCACCATAAATCATCAGCGTGCCAACCGAACCAGTTCGAGGCGCCACCATTCGCATCTTCCTCGTGGACGGCACACCTCAAGGTCTACGAGTGCCGGCGTCTATGTACTCGTCGGCCCCGACCCTGAGGGACACCGAACCGACCGGGTCTACATCGGCGAGGCCGATGACATTCGCAGCCGGCTGGAGGCCCATCAAAAGGCCAAGGACTTTTGGACGCACGGTTACGTGCTCACGACCAGAGACGATTCACTCCACAAAGCTCATGTGCGATAACATCGAGGCGCGGTTGCTTGAGCTCGCCGTTAGGGCCGACGTTGCGGTCGCTGCCGCTGCTCTCGCTGGTGGGAGTAAACGCTTTCGAGCCGGCCGAAGTGCCAGCTACAGCCACGGTGCCTCCGGAGACTGAAGACACCGCTCACTGAGGCCGAGGGCGAGGACCGGTCTCGCGGGTTCCTCGTGTTCGAAGGCGCGCTGGGACGCGCGGAGAAAAAGGTCATGATGCCGAGCAACGAGCAGCTGCGAGACCGGCTGCTCAAAGAGGGCGGACATCTCCCCATCTCAAAGCGACCAGCTCGCCGCGGCGGAGGCCGGTGCAGGCGGCGATCCGGACGAGCTCGCCGAACTGTGCGTCCTGTGCGCGCAGCGCCGACTCGACGGCCGGTGTGTCGTACTGGCGACCGATCCGCCACGCCAGCGCGGGCGATCGCCTCCACCGGCTCGACAGTGAAGACCTCGAGGCGGCCCGGTGGATCGACTCGGCGCTTCGGTGCGCCAGCGCCGGATTCTCGACGAGACCCCACCGACGCCGGTTCTCCGGCCGGAGGGCGTAGTTGAACGAGGCAAGGATGACCTCGCGGTAGCGGTTGACCGTGGCGCGCCCGATCGCTTCGTCGGCGGCGATGGGAGCGAGGACCGGCTTCCCAGCCGTCCCGACCTTGCGGTTCACGAACGGGACGTCGAGGCGCTGGTCGGGGCAGCTCACGAGTTGGTCTTCGCGCCCCGGCCTGTTGGGCGAAAGAGGATGGCGCGCGACCCGCTCTCCATCGCCACGCAGCCGTCACTGACGGGTCCCCGTCGCGCCATGCAGTTCGGATGCGTTGGCCAGCAGCACCTGGCGCACGGTGTCCCGGAGCCAGCGATGGGCTTCGTCGTGGTCGTAGCGGCGATGCCAGGAGAGGTTGATCGGGGATGGCGGCAGCTTCACCGGCAAGGGGCGCGTGATCAGGTCCTCGGTGAGGCGGCGGCTCTCCGGGACGACCACGAGCAGGTCGCTGTGGCGGACGACGTCCAGGGCGGCGACGGCGCTGGGTAGCGCGGCTGCAACAGTCCGCCGCAGTCCTGACGCGAGCAGCGCGTCGTCGACCGGATCGTGAAGCCGGCCCCGCCGCGAGATGGTGACGTGGCGGGCCGCCGCGTAACGCTCGAGATTCAGCGCTCCCCGGGCCAGCGGGTGCTCGCGACGGAGGGCGACGACCAGGTGATGCAGCGCGACGGTCTCGGTGCGAATCGCAGTCGAAGTGGCCTGGGTCGCGCTGACCTCGAGGTCGACCTGGCCGCGCAGGAGATCGTTCGTGTCGGTGGTGGCCTCAGCGAGGAGCCGGAGCACGACGCCGGGGGCCTGCGCATGGATGGCCGCCAGCAAGGCCGGGCTGATCGCGTCGATCACGGCGTCGTGCGCAACGATGCTGAAGGCCCGCTCCACCATCGTGAGATCAAGCTCGCCCTGGGGTGAGAGCAGGATCCGCGACTGCTGCACCAGTGCGGCCACGTCCGCGCGGATCGCGAGCGCGTGCGGCGTGGGCGTCATGAAGCGCCCAGTGCGCACCAGGATCGGGTCATTCGTTACACGTCGGATTCGGCCGAGGGTCCGGCTCATCGCTGGTGTGGTGACGTGCAGACGCGCAGCAGCACCGGTGACGGTTCCCTCGTCGAGGAGCGCATCGAGGGCGGTCAGCAGATTGAGATCCAGTTGCACGAGGGTAAATGTACATGTGCGTAATTGGCATTTGCAATCAATTTGTACGGCGCTTACGTTTGAGTCCTCCGGTCACCTACGACATCGAGGATCACTGTGAACACGACCCAAATCTCCCCTCGCACCACCAACCAGATCGCCGCCGACCTCAGCCTCCTCCCGGATGTCGTTGCCCCCGTCGAACAGGCGGGCGCCGCACTGCTCAAGCGCGTTGGCACCGCCAGCCCGCCCGCCGACGTCGAGCAGATCCGCGCGGCTCTCGGCGCGAACGACGACGCCGTCCTCGAGACGCTGCGAGCCGCGCTGCTGGAGGCGCTGCCGGCCGCAGGATGGGACGAGGAGGAAGGTGGCGCCGGGGCCCTGCCGCCCGGCGAATGGTGGGTCGTAGACCCGGTCGAAGGCAACATCAACCACGCCCACGGGCTCGATGACTGGGGGGTTACCGCGACGCTGGTGCGTGACAACGCCAGCGTCCTGACGGTTGTGCACCAGCCACAGCACGGACGGATGTATACGGCGGTTCAGGGCGCTGGCGCTGCGCTTGGCGAACGGACCCTGCGGGTCTCGTCCAAGACCGACCTTGCCACCGCGCTGGTTGGCACGGGCCAGGCGGTGCCCGGTGAAAGCCGTGAGACGTACGAGCGCATCGGGCACTCGGTGACCGCGATGCTTCGGGCCGCACTTGTCGTCAAGGTCGCCGTGCCGGCGACCCTCCACCTGCTCGACGTGGCCGCCGGTCGCACGGACGTCTTCTGGCAGCACAGCCAGGTCCGGTCTGGTCTCCTCGCCGGCGCGCTCCTAGTAAGTGAGGCAGGCGGAACCGTGACCGATATGCGCGGCGAGCCCTGGACGCTCGCCAGCGAGGACTTCCTGGCCGCATCCCCAGGTGTGCACCACGCCGCGGCCGGCGTCCTCGCCGGTGCCGAGCCCGGAGAGCGGGGCGGCGCATGAGGGTCGCGGTGCTCGGCGCGAGCGGGCAGACCGGCCGAGAGCTCACCAGCCAGGCCCTCGAGCGCGGCCACGACGTGACTGCGCTCGTCCGCGATCCGGCCCGTCTGTCGGGCCTGCGCTCGCGCTCTTTGTCGGTGGTGCGCACCGACGTATTCGAGGCGGGCAGCCTTGCGTCCGCCGTCGCGGATTCGGACGTCTTGCTCAGCGGTCTGGGCGTCGGTTCATCAGACCCGGGGGACACGCTGGTCCGCGGGGCGGTGTCGGCGGTCGCCAGCGCGGTGCCGAGGATCGTCTGGCTGGGCGCGCTGGGAACCGGGGCTAGCCGGAGGGTGGCCGGACCGTTGTTTGGGCCGCTCCTCGCGCTGATCCTCGCCAAGGCGATCGCGAGCAAGGTCGCCGCCGACCGCCACATCGTGGACGCGGGCCATACCGTCGTGCACGCCGGACGACTCACCAACAAAGCCGCGACAGGCCGCTTTGTGCTCGTCCCGGCGGCCGAAGCCGGACGCCTGCTCGTCCCCCAGTCGATTGCTCGCGCCGACGTCGCGGCGCTGATGCTCGCCCAGGCCGAGAGCCAACGCTCGATGCCGCAAACCCTCGTGGCGCTTCGCGGCTGACGGCGCCGACGGACCCAGACGAGTGCGCGCCAGCCGAGTGGAGTTCCCCCGCTTTGATGGACGCGCGATTCCTGGTCCGACGAGAACGAGCTACGCGGCGAGATCTTCGACTACATCGAAGTCTTCTACAACCGCCGGCGAAGGTACTCCACGCTCGGGATGCTCTCGCCCGTCGACTACGAGAACCGCACTCTGAGCGCCGCACCTTCTCATCTGGCGGCTTCGCCCCAATCTCATATCGACAAGTTGACGATCACGGCAGACCCCACCGGTCGTCAGGCGGGTTCGCTCCTTCTGCGGCCGGATTCTCGCTCCGCCCTGAGTCGCCGTTGCTGTGGAGCGTGCGTTGCTCCCCGAACAGGTTACGGTCAATGGCCGCGACGTCTCGAGTGCCTTGAGACGTTGAGTTTGACCGAGGGTAGATGTCCAACTCGGCCCGCGGAGCTGACCCTGAGCACCTTGACACGCGCGGACCACCGGCCCAAGGGGATTCGTGCGCGTAGCGTGGCTGACTGATGAACAAGTCGCTTCCGAAGCGTGGTCTGGCGCTTGGGTCGGCAGCCGCAGCGAGACCGCCACGCAACGCGCACGGTGACCCGGCTTGAGTTGGTCGCCGTGGGAACGCTGATCGGTATTACAAGGCGTCGACCACGGGCCCGGACGCTCCCTAGGTGCACCACAGCACGCACCTGGACCGCGTCCGAGGCCGGCGGACTGCTGCCGTCCAATGCGTGGTCGGACACTGTAAAGGTCCAAGTCTTGCGTAGGGTCTGAGGCGCGTCGCCCACGTAGTCGTAATCTCCGCCCAGCCCGGTGGCAGTCCTGCCGGCGAACGCGACAGACGCCGTGTACCTGCCCGGCGCAAGCGGTTTCGTGGGGATCAGAATGCCGCCAGGAGGGAGGTATGCACCGATCCCGCCTGTTGAATTGTCGACAGTGCGCACTGCGACGGGTCCCTTCGCACCGACGAGCTTCGCCTCTGCGATCGACCCGCGGCCGAGACCTTCGGCAAGCACGTACAGGTGAGGCCCCGTCGTGGTCCCGTCAGGCAGACCGACGAAGTCACCCGGTACGAACGGCGACTCGTTGGCAAGCATCGAGCCATAGATCCCGCTCGTACCGTCGCCCGGGTAGGTGTCGAGGGCCGGAAGCGGCGGTGGTGGCCGAAGGTATCCGGGCCAAGTCGATGCGCATGGGCCCCAGATTCCAGTGCGCGAGAGCTCGGGTCCGAGCAACTGCATGAGATGGATGGGCGCGCTCTCGTATGGATTTGAGTCCCAAACTCCGGCAGACGGGTTGGTCCAGACGCCCCCGAGAACGCTCGAATTACCGGCGGCGTCCCCAGCCTGCGTGTATCCCGGAGTACCCGGAGCCTCATCGTGCTGGAGCACGTGGTTGAGGTCCATCCAGTGCGCATGAAGCCGGCAGCCTTCCGCAGCATCCGAGCTGAAGCTGATGCCGGCGGGGATCGTGTTCGTCGCGCGTTGAACATTCAGTTCAGCAAGGGCGGCCGTTCCGCCGATGCCGGGTTCACTTCCGGCAGCCTTTGAAGCAGCACCGCCCAACGACAGCCACACGGACGCTGCAAGTGTCAGGAGCATCGGCAGACGCAGGGGCATGCACAGGTAACGCCTGAGGCCGGCCTTAACTTCCGTACGGACTGTCTCATTGAGAGTGTCGCTCGGATGGACGGAGCGGGCCCCCGCTATACGGAACCCGCCTCTCGCCAGGCGGGCTTCGTTCTTTCTGGCCCCCACAGTCGAACATGCTGCAGGCCATCTGGCACCGCTCTCGAGCGGAGGGTCGGGTCGAAAGTTGACAAGTGTCGAGAATGGTCGTAGGGTCGTCCCGGTGGATGTCTCCTCCGCACCGATGGCGTTGACGAGCGTTCCGCTGGCTCCCGCTGCCCTGACCGGCTGGATCGTCTGGCAGCGCGTCGTCACCGCACGTCACCGAGCCACCTGACAGCTGTCGCCGGCCGTTGCCGGTGCGCGCCACGACCGCCTCCGGTCGCCACGACCCGTGGCCCCGGTACCGACTCAGTGCCCACGATGTGGAGAACCTCATGACCCCGTTGCAGACCCTTGACCTGACCGAGCTCGCCGACGCGGTGCAGTGCCGCGTCGTGCTGCCCCCCGACGCCGACTACGACGCGACCCGCGCCGGATTCAACGGCATGATCGACCGGCGGCCGGCGGCGATCGTGCGCGTGCGCTCGGACGCCGATGTGGCCGCCGCCATCGCCTACGCACGCGCGCACGAACTGCCGCTGGCGATCCGGGCCGGAGGGCATTCGGCGCCCGGGCACGGCTGCTGCGACGACGGCATCGTCGTCGACTGCCGCGACCTCGACGGGGCGGAGGTGGACACCGACGCGCGGTCGGTCCGCTGTGGGAGCGGGCTGACCTGGAAGCAGTTCGACGCGCTCACGCTCGAGCACGGCCTTGCCGTGACCGGCGGGCGCGTGTCGAGTACCGGCGTCACCGGGCTGACGATCGGCAGCGGCAGCGGCTGGCTGGAGCGGGCGATGGGACTGACGTCCGACAGCATGACCGGGGCGCGCCTGGTGACGGCGGCGGGGGCGAGCGTCGACACCGACGACGACCCCGAGCTGCTGTGGGCGCTGCGCGGCGGCGGCGGCAACTTCGGCGTCATCACGGAGCTGCGCTTCGGCCTGCGCCCGCTCGGGCCGACCGTGCTCGGGGGCAAGCGCTTCTACCCGATCGACCGCGCGCGCGAGGTGCTGCTCGCGTTCCGCGACGTGATGCTCAGCGCGCCCAAGGAGCTGTGCGGAGGGCTCGCCTTCCTCACCGCCCCGCCTGCGCCGTGGGTGCCGCCGGAGCTGCGCGGGACGCCGATGGTCGCGATCATCGCCCTCTGGGCCGGCGATCCCGCGCAGGCGGCGGAGGGCATGGCGGCGCTGGACGCCCTGGGGGAGCCGGCCATCGACGGCATGCACGAGCAGCCGTACACGGACATCCAGCAGATCATGGATCCGGGCGCGCCGGCCGGACACCGCGACTACTTCAAGGGCGGCTTCATGACCGAGCTCTCGGATGCGGCCGTCGACGACATCGTGGCGATCGGCCGCGACATGCGCGCGCCGCTGACGCAGGTGATCTGCGCCCCCCTGGGTGCCCACACCGCGTACGCCGAGTTCGGTGAGGACCACTCGGCGATCGGCCACCGCGACGAGCAGTGGGCCTTCCAGGTCCTGTCGCTTTGGGCCGACCCCGCGGAGGACGACCAGCAGAAGGAATGGACCCGCGCCGCCGCCGACACGATGTCGTCCTACAGCGACATGGTCTCCTACCCGAACTTCCTCACCGCGGACGAGGTGGCCGACGTGGAGGCCGCGTACTCGCCGGCCGTCATGGCCCGGCTGCGCGCGGTCAAGGACCGCTACGACCCGGACAACACGTTCCGGATCAACAACAACATCGCGCCCAGCTCGCAGCGGTGAGCGTGACGGTGGTGACGGGCGGCGGCGGCGGGATCGGCGCTGCCGTCGCGCACCGTCTGTCCGCCACCGCCGGCGCGCGCGTCGTCGTGGTCGACCGCGACGGGGACGCGGCGGCGGGCGTCGTCGCGGCGCTGCCCGGCCCGGGGCTGGCGGTGGCTGCCGACGTCGCCGACGAGGCCGGCGTCACCGCCTACACCGCGGCCGCGGTGGAGGCGTTCGGTCGCGTCGACGGCGTCGTGCTCAACGCCGGGGTGCCGGGGATGCCGACGCCGCTGGCGCAGGAGACGGCGGTGACGTTCGACCGCCTGGTCGCGGTCAATCTGCGTGGGGTCTTCCTCGGCCTGCGCGCCGCCCTCGCCGGCTTCGCGGCACGGGGCGGCGGCGGGGCGATCGTGGTGACCGCCTCGACGGCCGGACTGGCCGGCTCTGCGCTCGGCGCCTACAGCGCGGCCAAGCACGGGGTGGTGGCGCTGGTCAAGACCGCCGCGGTCGAGGGCGCGCCCCTGGGCGTGCGCGTCAACGCGGTCGCGCCGGACTCCATCGCCACGCCGATGATGCTGGCGCTCGAGCAGGAGCTCGGCCGGCCGCTGCACGACATGACGCCGCTGGGCCGGGCGCAGGAGCGCTACGGGACACCGGCCGAGGTCGCCGCGGTGGTGGCGTTCCTGCTCAGCGCGGACGCCGCCTGGGTGACGGGCTCGACGATCCCGGTCGACGGCGGGCTGCTGGCCTTCGACCCCCACCGGCCGTGACCGTCACGGCCGCGGAGGTACGGCGCCTCGCGAGCCGCCTCCGCGGGCCGGTGGTCCTTCGCGGCGACGCTGAGTACGCGGCCTCCGCCGGCTCGCGGTTCCCGAACCTGGAGGTGCCGTGGGAGCCGCAGGTCGTCGTCCGCCCGGGCACCTTCACGGACGTCATGGCCGCGACGACCTTCGCCGCGGAGCACCACCTCGGCGTGGCGGTCCGGGGCGGCGGGGTCGGCTGGGCGGGTGCCCGCCCCGGCACGCTGCTGCTCGACCTGCGCGACCTCGACCGCGTGAGCGTCGACCCCGAGCGCGAGCGGGTCTCCGTCCAGGGTGGCGCGATCTGGCGCGACGTCGCGGCGGCGCTGGCGCCGTTCGGCCTGGCCGCCGCCGGTCCCCAGTTCCCGCGCCTCGGCGTGGCCGGGCACGTCCTCGGCGGCGGTCATGGCTGGTTGACGTCCAAGCTCGGCTGGGCGTCCGACACGCTGAGCTCGGTGGACGTCGTCACCGCCGACGGCCGGCTCGTGCACGCGAGCGCCGACCACGAGCCCGACCTGTTCTGGGCGCTGCGCGGGGCCGGCCACAATTTCGGCGTGGCGGTCGGCCTCGAGCTCGACCTGATCCCGCTGGAAACCGTCCACTTCGGCATCGTCTGGTTCGAACCCGATCGCACCGCCGAGGCGCTGGCCTTCGCCCGCGATCAGGTGACTGCCGCGAGCGACGACCTCACCGCGATCATCTCGGTCGCGCACCGCGACGGGCGCGCGGCGGCGCACGCGCTGGTCTGCCACTGCGGCGACGCCACCGAGTTGGACGAGCTGCGCGGCCATCCGGCCGTCGTCGCCGACACCATCCGCGCGATGCCCTGGGCCGAGCTGGCAACGGGCAACGACGTGTTCGCCGCCAACGTCCATCGCCGCTCGCGCATGCACTACGTCCACCGCTTCGACGACGCGGTCATCGACGTCATCGCCCGCCGCGCGCGCGAGCACGATCCGCTGACGTTCGTCTCCACCCACTACTACGGCGGCGCGCTCGCCCGCGTCGCCGAGCACGCGACGGCCATGAGCCACCGCGACCAGCACTGGAACGTGATGGTGGCGACGACGTGGCCGGCGGGGGGAAGCGGTGCTGCGCTGCGCGCCTGGCAGGACGACTACCTCGCCGAGCTCGAGCCGCACGCCGCCGACGCCTACTACGTCAACTACCTCTTCGACGAGCCCGGGCACGTCGCGAGCGCGTACCACCCGGCGACGTGGCGGCGGCTGCGCGCCCTCAAGCGTCAGTGGGACCCGGACAACCGGTTCGCCGACAACCAGAACGTCCCGCCGTCAGAGCCCGAAGGCGCGGACCCAGACGCGGCCCAGGCGCTCGGCGAGCGCGTCGAGCACGGCGCGCTCCGGCCTTGAGCGCATGCAGTCGTAGAGGTTGCGCTCCATCATCCACAGCAGCGCGGTGACCAGGGCGCGCCCCTCGTCCTCATCACGCGCCTCCGGGACGGTCCCGTGACGCAGCAGGAGATCCAGCGTCGGCTCGCGGACGATCGCGAAGTTCGTCGCCGTGCGGTCGTAGACCTCGGTCACCGACGCTCCGAGATCGGTGCTCGCGACGAGGACGGTGCCGTGCTCCCACCACAGCGCGGCGGCGGCACGGGTCGCGTCCATCAGTGCGTCGGCCGGCGGGCGGTCCGCGTCCGGCGCCATGACGGCGATGATCTGCTCGTTGAAGTCGCCGACGGCGCGGTCGATGACGCTCACCAGCAGCGCGTCCTTCGACGCGAAGTAGAAGTAGAAGCCCGCTCGGGAGATGCCGGCCTCGGCGGCGAGGGTGGCCACCGACGCCGCCGCGAAGGTGCCTGCGTCCAGGCGCCGCTCGGCGGCCTCGATCAGCGCGATCTCGCGCTGGTCGCCCTTCGAGGGCCGGTCGCGCGCGGCCGCCTGCTGGGCCCGCCGGGGTGAGGTGACGGACTCGGCCATCGACCCTGATCCTATGGCGTCGACAGGTGTCGACAAATTATCGACACCTGTTGACATTGGATGCAGTTCGTGCAAGTGTGCACTCTGTGTTCGCGTCAACGCCAAAGACCCATCTCCTGTCCGCGGCAGTCACCGCGGCACTCGCCCTGGCCGCGTGCGGCTCGGGCAGCTCCTCCTCGGACGACTCGTCGCCGGCGTCCACGTCGCCGGCGACGGGTGGTTCCGCCGCCGCCTTCGGGACCCCGCACAAGGCGACGGGCAAGCCGCTCGTCCTCGGGCTGCTCAACCTCGAGACCGGACCGGTGACCTTCCCCGAATACCGCCAGGCCGCGGAGGCGGCGGTCAAGTACGTCAACGCCTACAAGGGCGGCATCGGCGGGCGCCCCATCGAGATCGCCAGCTGCGCGACCGACGGGCAGCCCTCCACGTCCGCGCGCTGCGCTGGGCAGATCCTCGACAAGCGGCCCGTCGCCGTGCTCGGCGGCGCTGACACCGGCGCGCCCGGGGCGATCGGCGTCTACGGCCGCGCGAAGCTCCCCTACCTCGGCGGCGTGCCCTTCACGCCCGTCGAGACCAACGCGCCCAACGCCGCCATCTTCGTCTCCGTCGCCGGAGCGGACCTGGCCGCCACGGTGCAGTACGCCCACAAGCAGGGCGCCAAGAAGCTCGCCGTCATCTACACCGACGACACCCAGGGCAAGGCCGGCGGGCTCGGGATCATCGCGCCGGTCGCCAAGCAGCTCGGCATGGAGGTCAAGACGATCCCGGTCGCCCCGAGCGCCGCGGATCTCGCCTCCACCGCCGCGGCGGCGATGGCGAGCCAGCCCGACGCGATCTTCCTCGACTCGCCAAACGCCTGTCCCGGCCTGGCCAAGGCGCTCAAGGCCGTCGGCAACACCGCGCAGCTGCTGGGCATCGACGTGTGCGTCTCCCCGCCGGCCCTCAAGGCCGCCGGGGCCGCCGCCGACGGGCTGATCTTCGCGCAGCCGTTCCCGACCCTGAGCGGCGGCGACAAGGACACCAAGCTCTTCCTCGCTGCCATCGGCCGCTACGCGCCGAAGCACATCGCGGTCGACTCCATCTCGCAGATCGCCTTCGCGTCGGTGATGAACATCCAATCCAAGCTGAGCGCGCTGAAGCCCGGCGACATGACGCTCTCCGGGATCATGAAGGCCTTCAAGTCCGGCAGCGACCAGCCGAACTTCATGTCCCATCCCTACACCTGCAACGGCAGCGCCATCCCGTCGCAGAAGTCCGTCTGCAACGCGTACCAGATCATCAAGCAGTACAAGAACGGCAAGATCGTCGCGCCGGACGGCGACAGCTACGTCAGCGCCGGGCAGTACCTCAAGTGAGCGACCTGCAGACGCTCCTGGATCGGGCGGCGATCTCCGACCTGCTGATCGACTTCGCCCGGTGCCTCGACGTCCGCGACTGGGACGGCTACCTGGCGAACTTCGCCGCCGACGGCGTCCTCGTCCTCCCGTTCGGGACCTTCACCGGGCGGGAGGCGATCGCGGCGCACGCCACCCACGGCCTCGACGCATTCGACGCGACCCACCACGTCAGCACCAACCACGCGATCGCGATCGAGGGGGACACGGCGAGCTCGCGTTCCTATCTGCTCGTCGCCCACGTCCCGGACGCCGCCGCACCGGGGGACCACGGCGACGCGGGCGGCTGGTACGACTGCCGCTACCGGCGCGAGGCGGACGGGTGGCGCTTCACTCGCGTGGCGCTGACCGTCGTGTTCACGACGGGGACGGCGCTGCCGGGCGCGTGAGCAGCCGGTCGGCGGCGTCGTAGCGGGCGGCACGCGCCTCGATCTCCTCGCGCCGCTCGGCGTGGCGCGCCGCGGTCTCCTGGATCTCGCGCGCGTGGTCGGCCTTCTCGGCGAGGGTGATGACCGAGTGCCGGAGGCCGTCGGGGGTGAAGACCGGCGCGCCGTCCTCGCCCAGTTCGCCGCGCGCGCCGCACGTCGCGCACTCGACCGAGCGGCCGCGCAGGACCATGACGTCCAGGTGGCACAGCGGGCAGCCGCCGGGCTCGTCGCCGCGATACTCGACGGCGTCGAACGCGCGGCCGATCTGCCCGGCGACGGCCGTCCCCAACTGCGCGGCGCGGCGCAGGGCCGCCTCGTCGAGCACGATCGAGCGCGGCGTGCCGGCGCCCTCGCAGACGATTTGGTCCACGACCGCGGTCTGCATGGAGAAGGTGAGCGTGTGCAGCAGCGGCAGCGCGAGCGCCTTCCATTGCGGCGTCAGCGACCCGCCGACTGCGATGAAGCCGGCGACGCGCGGCTTGAGCACGCGCTCGTCGACGCGGAAGGGGACGGCGGGCTCCGTGCCGGCGCGGCGGAGGGCGACGAGTCGTTCGATGATCGCCACGTCGGCGTTGGGCCCCAGCAGCCGGTCGCCGAGCAGCTTCAGCCGCGCCGCCAGCGTGCGCGAGATGATCGGCGTGGCGACGATCAGCGCGTCGGCTTCGACGAGCCGGTCCCACAGCCACCAGGCGTCGTCGGGCTCGGCGGGGTCGGGCCCGCTGGGCAGGTGCAGCTCATCGAGGCGGACGAGCTCCACCTCGGCGCCCGCGGCCTCCGCGGCGAACAGCGCCTCCTTGAGCAGGATCTCGGCGCTGCCGCGTGGCTGGCCGGCGCCCAGGCCGAGCAGGCGCCGCCCGCTCATCGCTCGGCGAGCCCGCCGCCGCCGTAGCGACTGTGGTCGGCGGCCATATCGAGGATCGGGTAGACGTGGTCGCGCATGCCTTGCTCGTAGGCGCCGATCGCCGCGACCGCGTCGTCGCCGGAGGCGAGGTGGCCGGCCAGCAGTCCGGCGTCGCGCAGGGCCATGTTCGCGCCCTGGCCGAGTGTCGGCAGCATCGCGTGGATGGCGTCGCCAATCAGCGTGACGCGGGACGGCGCCCACGCCGGCGTCGGGTCGATCCGCCCGAACGAGATGGCGAACATCGTCTCCTCGTCGATGCGCTCCACGACGCCGCGCAGGGCGGGATGCCAGCCGTCGACGGCGTCGAGCATCGACTGGTGCAGTTTCGCGGCCGTGGCGTCGGTCCACTCGGACGGCGGCGGGATCACGGTGCCGGGCGCGACGCTGCCGCTGACCATCATGTAGTCGGTGACGTCGTCGACGCGGATGTCGGGGGCGATCGCGGCGGCGGTCTCGGCCACCGGCCGGCGCGGGTTGTAGGCGCCCAGCGCCAGCAGGCCGCCGCGCTTGTTGGTGGCGATCACGAACCCGTCGAAGAGGACGCTCGGCAGCTCGGCGACGACGTCCGGCGGCAACGCGGAGCGCGCGTAGAGCCCGAGCCCGTCCACGCCCGCCTCGATGACCTCGACCTCCGGCAGCCGCTGGCGGCGGATCGGAGAGCGGATGCCGTCGGCGCCGACGAGCACGTCGCCGTCCGCATGGCTGCCGTCGTCGAGCAGCAGGCGCACCCCGTCGGCGGACTCCTCGTAGCCGACCGCCGCGCGGCCGAGCTGGACGCAGTCGTCGAGCCGGCCGAGCAGGATCTGGCGCAGCACCCTGCGATGGACGGCGGTATGCGGGCGCGGGCCGCCATTGGGCGGGCCGAGGTGGGGCATCGAGCTGAGCTCGGTGAGCTGGTCGTCGACGACCACGGCGAGTTGCCGCGGCGGGGTCTGGCGCGAGGTCTCGAGGTAGAGCTCGTAGAGGTCGTCCGGGAGGCAGGCCTCAAGGGCGTTGCCGCCGTCGGCGCTCAGGTGCAGCCGATAGCCGACCTTGCGGTCGAGGTCGGCGTCGCGCTCGAAGACCGCCACGTCATGGCCCGCCTTGCGCAGTCCCTGTGCGAGGCAGAGCCCGCCCAGTCCCCCTCCGGCGATCAGGATCCGCATGACGCAAGAGTGTATGCAACTATGTTTTCGGGATGCAACTTTCGGAGAGCGCGCGGACGCAGCAGGAGCTGTGGGGGACGGACGCCCGCGGCTGGGCGGAGCTGGCCGAGCCGCACAACCGGCCGCTGTTCGAGGCGGTGCTCGACGCCGCCGCCGTCGGGCCGGGGAGCCGGGTGCTCGACATCGGCTGCGGGACCGGCCTCACGCTGGTGCTCGCCGCCGGGCGTGGCGCGGTCCCGTCCGGCCTCGACGTCACGCCCGCGCTGCTCGAGATCGCGATCGACCGCCTGCCCGACGCGGACCTGCGCGTCGGCGACATGGTGGCCTTGCCGTTCCCGGACGCCGCCTTCGACGCGGTGCTCGGCGTCAACGCGTTCCAGTTCGCGAGCGACCCGGTCCGCGCGCTGGCGGAGGCGGCGCGCGTGGTCGTCGAGGGCGGCGCCGTCGTCGCCTCGCTGTTCGCCGCGCCCGAGCGCTCGCAGTCCACCGTCCTGCACGAGGCGATGGCGACGCTGATCGGACCCGACCGCGAGGCCGACCACGCGCCGTTCGCCCTGTCGGCGCCCGGCAACCTCGAGGAGGCGCTGACGCGCGCGGGCCTCGCGCCCGACGGCGACGGCGAGGTCCAGTCCCCGTGGCGGTACGGGTCCATGGACGACGCGGTGCGCGGCCTGCTCTGCTCCGCCGGCGGCGCGCGCGCCGCGAAGGCGGCGGGCCGGCCGGCGGTGGAGGACGTGCTGCGCCGCACGCTGGCGCGGTTCGAGGATCCCGCGACCGGAGCGATCACGATGGCCAACACGTTCCGCTGGGTGCGGGGACGCCGATGATCCATCACGTCGGGTACGTCGTCGACGACCTCCGCGCGGGCATCGAGCGCTTCGCCGCGGACTTCGGCACCGGGCCCTTCTTCGTCATGGAGCACATCGCCTTCGAGGCGGTCACCTACCGCGGCGGTCCGGCGGACTACGACCACTCGTCCGGCTTCGGTGCCTGGGGCCCGATCCTGGTCGAGCTGACGGAGGTCCACGACGCCCGGCCCGCCGGGCTGGCGGCCGCACTGACCGCGCCCGGTGGTGGCCTCGGCCACGCGGCCTGGCTGGCCGACGACCTCGAGGCGGAGACGGCCCGGCTGACCGCCCTCGGCCTGGAGCCGTTCCACACCGGCCGCACCGGGCCCGCCTCGGCGGTCTGGTTCGGCGGCGGCCGGCTCGGCCATCCCGTCGAGGTGCTGCAGGAGCGCGACGAGATCCTCGGCTTCTACGCCATGGTCCGGGCCGCCGCCGACGGCTGGGACGGCGCCGATCCCTACCGGGTGATGACGGGGCCGCCGGCGTGACGGAGACCGACGTCCTCGTCCTCGGCTACGGGCCGGCCGGCGCAAGTGCCGCGATCGCCGCCCGCGACGCCGATGCCGAGGTCGTGGTGGCCGAGAAGATGGCCTACGGCGGCGGCAACTGCCTGAACTCGGGCGGCTTCCTCGTCTCCGTCGATGGGCCTCGCGCGGTCGACCACCTCGACGCACTGTGCTTCGGCAAGACCCCGCGCGACGTCCTGCAGGCGTTCGCGGACGGGCTGCCGGAGATCCCCGCCTGGCTCGAGTCGCTCGGCGGTGCCACCGCGCCCGTCGACCTCGCCGGGTTCGGCGGGATGCTGCCGTCCTGGCCGCACTTCCCCGGCGCCGGCCACGTCAGCTACCGCCAGGCCGTCCCGCCCGCCGGCGAGCGCCCCGGCCCCGCGCTGTTCGCCGTGCTCGACGCCGCGGTCCGGGACCGGGGCGCGGAGGTCCGGCTGAGCGCGCCGGCGAGCGCGCTCCTCACCGAGGACGGCCGCGTGACGGGTGCCGTCATCGACGGGGAGGAGGTCCACGCCCGCCGCGGCGTCGTCCTCACCGCGGGCGGGTTCGAGTACGACGCCGAGCTGCGCGACACCCACCTCGCGCTGCCCCTGACCGCGGTCGGCCATCCCGGCAACACCGGCGACGCCGTGCGCATGGCCACCGCCGTCGGCGCGGCGCTGTGGCACATGAGCGCGTTCTTCGGCTGGTTCGCCTTCCAGCACCCCGACCACGTCGCCGCCTTCCCGCTCGACGTGCATGCGCCGAGCTTCATCTACGTCGACGCCGACGGGCGGCGCTTCGCCGACGAGACCGGCTGGGAGGTCCACGACAAGCTGCGCTGCCTGACCACTTACTCGCCGCGCCGCCCCAACCACCCGCACCTCCCCGGGTACGTGATCTTCGACGAGGCCGCGCGCCTCGCCGGGCCGCTCAACGGGGTCGTGGGAACGCCCAACGACTACGTCTGGAGCGCGGACAACAGCGCCGAGCTGGAGGCCGGCTGGATCACGCCAGTGGCGGCGGTCGACCTGCCGGAGCTCGACGCCACCCTGCGCGACTACGGCACGCTGCCCGACCCCTTCGGCCGCGATCCCGCCACGATCGCGCCGCTCGCGCCGCCGCTCTACGCGATCGAGATGCTGCCGGGCGTGGCGACCGCGTCCGGCGGCCCGCGCCGAGACGCCCGCGCGCGGGTGCTGCGTCCCGGCGGTGCGCCCATCCCGGGTCTGCACGCCGCCGGCGGCGCGGGCTCGGTGTGGGCGCATCTGACCGAGCACGGCGGCGGGCTGGCCGACGCGATCGTCTTCGGCCGCCTCGCCGGCGCCGGCGCGGCTACGCCGGGATGACGTTCTGGTTGAGGCGGAAGACGTTCTCCGGGTCGTACGTCGCCTTGACCTCGCGCAGGCGCGCCAGCGTCGCGCCGTAGGCGACGCCGGCCGCCTCCACCTCGTCGCCCTCCATGAAGTTCGAGTATGCGCCGCCGGTCAGATGCGGCTCGAGCGCCGCGAAGCTGTCGCGCACCCAGCCCCGCTCGGTCTCGGTGTCGGCCGCGTCCGGCCACTGGCCGACCACGTTGACGAGCCACTGCGCGGACCGATGCGGGAACGCGGTGACGTCGTCCGGCACGCGGCGGATCGCGCCACCCATGGCCAGCAGCTCGATGACTGACAGCGGTGAGCCGACCCGCCCCCCGCGCTCGACCAGCTGGGCGATCAGCGCCGGCGTCAGCTCGCCCGTGAACCCCGCCTTGACGTAGGCGTGCAGCGTTCCCGGCGCGAGCAGCGTGTCGGTGATCTGCTGGATGGCCAGGTACGGAACGTCGGCCAGCTCGCCTGCCGGTGGCGCCAGCTCGCGCTCGACCTCCGTCAGCAGCGCCCGGCCCTCGTCGCGGTCGCCCGACCATTCGATCAGCGACATGATCCCCGGCTGCCCGGCGAGCGCCGGCGTCATCCAGGGGGCGTCGGCCGGCCCGCGGCGCAGGAAGCTCGTCCACAGCAGGGCGTCGGGCGCGTCCGCGGCCATGCGCGCCTGGCCCGCCGCCAGGACCTCGGCGGCGCGCTCGAGCGGGTGGAACGCGGCCAGGATCGGCAGGACGTCGATCTCCTGCGCGCGGAACACGAATTCGGTGACGACCCCGAAGTTCCCGCCGCCGCCGCGCAGGCCCCAGAACAGGTCGCTGTGGGAGCCCTCGTCGGCCCGGACGAGGCGGCCGTCGGCGAGCACGACGTCGGCGGACAGCAGGTGGTCGATCGTCAATCCGAAGCGGCGCATCAGCCGCCCGACGCCGCCGCCGAGCGTGAGGCCGCCGGCGCCGGTGTGGGAGACGACGCCGGCCGGGACGACCAGCCCGTGCGCCTGTGCGACGCGGTCCACGTCACCCAGCAGCGCGCCGCCGCCGACGCGCACCCGGCGCGTCTGCGGGTCCACCACGACGTGGTTGAGCCGACGCAGGTCGATGACCAGGCCGCCTTCGACCGTCGAGTGGCCGGGCAACGAGTGGCCCCCGCCGCGCACGGCGATGCGCAGATCGCGCGCCCGGGCGTAGGCGATCGCCTCCGCGACCTCCACCGCCGAGGTCACCTGGGCGATGACCGCCGGGCGCCGATCGTGCATGATGTTCCAGACGGCGCGAGCGGCGTCGTACTCGGTCTCTGCGGGGGTCACGAGCCTCATGGGGGCCTCTCCTAAACTGTGTCCAAAATAAAAGCTGGACACAACATACCCAGAGTGTGTACAGTTTTCCACGTTGGTCGGGACACGGGTCCGGACCGGCACGAGGAGAGAGACTGTGACTGCCCTGCTGAACGTGGAGTCGTTGCGCGTCACCTACGGTGGCGTGACCGCCGTCGACGACGTCGACCTCGCCGTGCCGGCGGGGAAGATCGTCGGGCTGATCGGGCCCAACGGAGCCGGCAAGACGTCGACGATCGACGCGCTGACCGGCTACCACGCGCCGTCGGGCGGCCGCGTCACCTTCGCCGGGGACGACATCACGCGCCTGCGCCCGCACGTCCGCGCCCGCCGCGGCCTGGTGCGCACGTTCCAGTCCGTCGAGCTCTTCGACGACCTCACCGTTGAGGAGAACCTGCTGGTCGCCAGCGAGCGCATGGGGGTCCTCACCGCGCTCCGCGACCTCGTGCTGCCGGTGCGCAGCCATGCCCGCGACGACGTCGACTGGGCGCTCGAGCTGTGCGGCCTCACCGACGTCGCCGATCGCCTCCCGACGGAGCTCTCGCACGGCCGGCGCAAGCTCGTCGGCGTCGCCCGAGCGCTGGCCCAGCGCCCGCGCCTGGTCCTCATGGACGAGCCCGCCGCCGGCCTCGACACCGACGAGAGCGCCGAGCTCGGAGAGCGCCTCAAGGATCTCGTCGGCGAGGACGTGACCGTCCTCCTCGTCGACCATGACATGAGCCTCGTGCTGAGCGTCTGCGACGAGGTCGTGGTCCTCGACTTCGGCCGTGTCATCGCCCGCGGCGCGCCGGACGCGATCCGCACGAACGACGCCGTCGTCGCCGCCTACCTCGGCAGTCACAAGGAGGAGGCGCATGCCTGAGGCGCCGCTGCTCGCGCTCGACGGGCTCGACGCCGGCTACGACGGCTCCGCGGTCGTGCGCGGGCTCACCCTCGAGGTCGCCGCCGGCGAGGTCGTCGCCCTGCTCGGCCCCAACGGCGCCGGCAAGACGACGACGCTGACGACGATCGCGGGCGTGCTCGCGCCCATCGCCGGCACGGTGCGCCTGGGCGGCGAGGACATCGCCGGCGTCGCCACCCACAAGCTCGCCCGCCGCGGCGTTTCGCTCGTCCCCGAGGGCCGGGCCCTGTTCTTCGACATGACGGTGCGCGAGCACCTGACGCTGGCCGAGAGCAAGGGCAGCCTGCGGCGCGAGCAGCTCATCGAGATGCTCCCCGAGCTGCACAAGTGCCTGGATCGCAAGGCCGGCGTGCTGTCGGGCGGCGAGCAGCAGATGCTGGCCGTCGGGCGTGCGCTCGTCAGCGCGCCGAAGGTGCTGCTGGTCGACGAGATGAGCCTCGGCCTCGCGCCCGTGATCGTCGAGCGGCTGCTGCCGATCCTGCGCCGCGTGGCGGAGGACCTCGGCACCGGCGTGCTGTTCGTCGAGCAGCACGTCTCCCTGGCCCTCGAGGTCGCCGACCGGGCCTACGTGCTCAGCCACGGCGAGCTCGTGCTGTCGGGCAGCGCCGCCGACCTGCGCGGACGGCGGGACCTGTTGCGATCCAGCTACCTCGGCGAAGCGGCCGTGGCGAGCGCCTGAACCAAACCAGAGGAGAGACTCATGCGAAGCACCAGGAGGAAGTGGACGGGCGCACTCGCCGCAGCCGCTGCGGCCGGCGTCATCGTGACCGGCTGCGGGAGCAGCGACGACTCGTCGTCGAGCAGCAGCAGCCCGTCGTCATCGGACTCCACGCCGGCGGCCGACACCTCGTCCGCGCTCGGCACCCCCAAGAAGGCGTCGGGCACCCCCATCACCCTCGGCCTGCTCAACCTCGAGTCCGGTCCGGTCACCTTCCCCGAGTACCGCCAGGCCGCCGAGGTCGCGGTCAAGTACATCAACGAGTACAAGGGCGGCATCGGCGGGCACCCGGTCAAGATCGCGAGCTGCGCGACCGACGGCCAGCCGTCGACCTCGGGCCGCTGCGCGGGTCAGATCGTCGACAAGAAGCCCACCGCCATCCTCGGCGGCGCCGACACGGGCGCGCCCGGCGCGTTCCCGGTCTACAAGCGGGCCGACCTCGCCTACCTCGGCGGCATCCCGTTCACGCCGGTGGAGAGCAACGCCCCCAACGCGGTCCAGTTCTACTCCATCTCCGTGGGTGACAACGCGGCCGCTGTCTCCTATGCGGCCAAGACGCTGAAGGCCAAGAAGGCGGCCGTCCTCTACACGGACGACACGCAGGGCAAGGCCACCGGCCTCGGCGTCATCGTCCCGGCGTTCAAGAAGGCCGGCGTCGACGTCAGCTCCGTGCCGGTCTCCCCGAGCGCGGCGGACCTGTCCTCCGTGGCGGCGTCGGCGATCCAGGGCTCGCCCGACGTGGTCTACGTCAACACCCCGAACGCCTGCCCGGCGCTGCTGAAGGCGCTCAAGGCGGTCGGCAGCACCGCGAAGATCATGGGCATCGATCCGTGCACCTCGCCGCCGGCGCTCAAGACCGCGGGGGACGCGGCCAACGGCCTGTACTTCGCCCAGCCGTTCGATTCGCTGAACGCGGGCACGAAGGACACGAACCTGATGCTGGCGGCGGTCAAGAAGTACGGCCCGTCCGACCTGGCGCTGGACTCCATCGCCCAGGCCGGCTTCTCGAGCGTGATGAACGTGCAGGCGGCGCTCGACGGGCTCAAGACGCTCGACACGAAGTCGATCCTCGGCGCCTTCAAGGACGGGCAGCCCCACCCGAACTTCATGGCACACGAGTACACCTGCGACGGCAAGCAGCTCGCCGGCAACACCGCCATCTGCAACACCTACCAGAAGATCAAGCAGGTCGACGGCGCCGAGGTCAAGACGGTCACCCCCGACTGGGTGACCGGAGCGGACCTCTACACGCCCCAGTCCTAGCACCCCGGCGGGGCCGCGGCCACACGCGCCCCGGCCCCGCCGCCCTGCGACCACCATGTCCTCCTACATCCTCTTCCTGCTCCTCGGCCTCGGTTCCGGCGCCGTCTACGGCATGCTCGCGCTCGGGCTGGTGCTCAAGCACCGCGCCGCCGGCGTGATCGACTTCGGCCACGGCGCCGTGGCGATGTTCATCGCCTACGTGTACCTCGGCCTGCGCGGGGACGGGACGCTGCAGCTCCCCTGGGTGGTCATCCCCCACGAGATCGACCTGGGCTCCCCGCTGGGCACGGGCGCGGCCATCGTGGTCTCCCTCGTCTATGCGGCGGTCCTCGGGGCCGGCATGTACTGGGTCATCTACCGGCCGCTGCGCCACGCGACCGCGCTGACGCGGGTGTGCGCCTCCGTCGGGACGATGCTCGGGCTCCAGGCCGTCGCCGTCCTCAACTACGGCACCACGGCGAAGTCGACGCCGTCGATCCTGCCGACCGAGCCGCTCAGCATCGCCGGCATCACCGTCCCGTCGGACCGGCTGTGGTTCGCCGGCATCGTGCTCGTGCTGGCCGCTGTGCTCGCCGCCGTCTACCGCTTCACGCGCTTCGGGCTGGCGACCCGCGCCAGCGCCGAGAACGAGCAGGGCGCCGCCCTCGTCGGCCTGTCCGCCGATCGGATCGGGCTCGGCAACTGGACGCTGGCCACGGCCCTCGCGGGCGTCGCCGGCATCCTCATCGCGCCGGTCTCGACGGTCGACCCGACGTCCTACACGCTCTTCATCGTCCCGGCGCTCGGCGTCGCCCTGGTCGCGCGCTTCAAGTCCTTCGCCGTCGCCGCGCTCGCGGGCATGGCGCTCGGGATGCTCCAGTCGGAGATCACCAAGCTGCTCACCGTCTGGAAGTGGCTGCCCGAGCAGGGGCTCCCGCAGGCGCTGCCGTTCCTGCTCATCATGATCGCGATGACGATGTTGTCGCGCGGCGTCGGCGCACGCGGGATCGTCGGCGAGCTGCGCAACCCGTCGCTGGGCCGGCCGACCCGCCCGGTGGCGACGGCGGCGCTGTGCTTCGTGGCGGGCGTGGTCGTGCTCGCCGTGCTGCACGGGTCGCTGCGGTCCGCGTTCATCGCGTCGATCATCTCGACCTGCCTGTCGCTGTCCGTCGTGGTGCTCACCGGCTACGTCGGCCAGGTCTCGCTGGCACAGATGTCCTTCGCGGGCATCAGCGGCTTCGAGCTCACCCACCTCGCAGGCGGCGCGGGCATCCCGTTCCCGTTCTCGCCGCTGCTGGCCGCGCTGCTGGCGGTCCCGCTCGGGGTGGTCATCGGGCTGCCGGCGCTGCGGTTGCGCGGCGTCAACCTGGCCGTCGTCACCCTGGCGGCCGCCTTCGCCCTCGACGCCATCCTGTTCAACGACGAGTCGTTCAGCGGGGGGCTCGGCGGCTCCAGCGTGGGCTCGCCGAAGCTGTTCGGGCTCGACCTCGGCATCGCGAAGGGCGAGAGCTTCCCGCGCCTGATCTTCGGCGTGCTCGCGCTGGGGATCGTGTGCCTGGTCGGCCTGCTGGTCGCCCGGCTGCGCAACGCGCCCGCGGGGCGCATGTTCATCGCCGTTCGCTCCAACGAGCGCGCCGCGTCGGCGGTCGGCATCGACGTCGCCCGTACCAAGCTGCTCGCCTTCGGGCTGTCGGCGTTCATCGCCGGGATCGGCGGCGCGCTGTTCGCCTACCAGCAGCAGACGATCTCGCCGCCGTCGTTCGCGGTCTTCACGTCGCTGTCGCTGTTGGCGGTGACCTACGTGGCCGGCGTCGGCCGCATCTCGGGCGCCGTGGTCGCCGGGATCATGCTCTCCGGGACCGGGCTGCTGGTGACGGCGATGGACAAGGCGTTCAACGTCGGCAAGTACCAGCTCGTGGTCGCGGGCGTGCTGCTCACGCTGACGGCGATCAAGCAGCCCGACGGGATCGCGGCCACACCGCCCCCGCCGCTGGTGTGGCTGGGCCGCTGGCTCGCCCGGCGGGTGTCGTGGCGGCCCGCACCGGCGCCGCCGGTCCGCGGAGCGGTCAAGCCGTAGGCCGTGGTCGTGAGCCTGGACCACGCCGGTCTCGGCGTCGCCGACCTCGACGCCGCCGCCCGGTTCTACGGCGAGGCGTTCGGCTTCGCCACCGAGTTCGCGTTCACCCTGCCGGTCGACGACATCCGCGGCGCCATGCTCAGGCTCCCGGGGGGCGGGCGGCTCGAGCTGTTCCAGCGTCCAGGCGCGGCAGCCGGCCCGACCCCGGCGACCCCGATCGAGGCGCTGGCTACGCGCGGCTACGGCCACGTCGCCGTCGCCACGCCGGACATCGAGCTTCTCTACGAGCGCGCGCTGGCCGCCGGCGCCACCGGGCGCACCTCCCCGCGCCCGTCGCCGGAGCCGGGCGTCCGCTTCGCCTTCCTCGCCGACCCGGAGGGCAACCTCGTGGAGCTGGTGGAGCGCCGGTAGGTGGGCCGCCTCGACGGGAAGGTCTGCTTCGTGACGGGAACGGCCGGCGGCCAGGGCGCGGCCGCCGCGCGGCTGTTCGCCGACGAGGGCGCGGTGGTGGTGGGCTGCGACCTCAACGAGCACGAGCTGGCCGGCGGCCACGCGTTCGCGCCGGTCGACCTCGGCGACCCCGACGCCGCGGCCGCCTGGGTCGAGGCGGGCGTGGCCGCCGCCGGGGGCATCGACGTCCTCTACAACAACGCCTCGGCGAACCGGGTCGGGCGCTTCGAGGACGTCACCTGGGACGACTGGCGCTTCACGATCCGCAACGAGCTCGACCTGATCTTCACGGTCACGCGCGCGGCCTGGCCGCACCTGATCGCCGGCGGCGGCGGGCACGTCATCAACACGGCGTCGGTGTCTGCCCATCGCGGCGCGCTGTTCCAGGAGCAGGCCGCGCACGGCGCGGCGAAGGGCGGGGTGCTCGCCTTCACGCGGCACCTCGCCGCGTCGGGCGCCCGCCACGGCATCCGCGCCAACGCGCTGTCCCCGGGCCTGACGCGCACGCCCCAGATCGCCCACCTGCTCGCCGACCCCGACCACCCGATGCACGCGGTCGCGAGCGGCAACCCGCTGGGGCGGATGGCCGAGCCCGAAGACATCGCGCGCGTCGCGTTGTTCCTGGCCTCCGACGACGCGGCCTTCGTGAACGCCGCCGAGCTGGTCGTCGACGGCGGGGAGTCGGTGATCTCGTGAACCTCGTCGAGCGGGACGACCCCGGCTTCGCCGAGGCGGCGACGGGCCGCATCTTCAACGCCCGCAAGCCCGAGCGCGAGCCGGCCGCCGTGCTCGTCGCGGAGACGGAGGCCGACGTCGTCGCAGGCGTGCGGCTGGCCCGCGAGCGCGGGTGGCAGGTCGCCGTGCGGGCCGGCGGGCACAGCTGGGCCGGCTGGAGCGTGCGCGACGGCGCCCTCCTGATCGACCTCGGGCGCCTGCGCGAGCTCGCCTATGACGACGCGACGGGCGTGGCCACCGCCAGCCCGGCGATCAAGGGCGGTGCCGAGCTGACCCCCTTCCTCGACGAGCGCGGCCGCACCTTCACCGGCGGCCACTGCGCGAGCGTCGGCCTCGGCGGCTTCCTGCTCCAGGGCGGTCAGGGCTGGAACAGCCGGCGCTGGGGATGGGGCTGCGAGAACGTCGTCGGCATCGACGTCGTCACGGCGGACGGCGAGCTGGTCCACGCCTCCGCGGACGAGCACGCCGACCTCTTCTGGGCCGTGCGCGGCGCGGGCCCTGGCTTCTTCGGCGTCGTGACCCGCTTCCACCTCCGCACGTATCCGGCGGTGCCGATGTTCCACGACACGCGGGTCTTCGCCCTGGAGGATCTCGAGCCCCTGCTCGCGTTCATGCACGACGTCCTGCCTCGACTCGACACGGCGGTCGAGCCCGTGATCGCCGCCACCCGGCTGCGCGGCGCCGGCACCGAGCTGCTGCTGCACACGACGCTCACCGCGACGGGGCGGGAGGCGGCCGACGCGCTGCTGGCGCCCCTCGACGCCTGCCCTGTCGCCGCGCTCGAGCACGAGCGCGGCCCGACGACGATCGCGGCCGAGAACGACGCGCAGACCGCGCAGAATCCCGAGGGGCACCGCTACTGCGCCGACTCGCAGTGGACGAACGCGGACGCGGCGACGCTGGCTCCGCTGCTGCGCGACGTCTACGCCGAGCTGCCGACCCAGCACTCGTTCTCGATCTGGTACGGCTGGGCGCCGGCACGGCGCCTGCCCGACATGGCGTTCTCACTGGAGGCGAACGTCTACCTGGCGACGTACGCGATCTGGACGGACGCCGGCGACGACGAGCGCCACCGCCGCTGGGTGCACGGCCAACACGCGAAGCTCGCCGCGGTGGGCGAGGGCGTCTACATCGGCGACTCGGACTTCGGGTGCCGGCCGGACCGCTTCATGACCGACGCCGCGTTCGCCCGGCTGGAGGCGATCCGCGCGCGCCGCGACCCGGACGGCCTGTTCGTGACCTACGAGGCGGGCGGCGGATGACCACGCGCGTGGCCCTGATCACGGGCGCGGGCGGCGGGATCGGCGCGGCGATCGCGCGCCGGCTCGCCGCCGACGGCCTCGTGTGCGTGCTCACCGACCGCGCGGCGCCGGACGCCCTGGCGGCGGAGCTGGGCGCCCGGGCGGTGGCCGCCGACCTCGCCGACCCCGCCGCCGTCGCGGAGCTGGCCGACGCCGCCGGGGCCTGCGACGTCGTCGTCAACGTCGCCGCCGACCTGTCCCGCGCGCCGCTGGCCGAGCTCGGGCTGGAGCTCTGGCGCCGGGTCCAGGCAGTCAACGTCGAGGCGCCGCTCCTGCTCGCCCGCGCCCTTGTCCCGGGGATGGCGGCGCGCGGCTGGGGGCGGATCGTCAACGTCGTCTCGGACACCTTCTTCCGGCCTCCCGCGGCGTCGGGGATGCTCGCCTACGTCGCCAGCAAGGGCGCGCTCGTCGGGCTCACGCGGGCGCTGGCCGTCGAGGTCGGCGGCGCCGGCGTCACCGTCAACGCGATCGCGCCCGGCCTGACCGCCACGGACGCGGCGAGCCGCGACCTGCCGGCGGAGGCGTTCGCGCGCGTCCGCGACGGGCAGGCGCTGGACCGCACGCTCGCGCCCGAGGACTACACGGGCGCGGTCGCCTTCCTCGTCTCCGACGGCGCCGCGACGATGACGGGGCAGACGTTGTGCCCAAACGCCGGACTGGTGATGCTGTGAAAGCCGACCGCGTGCCTCGGTACGCTCAACGCCGATGAGCGCTCCCCCCGACGGAACCGCTCGCCGCGACAACGTCGAACAGGTCTATCGCCGGGTGCGCGAGGCCATCCTGGCGGGGGAGATCGCGCCCGGCGCCGTCATGTCCCAGGTGGCACTGGCCGACGAGCTCGGCGTCAGCCGCACGCCCCTGCGCGAAGCGCTGCGCATGCTCCAGAGCGAGGGGCTCGTCGACGCGCAGGCCAACCGCCGCGTCACCGTCACGCCGCTGTCGGCGATGGACCTCGAGGAGCTCGTCGTCATGCGCGTCACGCTCGAGGCGGAGGCGATCCGCCTGTCGGTGCCGCGGCTGACGCCGGAGGACATCGCCGCCCTCGAAGGTCGCCTGGCGGAGATGGTGCACTTCGCCACTGCGGAGGACTACGGGCGCTGGAACCTCCCGCACGCGGCCTTCCACCGCGGCCTGACCGCGCGGGCGGGGACCCGCGTCAACGCGCTCCTCGCCCAGCTCTTCGACCACGGCGAGCGCTACCGCCGCCTCCACATCGCCAAGGCGTCGTCGGCCTGGTTCACCGCCGGGCACCGGGAGATCCTCGACGCGTGCAAGGCCGGGGATCGCAACCTCGCGGGCCGGCTGCTCGCCCAGCACCTGTCGCGCTCCGCCTTCGATGTCATGGAGCTGCTCGAGCCCGGTTACGAGCCGGAGCGGCTCAAGCAGACGCTCGCCGACGTGGCGGGCGCGGCCAAGCCGCGCCGCTCGCGCTGATGCCCCTCGTCAGGACCTCCGGGGGCGCCGTGCGCGGCGAGGACGGCGCGTACCTCGGCATCCCGTACGCGCGCGCACGGCGCTGGGGAGTTCCCGAGCCGGCGGCCTGGGACGGCGTCCTCGACGCCGACCGCCCGGGCCCGCCCGCGCCGCAGCCGCTGCGGCCGATCTCGAAGTTCGCCCACGGGGAGACGCCGCCCGGCGCCGAGGACTGCCTGACGCTCAGCGTCTGGACGCCGCGGTCGGGCGATGGGCCGTGGCCGGTGCTGGTCTGGTCCATCGGCGGCGGGTGGACGGTGGGCTGGGCCGGTTCGTCGATCTACGACGGCGCCGCGCTGGCCGAGGCGGCGCAGGCCGTCGTCGTCACCTTCACCTACCGCCTGGGCTCGCTCGGATGGCTCTACCACCCCGACCTGGGGGGCGGAAACTGGGGGCTGCGCGACCACGTCGCGGTGCTGGAGTGGGTGCGTGACAACGTCGGGGCGTTCGGCGGCGACCCCGCGCGGGTGACGATGGGCGGGCAGTCCGCGGGCGCGGCCAACGTCGCCGGCCTCCTCTGCAGCCCGCTCGCCGGTGGCCTCTTCGCGCGGGCGATCCTGCACTCACCGCCGCTGCCGGAGGCCGGCAACGACCCCGCCCGGGGGGCGCGCTGGGCCGACGCGCTGCGGGCGCGCGTGGACGATGCGGCGACCGCGCCGGCGGAGGCCATCGTCGCCGCGCACGAGGCGTTGCTCGCCGAGCCCGACTGGCGGGGGACGCGCGGGGCGGCCTGGCCGACGCTCGACCCGGCGACGCTCCCGGTCGCGCCGCTGGACGCGCCCGCCGCGCGCATCGACGTCCCCGTGCTCGTCGGCACGACTCGAGACGAGGCGACGTTCCTGTTCCGCGCCGGCCGCCCGCCCACCGCCGAGGACGACGAGCCGCGCGTGCGCGACGTCACCGAGCGCCTCTTCACCGCGCCGACGCAGGCGTGGGCGGCGGCGCGCGGGGAGGCCGGCGGCGCGGTGCACCGCTTCCGCGTCGAGCACGCCTCGCCTGACCCGCGGCTCGGTGCGCTGCACACGATCGACGTCCCGCTGCTCTTCGGCACCTTCGCCACCAGTGCCGTCGCGCGTCACTTCGTCGCCGACGACGCAGCGACCCGCGCCGTCTCGGCCGCGATGCAGGCGGCGTGGGGGAGGTTCCTGCACGGCGGCGAGCCCGGCTGGCCGGCGGAGGAGATCGCGGTCATCGGATAGTGGCGACAGAATGCAAAAGTGGATACACTTTGCCAAGACTGTCCGGATACGAGGAGAGAGGAACCCGATGACCACCTACCTGACCGAGCGCACCCCGGTGACCACGCTTCCCGGTGACGCGGTCCCGTACGTGATCGAGGCCGGCAGCGGCCGCGCCCACGTGCTGCTCGGGGAGGTCGGGCGGGCACTGGTCGGCGCCGAGGAGTCCGGCGGCGCGATGTCGGTCATGAGCCTCGACGGCCCGCGCGCCGACCGGCCCATCCCGCTGCACTACCACGACGACGAGCACGAGTTCTTCTACGTCCTGCGCGGCGCCGTGCAGCTGTGGGCCGACGACGAGGCGCGCGTCCTCGTCCCCGGCGACTTCGGCTACATCCCGCCCGGCACTCTGCACGCGTACCAGCTGCGCGGCCACTTCTCCACCTTCGTCGGGCCGATCGTCCCCGGCGGCTGGGATCGCTTCTTCGACCTCGTCGGCGAGCCGTTCGCCGCGGCGGCGTTCCCGCAGGGCCCCAAGGGCCCGCCGCCGTTCGAGAAGTTCGGCCGCGCCGAGCACGAGTTCAAGATGAAGTACCGGCCCGACGCCCAGTACGCGGAGCCGAGCGAGGGCGCCGACGACACGCTGCCGGAGGCTCAGGAGGCGTACTTCCTGCGCGCCGGCGAGGGACCGCGCCACGCCCTCGGCGGTCTGCTGCAGACGACGCTGCTGGGCGCCGCGCAGTCGGGCGGCACCACGACGATGACGACGGTCGAGCTGGCCAAGGGCCCGGGCCTCCCCGCCCATCACCACGAGCAGGCCCACGAGTCGCTGATGGTGATCGAGGGCCGGCTGCGGCTGACGCTCGACGGGGACGAGCACGTCCTCACCCGCGGCGACACCGCCAGCATCCCGGCCGGCACGGAGCACGCCTACGCCGGCGACGGCCACTACACGAAGATGCTCACCATGAGTGCGCCCGGCGGCCTCGAGGCGCTGATCGCCACCGCGGGCACGGCGACCGACGAGCACATCTTCGCCGCCGACGCGCACGACATCGACGTCGAGGCCCTGCGCGCCGCCGCCGACGGCCTCGACGTCGTCCTCGCCTAAGCGCGCGAACGCAGGCGCCAGACGTTCACCGTCACCACGCGCTCACCGTCCTCCGGGACGGTGGCGCTGTGGGGCACGCCGCCGGGGATGACGGCGAGCTGGCCGGGCCCGAGCGGCGTGGGCGCGCCGCCGACGACGAAGTCGACCCTTCCGCCCTCGGCGATGAACGTGACCTGGTCCTCGGGGTGCGCGTGCTCTTCCCACGCGCAGCCGGGCTCGTAGCGGTAGACGGTCGCGGTCAGCTGCTCCGTGTCGATCGTGGCGCCGAAGATGCCGGGCCGGACCTCCGTGAAGTCCTGTTCGTCCCAGCGCAGCGCGAGCGCCTCCGTGAGCATCTAGACGGCCGCGGGGACGTCGGCGGAGACGACGCGGTTGCGCAGGATGCCGACGTGCTCGATCTCGCACTCGACGGTGTCGCCGGGCTTGAGGTACAGCGACATCGGGTCGTCGCTGAAGCCGGCCACGCCGGACACGGTGCCGGTGGAGATGATGTCGCCCGGGGAGTAGCCCATCGGCGAGTAGTGGCTGATGATCTCCGGGATCGTCACCGACATCTTCCCCGTGTGCGACTGCTGGCGCTGCTCGCCGTTGACGCGCAGGTACATGTCGAGGTCGTGGGGGTCGCCGACCTCGTCGGGCGTCACGATCCACGGTCCGATCGGGCAGAAGGTGTCGATGCTCTTGGACAGGCAGAAGACGCCGGACTTCATCTCCTCGCGCTGGATGTCGCGGGCGGTGATGTCGTTGAAGATCAGGTATCCGGCGATGTACTCCTCGGCCTCCTCGGGGGAGAAGAACTTGCCCGCCTTGCCGATCACGACCGCGAGCTCGAGCTCGTAGTCCATCTCGTTCGTGAGCCCCTCGGGCGGGTAGACGATGTCGTCCTCGGTTCCGATGATCGCGTCGATGTTCTGGAAGAAGACGATCCACGGCAGCACGGGGTGCGACCAGTTGACGTTCTTGGACTCCTCGTGGTGCTCGCGGAAGTTGCCGGCCGTGTGGAAGAACTTCTTCGGGACGATCGGCGCGCGCAGGCGGACGTCGGACAGCGCGAACGTCTCACCGGTCTCGGCGGCCTCCTGATCGCGCTCGAAGTACGTCCGCATGTCGGGAACGTCGAGCTCGACCACCTGATCGCCCTCTACGCGCCCCACCTTCCCGTCGTCGAACGTCACCAGCTTCATCACAGGTCCCTCCGTCGTCACCAACCAAGTTGCATACACTTTAGCAATCTGTGTAGAGTGGCGCAAGATGCGCATCGCCAATCTGCACGACCGGCTGACCCTGCTGGACGGCGATCGCGCCCTGGATGCGGAGCGCGCGAGCGGCGGCCGCTTCGGCCCCGATCCACAGTCCCCCTACGCCGAGTGGGACGCGTTCGCGGCATGGGCGGCGACGGCCGACTTCGGCGGGGCGGCGGCCCTCGACGCCGCCGGTCTCGGGGCCCCGGTACCCCGGCCGCGGCAGGTCTTCGCGCTCGGCCTCAACTACGCGATGCACGCGCAGGAGGCCGGCCTCGAGCTGCCGCCGATGCCGCTCACCTTCACCAAGTTCCCGTCCTGCCTCACGGGCCCCGACGCCGTCGTCGAGGTCGCCACCGACCGGGTGGACTGGGAGGTGGAGCTGGTCGCCGTGATCGGCCGCAGCGCGCACCGCGTCGCAGCCGCCGACGCGTGGTCGCACGTCGCCGGGGTCACGATCGGGCAGGACCTCTCCGCGCGCGACGTCCAGATGATGGGCTCGCCGGCGCAGTTCAGCCTCGGCAAGTCGTTCCCCGGCTTCGGCCCGACCGGGCCTTGGCTGGTCACGCCCGACGCGCTGCCCGACCGTGACGACCTGGCCATCGGCTGCGCCGTCAACGGCGTGGCGATGCAGGCGGCGCGCACGTCGGAGATGCTCTTCGGCGTGGCCGAGACGATCGCCCGCCTGTCCGCCGTCTGCCCGCTGCTGCCGGGCGACCTGGTCTTCACCGGAACGCCTGCGGGCGTCGGCAACCGCATGGACCCCCCGCGCTACCTCGCGCCGGGCGACGAGCTCGTCAGCACCATCGAGGGCATCGGCGCGATCACGACGAGGTTCGCGTGAGCTGGCTGGGCCTCGACGACCAGCGCGTCGTGGTCGCGGGCGGAGCCGGCGGCTTCGGCTCGGCGCTCGTCGAGGCCTTCGCCGCGGCGGGTGCGCGCGTGGCCGTCATCGACGTCGCCGACGGCGCCGAGATCCAGGCCGACCTGCGCGACCCCGACGCCGCGCGCGGCGCGCTCGCGCGCGCGGTCGAGATCCTCGGCGGCGTCGACGTCCTCGTCCACTCCGTCGGCATCAACAAGCGCCTGCCGATCGACGAGTACGCCGACGAGGACTGGGACGACATCGTCGCCGTCAACCTCTCCAGCGCGTTCCACCTGGCCCGCGCGGCGGTGCCCGGGATGCGCGCGCAGGGCCACGGACGGATCGTCCTCTTCTCCTCGGTCGCCGGGCGCAGCGGGCACAAGCTGCACGGTCCCTACGCGGCGACCAAGGGAGCGATCAACCAGCTGATGCGCGTGATGGCGCACGAGACGGCCGCCGACGGCATCACGGTCAACGCCGTGGCCCCCGGCTACATGGACACGGAGCTCACGCGCCAGTACCTCGCCGACCATCCCGAGAAGCGCGAGCAGCTGGTCGCGCTCATCCCGGCCGGCCGCTTCGCGCGCGTGGACGAGGTGGTCGGCCCGGTCCTCTTCCTGTGCTCCCGGCAGGCGGCGTTCATGACCGGGACGGTCCTGTACATCGACGGCGGACGGAGCGTGGTGTGAACATGAGTGGCAAGCTGGACGGCAAGACGGTGATGGTGACGGGAGCGGGGACGGGCTTCGGCCGCCAGCTCGCGGTGCGGGCAGCGCACGAGGGCGCGGCGCGCGTGGTGGTTCACTACCGCAGCTCGGCGGCGGGTGCGGAGGAGACCGCGGCGGCCGTGCGCGAGGCGGGTGCGGAGGCGTCGCTCGTGCAGGGCGACATCGCGCTGTGGGACGACATCAAGCGCATGCTCGCCGAGGCCGGCGACGTCGATGTGCTCGTCAACAACGTCGGCGACATGGCGTCCGACCAGCACGGCTGGGAGGACCTGCGCGAGGAGGTCGTCGACCACTGCCTCGCCGTCGACATCAAGGGCACGATGCTGATGGTCCACGAGTTCGGCAAGGCGATGAAGGCCCGCGGGCGCGGCGCGATCGTCAACATCGGCTCGACCGTGATCGTGCGCGGCAGCCCGCGGGCGCCGATCTACGCGGCCGGCAAGTACGGGCTGCTCGGGATCACCAAGTCCTACGCGCGGGCGCTCGCGCCCGAGGTGCGCGTCAACACCTTCGCCCCGGGCTTCATGGACACTCCGGCGGTGATGAACCGTCCCGACATGAAGGGCGGGCGCATCGAGCAGCTGCAGCGCGACACGCCGATGGGCCGCATCCCTCCGCCCGAGGACGTCGCCGGCGCGGCGCTGTTCCTGGGCACGGACGACGCCGTCCACATCACCGGCAGCTACATGATCTGCGACGGCGGCTACTCGATGCTGGGCGCGTAGGTCCAGCGCCGGTCGGCGTCCAGGCGGCCGAAGCGGTTGCCGGCGTCGTGGGTCATCGTGATCAGCGTGCCGCTGCCGGCGAGCTCGCGGGCCAGCGCGGCACGCGTGCGCTGCGCCAGCGCCGGGTCCACGTCGGTGACCGACCGCCAGTCGTCGGTGAGCAGCTGGGCCGGGTTGTGCGCGGCGTCGGCGAGCACGACGGCGTCGCCGGTCTCGACGACGCAGTGCCCCGGGGTGTGGCCGGGCGCCAGGCGCAGCGTCACGCCCGGGACGATCTCGGTGCGCTCGCCCTCGTGCAGGAGGATGCCATCCGCCAGCGGCGCGAGCCGGGCCGGCGCCGGGATCGCCCCGAAGTCCTCGCGCCCCGGCCCGGTCTCCGGCGTCGCACGGGTGACGTAGTACTCCCAGTCGAGCGCGTGGGCGTGGTGGCGCGCGGCGGGGAAGAACGGCGCCGCGCCGTCCGTCGCCCAGCCGACGTGGTCGAAGTGCAGGTGAGTGAAGATCACCGTGTCGACGTCCTCGGGCGCGACGCCCGCCGCGCGCAGGCGGTCGGGGAACGTGCCGATCCCCAGCTCGGGCAGCGCCCCGCCGCCGATCCCCGTGTCGACCACCACGGTGTGGTCCGCGGTGCGGATGAGGAAGCCGCCGAAGTTGACGCCCAGGAGGCCGTCGGGATCGGCGAACTCCGGCGGCAGGTCCCGGTCGAGCAGCGCGGTGGCGGGGATGTGCAGCTCGCCGTCGCTGAGGGGCGTGATCGTCACCAGCTCGCCTCCAGGCCGCCGATGAGGGCGGCGATCGTCGTGTGCAGCGGCGTGGGCACGCCGGCGGCGGCAGCGGCGCGGACGATGCCGCCGTTGAGCGCGTCGATCTCGGTGCGCCGCCGCGCGGCGACGTCCTGGAGCATGCTCGGCCGGTGCCCGTGGTTCTCGAGGGCCGCCCCGCTGATCATCGCGTCGGGATCGCCGTCGAGCGCGATGCCGAGCGCAGCGGCCACGGCGCGGCCCTCGTCGACCAGCGCGCTGGCCGTCGCCCGGAGCGCGGGGACGTCGCAGACCTCACCGTGGGTCAGGCCCGTGAGCGCGGCGAGCGGGTTGGTGGCGGCGTTGAAGAGCAGCTTGGTCCATTGCGCCCCGCGCGCGTCGGCGCGCGCCTCGCACGGCATCCCGCCGCGGTTCAGCGCATCGGCGAGCCGGTCGACCTCGTCCGCGGTCCCCGGCTGCGGCTCGAACGGGCCGAGCCAGGTCGTGCCCGGCGCGTCCATGTGGACGACGCCGGGAGCCTCCATGTGACCGGCGGGCAGGCAGACGCCGCGGATGACGCGGGCGACGTGCTCGGCGACGACCTCCTCGCTGCCGATCCCGTTCTGCACGCTGGCGACCGCGCCGCCGGCGAAGACGCTCGCCGTCGCGGTCATGGCCGCGGCCGTGAACGTCGCCTTGGTGGCGACGATGCCGAGCTCGCAGGGCGGGATGTCGCCGGCGTCGGTACGCGCGTGCACCCGCGCGACGATGTCCGCGCGGCCGGTGATGCGCAGCCCGTCGCGGTTGATCGCGGCGACGTGCCCGGGGGCGACGTCGTAGGCCCACACCTCGACGTCGGCGAGCGTGGCCAGGTGCGCCGCGTACAGGCCGCCGATCGCCCCGCAGCCGACGACGCAGACCCTCACGCGAGCGCCTCGGTGGCGAGCGCCCGGCAGGTGTCGGGGTCCGGGCCCCCGATCCCGATCGCACCGCCGCCGGGGAGCGGCACCCCGCCGGGGGCCGTCGCGGCCGGCAGCGGGAGGAGGGCGGCGAGCGCCGGGTCGACCGCCTCGCTGGGCACGCCGAAGGACGCCGCGGCGGCGGCGACTGCCTCGGCGACCGGCAGGCCGGCGGCGACGCAGCCGTCCGCCGCGTCGAGCTGCCACGGCTCGCCCCGGCGGTCGACGACGGCGACGGCGACCGGCACGGCGGCGAGCGCCAGCACGCGGTCCGCCAGCGCCCGCGCCGCCGTCAGCTGCGGTTGATCGGCCGCGGGCCCGGGGTCGAGGTGGCCGAGCCCCGGTTCATCGGGCAGCGCGCCGTACGCCGCCACCCAGCGCGCTTCGTCGTCGCCGTGCAACCCGACGTAGGGGCGGTCCACGGCCCACGCGACGATCAGGTCCTCGCTGTTGGCGGGCTTGCCGTCGACGATCAGCCGCCGCGGATCGGGCAGGTCGACGAACGGGCCGACCGACGCGCCGGAGGCCGCGAAGCCGCCGCCGTCGAGCGGCAGCCCGCCGGCGCCGGGGAAGCGCGCCTCGGGCGAGCAGGCGAGGAAGCCCTGCGCGATCGGCGCCGGCAGCGTCGTCATCCGGTGCAGGTGCACGTGACTGGGGATGCGCTGGGTCGCGGAGATCCACGCCTTCGACCGAGCCCGCGCCGGACCGCCCGCACCACCCGCGTCCATCCGCGACGCGGTCACCACCGAGCCGCTCTCGCCGACCACCACGAACGCGCCCGCGGCTCCGAGCGCCTCCGCCTTGTCGATCGCCCGCGCGACGATCGCCCGCGCCGCCGCCAACCCGACGTCCGCCATCAGAAGTCCCCCCGGGCCGGCAGGCCGACGTAGTTCTCCGCGAGCGACCGCGCCGCCGCCTCCGAGCGCTCGACGTAGTCGATCCGCGCGAGTTGCAGGCCTTGCTCGAACGGCCCACCGCCGAGGTCGTGCAGCAGCTGGGTCATGAAGTTGGAGAAGTCCTGGGCACGCCAGACGCGCCGCAGCGCGGTCTCGCCGTAGGCGTCCGTCGTCCCCTCCGCCAGCGCCGCGTCGAGCAGCCGGGCGTCGTTGACGGCGAGGTTGAGGCCCTTGGCGCCCGTGGGCGGGACGATGTGCGCGGCGTCGCCGCACAGGAAGAGCCGCTCGTGCTGCATCGGCGTGGACACGCAGCTGCGCATCGGCGTGATGCCGCGGTCGAAGATCTCGCCGCGGGTGACGTCCCCGAGGCGCGCCTCGAGCTCCGCCCAGATGCGGTCGTCCGGCCATGCGTCCAGGTCCGCGTCCGCAGGGACCTGGAGGTACAGCCGGCTGATCTGGGGCGAGCGCATCGAGTAGAGCGCGAAGCCGTTCTCGTGCCACGCGTAGATGAGCTCCTCGGTCGCAGGTGGCGCGTGGGCGAGGATCCCGAGCCAGGCGAAGGGGTACGTGTAG
This sequence comes from uncultured Solirubrobacteraceae bacterium, assembly GCA_964242305.1. Taxonomy (GTDB): domain Bacteria; phylum Actinomycetota; class Thermoleophilia; order Solirubrobacterales; family Solirubrobacteraceae; genus DATLGB01. The sequence goes on from CAXTBB010000002.1 coordinate 104,979, forward strand.
GCGACGTCGACCCGGTCGGGGATCGCCTCGCGGCAGACGCCGCGGAAGCCGTCGCAGCCGGCGATGACGTCGCACTCCAGGCGCTCCCCGCCGGCGAGGGTGATCGTCCCGCGCGCCGGGTCGACGGCGGCCACCGGGGTGTCGAAGCGCAGCGGCGCGCGGCGGGCGGCGATGAGGTCCTTGACGACTTCCTGCTGGCCGTAGACGGTGATCGACCGGCCGGTCAGCGCGGTCATGTCGACGTAGGTCGAGCGCCCCTGGCGGCGCAGGTGGATGCCGTGGTGCTCGAGCCCCTCGCGGTCGAGGCGCTCGCCGACCCCGAGCTCGTGCAGGAGGTCGACGGTGTTCTGCTCGAGCACGCCCGCGCGCACACGCTGCTCGACATACTGGCGCGATCGCCCCTCGACGATCACCGACTCCACGCCGCGCCGCTCGAGCAGTCGCCCGAGCGTCAACCCGGCGGGCCCGGCTCCCACGATCCCGACGCGCGTCACGCCCGGGATCCTACAGAACTGTGCACAGCTTGGTAGTCTGCACACATATGGCGGATCTCCTGTCGCTTCCCGACGCCGTCGCCGGCCTGGTGCGCGACGGCGACGCGGTGGCGTTGGAGGGCTTCACCCACCTGATTCCCTTCGCGGCCGGCCACGAGGTGCTGCGCCAGCGCCGCCGCGAGCTCGAGCTGATCCGGATGACGCCTGACGTCCTCTACGACCAGATGATCGGCGCGGGTGCCGCGCGCAAGCTCGTCTTCTCCTACGGCGGCAACCCCGGGGTCGGGTCGCTGCACCGCTTCCGCGACGCGATCGAGCACGGCTGGCCGCTGCCGCTCGAGATCGAGGAGCACTCGCACGCGGGCATGGCCAACCGCTACGCGGCCGGCGCCGCGGGCCTGCCGTGCGCGCTGATGCGCGGCTATACCGGCACGGACCTTGCCGCGCACACGCGCGTGGAGGCGGTCGTCTGCCCGTTCACCGGCGAGCGGCTGGTCGCCGTCCCGGCCCTCAACCCCGACGTCGCCATCATCCACGCGCAGGAGGCCGACCGCGCCGGCAACGTCCAGCTGTGGGGGATCCCCGGCGTGCAGAAGGAGGCGGTCCTGGCGGCGCGGCGCTCGCTCGTCACGGTCGAGCGGCTCGTCGAGGCGCTGGAGCCGCGGCCCGGCGGTGTCGTCATCCCCGGTTGGGCGATCGACGCGGTGGCGGAGGCCCCCGGCGGCTCGCAGCCGTCCTACGCGCACGGCATCACCGCGCGCGACAACGACTTCTACCGCGCGTGGGACGCGATCAGCCGCGACCGCGACGGCTTCACCGACTGGATGGGCGCCCATGTCCTCGGGTGAGCTGCAGACGATCGTGGCCGCGCGCAGCCTGATCGGCAGGCGCTCGTGCTTCATCGGCGTCGGCCGGCCGAGCACGGCGGCGATCCTCGCGCGCATGGTCCACAACCCCCATCTCGTCCTCGTCTACGAGTCCGGCACGATCGGGGCCAAGCCGACCCGCGTGCCGCTGTCCATCGGCGACGGGGAGCTGGCGGAGACCGCGGACGCCGTGGTATCCGTACCGGAGATGTTCAACTACTGGATCGGTCCGGGGCGCATCCAGGTGGCGTTCCTCGGCGCCGCGCAGGTCGACCGCCGCGCCAACCTCAACTCGACCGTGATCGGGGACTACGCCGCGCCGCGCACGCGCCTGCCGGGCGCGGGCGGCGCGCCGGAGATCGCCACGGGCTGCGCCGAGGTCGTCGTCATCGCCACGCACTCCCCGCGCACGTTCGTCGCCGAGCTCGACTTCCTGACCACGACGGGCGCGCGCACGACGCAGGTCATCACCGACCTCGGCGTGCTCGAGCCGGTCGACGGCGAGCTGACGCTGACCGCCCTGCACCCGGGCGTCACGCTCGAACAGGTGCGCGAGGCGACGGGCTGGGACCTCTTGGTCGCCGCGACGGTCGCCGACACGGAGCCCGCGACGGACACCGAGCTCAGCGCGTTGCGGGAGCTCGTCGCGCGTGGCTGAGGCGTACCTCTACGACGCGGTCCGCACCCCCTTCGGCCGGTACGGCGGCGCGCTCGCCGCGGTCCGCCCGGACGACCTGGCGGGGCATGCGATCACGGCGCTCGAGGCGCGCGGCCTGGACCCCGAGCGCGTCGACGAGGTCGTCTTCGGCGACGCCAACCAGGCCGGCGAGGACAACCGCAACGTCGCGCGCATGGCGGTGCTGCTCGCCGGCTGGCCGACGAGCGTGCCCGGCACGACGGTCAACCGCCTGTGCGGCTCGTCGCTCGACGCGGCCATGCAGGCCAGCCGCGCGATCGAGACCGGCGACGCCGCGTGCGTCGTGGTCGGCGGCGTCGAGTCGATGTCGCGCGCCCCGGGCGTCCTGCTCAAGCCGGAGAAGGCGTTCGCGACCGGTGAGCAGACGCTGCACTCGACGACACTCGGCTGGCGCATGGTCAACCCGCGGATGCCCGACCAGTGGACGATCTCGCTCGGCGCGAGCACGGAGAAGCTGGCCGGCCTGCACGCCGTGGACCGTGAGGCGCAGGACGCCTTCGCCGTTCGCAGCCACCAGCGGACCGCGGCGGCGTGGGACGCCGGCTTCTACGACGACTGGGTGGTGCCGGTCCCCGGCACGGAGCTCGCGCGCGACGAGGGCGTCCGCCCGGACACGAGCGTGGAGAAGCTGGCCTCGCTCAAGCCGGCGTTCGTCGCGGACGGGACGGTCACCGCCGGGAACGCCTCCTCGCTCAACGACGGCGCCGGGGCGCTCGTGCTCGCCGACGCCTCCCACCCCGGCGAGCCGCTGGCGCGGATCGTGGCCCGGGGGACGCACGCCGTCGACCCGGACGTCTTCGGCATCGCGCCCGTGGAGGCGGCCAACCGCGCGCTCGCCCGCGCGGGCATCGACTGGCCCGACGTCGAGGCCGTCGAGCTCAACGAGGCGTTCGCCGCGCAGGCGCTCGCCTGCCTGGGGGAATGGACTGGGCTCGACCCCGAGCGCGTCAACGTCCGCGGCGGGGCGATCGCGATCGGCCATCCGCTCGGCGCCTCGGGCGTGCGCATCCTGGCCACGCTCGCCTACGAGCTGCGGGCCCGCGGGGGCGGCTACGGCGTGGCCGCCCTGTGCATCGGCGTCGGGCAGGGACTGGCGGTGGTGCTGCATGCGTGAGCCGCCGCTCGACTTCCCGGACTACCGCTCGACCGCGCTGCGCCATCCCAAGCAGCCGCTGATCGCGGTCGGACCCGAGCGGTCGGGCCCGGTGCTGTCCCACCTGCGGCCGGGCGAGCTGCTCGACGACCTGACCACGGGCGCACCCGTCGGCGAGCGCATCACCGTGACGGGGCGGCTGCTCGACTCGACGGGGCGGCCCATCCGCGACTCGCTCGTCGAGATCTGGCAGGCCAACGCCGCCGGCCGCTACCGCCACCGCGTCGACCGCTTCCCCGCGCCCCTGGACCCGGGCTTCCAGGGCGGCGGCCGGACCGTGACCGACGGCCAGGGTCGCTACGAGTTCCTCACGATCAAGCCCGGCCCGTATCCGTGGGGCAACCACCACAACGCGTGGCGCCCGGCCCACATTCACTTCTCCGTCATGGGCCGCGCCTTCGACGAACGGCTCGTGACGCAGATGTACTTCCCCGGCGACCCGCTGTTCCCGTACGACCCGATCTTCAACTCCGTCCGCGATCCGAAGCTGCGCGACCTGATGGTGAGCCGCTTCAGCATCGACAGCTCGCAGGACAACTACGCGCTCGCCTATGAGTTCGACATCGTCGTCGACGCCACGCCGTTCGAATGACCGCGACCCCCTCCCAGACCGTGGGTCCGTATCTGGCGATCGGGTTGACGTGGGACGACGGCGCCGTCGCCGACCCGGCCGGCGTGCGAGTCGGCGGCGTCGTCTACGACGGTGCCGGCGTGCCGATCGCCGACGCGATGGTGGAGACCTGGGGCGGCGGCGCGTTCGCCCGCTCGCACACCGACGCGAGCGGTCGCTGGGAGGTGGTCATGCCGGCGGCCCCGTCCTGGGCCGTGCACGTGTTCGCGCGCGGGCTGCTGCGCCACCTCACCACCCGCATCTGCTTCGACGGCGCCACCGTGCCGGACGGCGTCCCGCCCGGGCGACGGGACACGCTCCTGCCCGCGCCGACCGACGATGGCTACCGGTTCGACATCCGGATCCAAGGCGACGGCGAGACCGTCTTCTTCGACCTCTGAGCGGTCAGCGCGCCGCGGCGCGTGACCCGGCGCCCATCGGGGCCGGCCGTCCCAGGAAGTAGCCCTGGGCGTGGTCGACGCCGAGCTCGCGGAGCAGGTCGAGCGTGGCCTGGTCCTCGACGCCCTCCGCGATGGTCTGCAGGCCGAAGGCGCGGGCCAGCTGGATCGTCGCGACGAGCACTTGTCGGTCCGGCTCGTTGGTGCAGAGATCCTTCACGAACTCGCGGTCGATCTTCAGGTAGTCCAGCGGCAGCGCCTTGAGTGAGCTCATCCCGGCGAACCCCGTGCCGAAGTCGTCGAGAGCGAAGCGGCAGCCGCGGTCGCGAAGCCGCTGGGCCAGCGCCCGGGCGTTGTGGACGTTCTTGATCGCCGCGGTCTCGGTGATCTCGAACACCAGCCTGGATGGGTCGGCCGCGGTTCGCTCCAGGGCGTGGTCGATGTCCTCGATGGCGCCGGCGTCGCTCATCGAGGTCCCCGACAGGTTGATCTCGACGTCCATCCCGGTGGCGGCGATCTCGACGCCGCGCGAGATGACCCACCGGTCGATGTCGCGAATCAACCCGTAGCGCTCGGCGACCGGGAGGAACTCGCCGGGGGCGACGAGTTCGCCGTCGGCGTTGCGCATCCGCAGGAGCAGCTCGTGCTGGACGGTCTCTCCCGTGGCCAGGTCGACGATGGGCTGGCCGTAGAGCTCGAAGCGATCCTCGGCGAGCGCGGCGTTGATCTCCTTCAGCCAGGAGATCTCCTCGACGTCACGGCGGAGCGCGTCCTCCCGCTCGCGGCGCTCCGTGATGTCGATGATCTGCGAGAAGAGCACGTCGACGGTGCCGTCCGGGCCCATGACGCGCGACGAGCTGACCGCCGCCCAGACGACACTCCCGTCTGGGCGCAGGTAGCGCGCTTCGGTGCTCAGGTGCTCGGCGTCCCCCTCGAAGTAGGCGGTGCGTTCGGTCTGCTCGTCCTGATCGGGATGCACGACGGCGGCGAAGGTGAGCCCCAACAGCTCTTCGACGGGGCGACCGACCATGCGGCTGTAGGCGTCGTTGACGCGCAGATACCGGCCGGTCAGCGGGTCGATCAGGGTCATGCCGATCGGTGCGTTGTCGAAGCCCTGCCGGAAGCGTTCCTCCGAGCGGCGCAGGACGTCTTCGGAACGGCGCGCCTCGGTCACGTCGCGCAGCGTGCCGGCCAGGATGCGCTCTCCGCTGCTGCGGACGGTCACCTCGGCAGCTTCGGCGCGCACGAGCCGGACCGTCCCGTCGCGGGCGAGGGTCCGGTACTCGATGGGCTCGGCGCTCTGCGTCTCGATGGCCTTCGTGTACGCGAGCAGCCGTTCTCGATCCTCGTCGTGCACAGACGCGTGGAGATCCTCGACGCGCAGCCGACCATCACCGAGACCGAGCATCTCGCGCAGGTGGTTGGAGGCCGTCGCGGCGCCCGTGTCCATGTCGACCTCCCAGCTGCCGATGTTCAACAGCCGCTCCGCTTCGTTGAGCTGGGCCTCCCGGCGCAGGACCTCGTCGGCCGCGCGCCCGCGCTCCACCGACCCGGCCAGCGTGTTCGCGATCGCCTGGAGGAAGTCCACGTCCTCCCGCGAGAAGGCGTCGCTCGAACGGCTGCACGCACCAAGCAACCCGTAGCGGTCGCGGGGTGCGCCGATGGGCGCCACGATCAGGCTGAGCATGCCTTCCGCCTGGAGGATCGGCGCCCGGAACTCACTCAGCCGCAGGTCGGCGACGACCAGCGGACCCTCCATGTCACGCATGTGATCGAGGATGACGTTCGGTTCGGCGGGCGCCGCCGGATCGGGCCGGGCGACGTTCGCGTCTCCCGAGACCGCGCGGATCTCGAGCCCACCCGTCGAGACGTACGGCAGCACCGCGGCCACATCGGCGCCGAGGATCGTTTCGACGATGCGACAGGCCTCCTTCATGAGGGCCGCGCTCGCCTCGTCCCGCAGCGCCATCGTCCCCAGGCTGGCCAGCGCGGTGTGCTGCCGAGCGCGACGCTCGAGTTGCCGGTCGAGCTGCCTGCGTTCGGTGAGGTCCTGGGCGACCATCCAGGCCCCGACCACCGTGCCGTCCGGCGTCCGCAACGGCGAGAAGTGGAGCATGGAGTCCGCGGCCTCGCCAGCGGCCACCCAATCGAGGGAGCCGGTCTTTCCCGCGAGCGCCGCTTCCCAGTGCGGCTCCGCTGCGGCCCACAGGTCTGGATCCATGGCGTCGGAGATCGCCCACCCGGCGACGGCGCCGGGCGCCATGCCGGGCCGGGTGCTCGGCGCGCCCTCGATCCGATGGATCCGCCATCCGAGGTCGATGATCACGATGCCGCCGGCTGGCAGCAACCCGAGCACCGTCGCGACTATGTGGTGTCCATCATCAAGGCTGCCGACGGTGAGGAAATGGGAGTTGGGCTGAAGGGTCGGCATTGCGCTTGGCGGCACGCCGTCGCGCCGAGGGGTCGTGGCTCACGGATGCATCGACAGTCGTGAGGTGAACCTGGAGGCGGCCTGAAGGGGTAGGCCCTACGTCGTCCGTACGAGCTCCGGGCGCAAGATCCGCGGTCGGCTGTAGTGGGACGCGGCGTCAGCGCGTCTCGCCCGGCGGTCGGGCGAGACGCAGGTAACCGGACGCGAGCGGCCGGCACAGGCGCGGCCGGCTGAGGACCCCGAGCAGGCCCGTGAGCACGCGGGGCGGGAGCCGGGGGATGAGCCACTGGAGGGCGTAGGCGGCTTCGAAGACCGGCCGGCGCGCGGCGGACCGAGCGGCGTAGCGGCGGTGGGCCGCGCCGACCGACCGGCGGCCGGCCAGGACCGCGGCGAGCTCGCCACCCGCGGCCGTGCCGAAGTGCAGCGCGGTCCGGATGCCCTCACCGGTGGCCGGGAGGCAGTGACCGGCGGAGTCGCCGGCGAAGAGGACGCCGTCCTCGACCGCCGGGCGCAGCCGGTGCGGGAAGTAGTTGCCCTGGAAGCGCTCGGGCGGGAGGCCGAGGCGGGCGGCGGCGTCGACGGTGCCGGTCCGGACCCCGTGGCGGGGTTCGTACGAGCCCGCGCCGACGCGCTGCTCGCCGTCCGCGGGAACCCGCCAGGCGTAGCCGTAGCGGACGAGGTCCCGATCGATCCAGACGTCGAGGTCGCGGCCCGACCCGTGGGGGTGGACCTCGAGGCCGCGCGACAGGGTCGCCGCCGGCGGCTGGACGGGCGCGCCGCCCCCCAGAGTCCGCCGCCAGCCGAGGGCGTCGACGATGTGGTCGGCCGTCAGGTCCCCCCGGTCGGAGGTGACCACGCGGCCGGCGCGGCCGGACACCGTCGCGACCTCGAACCGCGCCGTCCCGCACTGCTCCCACAGGGCCAGGCACAGCGTGCGGTAGTCGAACGCCGACCACGACCACGGCAGCCGGAACCGGTGCGAGCCGTGCGGCGTGTGGAAGGCCATGCAGGGGATCTCCTGGCGGACGGCGCGCTCGAGGCCCAGCGCGTGGATCCACGGCGTCGGGACGGCGCAGGCGCTCGTCGCCCGCTCGCCGATGTCGTAGCGGTCCACGACGAGGACGTCAGCGCCACTCCCCGCCAGCGCCCGTGCGGCCGCCAGCCCGGCGAACGACGCTCCGCAGACGAGGACGTCGGCACGGCCGCGCGCCCCGAGGCCGGTCCGCTCCGACCCGCGCAGGGTGGAGCGCCGGGTCACGACCGCACGGCGGCGGCGGTCGCCACGGCGACCCGCCAGCGCGCCGGCGAAGTGCGCCGGCGGATCACGTCGAACTCGACCGCCTCGATGCGATCGAGCACCAAGGCGTAGACGGAGCACGCGATGCGGATCCCCGGGCGGACGGCGGCGGGCGCGGACGCGACGGCGGACTCGCAGCTCCCGAAGCGCTCGCGGGCACGGCCGACGCCCGTCGCCACCGCCTCGCGCAGCGCCTCCGTGTCGCCCGTCAGACCGGGCACGCCCGGGAGGTAGACGCGGCCCAGCTCGGCGTCCTCCCGGACGTCGCGGAGGAAGTTCGTGAGCTGGAAGGCCTGGCCGAGCCGGCCGAAGGCGTCGTGCTCGTGCTCGGGCACGCCGAGGAGCGGCGCCATCATGCGCCCGACGGTCCCGGCCGAGCCGTCCATGTAGCGGTCCAGCTCGTCCCAGCTGCCGATCCGCACCGGCGCGCAGTCGATGCGCATCGCGTCCATGTAGGGATGCAGCTCGTCCAGCGGCAGGTGGTGCCGATCGCCGGCGTCGACCAGCGCGATCGCGACGGGATGCCGCGGCGAGTCGAGCTCGGCCTCCCAGGCGTCGAGCGCGCGGCGCCGCTCCTCGGGGGACGCGGGCCGGCGCGGGCCGTCGACGAGCTCGTCGGCGGTGCGGACGTACGCGTAGAGCGCGTGGGTGGCCGGCCGGACGTCGGCGGGGAGCCGCCGTGTCGCCCAGTAGTACGTCGGATCGTGGCGCCGGTGCATGCGGCGGCAGGTGGCGTAGCCGGCTCGCAATCGCTGATCGGCTCGATCCATGACCCATAGATCTACCCGGTCGCGGGCGCACAGAGACGTAGGCTGCCCGCCGATGACGGGAGACGACGCGCTCGCGGTGGACGTGGTCGCGGCGCTGGCGGCGATCCCCGGCCGCGGATCCGCGACACCTGGGGAACGGACGGCGGCGACGCGGGTGGCGGGCTGGCTCGGGGGCCGGATCGAGGCAGAGCGGGCGCACGGGACGCACTGGTGGCCGTACGGGTTGCCACCCGCGGTGACGTCGCTCACCGGGAGTCGCGCCGTCGGGCTGCTCGCGGCACTGGCGGTGATCGAGGACGTCGAGGGACCGTGGCGGCTGCTGCGACGCGCGCTCCCGCAACGTGTGACCCACAACGTCGTCGCGGAGTTCGGGGCGGGCCCGCCGACCGTGGTCGTCCACGCCCATCACGACGCAGCGCACGGCGGGCTGATGTTCCACCCCGCGATCGCGCAGCCGGACGGCCCGGTCCCGACGCTGGCGCTGGTGGCGGGGTTCCCGCTGCTGGTCGCGCTGGGCGCGCGCAGGACCGGACGGCTCCTGAGCGCCGTGACCGCCGCGCTGTTCGCCGACGCCGGGCTGCGCAGGCCGGTGCCGGGGGCGAACGACGACGCGTCGGGCGTCGCCGCCTTGGCGGTACTCGCACGGCGGTTCCGAGCGGATCCCCCGCCCGTGCGGGTGATGCTGCTCTCAACGGGCTCGGAGGAGTCGATGCTCGAGGGCATGACCGCGTTCGCCAGGCGGCACTTCCCGCACCTCGATACGCGCACGACCAGCTTCGTCAGCGTCGACTCGCTCGGCTGGGAGACGCTCGCGCTGCGGAGCGGGGAGGGCGCGCTCTTCCAGCGGCCGGCGTCACCGGACCTCGTTGCCGCTCTGCGCGCGCACGCGCGGGAACAGGGCGTCGAGCTGCGGGAGGGCCTGCGGTTCTGGATCCCGACCGACGGCAACGTTGCGCTGCGGGCCGGCTACGCGCAGGTCACGCTCGGCAGCGTGCAGCCCGACGGCAGCTACCCCGGCTACCACACGCTGGACGACACGCCGCAGCACGTCTGCCACGCGACGATCGTCCGCGGCGCCGACCTGATCGAGGCGCTGGTCCGCGCGTCACACTGAGTCCGATGGGGCGCGGGCACCGGTGAGCGACGACGATGACCTCGCCGAGGCGCTCGAGCTGCGCGACGAGCTGCTGCTCGCCTGCCGCGACGTGATGCTCTCCATGGGCACGCCGGCGGCGGCCGCGCTGGTGGCGCACATCGACGCGCTCCTCGACCTCGACGACGAGGCGTCGCCGGGCTCGCAGCGCCCCTAGGCGCGTGGCCGGGCCGCCCGACGAGCGGCCCGGCCCACGCACGCTGGCTACGGGGCGACGAAGTCCGTCGAATCGCCCGTGATGACGACGGAGAACCGCTTGTTGCGGACGTCGGTGGTCCCCGCGGTCGTGGTCGCGTCCGTTGTCGGGGTGCCGTCGGAGTTGCGGGGGCTGACGACGAGGTTCTTGACGTTCTTCGCCGCCGCGGGACCGCACTCGACGATGCCGGCGATCTGGCAGCGCGTCGCGGTGATCTCGCCGGAGAACTCCGGGTTGGCGTCGGCGACGGTCGCCGTGCCGTTCTTCACCGTCGGGTCGCCGCCCTGCTCGGTCTGGTTCTGCAGGGCGATGGCGGCGACGATGCCGTTGTTGCTCAGGTCCTCGTTGGCATTGATGTAGACGTTGCCGACCGCCGCCGCCGGGGCACCCGCCTGGTTGTAGGCCGAGGTGATGCTGAAGCCGCCCGACTGCGCCTCGATCTGGCCGGCGGCGTTGACGAGCATCCAGCGGCCCGCCCCGGCCGCACCGGTGTCACCCTTGTCGCCCTTCGCGCCGGCGGGGCCGGTCAGCCCGGCGGTGCCCTGCACGCCCGCCGGGCCCCTCGCGCCCTTGGGCAGCTGCCCCTTCTTGAAGTCCAGGCGCTTGAGCGAGCGGTTCTTGATGTCCGCGCTCGTGAGCGAGTTGTCCTTGACGTCCTTGGACGTGAGCTTGACGGCGGCGTACGACGTGCCGCCCAGAGAGACGGTCATGGCCGTCATGGCGACGACCATCGACGGGCTCGGCTTGCGGAGCTTCATATGCACCCTTTCCACTACGACTGCAGATTGACGGGACACCGCCCCTAGCGCTTACGATGCGTAAGCGGATCACTCACCGATCGTAAGCCGGTCCGTCAACGGACCCGACGGGCGGCAAACCGCTGCTGCTCGAGCCGCCTCCGCGCAGGCGGCGACGAAGGCCGGGTGAGCCGGCCCGAGGCGCGCCTCGATGAGGACCGCCACCGCGCCGCCCGTCAGCGACGTCGTGCGACGACGGTCGTGAACGCGTCGGCGGTCAGCTCGGCGACCAGCGCGCTTCCCGGGTCGGTCGTGCGCAGCGTCGCGGCGAGCAGGATCGGCGCGCCCTCCAGTCGCCGGGAGAGGTAGGCGAGGAAGCGCAGGGAGGGCTCGTCGCACCACTGCAGGTCGTCGACGGTCAGCAGCAGCGGGCGCGCCTCGGCGAGGTCCAGCGCCAGCCACTGCAGCCCGAGCAGGGTGGCGAACGACGCGCCCGCGCCGCCCACGGACGCGAACACCGCCCCGGCCGGCTCGGCCCCGCCCTCCAGCGCGCGGCCGGCGACCGCGCGCTCGAACAGCTGGCGGACGACGCCGAACGGGAAGTCGCGCTCGAGCTCGGACCCGCGCGCGGAGAGCACCTCCATCGCGCCGGCCGCCCGGCCGCGCACCTCCGCGAGCAGGCGCGTCCTGCCGATGCCGGCCGGCCCCTCGATGATGACCACGCGGCCGCTGGAGGCCACGGCGGCGGCGACGGCATCGTCGAGAACGGCGAGGTCGTCGTCGCGGCCGAGCAGCACGCGGACAAACTATGTCGATTCCGCGCCGCGCCGTTCGTCTACACGACGACACCGACCACAATGGAGGCTTCGATGAAGTTCATGATGCTCATCTACCAGGGCACCACCCCGCGGCCGGGGGTGCCGGCGTGGGACGACCTCAGCCAGGAGGAGCAGGCCAGGATCTACGCCGAGTACAAGGCGCTCAACCAGACACCGGGGATGACGCCCGGCAACTCGATGGAGGAGGCGGACACCGCCACCACGGTGCGCGTCCAAGACGGCGAGACGATCGTCACGGACGGCCCCTACGCGGAGGTCAAGGACGCCATCGGCGGCTACGGCATCCTGGAGGTCGACGACCTCGACGCTGCCATCGCGATCGCCGCCAGGGTGCCGGCGGCCAGCCGCGGCGGCGGCATCGAGATCCGTCCGATCCGGGTGTGGACCTAGCCGCTGTCTTCCGCGAGGAGTGGGGTCGCGTCCTGGCCGCCCTGATCGGCATCCTCGGTGACTTCGACCGCGCCGAGGAGGCCGCCCAGGAGGCGTTCGCGGTCGCGGCCGAGCGCTGGCCGCGCGACGGGGTGCCCGCGCACCCCGCCGCGTGGCTGGTCGCCACCGCGCGCAACAGGGCGACCGACCGCATCCGCCGCGAGCGCACCTACGCGCAGAAGCTCCGCGCGCTCGAACCGGCGCCACCGCCCGTGTCCACCGACACCCCCTTCACCGACGAGCGCCTCGAGCTGCTCTTCACCTGCTGCCACCCGGCGCTCGACACGCAGGCGCAGGTCGCGCTGACGCTGCGGACGCTCGGGGGCCTGACCACCCCCGAGATCGCCGCCGCGTTCCTGGTCCCGGAGGCGACGATGGCGCAGCGCCTGGTCCGGGCCAAGCGCAAGATCCGCGTGGCCGGCATCCCGTTCCGCGTCCCGCCCGACCATCTCCTACCAGACCGCTTGACCGCCGTCCTCGCCGTCCTCTACCTCATCTTCAACGCCGGCTACCAAGTCGGCGAGCCGGAAGAGGACGGAGTGACGGATCGCCACGGACGGGAGGACCTCGCCGCGGAGGCCATCCGCCTCGGCGGGGCGCTGGTCGAGCTGATGCCCGACGAGCCCGAGGCCCACGGCCTGCAGGCGCTCATGGGGCTCCATCACGCCCGCCGCGCCGCGCGCGCTCCGGTCGGCGAGCTGGTCCTGCTCGCCGACCAGGACCCGGCGCTCTACGACCGCGCCGCGATCGCCGCCGGCCGCGCGCACCTGGATCGCGCGCTCGCCCTGCGCGGCCGCGGGCCCTACGTCATCCAGGCCGCCATCGCCTCCCTGCACGCCGACACGCCGCGCGACTGGCCGCAGATCGCCGCGCTCTACGGGGAGCTCGCGCGGCTGACGAAGTCGCCGGTCGTCGAGCTCAATCGAGCCGTCGCGGTGGGGGAGGCGGAGGACGCCGCCGCCGGCCTCGCCATCGCCGACCGCCTGCCCCTGGACGACTACCGCTACCTGCACGCGACCCGCGGCGAGCTGCTGCGCCGCCTGGGCCGCACCGAGGAGGCCCGCACGGCGCTCCGCCAGCGCCCTCGAACTGACGCCCGCCGGCGCCGAGCGGCGGCTGCTGGAGCGCCGGCTCGCCGGCCTCGAGGGGTGTTGACGAACCTGTGACGGTCCGTCAGTGCGTCCGTTCGAGAGCACGGCGCTCCGCCAGCGCCTTATCCCCTTCATCCTCCCGCTCGTCCTGGCCCTCGCGCTCGCCATCGCCGGCGACGAGTCGCAGGGGACGTCGCCGCTGGCCATCCTCGTCATCGGCCCGGTCCTGTTCCTCTACCAGGACCCGCCCAGGTCTGGGCCGGGGTCGCCGCCGCCGGCCTCGCCGTCGCGGTCGGCGGCTCGCTGTCCGTGCTCGATCCCGTCGAGGGGGCCGCCGCCGCCGTCACCATCGCCAGCTGCGCCGTGCTCGCCGTCATGACGACCCGGCTGCTGGACGCCAAGCGCACCGCCGCCCGCCGCGATCAGCACCGCCTCGTCCTCGATCACCTGCCCGACACGGTCATCGCGCACCTGGACGTCGACCTGCGCTGGGTGAGCGTGGAGGGCGGGACGCTGCGATCGCCAGCGTCGGCTGGGCCGTCGTGGCCGCCGACGCGCTCGACGAGCGCGCCGTCCTGGCCGGCGCCGACGCCGAGATGGACTGCCGAAAGGCGCTGCGGCGCGAATCTGCGTAACGTCCGCGCGATGGGCTTCATCGCACCGGCGCCCCCGCCGGTCGACATGGAGGAGTGGAAGCGGGCGCCCCATCTGCAGCGGATCAAGCCGCTCGCGCAGGACTGGGGCATCAACGGCTTCGGGACGCCCGAGGCCGTCTACCTGCTGTACCTCGTCAAGCTCGTCGTCTTCTCCGTCGGCGCCGCGCTGGTGATCTCGCTGACGCCGGGGCTGGGCGGGCTCGGCGACCTCAATACCTGGTGGACGGAGCCGATCGTCTGGCAGAAGCTCGCGGTGTGGACGATGCTGTGGGAGGGCCTCGGCCTGGGCTGCGGCTCGATGCCGCTGACCTTCCGCTTCGTCCCGCCCATCGGCGGCCCGCTGTACTGGCTGCGGCCGGGGACGGTGCGGCTGGCGCCGTGGCCGAAGCGCGTGCCACTGACGGACGGGACCACGCGGACGCCGTTCGACGTCGCCCTCTACGTCGCGGTGCTCGCGCTCGGGCTCGGCATGCTGGTGTCGACGGGGGCCGACGTGGCGGGGACGGCGGCCGGCCGCCTGGAACCCTGGCGCATCGCGATCTTCCTGGCCGCGCTCGGCGCGCTCGGGCTGCGCGACAAGGTCATCTTCCTCGCCTTCCGTACCGAGGTCTACGGGTTCCTGCTGCTGGTCTTCCTGTTCCCGATCAACAACCTCATCGTCGGGTCGCAGATCGTCCTGTTCTGCATCTGGTGGGGCGCGGCGTCGTCCAAGCTCAACCAGCACTTCCCGTTCGTCGTCAGCGTGATGATGTCCAACACGCCGTGGAACCGGTCGCGGACCGCCAAGCGCAAGCTGTGGCGCTCGCATCCGGAGGACCTGCGGCCGTCGGGGCTGAGCGCGTTCAACAGCCACGCCGGGACGGTCATCGAGTTCACGCTGCCGGCGGTCCTGCTGCTGTCCAAGGGCGGGACGATCGGGACGATCGCGGTGGTCGGGATGATCCTCTTCCACGTCCACATCACGTCGACGTTCCCGCTCGCCGTCCCGCTCGAGTGGAACCTGTTCATGATCTTCGGGCTGCTGTTCCTGTTCGGGCACTACGGCGACGTGCCGCTGGACTCGTTCGACTCCGTGCCGCTCGGGATCATCATCGCCGCGGTCGGGGTCGGGCTGCCGGTGCTGGGCAACCTGCGGCCGGACCTCGTCTCCTTCCTGCCGGCCATGCGCTACTACGCGGGCAACTGGGCCACGTCGCAGTGGCTCTTCCGCCGGGACACGCAGGCGGAGGAGCGCCTCGACGCGGGCATCGTCAAGCCGGCGCGGGTGGTGGTCGAGCAGCTCACCCAGATCTACGGGGACCGCGACTTCGCCGAGCTGCTCCTGTACAAGGGGCTCGCCTTCCGGTCCATGCACTCGCACGGCCGCGCGCTCAACGGCCTCATCTTCCGGGCCGTCGACGACGTCGAGGACTACCACGTGCGCGAGGGCGAGCTGATCTCCGGCGTCGTCAACGGCTGGAACTTCGGGGACGGCCACTTCCACGACGGCCAGCTGCTCGCCGCCGTCCAGGAGCGCTGCGCCTTCGCGCCGGGGGACCTGCGCATCGTCACGCTCGAGTCCCAGCCCGCGCAGGACGACCGCCAGCACTACCGCATCTACGACGCGGCAGACGGGCTCATCGAGGAGGGCTACGTCGAGGTCGACGACATGGTCGCGGCGCTGCCGTGGCTCGACGGCTCGCGCGCGCCCGCCTTCCCGGTCGCCGCCACGTGACGTCCGCCGTCGTCGTCGGCGCGGGCCCGAACGGCCTCGCCGGCGCGGTCGAGCTGGCCCGCCACGGCGTCTCGGTGACCGTGCTCGAGGCGGCGGAGACGATCGGCGGCGGCACCCGCACCAGCGAGCTGACGCTGCCTGGCCTGCTGCACGACCACTGCTCGGCGGCGCATCCGCTGGCGGTGGCGTCGCCGGCCCTGCGTGGCCTGGACATCACGTGGGACTGGCCGGAGCTCTCGCTGGCGCACCCGCTCGACGACGGGACGGCGGCGGTCCTGCACCAGTCGGTCGACGCGACGGCGGCAGGCCTCGGGCCGCGCGACGGCCGGGTCTGGCGGGCGCTGTTCGGCGCGCCGTTCCTGGAGGAGCTGATGGACCCGCTGCTGCATGTCCCGCGCCGGCCGTTCGCGCTGGCCCGCTTCGGGATCGGCGCGCTGCTGCCGGCCACCGCGATCGCCCGCCTGTTCGCGAGTGAGCACGCCAAGGCGCTCTGGGGCGGGACGGCGGCGCACGCGATCGCGCCGCTGCACCTGCCGCTGTCGGCGTCCATCGGCTTCGCCCTCACCGTGGCCAACCACACCTTCGGCTGGCCGGTCGCGCGCGGCGGGTCCCGCGCGATCACCGACGCGCTGGCCTCCGAGCTCGAGCGCCTCGGCGGGCGGATCGAGACCGGCCACCGCGTCACGGACCTGCCGGACGCCGACGTCGTCCTGCTCGACCTCGCGCCGTCGATCGCCGCCGGCGTCGCGGGCTCACGGTTACCCGCGCGCGTGTCGCGCGCGTACCGCCGTTTCCGACACGGGCCGGGCGCCTTCAAGGTCGACCTCGCCGTGGAGGGCGGCGTGCCGTGGACGGCGGAGGCGTGCCGGCGGGCGGGCAACGTCCACGCCATCGGCTCGTGGCGGGAGATCGTGGCGGCGGAGGCGGTGGTCAGCGCCGGCCGGATGCCGGCGCGGCCGTTCGTGCTCGTCGCCCAGCAGTACCTCGCCGACCCGACGCGCTCGGCCGGCGACATCCACCCGGTGTGGGCGTACGCGCACGTTCCGCACGGTTACGCCGGGGACGCCACGGAGGCGGTGGTCGGGCAGATCGAGCGCTTCGCCCCCGGGGTGCGCGAGCGCATCCGGGCCACCGTCACGATGGGCCCGCCCGAGTGGGAGGCCTACAACGCCAACGTCATCGGCGGGGACATCATCGGCGGCTTCAACGTCCCCCGCCAGATCCTGGCCCGCCCGCGCCCGGCGCTGGACCCGTACGCGACCGGCGTCCCCGGCGTCTACCTGTGCTCGGCGTCGACCCCGCCGGGCGCCGGCGCGCACGGGATGTGCGGGTTCAACGCCGCGCGCGCGGCGCTCCGGCCAGCGTCCACGCGTCCTCGATCAGCTCGCTGAGCAGCGCGACGCCGACGCCGGGGAGGCGCACGAGCACGGACGCGTAGTCGTCGTAGTGCGGCGTCGTGAAGAGCACGTCGGGGTGCTCGCGCAGCAGCGCGTCCTTGTCCTCGAGGTCGACCACGCGCACCATCAGCGACTCGCCGTCCTCCTTCAGGCGGCACATCAGCTTGGCGCGCCGCTTCAGCGCCGGGGTCCGGTACGACGTGCCCTCCTCGACGCCGTCGAGCCGGGTTCCGATCGCGACGACGTCGGCCCAGGTGGCCATGTCTGGCAGAGTACGCGCGTGCCCACTCAGCGCGTCAAGGTCACCGGTGGCGAGCTGTTCGCCGACGTCGAGGGCGACGGCCCGCCGGTCGTGCTGCTTCACGCCGGCGTGTGCGACGGCCGTCAGTGGGAGGCGGTCGCGCAGCTGTGCGCGCGGCGGCTGAAGACGATCCGCTACGACCGGCGCGGCTTCGGGCGGTCCGCGAAGTACAAACACGGCCGCTACAGCGCCGCGCTCGATCTGCTCGAGCTGCTCGACAAGCTCGGCCTCGATCGTGTCGTCGGCTGCGGGAGCTCGGCCGGCGGCGAGGCGCTGCTGGAGGCGGCGGCGCTGGCGCCGGAGCGCTTCGGGCGCCTGGTGCTGCTCGCACCCTCGATCTGGCCCTGGGACTTCGCGCCGGAGATGCGGGTGTACGGGGAAGCGGAGGAGGCGGCGCTCGCGGCCGGCGACTTCGACGAGGCCGTCCGCCTCAGCCTCGACATGTGGGTGCGCGACCCGGAGCACCGGACGCCCGTCGAGGCGATGCTGCGGGCCGCGTTCGAGAACCAGCGCAAGCGGCCCTTCGAGGAGTTCGGCCTCGAGGACCCGCCGATCGGCGAGCGCCTCGACGCGATCACCTGCCCGGTGCAGATCTACGTCGGCGAGCACGACAAGGACGACTTCCGCGCGATCGCCTGGCACCTGGCCGACCGGCTCCCGGACGCGACGGCGGAGGAGATCCCCGGCGCCGGGCATCTGCTCGGCCTGGAGGCCCCGGAGCTGGTCGCAGCGGCGCTCTAGGTGCCTAGTGTCCTGGGGGTGTCCGACACCTCCAGCACCCGCAGCGTCAAGATCGGCCAGGACGAGCGCACCGGCTGGTCGTCCGACCGCCCGCGCCGCGAGGGTGGGCCGGAGCGCAAGCCGGACATCTCCGTCCGCGGGCGCGTGCTGGAACCGACCTTCCGCCTGCGCTACACGCCCGGCAGCCTCGTCCTCGTGGCCGCGCCCGACCGTGCCGGTGCCGAGGGGTACATGCACACCGTGCTCGAGGACCGGTCCGCGCTGCTCGCGCCCGGCCGGGTCGAGCGGCTGCTGAAGGGCCGCGTGCCCGACGAGCAGCTGGCCGAGCAGACCGAGGTCCTGCTCGAGAAGGCCGTGCTGAAGCGGCTCACCGCGGGCGACGCGACCGTGCTCGTCCTGGGGACGCTCGGCGCCGAGGAGCGCGAGCACTGGCTGCGCGAGGCGCACGCGCTGCGCCGCCCCCGCCACCTCGTCCTGCTGGACGGCTCCGGCGGCGACGACGCCGACCGCGAGGCGCTGGGCGACCTGCGCAAGGCGCTGATGGCCAACCAGCTCGGCGACGAGGGCTTCCACACCGCCATCCGCCTCGGCGGCAGCGCGGCGAACGAGGTCAAGCGGATCGTCTTCCGCTCCCCTCCCAAAGACGACTAGAGGCCCGGGGGGTGGCGGGCGACGAAGCCCGCCGTGCTGCGCGAGGCGCTGGTCCAGCGGGTGCCGCCGCCGGAGAGGTTGCTGGTGTCGAAGCGGCGACCGTCGACGATCATGAACGCGTGGCCGGCGTTGGCGTAGACGGTGATGTGCGCGCCGGGGCCGGGCTCGCCCCAGCTCATGAAGGCGCCGGAGGTGAGCGGGCCGGAGACCAGGCCCGCGGCGGCGAGCGCGTAGGAGACCGAGCCGCTGCAGTCGTAGCCGCCTGACGCGCCGCCGTGGCCGCCGCCGTAGACGTAGGGCGTCGTGGCGATCTGGTTGGCGGCGGCGATGACCTTGGCGACGGCGCCGCTGGCGTCGCCGACGGGAGCGGTGGGCGCCTCGGTCGTCGCGGTGGTGGCGGCGGAGGCCTGGCGGGCGGCGATCGCAGCGGCGCGCTCGACGCGGTCGATCTTGGCCTGCACGGCGCTGAGCTGCGCGCTCGTCCCGCTGCGCGAGCGCAGCTGCGCCTGCTGGCGCGTGTAGATCGCGTTGCGGATGACGGCGGCCTGCTCGCGCTCGGAGATGGCGGTCTTGGCCAGCGAGGAGAGCCGGCCGCGCTCGGTCTCGAGGCCGGTCTCCTCCTTGGCGACGGCGACGCGCGCGTCGCGGACGATGGTGAGGATGCGCGCGTTGCGGTTGGCGATGCGGCGGAAGTAGCTCAGGCGGTTCAGCAGGTCCGGGAAGCCCTGCGAGTCGAGCACGACCGTGACGATGTTCGGCTTGCCCGCCTTGTAGCTGTCGAGCAGGTTGCTGGAGAGGATGCCGGTTGCCTGGGTCGAGCGCTTCTGCAGCTTGGACAGACGCACGCGGGCGTTGACGAGGTCGTCCTGGGCCTTGCGCAGCTCGGCGGTGCGCTGGGCGACGCGGCCGTCGAGGGCGCCGAGGCGGCGCTGGGCGTCGGCGAGACCGGCGCTGGTGGTGGCGATCCGGCGGGACTCGGCCGCCACCCTGGCCCGCAGCGCGGTGGCCGCGTCACGCTGCGCGGACAGCGACGTCTGCGCTGGCGCGGCGGCCGGCGCCAGCGCCGCCGCGAGCGCGGGCAGGATGAGGGCTCGACGAAGTCGCAAGAGCGGGCGACGGTACCGCGCACCCCCGGAAAGCCCTGCTCCTGCAAGGGATCTTGCGTGACCGCCTCAGGGGGCCCGGCTCGGCCGGTGGCGGACTCGGCGATGGGCCTCGCCACCCCTTAGGCAACGGGGACGGCGGCGCCGCTGACCCGGATCCCGCTGTCCGCGCCCGGGTCGATGCCGACGGTGAGCAGGCTCGGCCGGCCCATGTCGTCGCCCTGGTGGATCGTCACCGTCGCCGGCGGCTCGACGAGGCCGAGCTCGCGCAGGTAGGCGCCGAACGCGGCCGCCGCGGCGCCGGTGGCCGGGTCCTCGACCACGCCGCCGACCGCGAACGCGTTGCGGGCATCGAAGGTGGTCGCGTCGCGGCGGCGGACGAGCGCGACGGTGATCCAGTCCTCCCGCTCCATCCGCGCCCGCAGCGCATCGAAGTCGTAGGTCATCGCGGCGAGGACGGCGCGGTCGGAGATGCCGAGCACGAGGTGCCGCGCGCCGGCGTAGGCGACGCGCGGCGGCAGCGCGGGATCGAGGTCGCCGTCACCGAGGCCGAAGGCGGCCAGGACGTCGTCGAGCTCGGGCGCCGCCTCGACGTGGGGCGCGACGCTGGTCAGGGTGGCCTCGCCGTCCGCCACCGTCACCACCACCTCGCCGGCGTTGGTCGCGAACGGGTGCACGCCGTCGCCGAGCGCCACGGCGGTGGCGATCGTGGCGTGCCCGCAGAACGGCACCTCCAGGTCCGGGCTGAAGTAGCGCACGCGTGGTCCCTCGCCCGTCACGAACGCCGTCTCCGAGTAGCCGACCTCGGCGGCGATCGCCTGCATCTCCGCGTCGCTCAGGGCGGACGCGTCGAGGACGACCCCGGCCGGGTTGCCGCCCGCGGGCGTGTCGGTGAAGGCGGCGAGGCGGAGGACGTCAGGCACGCGCGAAGCGTGACAGAGTCCGCTCCGCGCTGATGCCCGCGAGGTGCGCGCGCCAGACGCGGTAGTAGGCGAGCTCCTCGTGTGTGCGCAGCGGCGGCGCGACCGCGTCGCGCTCGCTGGCGAAGTCCGCCTCCGTGACGTCGGCGGTGATCGCCTCCGACAGGACGTCGCGCGCGCCGGAGCCGTCCCCGAACTCGGCCTTGACCCGCCACAGCAGGTCGTGGGGCAGCCAGCCGTCGAACGCCTCGCGCAGCAGCCGCTTCTCCGGGCCGATCTGCTTCTCGGCGGCGGGCAGGCTCAGGCCCCAGCGGATGACCTCGAGGTCGAGGAAGGGGACGCGCGCCTCCAGTCCGTGCGCCATCGTCACGCGGTCGCAGCGCTGGAGGTTGAGGTTGTGCAGGGAGTTGACCGTGCGCTCGAGCTCGGCGTGCAGGTCGTCGGGCGACTCGATCTCGCCCATGTACGCGTAGCCCGCGAACAGCTCGTCGGCGCCCTCGCCGGTGAGGACGACCTTGACGTGCTTGGCGGTGGCTCGCGCGAGCAGGTAGTTGGGGACGGCGGAGCGGACCAGGCCGGGGTCGAAGGACTCGATCGAGCGCACGACGTCGGGCAGCGCGGCCAGCGCCTCCGCCGCGGTGTAGGTGAACTCGTGGTGGTCCGTGCCGAGGTGCTCGGCCACGCGGCGGGCGGCGGCGAGGTCGGGCGAGTCGGGCGTACCGATCGCGAACGTCATCAGGTCCGGGTCGCGGCGCGCGGCGATGGCGGCGACCAGGCTCGAGTCCAGCCCGCCGCTGAGGAAGACGCCGACCGGGACGTCGCCCATCATCTGGTGCTCGACGGCGCGGACGAGGACGGCGCGCGTCCCCGCGACCAAGTCACCGTGCCATGGGATAGCTCGCTCTTTCGGAACCGCGGAGGCGAAGCGCTGCAGCCCGTCCTCCGGCGTCCACCAGCAGCCGGGCGGGAACGGCTCGACCTCCGATTGCCAGTCGGCGTCGAACGCGGCCATCTCGGAGGCGAAGCGGACCTCGTCGCCACGGTGCGACCAGTACAGCGGCTTGATGCCCACCGGATCGCGCGCGGCGACGAAGCGCCCGTCGTCGGTGGCCACGACGAAGGCGAACATGCCGTTCAGGCGCGCGAGGGTGGCGGGGTCGTGCTCGATCAGGTGCAGCGCGACCTCGTTGTCGGACTCCGTCACGAAGTCGGCGTCGGTGTCGGCGCGCACGGCGGCGTGGTTGTAGACCTCCCCGTTGCCGACCAGGTGGACGCTGCCCTCGGAGGAGCGAAGCGGCTGGCGGCCCCCCGCGAGGTCGACGATCGACAGGCGCGTGTGCCCGAGCCAGGCGTGGGGGAGGGCGACCGACCCCGAGTCGTCCGGCCCACGGTGGTCCAGACGCGCGAGCATCCGCTCGCACGCGTCCACGTCAGTGCCGTTGTAGGCCGCTGCTATCCCGCACATGGTCGGCGGGACTACCCGAATGTGGGATGTGGAGACCTGACCCCTTTAGGTCGGCGAGGTGGTCGATGATCGAGCGGACGCCGGCGACGGCGCGGCTGACGTCCACCCCGGCGATGGCCAGGCCCTCCCGGGCGCGGGTGCGGGCGAGCACGAAGCCGTCGGGATCGACGACCTTGGCGCCGCCGAGGAAGCGCAGCGGGCCCCAGCGGCCGGCCTGGTTGGAGGCGACGAAGACGACCTGGTTCTCGACCGCGCGCATCTGGTCGCAGAGGTCGAAGTGGCGGGTCTGCCGATCGGCGTGCACGCGTGGGGCGGGGGCATGGCGGTCGACCGGCCAGGCGGCCAGCGCGCAGACGATCTCGGCGCCGTCGAGCGCGAGCGCGCGGGCGGCCTCCGGGAAGAGCTTGTCGTAGCAGACCATCATCCCGACGCGGCCGACCGGGGTGTCGAAGGCGGCGAAGCCGTCGCCGGCGGTGTAGGCGAAGCGCTCGGCGGGCGGGAGGTGGACCTTGCGCTGGTGGCCGAGCAGGCCGTCGCCGTTCACGCACGCGGCGGACGAGTACAGCTCGCCGCCGGCGCCGCGCTCCGTGTAGCCGACGCAGACGACCATGTCGCCGGCGATGCGGGCGAGGCGAGTCAGCTCGGGGCCGTCGGGCTCCAGCGCGGGCGGGAGATCCAGCCCGACGCCGCCCTCGTCCAGGTAGCCGCCCAGCGCGCACTCGGGGAGGACGAGCAGGTCGGCGCCGCGTTGCTCGGCGGCCTCCACCAGGACCTCGATCTTCGCGAGGCACACATCCAGGTCGCGGCCGAAGCCGGCGGAGGCGGCGGCAAGGGTGAGCACAGCGGAATCATCCCTGCAAAACCGGCGGTACGCCTTGGCCCGCTGGACAATCTCAACCGGTGTTGCGCAGGCCCGACGCGATGCCGTTGACGCAGAGGGAGCGCAGGGCGGCAGGCGCGCCGTCCTCGTCGCCGGCCCGCGCCCGCCGCAGCAGTTCGATCTGCACGTAGGACAGCGGATCCACGTACGGGTTGCGGCGGTCGATCGAGTCGCGCAGGACCGGCTCGCCGTCGAGCAGGCGGTCGTGCTCGCCGATCGTCGTCAGCGCGTCGACCGTCCGCGCGAACTCGGCCTCGATGAGCGGCCAGATGCGCTCGCGGACCGCGTCGTCGGCGCACAGCTCGACGTAGCGCGCGCCGATCCCCAGGTCGGCCTTCGCGCAGGCCATCTCGGCGTTGGAGAGCAGCGCGCCGAAGAACGGCCAGTCGCGGCGCATCTCCCGCAGCAGCTCGACCGGCTGTCCAGTCAGCGCCGTCCCGAGCCCGTACCAGGCCGGCAGCACGATCCGCGCCTGCGTCCACGAGAACACCCACGGGATCGCGCGCAGGTCGTCGATGCCGGCGGCGCTCGAGCGCTTGGCCGGGCGCGACCCGAGCTGCAGGCGGGTGATCTCGTCCAGCGGGGTGACCGCCTTGAAGAAGTCGACGAACCCGTCGTCGCCGTGGACGAGGTCGCGGTAGGCGTCCGCGGACGCGCGCGCCATCTCGCCCATGACGGCGACGAACGCCTCCAGCCGGTCGGGCTCGGGGCGGCGCAGCAGCTCGAGCGTCGACGACAGCGCCGCCGACGCGGTCAGCTCCAGCTCGCGACCGGCGATCTCGGCCACGGAGTACTTCGCGGACAGCACCTCGCCCTGCTCGGTCATCTTCAGTCGGCCCGCGACGGAGCCGGGCGGCTGGGAGTTGATGGCGACGTTGGCCCGGCCGCCGCCGCGCCCGACCGCGCCGCCGCGGCCGTGGAAGAACGTCCAGCGCACGCCTCGCTCGCGGAAGAGCGTGGCCAGCTCCGCCTGCGCCCGGTAGGTGGCCCAGCCCGAGGCGACGTACCCGACGTCCTTGTTGGAGTCCGAGTAGCCGATCATCACCTCCTGCTCGCCCTCGAACAGCCCGGTGTCGAGCGCCGCGGCCATCGTGCTCGCGGCCGCCTCCAGCGTCTCGCCGGCCTCGAAGAGCGGCACGATGCGCACGCCCTCGAGGCCGGCCTCCTTCATCAGCAGGCGGACCTCGAGCAGGTCGGCTGCGCTCCGGCTGTTGGAGATGATGTAGCTGCGCACCGCACCGCGGTGGGGGCCGTCCAGCAGGCGCTTGAGCGTGCGGAACAGCTCGACCGCCTCCTGGGTCGACGCCGAGAAGCCGGAGAGGTCGGAAGGGATGAGCGGCCGGGGGTCCTCGATGAGCTCCACGAGCAGGTCGAGCTGCCCGTCGTAGGCGTCGCAGACGTCGACCGCAGCGAAGATCTCGGTCAGGGCGTCGCGGTGGACCTTCGCGTTCTCGCGGACGTCGAGGCGGCCGAAGTGGAAGCCGAAGACCTCGACCACGCGGATCAGGTCGCGCAGCTCGGCACCGGCGACGAAGGCGGCGCCGTTGCGGACCAGCGCCGCCTCGATCGTGTGCAGGTCCTCCAGCAGCGCCGCCGGCGTCGGGTAGCCGCCGTCGCCGAGCCGGCGGCCGACGAAGCCCAGCGCGCGCCGGTAGGGCTCCTCGGGGTTGCGGCGGGCGAGGTCGTCGGCCAGCTCGGGGTAGTCCTCCGTGCCCGCGGCCAGCAGCGGGTCCAGCTCGTGCGGCGTCCCGTTGATGCGCGCGCTCAGGGACAGCTGGGACGCGAGCCGGTCGACGTCTCCGCGCAGCAGCGCCAGGCAGCTGTCGCGCATCAGGTTGAGCGCGTCCTCGGTCATCACGGGGGTGACGAACGGGTTGCCGTCGCGGTCGCCGCCCATCCACGAGCCGAAGCTCAGTAGCGGTGGGACGGTCACGTCCTCACCCGGGTACGCGTCCGCCACCGAGCGCTCGAGCTCGCGATAGAAGGCGGGCACGGAGCCGCGCAGCGTGGTCAGGAAGTAGGCCAGGCCGGAGCGGACCTCGTCGAGCACGGTGGGAGAGACGGCGCGGACCTCGTCGGACCCCCACAGCTCCTGCACGATGGCGGCGAGCTGGTCGCGGGCCTCCGCCTCGTCGCCCGGCAGCGGCGTGCGTGCGTCGAGGTCGCGCAGGATCGCGAAGACGCGGGCGAGCTTGTCGATCGTGGTCCGGCGGCGCGCCTCGGTCGGATGGGCGGTGAGGACCAGGGACAGCTCGGCGCCGGCCAGCATCGCCTCGAGGTCGGCGGCGCTCGTGCCGTGCTCGGCGAGGCGGCGCAGCGTGTCGCGCAGCGAGCCGGCCTGGTGCTCGGGCCCGCGCTCGGTCAGGCGCGCGTTCAGGCGCCGCACGCGCTCGTTGTCCTCGACCAGGTTGATGAGCTGGAACCAGCGCGTGAGCGACCGGACCAGGCCCTCCAGCGCGGCGGCGTCGAGGCCGGCGATCTCGTCGGCCAGCGCATCGGCGGCGGAGGCGTCCCCGCCGCGCGCCGCCCGGGCCAGCTCGACCGCGCGCTCGTGCAAATCGAGCGCCGCGTCGCCGCCGCCCGCGCACATGACGTCCTCGAGCACGCCGCGCAGCAGCGTCCGGTCGTCGGTGAAGGTGCGCGGGCTCAGAGGACGTCGAACCTGATGCCGGCCCGCACGAGCCGGGCGCGGAGCGCGTCCCCCATCGCTTGCGCGGTCGTGACCTGGCCGGCCACCTCCGGCAGGTCGTCGTGAGCGAGGCACAGAGCGGACTCGGCGAGCATCTTGGAGGTCTCCGAGTACCCGGGATCGCCGCCGGACACCTCGGTGGTCACGGTCACACCGCCGCCCGTCCCCCGGAAGCGGACCTTGAACCAGCCCTTCTCGCGCTGCTCGGGCGACGGCCCCGTCCCTTGCGGCACGCGAGACGAGATCAGCCTGCGGGCGGGGCCGATCTGCGCGAGGCCGAACAGCGCCGACACGCCGCCGGCCAGCCCGACCGCCTGGGGCAGCTTCTTGAGCGCGATGTACGGCGCGTAGGAGAAGTCCGGCCCGTAGCGGGGGTCGGCCTGCGCGGACTGGCGGACGATCTGCGGGTCGATGGTCGGCATCGGCAGCAGGTAGAAGCCGGTCTCGCGGTCGCGCTTGGGGCGGCCGATGACGATCTGCTGGCGTCGCCCGGGCGTCGCCGGCTCGAGGTTCAGGCGCTCCTTGTGCGCCTTCGTCCCCTGGCGGTAGCGGCCCATGATCCCCAGCGCGGACGCGACCGTCCCGCCCGACGGGTTGCCGCCGGCGCGGATGAACGCCTCGACGGCGATCGGGACGTCCACGGGCAGCTGGCCGACCGTGAAGTGCGCGCCGAGGTCCTGGGGGATCGAGTCGAAGCCGCAGGCGTGGATGATCCGGGCGCCGGTCCGCGCCGCCTGCTTGTGGTGGCGGACGTACATGAGGTCCATGAACTCCGGCTCGCCGGTGAGGTCGACGTAGGCCGTCCCCTCGGCTGCGCACGCCTCGACCAGCGGCTCGCCGTACTCGATGTAGGGGCCGACGGTGGTGATGACCACCTTGGTGGACGCGGCCAGCGCGCGCATCGACTTCTGGTCGCCGGTGTCGGCGATCAGGGTGGGGACGTCGAGCCCGAGGGTGTCGAGCGTCTGCTTGAGCTTGTCGGGGTTGCGCCCGGCGATCGCCCACCGCGTCCCGGCGTCCCCGTGCTCGGCCAGATACTGGGCGGTCAGCGCGCCGGTGAACCCGGTCGCGCCAAAGACGACGACGTCGTGATCGCGGTCAGGCATGGGCCCATCATGCCCGGGTAGCGTGCACCTATGCAGTCCGACGTCACGGTGCGGGTCAACGGCCACGAGCACCGGCTCGCCGTCGACACCCGCACGACCGTGCTCGACCTGCTGCGCGAGCACCTGCACCTGACCGGCGCCAAGAAGGGCTGCGACCACGGGCAGTGCGGCGCCTGCACGGTCCTGCTCGACGGGCGCCGGGCCAACGCGTGCCTGCTGCTGGCGGTCGCCTGCGACGGGGCCGAGGTGACGACGATCGAGGGCCTCGACGGCCATCCGCTGCAGGCCGCCTTCGTCGAGCACGACGCGTTTCAGTGCGGCTACTGCACGCCGGGGCAGATCGTCTCCGCCGTCGGTCTGAAGGACGAGGGCTGGACGGACATCGCGGAAGGGATGAGCGGCAACCTGTGCCGCTGCGGCGCCTACCCGAACATCCGGGCGGCGATCGCGTCGTGAGGGAGTTCGCCTACGAGCGCGCCGCCGACGCGGCGGCCGCCGTCGCCGCGGAGGGCACCTACCTGGCCGGCGGGACCAACCTCGTCGACCTGATGAAGCTCGGCGTGGCGGCGCCGGACAAGCTCGTCGATGTCTCGCGCCTGGACGCCAGCATCCAAGCCGTCGACGGGGGCGTGCGCATCGGGGCGGCCGCGCGCAACGCCGACGTCGCCCGCGACGAGCGCGTCCCCGCCGTCCTGCGCGAGGCCCTGCTGGCCGGCGCGTCCCCGCAGCTGCGCAACGTCGCCACCGTCGGCGGCAACCTGCTCCAGCGCACCCGCTGCCCGTACTTCCAGGACGTCACCAAGCCCTGCAACAAGCGACGGGCTGGAAGCGGGTGCCCGGCCATCGAGGGCCACCACCGCGATCTGGCCATCCTCGGCCATTCGGACGCCTGCGTGGCAACGCACCCCGGCGACATGTCCGTCGCGCTCGCCGCCCTCGGCGCCACCGTGCACACCGACCGCCGCGACGTCCCCATCCCCGGCCTGCACTGCCACGAAGGGGACAGTCCCCAGCGTGACACGGTGCTCGAGCCGGGCGAGCTGATCACGGCGATCACCGTGTCCGATCGCGCCGGCCGCCACGCGTATCGCAAGGTCCGGGACCGGGCGTCCTACGCGTTCGCGCTCGTCTCCGTCGCGTCGGTGGTGGAGGGGCGCGAGGCGCGGATCGCGCTGGGCGGCGTCGCGCCCGTGCCGTGGCGCTGCGAGCGGGCGGAGCAGGTCTTCGCCGACACCGGGGACGCCGCCGCGGCGGCCGAAGCGGAGCTCGCCCAGGCCCGGCCCCTGCGCGACAACGCCTTCAAGGTCACCCTCGCGAAGAACCTCATCATCGGGGCTCTCTCATGAGCGTCATCGAGCGGACGCTCGGCGCGCCGCAGGCCCGCGTCGAGGGTCACCTCAAGGTCACCGGCCAGGCCCACTACGCGGCCGAGCACAACCCGGAGGGGGTCGTCCACGCCGTCGTCGTCCAGTCGACGGTCGCCAAGGGCACGATCACCGGGTTCGGCGACACCCCGGCGGGCGTGCTGACGGTCCTGCACCACGGCAACACCATCGGCATCGCGAAGGTCGACGACGCCGAGCTGTACGTCCTGCAATCGCCCGAGGTCAGCTACCACGGCCAGATCGTCGCCGTGGTGATCGCGGAGACGCTGGAGGCGGCGCGCGCCGCCGCCGAGGCGCTCGAGGTCCACTACGACGCGGGCGACCACGACGTCACCCTCACCCCCGACCACCCCGACCTGTACTCGCCCGATGGCGTCAACGGCGGCTACGCGACGGACTCGATCATCGGCGACGCGGACGCGGCGCTCGCCGCGGCCGACGTCACCGTCGACCAGACCTACGGCACGCCCGTCCAGCACAACAACGCGATGGAGCCGCACGCCTGCGTCGCGCAGTGGCGCGAGGACGGGAGGTTGGTTGTCAACGAGTCCTCCCAGGGCGTGTGGGCGATGCGCGGCACGCTCGCCGACGTCTTCGGCCTCGAGGCCGAGCAGGTCAGCGTCCACTCCCCGCACGTCGGCGGCGGCTTCGGCTCCAAGGGCACGATGCGCCCGCACACCGTCGTCGCCGCGCTGGCCGCCAAGGCGGTGCAGCGGCCGGTCAAGCTGGTCGCCACCCGCCGCCAGATGTTCGCCTTCACCGGCTACCGCACGCCGACGTTCTCGCGCGTGCGCCTCGGGGCGACGGCGGACGGGACGATCACCGCGATCGCCCACGACGCGGTCAGCCAGAGCTCGCAGCTCAAGGAGTTCACGGAGCAGACCGCCACCGTCGCGCGCGTCATGTACGGCGGCGCGCACCGGCGCAGCACCCACCGCGTCACCCGCCTGGACGTCCCCACGCCGTCGTGGTTCCGGGCGCCGGGGGAGACGCCGGGGATGTTCGCGCTGGAGTCGGCGATGGACGAGCTTGCCATCGCGCTGGACCTCGATCCGGTCGAGCTGCGGATCCGCAACGACCCGGCGCAGCACCCCGAGTCCAAGAAGGCGTGGAGCTCGCGCGGCCTCGTCGCCTGCCTGCGCGAGGGCGCCGACCGCTTCGGCTGGGCCGGCCGGCACGACCTGCCGGCGGGGACCGGCATGGGCGTGGCCGCCTCGATGTACCCGGTCTACCGCGCCCCCGCCTGGGCCCACGCCAAGCGGGAAGCGGACGGCTCGGTCACCGTCCGGATCGCCTCCGCCGACATCGGCACGGGCGCCCGCACCGTCCTCACCCAGATCGCCGCCGACGCGCTGGCAACCGACATGAACGGCGTCCGCGTCGAGCTCGGGTCCTCCGACTTCCCGCGCGCCGGCGTGGCCGGCGGCTCCATGGGGACGTCGTCCTGGGGCTCGGCCGTCCACGGCGCCTGCCGGCGGCTCGTCGAGGAGGACCTCGACGAGGCCGACTACGACACCCGCGCGGAGCTCAAGGCGCTCGAGGACTACGCCCGCCACGCCTTCGGCGCCCAGTTCGCCCAGGTCACGGTCGACCCGCACACGGGCGAGGTCACCGTCGACCGCATGCTCGGCGCGTTCGCCGCCGGACGCATCCTCAACCCGCAGACGGCCCGGTCCCAGTTCCTCGGCGGCATGACCATGGGCCTGGGCATGGCGCTGATGGAGGAGACGGTCGTAGACCGCGCGTCCGGCGACTTCCTCAGCGCCGACCTGGCCCAGTACCACGTGCCCGTCAACGCCGACGTCCACGACATCGAGGCGATGTGGATCGAGGAGGACGACCCCCACCTGAACCCGATGGGATCCAAGGGGATCGGGGAGATCGGCATCACCGGCGCAGCCGCCGCGATCGCCAACGCCGTGCACGCCGCCACGGGCGTCCGGGTGCGTCAACTGCCGATCCACGTCGAAGCGCTCCTGGGGGTGCCGGAGGCGGGGCGATCGACCGTAAACGTGTCAGATGAGTAAGAGCCCCGCCGCAGGCGGGGCCCCCTTCCAATATCGTCCGTCGCTTCCTAGAGGAGGAAGCAGTCGTGGCGTCTGAACACAAGCCAGCGGTCTCACTCGAGTTCCGCGAGGCAACCAAGATGTATCCAGGGGCAACCGAGGCGGCGGTGGACAAGCTGTCGCTCGAGGTCCCCGCAGGCGAGATCTGCGTCTTCGTCGGCCCGTCGGGCTGCGGCAAGACGACGGCCATGCGCATGGTCAACCAGCTGATCGACATCACCGACGGGGACATCCTCATCGACGGTGCCAGCGTCCGCGACCGCAAGCCGGCCGAGCTGCGGCGCGAGATCGGCTACGCCATCCAGCAGATCGGCTTGTTCCCGCACCGCACGGTGGGGGAGAACATCGCCACCGTGCCCAAGCTGCTCGGCTGGGACAAGGCCCGCATCGCGGCCCGCGTAGACGAGCTGATCGATCTGATCTCGCTGGATCCCGACGAGGTTCGCGACCGCTACCCGGCCCAGCTCTCCGGCGGCCAGCGCCAGCGCATCGGCGTCGCCCGCGCGCTCGCCGTCGACCCGCCCGTCCTGCTCATGGACGAGCCGTTCGGCGCGATCGACCCGATCAACCGCGAGCGCCTCCAGAACGAGTTCCTGCGCCTGCAGGCAAAGCTCTCGAAGACGATCGTGTTCGTCACCCACGACATCGACGAGGCGATCAAGATGGGCGACAAGATCGCCGTCCTGCGCAAGGGCGGCCACCTGGCCCAGTACGCCTCGCCGGCGGAGATGCTCAGCCACCCGGCGGACGAGTTCGTCGAGCAGTTCGTGGGCGCCGACCGCTCGCTCAAGCGCCTGGCGCTGCAGCGCGTCCGCGACGTCGACCTGTGGAAGGTGGCGACCGCCAAGACGGGCGACAACGTGCGCCAGCTGCGCACCGCCATGGAGGACACCGACCTCCCCGACCTCGCGATGCTGCTCGACGACGACGGGCGCCCGAAGCGCTGGCTGCGCGAGCGCGACCTGCAGGGCGCGGAGGTCGCGGCCGGCAGCGGCACCGAGGCCCATCCGGTGCTCGACCTCGACGACATCCTGCGCGACGCGCTCGGCGACCTGCTGAGCGTCGAGAGCCGCTACGCGGCGGTCCACGACGCCGAGGGCCGGATGGCCGGGGTGCTCTCCATCGAGGTCATCGCCCACGCGCTCAACCTGCCCTCCGAGGACGTCCCGACCGCGAGCGAGCTGGTCGCCGAGTGACCGCGGCGACGGTCGTGTTCGCCCAGCTGGGCAACGACTTCTTCAAGAAGCGGACCGGGTCGGGCTGCGTCGCCGAGAACGGGTTCTGCCCCGGCTGGATCGCCGACAACTTCCACAAGTACCTGTCCCCGCTGGGCGAGCACGTCTACCTCAGCCTGGTGCCGCTGATCGTCGGCTTCGCGATCGCCTTCACGTTCGCCATCGCCGCGCACAAGCGGCGCTGGCTCACGGGGCCGATCACCGTCTTCACCGGCACGCTCTACACGGTTCCCAGCGTGGCGGCGTTCTTCCTGCTGATCCCCATCACGGGGTTCGGCGACTTCACCGCGATCATCGTGCTGACCGCGTACACGCTGCTGATCCTGTTCCGCAACATCACCACCGGGCTGCGCGGCGTGCCCGCCGAGATGGTCGACGCGGCCCGCGGCATGGGCATGACCGACAACCAGATCCTCCGTCAGGTCGAGTTGCCGCTGGCCTTGCCCGAGATCCTGGCCGGCGTGCGCATCGCCTTCACCACCACCGTCGGGCTGGCCACCCTGGCCTTCTTCGCGGGCGGCGGCGGCCTCGGCGAGCAGATCTACACGTCCAACGCGGGCACCGGCGGCATCTTCTTCAAGTCCAACGTCGTCGTCGCCGGCGGGCTCACCGTCCTGCTGGCCGCGGTCGGCGACCTGATCATCCTGACCGCGCAGCGCATCGCGCTGCCGTGGCGCCAGGCGGTGGCGAACTAGATGGCGCTCCCCTGCCCCCGCAAGGCCGACCCGGGCACCTTCGTCGACGCGATCAACCTCGTCTTCCACAGCCGCGAGTCGGTGTCCGGCGGCGTGTGCATCGGCGGTCCGAGCGAGTTCGGCCACCTGATGGCCGAGCACATGCTCACCAGTGGGCTGGCCATCGCGGCGGCGTCGCTGCTGGCGGTGCCGCTCGGCCTGTGGCTCGGCCACATCCGCAAGGGCGAGTTCCTGGCCGTCTCGGTCTCCAACATCGGCCGCGCCATCCCCGCGCTGGCGCTGCTGGCCTTCTTCGTGGCCTTCGTCGGCGTCGGCCGGCTCAACGCGGTGCTCGTGCTCACGCTGCTGGCGATCCCGCCCATCCTCACCAACACCTACGTCGGCGTCGTCCAGGTGGACACGGAGACGGTGGGCGCTGCGCGCGGGGTCGGGCTGACGGAGAGCCAGATCATCCGCCAGGTCGAGCTGCCGATGGCGCTGCCGATCATCTTTGCCGGCCTGCGCACGTCGGCGGTCGCCGTCGTCGCCACGGCGACGATCACGCCGCTGGCCAACGTGCCGTCGCTCGGCTCGCCGATCCTCGAGCCGCAGACCTACGGGGACTCCGGGCAGCTGGCGTCGGCCATCGTCGTCGCCCTGATCACGCTCGCGGTCGACGTCGGCCTGAGCGTGCTCGCCCGCGTCGCGACGCCGAAGGGGCTCACGGTCGGCGACGCCCCGCGGGCCCGCCCGCGACGCGCAGGCTTCTCACTTCCCACCCCAGCAAGAACGGAGACATAAACAGTGCCTAGGAAGATCCGTGCGCTCAGCGCACTCCTCGCCCTCCTCGTCGTCGCATTCACGGTTGGTGCGTGCGGTAGTGATGACGAGTCCTCCTCGAGCGGGTCGTCGTCCTCGGGCGGAACCACGTCGTCGGGCTCGAGCGACTCGAAGCTGATCAAGAAGGACTCGGCCAACGCGAGCAAGACGTTCGTCGTCGGCTCCAAGAACTTCGACGAGCAGTACATCCTCGGCGAGATCTACGCCCAGTCGCTGCAGGCGGCCGGCTTCAAGGTCAAGAAGCAGCTCAACCTCGGCTCGGAGCAGATCGCCTACAAGGCGCTCAGGGGCGACAAGATCAACGCCTACCCGGAGTACTCCGGCACCGCGCTGTCGAACTTCTACAACGTCAAGACGGACGACATCCCGGCTGACCCGCAGGCCTCCTACGAGCAGCTCAAGGCCGACGCGGCCAAGGACGGCATCACCGCCCTCCCGCAGACCCCGTTCCAGAACACCTTCGTCGTCACCTCCACCAAGGCGGAGGCCAAGAAGCTCGGCGACCCCAAGACGATCTCCGAGCTGGCCGCCAAGGGCGGTTCGAAGGTCTCCATCTCCGGCTTCCCCGAGTGCCGCCAGCGCACGGACTGCCTCCTCGGCCTGAAGAACAAGTACAACTGGACGCCGAAGTTCGTGTCCTCGCAGGGCAAGTACGACGACCTCGACCAGGGGCAGGCCGACCTGACGTTCGGCTTCGGCACGGACGGCCAGCTCGCGACGAAGAAGTACTACACGTACGAGGACGACAAGCACCTGTTCCCGCCCTACTACATCTCGTTCCTCGTGAACAAGCAGGGCATGGCAGCGCTGGGCCAGGACGGCCAGGACGTCATCGCCATGGTGCAGAAGCCGCTGACCGAGAAGGTCATGCAGGAGCTCAACTCGCGCGTCTCGCTCGACAAGCAGAAGCCCGAGGCGGTCGCCCACGAGTACCTGAAGGCCGCCGGCTTCATCAAGTAGCCGGCCCGTTGCCGGCGCGGCGCCCCCGGGTGCCGCGCCGGCAGTCCGGATCCACTTTGCGGGCGCGCTCCTGCTGCTCCTCCGCAGCCGCCACGCGTCCACGGCGAGTCGCACACCGTCCGCTGAGCGAGGGCTATCGAAGGAGGGTGCGGAGCGCCAGCCCGACGACGTGCTCGCGCGACTGCGGGCCGTGGTCGGCGGCGATGAAGTGGTTGCCGACGAAGAGGGCGAGGGTGAGCAGGCAGCGCGCCTCCACCTCATCCGCGTCAGCGCAGAAGCCGGCGTACAGCGTGCGCATGTAGTCCATGCGCCGGTTGTCGACGCGGGTGAGCCGGCGCGCGACCGCGGAGTCGCGTCGGGACCAGTCGCGGACGGCCATCTCCACTCCCATCAGGTCGCGCCGCGTCGCGGCCAGCTCGAAGAGGCGCCCGAGCTTGGCGCGGGCGTCGTGCTCCTCGCCCTCGACGAGGGCGATCACGTCGTCGAGCATCGTGTGCTCCCACGCGTCGAGCATCTCGGCGAGCAGTGCCTCGCGGTCGTCGAAGTGCCAGTAGAAGCCGCCCTTGGTGACCCCGAGGGCCTTGGCCAGCTGCTCGACGCGAACGGCGTCCGGGCCACCGTCGGCGAGGGTGCGCAGGCCGGCCTCGATCCAGCGCGGGCGAGGCGTCTGCTTTGCCATACGGCAGCGCATAGTATACGGTTCGGTACGGATGCGTCTTCCCGATGAGGCCCACCGCTCCCAGCCATGGCGGATCCACGCCCTCACGCGCGACTTCCGCCTGGAGGACGTCTGGGCGCTTCCCACCCCGGGCGGGCCGGACGACTTCCCGCGGCTGGTGGCGCTGTTCGCGTCGCTGGACCCGGCGCGCAGCTCGCCAGTCGTCCGCGTCCTGTTCGACGTGCGCTGGAAGATCGGTGGCCTGCTGGGCTGGGACGAGCACAGGACCGGACTCGGCGCCCGCGTCACCACCCTCCGTGACCGACTTCCCGCCGACCTCGAACCGGCGGGCGCGACCCTGCCGGGCGCGCTCCCGTTCGAGCCGTTGTACGAGCTCGGCGACGAGTGGGCGGGGGAGATCGCCAACGCGACCGTGCACGGCGTGTGCCATCTCGGCTGGGTCGCCGACGGCGAGGCTGGCTACCGGGGCCAGATGGCGGTCCTGGTCAAGCCCAACGGGGTGCTCGGCCGGGCCTACATGATGGCGATCGCGCCCTTCCGTCACCTCCTCGTCTACCCGCTGCTCCTGCGGGAGATCGAGCGTGCCTGGCGGGCGGCCTGACCGCGGCTACCAGGCGGGGTCGGCGAGCGCCTTCTCGAAGCGCGCGCGGACCTTGGCGACGTGCTCGTCGATCGTGTCCGCCTTCCACTTGCGGGTGGAGATCGGCTTGAGGACGCGGACGTCGACGGTGCCGGGACGCAGCCAGAACGAGTTGCGCCACATCAGCTCGCCGGCGTTGCGGATGACGATCGGGACGACCGGGACGCCGGCCTGCATGGCGATGTGGAAGGCGCCCTTCTTGAAGGGGCCGAGGCGGTCGGACACCGAGCGGGTGCCCTCCGGAGCGATGGCGATGGAGACGCCGTCGTGGAGCTTGTCGACCACCGGCTCCATCGCCTTGCGGGCCTGCTGGGAGTCGCCGCGGTCGACGTAGGCGATGTCGACCAGGAAGCCGAGCGGCGCGAAGCGCGGGTCGCGGGCGGCCTCCGCCTTGGCGACGCCGGTGACGTCGTGGCCGATCAGCTTGCCGATCACGAGCATGTCCAGGCCGCTCTGGTGGTTGAAGACGAAGACGGCGGGGCGGTGCGACCACAGGTGCTCCTCGCCC
This sequence comes from uncultured Solirubrobacteraceae bacterium, assembly GCA_964242305.1. Classification (GTDB taxonomy): domain Bacteria; phylum Actinomycetota; class Thermoleophilia; order Solirubrobacterales; family Solirubrobacteraceae; genus DATLGB01. The sequence continues at coordinate 140,750 of CAXTBB010000002.1, forward strand.
TCCACGCGGACGTCGATGCCGGCCAGGCCGAGGGCGAGGGTGGGGCCCACGGCGGTGGCGACGTTCGCGCCCAGGCGCTTGTTGCGGTTGAGCAGGCGGACACCGACCCCTAGCCCGAAGGACGCCCCGAGGGCCGACAGCGCGGCCGCCGTGCGCACCGCGGGGCCCGGCCCGAAGCCGCCGCCGGCGGGGACGAGCTGCGCGCTCGGCCACTCGGCGCCGGCGGCGATGCGGCTGAGGCCGCCGTGCGGGTTGAGCGCGACGGGGCGGCCGACGCAGGCCAGAAGGTCCTCGTCCTCGTCGCCGTTGCCGTAGGCGAAGGAGCGGGTCAAGTCGATGCGGCGCTTGGAAGCGGCGGCCTGGACGGCGGCGGCCTTGTTGGGGCCCCACAGCACGGGCCCGTCCGTCTCCCCGGTGAGGACGCCGTCGGCGTCGATCTCGGGCTCCGTGCACAGCAGCTCGTCGACCCCGAGATCGTCCGCGGCGGCCTCCACCTGGTAGCGCGTCGCACTGGTGGCGATGACGACGGTGTGGCCGCGGCGCTGGTGGGCGCGGATCAGCTCACGGGCGGCCGGGAAGACCATGCCGGCGATGTGCTGGCGCCACAGGCGCTCGCCGAATGCGCGCATGTCGTCGTCCGTTCGGCCGCGCAGGCCGCCGAGAGCGGCGCCGACGACCCCGCCCACCCCGGCGCCGCGCGCGGTCATGTCGGCGATGGCGACCACGGTGCGGGCCAGCTCCTCCGGGCCGATGTCGAAGCGCCGCAGCCGGTCGCGGTAGACGACGCCGGCGGAGTAGCCGTCGATGATGGTCCCGTCGAAGTCGAAGAAGGCCCCGATCGCGGGGCCTCTCGGCGCGGTGGCGATGGCGTCGAGCAGCTCCTCCGGCGCCCTCACGACAGCCGGTCCAGCCAGCCGCGGACCTCGGCCCGCAACTCGTCGGACGGACCGCCGCGGTTCTCGATCAGCTTGTGGGCGGAGGCGAGCAGCTCGTTGGAGACCGCGTCGGCGGAGCGGATCCGGCCCTGCAGGTGCCACTGGTGGGCGACCCCGAGCGCGTCGTCGGCGTCCTCGAGGGCGACCAGCTGCGCCTCCAGCAGCGGGCGCAGCACCCGTGGGGCGACGATCAGCGGCAGCTCCCCCTGTTCGAGCTCTCCGCGGATCTCGGCCAGGAACGCGTCCTTGTCGCCGAAGAAGAACTCGAACTTCATGAGGTCGCGCAGCGCCAGCGCCGCCTCGTCGGGATCGTCCTCGCGCTGGGCGAGCTCGGCCACTGCGTGCACGATGAACGCGTGCACGCCCGAGTTGGCGTAGAAGGCGGCGACCAGGTGCTGCTTGGCGGCGATGCGGTAGACCGGCTCCGTCCCGCCGTCATAGCGCTCGACCACCTTGGAGTCGACCAGCTCCTGCAGCGCCGCGGCCGGGTCGCCCTTGACGGTGTAGCCGTGGCGCTCGGCGTGCGCGACGAGCACTGCGCAGACCTCGGCGATCTGCGCCTCCGTGTATGCGTTGTCATCCGAGCCGAGCAGGGCCAGCCCGGCGATCGCCGTGTGCGTGACCGGCGTGACCCGGTTGATGCGGTGCATGACCTCGAAGGCGGTCTTCTGGACCGCGAGGCGGACCTCGTCCTTCGACGCGTCGGCGGCGTAGGCGTCGCCCAGCGACTCCTGCAGCGAGAGCGGCTCGCCGAACGCGACGTGGACCCGGCCCAGGCCGCGGCCCTGCGAGCGCGCGTAGCCGACCAGCCAGGAGATGTCCTCCTTGGTCTTGGTCCCGCCGCGCGCCTGCTCGGCCATGTCCCCGACCTCGTGCAGCTGCTCGTAGGTGATGGAGGTGGGGACGACGTAGGTGGCTTCGGAGAGCTGCTCCGCGCGCATGCCCTTGACCAGGTAGCTCAGGATCCCGAAGCGCGGCGGGCGCAGCTTGCCCGTCCGCGACCGCGACCCCTCGATGTACCACTCGACGTTGAAGCGCTTGCGGATCAGGTACGTCATGTACTGCTGCAGCGTCCACTTGTAGACGTCGTCGTCGCCGAACGTGCGGCGGATGAAGACGTAGCTCGAGCGGCGCGTCACCGGGCCGATCGGCCAGAAGGAGACGTTGAGCCCGCCGAGCACGTGGTTGGGTGGGAGGCCGTGGCGCAGCAGCGCGGGCCGCAGGACCAGCGGGTCCAGGTAGGAGCGGTGCGAGGGCAGGAAGATGAGGCTGTGGCGGCGGCCGAGCTCGCGCAGCTGCTCGACGCGGGTGTCGTCGACGGTGATGCGGTGCGCGCGGGCCAGGAAGCGGCCGAACTGGTCCCACAGGTCGATGGCCGTGCGGCTCTGGCTGGCCACCATCTCGCCGAGCGCCTCCTTGGCGCGGTCGAGGACCTCGTCGCGGTCCAGGCCGAGGTCGTCGGCCAGCGCGGCGGCGCCGTCGCTGAAGCGGTCGGAGTCGGTGATCTCCTCGAAGACGAGCTTCGGGACCTTGTACTGGACGCCGACCATCGCCCGCTCGGCGCGCTCCAGGGCGAGGTGGGCCTGCCGGCGGACGAAGTCTTCGAAGGCGCCGCCGGGATTGGCGTCGAAGCGCTTGCGCAGCGCGCTCGCCCGCGCGGGCTCGGCGATCACCACCTCGCAGCGGTCGGGCTCGGACCGCAGGATCTTGCGCTGCGCGGAGACGCTCGGGTGCCACGGGTCGCGCAGGGTGAGCAGGTCGCGGAAGCGCGCCCGGCGGCGGCCGCGGTGCTCCGGCGGCAGCCAGGCGACGCCGACCGGCCGCACGAGCGGGTCGTCCCCGTTGGCGAGCTTCTCGCGCAGCCGGTCGTCGTCGATGAGCAGCGTGTCGGCCCCGCGGCTCTCGGCGTCGATCCAGCGCTGCACCGCGTCGCGCTCGACGACCGTGTTCGTGTCGAGCAGGAGGAGGTCGCTCATCCGGCGGCGTGCTCGTGGGTGGGCTCGATGCGCAGCAGCCCGCGGAACGCCTCGCGCGCCGTGCGGCCGTCGTTGACGACCGCGTCGACCTCGCGGCAGATCGGCGCGTCGAGCCCGAGCTCCTCGGCGAGCTCCACCGCCGTGCGCGCGGTGTGGACGCCCTCGGCGACCTGGTTCATCTCCTCTGTGACCTCGTCGATGGTCATGCCCTCGCCGATCTTGACACCGACGGTGTGGTTGCGGCTGAGCGGGCTGATGCAGGTGGCCATGATGTCGCCCAGGCCGGCCAGGCCGGCGAACGTCCGCGCCTCGCCGCCCATGGCGACGCCCATCCGCGTCAGCTCGGCCACGCCACGGGAGATGACCGTCGCGCGCGTGTTGTCGCCCGCGCCCAGCCCCTCGGCCATCCCGGCCGCGATGGCGATCACGTTCTTGAGCGCGCCGGCCACCTCGATGCCGGCGATGTCGTCGCTGACGTAGATCCGGAAGAGCTGCTGGCGGATGACGTCGCGGATCTCCGCCGCGCACCCGTCCTCCGTGGTGGCGATGACGGCGGCGGCCGCGTAGCCGTCCAGGATCTCCTTGGCCAGGTTCGGGCCGGCCAGCACCCCGGCGGGGCGGCCGGGGAGGACCTCCTCGATCACCTCGGTCATCCGCTTGTGCGTGCCCGCCTCGAAGCCCTTGGTGAGGCTGATGACGGGAACGCCGTCGCCCACGCGGCTCGCCATCTGCTCGAGCGTCTCCCGGAAGCCCTTGGAGGGGACGCCGACGAACACCGCCTCGGCGCCGTCCAGCGCCTCGGCGAGGTCGCCCGTCGCCCGCAGGTCCTCACACAGCTCGTGGTCGGGCAGGTAGTCGCCGTTGACGTGCTCGGCGTCGATCCGGCGCGCAAGCTCGTCCCGCCGCGCCCACAGCGTGGTCGGCGTGCGCTGCGCGATGAGGTGCGCGACCGTGGTGCCCCACGAGCCCGCACCGATGACGGCGACGTTCATTCCCGACTCCTCGCGGAGGGGTGTACCCGATCAGGTCTCGACGGAGTCCGGCGGTGGGCCCGAGTCGAGCCGGATCCACTCGGTGATGTGGCCCTTCTGGATGCGGAAGCGCACCTGGGCCTTGCCCTTGCAGGCACCGCCCGGGCCGCGCACGAGCCGGAACGTGGCCAGCAGCCGGCCGGCGCCGGTCGGGGTCGTCCCGGTCAGGATCGCGCCGCAGGAGAGGCTGCGGTTGAAGATGTCGACGTCGGCGCGGTGGCGGGCGCGGACGCGGACGCCGTTCTCGATCGTGCTCGGCAGCGCGAACAGGTCGGCGGCCTTCTTGTAGTCGTGGTCGCGGACGGCCTTCGACCACGCGTCGACGACGGCGGCGTCGCCGGAGACCTTGGGCGTCTTGGACGCCCCGGAGGACCCGCAGCCCGCCAGGGCGAGCAGGACTAGCGCGCCAACGCCTGCGCGGTGCGCACGCAACTCTGGACCACCTTCTCCGCTTCCACGCTGAACAGCTCGGGCACACCTCCTTCTACGCGCCGCAGGCCGACCCGGATGCGTGCCAGGTGCATGAGGCCCAGCCCGGGGGTCCACAGGACGTTGGCCGTGTAGTCGGGATCCTCGATGCCCAGCGCGACCAGCTGGTCCTGGAGCGGGCCGATGCAGCTGGCCATGCCCTCGCCCAGGCGCAGCCACACGGACTCGGAGACGATCGACTGCAGGTCCTCCGCGGGCCGGTGCATGATCGACAGCGCGCTGTCGACGAAGGCCGGGTAGCGGACGCAGAAGCGCGCGAACGTCTCCACCAGCGCCTCCAGGCCGGCCGCGCCCTCCATCGCCTCGGCCAATTCGGCGAGGTAGTCGGTGACCGTCAGCACGTACAGCTCGTCCTTGGACGAGAACTGCCGGTAGATGAGCCCGCGAGCGATGCCGACCTCCCGCGCGATCTGCTCGACCGGCGCGTCCTGCATGCCCTTCTCGTCGAACAACCGCCGTGTGGCTGAGACGAGATCCCGCTCTCGCGACTGGTTGTTGACAGTCGTTCTCACTGCCCGCTAGGTTACAGCCCGTGCCGGAGAGGGGAGCCACGCCAAAGGTCTCGGCGCGCCGACGGGCCGTGCTGCGCGCGATCAACCGCTTCACGTCGCCGTTGCTCATCGACGACTACCTCGAGCTGATCAACCCGCTGTGGTCCTCGCGGGAGCTGCGCGGCAAGGTCGTGCGCATCACCAGGGAGACCGAGGACGCCTCGACGATCGTCATCAAGCCCGGCTGGGAGTGGGAGGGCCACGAGCCCGGCCAGTACCTGCGCATCGGCCTCGACATCGAGGGCGTCCGCCACTGGCGCGCCTACTCGCTGACGTCGGATCCGGCCGACGACGAGGGCTGCATCTCCATCACCGTCAAGCACGCCAAGGACGGCAAGGTCTCCTCGTACATCGTGCGCAAGCTGCGCGAGGGGACGATCGTCTCCCTCGGCGAGGTCACCGGCCAGTTCACGCTCCCCGACGAGGTCCCCGAGAAGCTGCTGTTCATCAGCGCCGGCTCGGGCATCACGCCGATCGTGTCGATGATCCGCGACCTCGCCGACAAGGACGAGCTGGTCGACGCGATCCACATCCACTCCGCCCGCGGCAAGGACGACGTCATCTTCGGCGACCAGCTGCGCAAGCTCGACCAGCGTCGCAACGGCTTCACCTTCGACGAGCACCACACGACCGGCGAGGGCGACGACCGCTTCCAGCCGTCCGACCTCGACGAGCGCGTGCCCGACTGGAAGGAGCGCCTCGCCTTCGTCTCCGGCCCCGCCGAGCTCATCGACGCGCTCGAGGAGCACTGGGAAGAGCACGGCGATCCCGAACTGCTCAACCTCGAGCGCTTCCAGCCGACCTATGGCGAGGGCGGCGAGGAGGGCGACGGCGGCTCCATCAAGTTCTCCAAGTCCGACAAGGAAGTCGAGGCGGAGGGCGGGCAGTCCATCCTCGTGGCGGGGGAGAACGAGGGCCTGGACCTGCCCTACGGCTGTCGCATGGGCATCTGCCACACCTGCGTGGGCAAGTGCGTGAGCGGCAAGATCCGCGACCTGCGCTCCGGCGAGGTCTCGGACGCGGAAGGTCAGACGATTCGAATTTGCATCAACGCCCCTGAGGGCCCTGTGGAGGTTGAACTATGAGTCCCACTGCCGAGAAGGAGGAGCCCACGCGGTTCTCCTCGATCCCCGACACCGGGGAGACGCTGATCGAGAACCCGATCGACCGGCTCACGCCGGAGCAGATCGAGGAGATCGGCAAGCTCTTCGACCAGCTCCACGAGGAGGTCAAGAACGACCTCGGCGAGCGCGACGCGACCTACATCCGGTCGATCATCGAGCTCCAGCGCCGCCTGGCCGTGCTCGGCCGCATCCTGATCGCCGGCTCGAAGTACCGCCCGCTGCAGGTGACGGGCACCGGTGTCCTCGCGATCGCGAAGATCCTCGAGAACATGGAGATCGGCCACAACGTCCTGCACGGTCAGTGGGACTGGATGAACGACCCGGTCATCAACTCGAGCTCCTGGGACTGGGACACCGTCTCGCCCGCCGACGGCTGGAAGTTCAGCCACAACTACGTGCACCACACGTACACGAACATCCGCGGGATGGACCGCGATCTCGGCTACGAGATCATGCGCATCGACCCGCACCAGAAGTGGCACCCGGTGTTCCTGGCGCAGCCGTTCTACAACCTGCTCCTGATGGGCTTCTTCGAGTGGGGCGTCGCCATGCACGACCTCGATCTCGGCGCCATCCGCAACGGGACGAAGCCGATGCGCGACGTCAAGATGACGCTCAAGGAGATCGGCAAGAAGGTCCTCGGCCAGGTCACGAAGGACTACGTCGCCTTCCCGGCCCTGAGCGGCCCGAAGTACTACAAGCGCGCGCTGCAGGCCAACGTCGCGGCGAACCTGATCCGCAACTTCTGGTCCTACTCGATCATCTTCTGCGGCCACTTCCCCGACCAGACCTACACGTTCCCGTTCGACGACGTGGACGTCGAGAACGAGGACAAGGGCCACTGGTACGTGCGCCAGTTGCTGGGCGCGGCCAACATCGACGGCGGCCCGCTCTTCCACGTGATGAGCGGCAACCTCAGCTACCAGGTCGAGCACCACCTGTTCCCCGATATGCCGTCCACGCGCTACGGCGAGATCGCCCCGCGCGTGCGCGAGATCTGCGAGCAGTACGAGCTGCCCTACAACACCGGGCCGCTGTGGAAGCAGCTCGGCACCGTGCACCGGACGATCCTCCGGCTCGCGTTCCCGGGCGGCAAGCCGCGCCCGAAGCCCGGCCCCTACAAGGGCCCGCTCAAGCGCGGCGAGGGCGAGCGCACCGATCTCGCCGAGGCTGCCTGACGCTGGTCGACCCGCCCGCGTGTCGAAGCGCGGGCGGATCACCTGCTCCACCTGTCCATGTTGAGAGGGTGTCCGTCTGGCGACACTCCTTGTATGAGCGAGCGCGTTCCGCAGATTGTCGCGTTCGGGGGCGGCGGCTTCTCCATGGAGGCCGGGAACCCCCTGCTGGACGACTACGTCCTCGGCCTTACCGGGGTCGAGCGTCCCAAGGTGTGCTTCCTGCCGACCGCGTCGGGTGACGCCGACCACTACATCGTCCGCTTCTACCGGCAGTTCGCCTGCACGACCGACGCCTCGCACGTATCGCTGTTCCGCCGCGACCGCGGCTGCGGGGCCGTGCAGGACAACGTCGCCGAGCACCTGCTCCAGCAGGACCTGATCTACGTCGGCGGCGGCAACGTCATCTCCATGCTGGGGACGTGGCGTGCGCACGAGCTCGACGACGCGCTGCGTGTGGCGTGGGAGAACGGCGTCGTGCTGTGCGGGCTGTCGGCCGGCTCGCTGTGCTGGTTCTCCCAGTCGCTGACCGCGTTCCACGGCGCGCCCAAGCGCGTCGAGGGTCTTGGCCTGCTTCCGTACTCCAACTGCGTCCACTACGACGCCGAGCCCGAGCGGCGCGAGGAGTACGTTCGCTCCGTGGCCGAGGGGGCCATGGTGCCCGGCTACGCGGCGCAGGACTCCGCGGCGCTGCACTTCCAGGGCGCCGACCTGGCTCGGGTGGTCGCGTCACGCGAGGGCAAGCGCGCGTTCCGGGTCGACGCCGACGGCGAGCACGAGCTCGACGTGGAGTACTTAGGTGATCGTGTGATGATGGCTGCGTGACGCGGCCACCCACGATCCTCGCCATGGGCGGGGGCGGGTTCACGATGGAGCCCGACAACCCCGCCCTGGACGACCTCGCCCTGTCGTTGACCGAGGCACGCGAGCCCCGCGTCCTCTTCCTGCCCACCGCCTCCGGCGACCCCGCCGCGCAGATCCAGGGGTTCCGCAACCGCTTCGGTGGTCGCGCCTGCCGTCCGGACGTCCTCTCCCTGTTCCGGCGCGGGGACTCGACCCGCTCGCTCGCGGACATCGTCGGCGAAGCGGACCTGATCTACGTCGGCGGCGGCTCCATGCGCAACCTGCTCGCCATCTGGCGCGCGCACGGCCTCGACGAGTGCCTGCACCAGGCCTGGCAGGCCGGGACCGTGCTGGTCGGCCTCTCGGCCGGCGCGATGTGCTGGTTCGAGGGCGGCATCACGAAGTCCTTCGGCGCCCCCGTCCCGATCGCTGGCCTCGGCTGGCTCCCGGGCTCCCTCACCGTCCACGCCGACGGCGAGCCCGACCGCCTGCCCGTGTGGCTGGAGTCCGTCAAGTCCGGCGCCCTGCCGGGCGGCTGGGCCGCCGACGACGGCGTCGGCCTGCTGTGGCGGGGGACGACGCTCGAGCGGATCGTCTCCTCCCGGCCGGTGACCACGGCGCTGCGGGTGGACGCCGTCGGCGGCGAGCTCGTGCGGCGGCGGGAGACGCCGGAGTTGCTGGAGACGCGGCCGCGGCGGACGGTGCCGGATGACGTGCTGGAACTGCGCGACGTCCTCCGCCGCCGGCGCTAGTCCGCCACCAATCCCGCGCAGACCCAGTTGTGCGCGCCCGCCCCACCGGCCCACAGCTGCGCGGCAAGCCGGTCCTGCTCCGCCTTGGACGCCTGGTAGGCCTCCGGCGTGGAGCCGCCGAGGCCCTTCCAGGTGTCGGGCAGGAACTGGTAGTAGCCGGAGGCGCCGGCGGAGTTGGGCGGCAGGTTCTCGCCGCCGGACTCGCACTGGACGATCGCCCACGGGATCGCCCACGGCCCGCCCGGACCGGCGAGGGAGACGGCGGCGGTGGCGCGGGCGGCGAGCAGCTTGCGCAGTTCCTTCTCCGCGCGGGCGCGCCCGGCGCGGGTGCGCGTGAGCGCGGCCTGGCGTGCGGCGCGGGCGGAGGCGAGCGCGTCGCGGCGTGAGCGCAGGCCGGCGAGGATGCCGGCCAGCGCGTCGCGCCGGCGGGCGAGGTCGTCCGCGGTGGCCTGGCGGCGGCGGTTCAACACGTTCAGCACGCCGCGCTGACGCAGCGCGTCCGTGCGCGCGGTGCGGACGACGTCGAGCAGGCGGGCGTCGGCGTGCTGGACGCGCTGGAGGTAGTGCGTCGTCTCCAGCAGCTCCCGGAAGCCGTGCGCGGAGAGGATGACGCTGATCAGGTCGGGCTCGCCGTTGACGTAGCGCTCGCGCAGCAGGTGCGAGAGCTTGCGGCGGACCTCGGCCAGCCGCGCCTGCAGGCGCGCCGAGCGCGCGCGGGCGGCGCGCAGCCGCGTCTCCGTCCGATCGGCCAGGGCCTGCGCGGCGCTCAGCTCGGACTGCGCCTCCCCGACCCGCCCCTCGAGCACGGCGACGTCGCGCGCGGCGGCGCGCTCCAGCGCGCTCAGCCGCGCGACCGCGGAGGCCAGCGAGCGCTCGGTCTGCTTCCCCTCGGTGATCCGGTCCCGGAGCGAGCCCTCCGAGCTCTGCCCGCGCGCGACCGCCGCCCCGACCAGGACGCAGACCAGCGACACGACGACCAGGACGCGCACGCGAGCGAAGGTACGTGTGACCAACCTCCGTGCCTGCAAGATGCGGTGCGTCGTAATGTGACGCGGCGATGACTTCCCTCGCCCGTTGGTGCTTCCAGCACAAGAAGCGCGTGATCGGCCTCTGGGTCGCCGCCCTGGTCGTCCTCGGCGCCCTCAGCGGAGCCGCCGGCTCTGGCTACTCGGACTCCTTCACCCTTCCCGGAACGGATTCCACCACGGCCTTCGACCTGCTCGGCGACAACTTCAAGCAGGAGTCGACGGACACCAACCAGGTCGTCTTCGGCGCCTCCGACGTCACCTCCGGGACCGCGAAGGCGAAGATCGAGTCGACGCTCGCGAAGATCGCCAAGATCAAGCACGTCGAGCGCGTCGACAGCCCGTACGCGAAGGGCGCGGCCGCGCGGCAGATCGCCAAGAGCAAGACCGTCGCGTTCGCCAACGTCCACATGGACGGCGAGCAGGCGATCATCGACGTTCCCAAGTCCGCCTACACGAAGATCATCGACACGGTCCACGATGCCGACCGCGACGGCCTGCAGGCCAAGGTCGGGGGCTCGGGCATCCAGCAGGCCAACCAGCAGCAGGGCGGCTCCAGCGAGCTGATCGGCTTCATCGCCGCCGCCATCGTGCTCTCGCTCGCGTTCGGCTCGCTGTTCGCGACGCTGCTGCCGCTCGCCACCGCGGTCATCTCGCTCGGGACGGCGCTGATGATCTCCGGCCTGCTCGCCCACGTCCTCACCATCGCCACCTTCGCGCCGCAGCTGGCGACGCTGATCGGCCTCGGCGTCGGCATCGACTACTCGCTGTTCGTGGTCACCAGACATCGCAACGCGATCAAGGCCGGCCGCAATCCGGAGGACGCGTGCGCACGCGCGCTGAACACCTCGGGCCGCGCCGTGCTGTTCGCGGCCGCGACGGTGATCGTGGCGCTGCTCGGACTGCTCATCCTCGGCGTCTCGTTCCTCAACGGCGTCGCCATCGCGTCGTCGGTGACCGTGCTCACCGTGGCGGCCGCCGCGATCACCCTGCTGCCCGCGTTCCTGGGCGCGATCGGGATGAAGGCGCTGTCGAAGAAGGAGCGCCGCCGGCTGGAGACGGAGGGTCCGCACGACCCGAAGGAGGTCGGCCGCTGGCCGCAGTGGGCGCGCTTCGTGCAGCGCCGGCCGGTCCCGCTCGCTGTGGTCGCGCTGCTGGTCATGCTGGCGCTCGCGATTCCGGCGCTCGAGCTGCGCCTGGGCTCGTCCGACGCCGGCCAGGACCCGAAGGACTCGACCACGCGTCAGGCCTACGACCTGCTCGCCAAGGGCTTCGGACCCGGCTTCAACGGCACCTTCCAGATCGTCGCCGAGACGCCCGGCGGCAAGGCCGACCTGCCGAAGGTGCAGGCGCTCGCAAAGACGCTCGAGGCGACGAAGGGACTCGCGTCGGTGAGCCCGCCGGTCCCGTCGCCGAACGGCAAGATCGCGCTGATCGAGGCCAAGCCGTCGACCGCCCCGCAGGACAAGGCCACGAGCGACCTGATCACCCGCCTGCGCGGCGACGTCATCCCCAAGAGCGCCGGCGGCCTCGACGTCCACCTCGGCGGCATCACCGCGATCTTCGACGACTTCGCCGGCGTCCTCACCGACAAGCTGCCGCTGTTCATCACGGTCATCGTCCTGCTCGGCTGCCTGCTGCTGATGATCGCGTTCCGCTCCATCCTGATCCCGCTGACGGCAGCGGTCATGAACCTGCTCGCCGCGGGGGCGGCGTTCGGTGTCGTCACCGCCGTCTTCCAGAAGGGCTTCCTGGCCGGCCCGCTCGGCGTGGGGGAGGGGCCGGTGGAGGCGTTCCTGCCCGTGATGATGCTGGCGATCCTGTTCGGCCTGTCGATGGACTACCAGGTCTTCCTGGTCTCGCGCATGCACGAGGAGTGGGTCAAGACGGGTGACAACGCGGTGTCGGTGCGCGTCGGGCAATCGGCCACGGGGCGGGTCATCACCGCCGCGGCGACGATCATGGTGCTCGTGTTCGGGTCCTTCCTGCTCGCAGGTCAGCGGGTCGTGGCGGAGTTCGGGATCGGGCTGGCGTCGGCGGTGCTGCTGGACGCGCTGATCCTGCGCACGATCCTGGTCCCGGCGGTGATGCACCTGATCGGCGACCGCAACTGGTGGCTGCCCAAGGGCCTCGACCGCGCGCTGCCGCGGGTGGCCGTCGAAGCCACGGAGTGACCAGGGCGGAGGCGCTCGCGATCCTGCGGGATCCCGAGCGCTACACCGTCGACCACCCCGCCTTCGCGACTGCCACCGTGGTGGGGCGCAGCCTGCTGTCGACGGACGGCGAGGAGCACGCTCGGCGTCGCCGGCGGTTCGAGGGACGGTTCACCGCCGACGAGGCGTGGCTGCGCGAGCAGGCGGACGCGCTGGTCGCGGCGCTCCCCGACCCCGCCGAGCTGCGCACGCAGTATGCGGGCCCGTTCGCGGCCGCCGTGATGCGGCACGTGCTGGGCCTCCCGCACAGCGTCGACGAGCTCCTCGACGGGATGCGGCCCATCGTCGCCGCGACGGTGGGGGACGGCTCGCTGGCCGAGGGCCGCGCGGCGTTCGCGCGCCTGGGGATCGACGCGGACACCGCCGTCGCGCTGTTCGGCGGCATCGACACGATGGAGGGGATGATCCTCATCCTGGTCCTGCACGTCCTCACCGGGCAGGCGACGGGCGTGGACACCTCCCTCGCACTCGACCCCGCCGTCGCCGAGGTGCACCGCTACCACGGCGACGAGCTGGTCACCGTCCGCCTCAAGGACGCCGGCCTGCCCTTCGCCGCCGGGCCGCACGTGTGCCCGGCCGCGCAGCTCGCCCGGCTCGAGGCGCGCGTCGCGCTGGAGGCCCTGCTGGTCCGGCGCCCGCGGCTGGCGGCGCCCGCGGCGGTGCAGGGCGCCATCTTCCGCAAGCCCGTTGACTTGCGGATCACCTTCCTGGGTACGGTCGACTGAAATGGCGCAGAACACGAATCCCTCATACGAAGAGTCCAAGCAGGTCGCCGAAGCCAGCCGCGAGACAGAGTGGAAGCAGCCCTCCTTCGGTCGCGGGATGTACCTCGGCGACTTCGACCTTGGCCTCATCCATCCCCAGCCCAAGGTCGACGCCTCGCGCGTCGAAGAGGGCGAGGACTTCCTCAAGCGCTTCCGCGCGTTCCTCACCGAGCGGGTCGACCCGCAGCAGATCGAGGACGACGCGAAGATCCCCGACGACGTCATCAAGGGCCTCAAGGACCTCGGCGCGCTCGGGATGAAGATCCCCAAGGAGTACGGCGGCCTCGGCCTCACGCAGGTCTACTACAACAAGGCGCTCAGCCTGGCCGGCACGTGGCACTCCTCGATCGCGACGCTGCTCTCCGCGCACCAGTCGATCGGCCTGCCCGAGCCGCTGAAGACCTTCGGCTCGGAGGAGCAGAAACAGGAGTGGCTGCCCAAGGTCGCCAAGGACCACATCTCCGCCTTCCTGCTCACGGAGCCCGACGTCGGCTCGGACCCGGCGCGCATGGGCTCGACGGCGATCCCGTCCGACGACGGCAAGACCTACACGATCAACGGCACCAAGCTGTGGGCGACCAACGGCGTCATCGCCGACGTGGTCGTGGTCATGGCCGTCGTCCCCAAGACGGATGAGGCCAAGGGCGGCATCACCGCCTTCATCTGCCCGACCGACCTGCCGGGCATCGAGATCAAGCACCGCAACGAGTTCATGGGCCTCAAGGGCATCGAGAACTCGGTGACGACGTTCACGGACGTCGAGATCCCGGCCGAGAACATCATCGCCGGCGTCGGCAAGGGCCTCAAGATCGCGCTCAACACGCTCAACACCGGCCGCCTGTCGCTGCCGGCGATCTGCGTCGGCTCGACCAAGTACGCGCTGCGCATCGTCCGCCAGTGGTCCGCCGAGCGCAAGCAGTGGGGCCAGGCGCTGGGCAAGCACGACCCCGTCGCCCAGCACATCGCGTTCATCGCCGGCACCGCCTTCGGCCTGGAGGCGATGGTCGACGTGTCGAGTCGCCTGGCCGACGACAAGCAGCGCGACTTCCGCATCGAGGCCGCCATCGCGAAGCTCTACGGGTCCGAGATGGCCTGGCAGGCGATCGACACGATGGTCCAGGTCCGCGGCGGCCGCGGCTTCGAGACCGCGAAGTCCCTCGGGGCCCGCGGCGAGAAGCCCGTCCCCGCCGAGCAGATGCTGCGCGACATGCGCATCAACCGCACCTTCGAGGGCGCCACGGAGATCATGCACCTGATGATCGCCCGCGAGGCCGTCGACAAGCACCTCGAGCTGGCCGGGGACATCTTGCTGGGCGACGGCGGCGTCGGCGAGAAGGCCAAGCTGGCCGTCAACGCCGGCAAGTTCTACGCCAAGTGGTTCCCGTCGCTGATGACGGGCGACGGGCAGAAGCCGTCGTCGTTCGACGAGTTCGGCGACCTCGCCAAGCACCTGCGCTTCGCGGAGCGCAACTCACGCAAGCTGGCGCGCTCGACGTTCTACGCGATGGGCCGCTACCAGGCCAAGCTCGAGCAGAAGGGCGCCCTGCTGGGCCGCGTCGTCGACATCGGCGCCGAGCTGTACGCGATCAGCGCCGCCTGCGTGTACGCGAACACGATCGCCACGGAGGACCCTCGCCGGAAGGAGTCGGTCTACGAGCTGGCCGACCTCTTCTGCTCCCAGGCCCGCCGCCGCGCCGACCGCCTCTTCCACGACCTGTGGGCCAACGACGACGACGCGCAGTACGCGACCGCCCAGAAGGTGCTGGAGGGCGAGTTCGAGTGGTTCGAGCACGACGTCCTCGACCCCGCCGGCGACGGCCCGATGATCCCGGAGGCGGCCAAGCCGACCCCCGCGGAGGAGAAGTTCGAAGAGGCCGGCGTCGAGAAGGAAGCCGAAGCGGTCCAGTAGCTACCGGCGGTACCACGCCGAGCGCCGTTCGCGGCGCTCGGCGGCATCACCGATCAGCCAGAACATCACCGGCCACAGCCCGACGAACAGGGCGCGCCGCTCGGCGTTGCCGCGCTCGTCCTGATCGACCGTCTTCGCGCGGATCCACAGGGCGATGCAGGCCCAGATGTTCATTAATGAGACTGCGTGGAGAGCGCGTGAGAACATGGCCATGACGCTACCCCGACGCCTGCTCCTCATCTCCCGCTGGCCGGTGGGGGTGTCGCTGACGACGTGGCGCTACCTGTGGCGCACGACCCCCTTCCACCGGACGGAGGAGGAGGGGTCGATGGACGTCGACGCGCCCCCGCCGCTGCCCGGCGACGTCTCCCACGCGGACGTGCAGCGGCCCGAGGACGGGGTCGGCCCGCTCTTTCACCGGCGCTACCGCACCCGCATCCGCGACACCGACCTCACCCCGGAGGCGTTCATCACCCAGGTCTCGGGGAACCTGCGGCGGCTCGCCCCGCGGGAGTTCGCGTCCTTCGAGAAGACGCGCGGCGAGGAGGCGGTCATGGCGGTCGGCGACGAGTACCTGGTCCGCATGCCCGGCCCCTGGGACGGCCCCGTCCGCGTGATCGCCCGTACGCCCGACTCCTTCCGCTTCGCCACGCTGACCGACCACCTGGAGGCGGGGCAGATCGAGTTCCGCGCCCGCCGCGAGGACGGCCTGCTGGTCTTCGAGATCGAGTCCTGGGCCCGGTCGGGCGACCCGCTCATGAGCGTCCTCTACTACCACCTGCGCATGGCCAAGGAGACCCAGCTGCACATGTGGATCTCGCTGCTCGAGCGCGCCACGAAGCGCTCGGGCGGCACGATGACGCAGGGCATCGACATCCACACGCGGCAGGTGGCCCTGTGAAGAGCGACCAGGAGATGCTGGCCGGCCTGGCGCAGACGCCACTCAACTACGACCCGGACGCCCCGCACGACGAGGCGCACGGCTGGCGCATCGACGAGTACTGCGAGCCGCTCCCGTCCGAGCCGCCCGGCCCGCCCGTCGACGACGGGCCCTTCGAGCGCTGCCAGGTCCTCCTGCGCGACTACAAGGTCGCGGACCCCAAGATGGTCAAGGCCGTCTACGACAAGGACGCGCCGCTGAAGGGCCGCGACATGCTGCTCAAGTTCCGCTTCGGGCCGATCCACTTCCGGGCGGGCTGCCGGATCGGCGACATCACCGACGAGGAGCGCGTCCAGGACGGCCGGCCGGTGCGCATCTGGGGCTGGGCCTACCAGACCCTCGAGGGCCACATCGAGCAGGGCCAGATGAGCTGGGAGGTGTGGAAGTGGACCGACACCGGCGACGTGCAGTTCCGCATCCACTCCTACTCGCGCGGGGTGAAGACCGGCAACCCGATCCTGCGGCTCGGCTTCCGGCTGGTCGGCCAGTGGCAGCGGCGGCTGTACCTGACCCACGCCTGCGAGCGGATGGCCGAAATGGCCGCGCGCGATGAACGCCCTGGCTGACGCGGTCGAGCGCTTCGTCACCGACGAGGTGCTCCCCAACGTCGCCGAGTGGGACCGCGACGACGACCTCCCGCAGGCGGCGCTGGATCAGGTGATCGCGCTGGGCGTGACCGGTGCGATGGTGCCGGCGCGCTACGGCGGGCCGGACCTCGGCGTCGCCGACCTCGTCCCCGTCTGGCGCGCCCTCTCGCGCGGTTGGATCTCCCTGACCGGCGCCGTCAACCCCACGGGGCTGGCCACGGCGCTGCTCGTCCGCCACGGGACGGAGGCGCAGCGCGAGCGCTGGCTGCCGGGCATCGCCGACGGCTCGATCCTGGCGTCCTTCTCGATCACCGAGCCCCAGGCCGGGTCCGATCTCTCGAAGATCGAGACCACCGCCACGGCCGAGGATCCCGGCTGGCGCCTGGACGGGACCAAGCGCTGGGTGGCCGGCGGCGTGTCGGCGCAGGTCATCTTCATGCTCGTCGAGGTCGAGGGGAAGCCGGCCTGCCTGATCCTCCCGAGTGACGGCCGCGGCGAGGACGGGTGGATCGTGGGGGAGATCGACAAGATCGGCTACCGCGGCGTCGAGTCCGCGGCCTACCACTTCGACGGCTTCGTCAGCCAGGGGGCCGAGCTGCTGGGTGACCAGGTCACGGTGCGCCAGATGCTCGACGCGCTCGACGTCGGGCGTGTCAACGTCGCCTGCCGCGCCCTGGGCATCACCGACCGCGCGCTGGAGCGCGCCCTGGAGGAGTCGCGCGAGCGCAAGATCGGCGACGGCGTCCTCGGCGACCACACCCACGCTCAGTTGCGGCTGGGGGAGATGATCGCCCGCCGCGCGTCCGTGGAGGCGCTGGTGGACCGCGCCGCGGCGGCGATCGACGCCGGCGACGACGCCGCGCGCGAGCTGTCCACTGCCGCCAAGCTGGTCGCCTCCGACACCGCGGTGTGGGCGGTCGATGCGGCTTCGCGCCTGGCCGCGTCGCGGTCCTACACGGCGACGGACGAGCTGGCCCGGCTGCGCCGCGACGCGCCCCAGACCCAGATCGGCGAGGGTGCCAACGACGCCCTGCTGTTCGCTTTGGCCCGCGGGCGGTTGTAAGCCGGCCGTACCGGTCTACTCTCCGGTGCCATGAAGCGCAGACTTGCGATCCTGGTAGCCCTGCTGATCGTCGGGGGAGGGGTGACGGCGTTCGTGCTGCACCGCGCCGAGGAGCGGCGCGAGAAGGAGGAGGCGAGCCGGTGCGCGGTCGGCTTCGGCGGCGCCAAGGCCAAGCACGAGGGCGACGAGGGCGAGCGCGAGGAGGAAGAGGAGCGCGAGCGCGAGGAGCACGAGGGCGAGGAGAAGGACAAGACCGCGAAGGCCGCCGGGCCGTCCGCGGACCTCTTCGCCGGGCCCGAGCCGGTGGAGCCCTGCGGCGGCGAGACGCCCGGCGGCCAGCCCGAGCCCTTCGGCGACCTGGCCAAGGCGAACTCGAGCATCGTCTCCAAGTCCGTCGCGCCCGGGACGGCCATCAAGGGCGGCGCCTACCGCTCCGCCATTCGCCAGCGGGCCAGCCTGCCCACCGTCGGCGAGGCGTGGAAGCCGTACGGCACGCCGCCGCTCCAGAGCTACCGGACCGAGTACGACACGACCCGGGGCTCGACCAGCGAGGGCCTCGGCGACCTGTCCGGGCGTGCCACCGCCATCGCCCGCGGCGACGACGGGAGCCTCTACGCCGCGATCTCCAACGGCGGCGTCTGGAAGAGCACGAACAACGGCGACGCCTGGAGCTCGCTGGGCGAGAACCTCCCGACGCAGGTCGTCTCCGGCGTCGCCAAGGTCGGCGGCCGCCTGCTCGTCCTCACCGGCGACAACGCCTTCGGCGGCAACACCTACGCGGGCCTGGGCGCCTACTACTCCGACGACGAGGGCAAGACCTGGACGCACGCGGCGGGCATCCCCGACGGCCTGCTGTCCTTCCGCCTGGCCGTCGACCCCAGCGACACCCAGAAGGTCTACGCGGCCACCGGCGGCGGCCTGTACCGATCGACGGACGGCGGGGCCAGCTACGTCAACGTCAACCTGCCGACGGGGGACTGCGCCGGTCAGCCGGTGAGCGCCAAGAACTGCTTCCTGGCCAACGTCGTCACCGACGTCACCGTGCAGGGCAAGGCCAACGCGCAGACGGCCGGCGCCAAGCCGGGCGCCGTGCTCGCCGCCGTCGGCTGGCGCGCCGGGACCAAGGCCAACGCCAACGGCGTCCCGCAGTCGCCCGGCAACGGCGTCTACCGCTCCGACGACGGCTCGCCGGGGTCCTTCACGAACCTCGACCTGGCCGGGAACTCGACCGCGACCACCGATCCGCTGACGCAGGCGCGCATCGGCCGGATCGCCCTCGGCGGCGCCACCGGCGACGCGCAGGACCACAACGTCGTCTACGCGATCGTGCAGGACGCCGTCAAGTTCAACGGCGGCGTCTCGGGGCTCGACGTCAACGACGAGAGCGGCACGACGAGCGCCGCACAGAGCGACTACCTCAACGCGATCTACGTCTCCACGGACTTCGGGGCGCACTTCACCGAGCTCGAGGGCTCGACGACCATCGACAACGACGCGACCAGCAACTCGGCGCTCGCCCCGCCAACCTGCAAGGCGCCCGCCGTCATCAGCTACTGCCCGGGCATCCAGGCTTGGTACAACCTCTGGGTCGCCCCGGACCCGACGCGCCAGACCGCGGCGGGCGTCCCCACCCGGCTCGCGTTCGGCCTCGAGGAGATCTGGTCGGGGACCGACGCCGCCGGCCTCGACGGCACGACGCCGCAGAAGTTCGGGGTCGTCGGCCGCTACTACGCGAACTGCACGCTGCTGCCGGCGGCCAACGCGGCCCTGCCCGTGTGCCCGACCGCGCAGAACGGCGAGCTCGCCCCATTCACCACGCACCCCGACCAGCACGGGGCGCTGTACGTGCCCGACGGCAGCGGCGGGGTGACCCTGTTCGCCGCCAACGACGGCGGCATCTACAAGCAGCACACCAGCGCGACGGAGGACTTCTCCAACGCCAACTGGGGCCAGGGCAAGCCCCAGGGCCGCAGCGGCGCCAACAACGGCCTCAACACGCTGCAGCCCTACGACGCGTCGATGGCCAAGGACGGCACGGTCTACATGGGCCTGCAGGACAACGGCGAGGCCAAGATCGAGCCCAACGGCGACATGTACACGATCTACGGCGGGGACGGCTTCTTCTCCGCGGTCGATCCGGACAACTCCAAGGTCGCCTACGAGGAGTACACCGCGGGCGACATCAGCGTCACCAAGGACGGCGGCAGGACGTGGACGGACATCGCGCCGGCGCTGACCTCGGCGCAGTTCGCGACGCCGTTCGAGATGGACCGCGGCGACGCCAACCACCTGATGATCGGCGGCCGCAACGTCTTCGAGACGACGTCCGGGCCCGACACCGCGTCCGGGACGTGGGCCCAAGTCTACGACCTCGGCACCCAGAAGCACCCGGGCGAGGCCGGCGCCTCCGCGGCCGACGACGATCCCGACAACCAGCTCTCGGCCGTCGACACCCAGTCCTTCGACGCAGGCTCCGCCGCGCCGACCGGCCCGAAGACCAAGGACGTCAGCTACACGGCCGGGGGCGCGACGGTCCCCGGCTTGGGCGACGCGACGGGGACCGGGACGTTCGTGCCGGGCTCCTACGACGATCACCCGTTCACGATCGGATCGGGCGACGGCGACGCGGCGGTCCACGTCGACATCAGCTGGTCCAACGCCGCCTACGACTGGGACCTGTACCTGCTCGACTCCACCGGCAAGGTCGTGGCCAGCTCGGCGACCAGCACGGCGCAGAAGGAGTCGCTGAGCCTGCCCAACCCCGGCGCGGGCACCTACACGGTGCGCGTGGTCAACTACGCGGCGGCGGGGACCTTCGCCGCCAAGGTGACCTTCGACCAGCGCACGAGCGGGACGGTCAAGACGGTCGGCAGCTACGTCGGCTACTGCGGCTTCTGCGACACGATCACGCAGGGCACCCCGTTCGCCAACGGCATCGCCACCAACGTCGGGGGCGACAAGCCGGGCAAGACGGGGTCGACCGACGGGTGGCACATCGCCAAGGCGACCGGCCTGCCCGCGCGGTACGTCACGTCGGTGCGCATGGATCCGCAGGACTCCCGCACCGTGTACGCGACCCTGGCCGGCTACGGCCGCCGCTGGGCGTTCCCGGGCGCGGTCGGCGAGGACACCTCGAAGGTGGGCAAGGGCCACGTCTTCAAGTCCACCGACGCCGGCGCGACCTTCACCGACGTCTCCGGCGACCTCCCCGACGCCCCCGCCAACTGGACCGTCCTGCACAACGGCCATCTGGTCGTCGGGACCGACATCGGCGTGTTCGAGTCCTGCGACAACGCCGGCGGCGGCTACGCGCGGCTGGGCACCGGCCTGCCGACGACCCCCGTCTCCACCATCCGCTACAAGCCGGGCGACCCGGACACCCTGGTGGTGGCGACCTACGGCCGCGGCGTCTACACGTACACCTTCAAGGACGACACCGGCAAGTGCCCGCCGCCGGCCGGCGCGCCCGGGACGTCCAGCGGGACGTCGACCGGACCGCAGGCCTGCACCGCGGCGGCCGGCTTCAAGTCCGTCAAGGTCACCCCGCGCGGCCACGGCCTGCGCTTCTCGGTCAAGCGCGCGCTGACGGCCCGCTACGCCGTCGACGTCGTCCAGCAGTCGCGCGGCCGCCGCGTCCTCGAGAAGAAGACCGTCAAGCGCTTCCGCAACCGGAAGCGATCGTTCACCTGGAAGGGCGCCGGCAAGCTCAAGCGCGGCGTGTACTTCACCCGCGTGCGCATCAAGCAGGGATCGATCTCCGACATCCGCCGCAACGCGTTCGCTCGGTCGGCCGGGCGGTTCCGCAAGCGGCCGCAGTTCTTCGCGACGGAGAGCTGCAGCATCCTGCGCTCGGCGAAGCTCAACGGCCCCACGTTCGGCGGCCGCTTCAAGCGCCCGCTTGCCATCGCCTTCCGCCTGCGCGGCACCGGCACGGTCAAGCTGTCCTACACCCAGCGCGGGAAGACGCTGCTGCGTCGGACGATCACGATCCGCGACGTCAAGTACCACCGCGTGCGGCTGCCGTCGCGCAAGGCCCAGCGCGGCGACGTCCGGGTCAAGCTCGTCGCCACGGTGGGCACCGCCAAGCGGACCGTCAGGCTGGTCGGACGGCGGCTCTGAGGCGCGTTCCCTTCGCAGGGGAGAAGGTGACGTTGCGACGCGCGACGCGCTCGGCGTTGGTGGTGACCGGGCGCAGCAGGCGCCGCCGGAGCACCTCCGTGAGCACGACGCGCAGCTCCAGCTCGGCGAAGGCGGCGCCCAGGCAGCGGCGCACGCCGCCGCCGAACGGGATCCAGGCGTAGGTGTCGGGCTTCTTGTCGAGCCAGCGCTCGGGGCGGAAGGCGTACGGCTCGGGATAGAGGTCGGGGTTGGTGTGGGTGAGCCAGATCGCCGGCGTGACGTCCGTGCCGGCCGCGAGCGAGAGCGTGTCCGTCTCCAGCGGCGCGTTGAGGCGCCGTCCGGCCAGCGGGACGACGGGGCGCAGCCGCAGCGACTCGGTGATCGTCGCGCGCACGTAGGCGTCGTCGCCGGCGTCGACGGCGGCGACCAGCTCCGCGTGCACGCGCGGGTGGCGGAGCAGGAGGTCGAACGTCCACGCCAGCGCCGTCGCGGTCGTCTCGTGGCCGGCCAGCAGCAGGGTCACGAGCTGGTCGCGGATCTCGCGGTCGCTCATCGGCTCGCCGTCCTCGAAGCGGGCCGCCGCGAGCAGGGAGAGGATGTCGTCTCCCGTGACGTCGTCCGAAGATCCGAGCTTGCGAGCATCGGAGGGCGAAACCCTCTTCTCGGCGATGATCCCGAGCAGCAGCGCGTCCAGCGACTCCCCCTCGCGCTCCATGCGGTCGATCGGCCCGGTGATGCCGACGCGCCGCGCGGCCAGCATCCCGAACTGGAGGCCGGGGGAGGACGTCCGGTGCAGCAGCCCGCGCAGGGCGTCGGCCAGCTGCGGTCGGTCGGTGACGCCGAAGACCGCGCGCATGATCACCTCGAGCGTGACCGCCTGCATCCGCGGATGGACGGCGAACGGCGCGTCCGGTGGCCACGAGTCGATCTCCCGCTCGGCGGCGGCGCGGACGATCGGCTCGTACGCGCGCATGCGGTCGCCGTGGAAGGGCGGCAGCATCACCTTGCGCCGGGCCAGGTGCTCGGCGCCCTCGAGCAGCAGCACGGACCGGGCGCCCATGATCGGCCGCAGCGCGAACGTCCGCCCGGGCGGCAGGCCGTGGGCGCGCTCGGTGTACAGCGCCCGGATCGCCGCCGCGTCGCTGAGCATCACCATCGGCGTCTCGAAGCCGAGGAAGGTGACGCTGAACGTGTCTCCGAACCGGCGCCGGTTGTCCTCCAGGAACGCGATCGGGCGCGTCAGCCACCGAAGGGTCTGGACGAGCGGCGGGGCGGTCGGCCCGGGCGGGTAGTGCGAAGTCATCGTCCTCATCCTCTCGCGCTCAGCCAGTCGGTGGTGCGCCGCAGGCCCTCGTCGAGCGCGACCCGCGGCGCGTAGCCGATCAGCGCCCGCGCCCTGGCGATCGAGTAGGTGCCGCGGCGGAGCAGGTAGCGCGTCGAGAACGCGTTGATCTCGCCGCGGTTGACGAGCCGGGTGGCGGCGAGCATCAGCGAAGCGGGCAGGACGACGAGGCGCCGGCCGGCGTGGCGGGCGTAGGCGCCGAAGAAGGTCTCGTTGGGGACGCCGATCCCGCCGCTCAGCGTGAGGACGTGGCCGGCGGCGGCGTCGGCCTCGGACGCGGCGACGATCCCGTCGACGAGGTCGTCGACGTAGACCGGGCTGAAGGTCCCGCCGCGGGGGAGCGCGAACCGGCCCGCCTGGATCAGCTCGTAGGGGATGGTCGCCCAGGCGCGCGACCGTGGGCCGTAGACGTCGCCGGGCCGGACGATCGTGACCGGCGTGCGCCCCTCCGCGTGCGCCTGCAGCAGCAGCTGCTCGGCGGCGATCTTGGTGTCCCCGTAGGGCAGGCCGGTGACGCGGACGGGTGCGCTCTCCTCGACGCCGTCCGGGAAGTCGAAGCCGAACGTGACGACGGTGGAGAGGTGAACGAAGCGCCGTGCGCCCGCCGCCGCGTCGTAGGCGTGCTTGGTGCCGAGGACATTGGCCCGGTAGACGGCGTCGAGCCCGCCCGACTGCAGCGAGACGACGGCGGCGGTGTGGATGACGACGTCGCTGCCGGCCGCGTGCGCCTGCCAGGCGCCGGGCGTCCCCACGTCCCCGGCCACGACGTCATTGGCGGGGTCGGCGACGAGGTCGACCCCGCGGACCGTGGCGCCGGCGGCGCGGTAGCGGTCGCTGACCGCGCGGCCGAGGAAGCCCGACGCGCCCGTGACGAAGATCGTCGTCATCGCTCACATCACAGCACGCCGGACGATGGCCGGCGCGACGATGACCATCACGAGCAGGCGCAGCGTCTGCACGGCGAGGATGAACGTGGTGTCGGCACCCGCTCCGAAGGCGGCGGCGAGCACGGCGTAGAGCCCGCCGGGGGTCGTGGCCAGGTAGGCGTCGAGCAGGCTCACGTCCGTCGTCGCGGCGAGCAGCGCGGCGAGGCCGAAGCAGGCGGCGATGAGCCCGGCGATGGCGACGAGGACCGGTCCGAGCAGCCGGCCGACCTCGCGCACGGTGTCGACCGTGAAGCGCAGCCCCACCTGAAGGCCGATGCCGATGAAGGCGGCCTCCTGGAGGAGCTCGGGGACGGTGAAGTGGCCGAACGGATGCGCCAGCGCGAGCACCGCCGCCAGCGCCAGCGGGCCGAGCAGGGTGCTCACCGGGATCCGCAGGATGCGCCCGAGCGGTGCTCCAACTGCGGCAATGAGGAGGGTGAGGATCCAGCCCTTCGCGTCTCCGAGCAGGGCGGTCGTGGGGGCGGACCCACTCGCTTCGTGGCCGAAGAACAGGCCCGCGATCAGCGGCGTGAGGAGCACGACGATGAGGACCCGCAGGTACTGCATGAAGGCGACCAGGCGGTCGTCGCCGCCCAGTTCGCGGGCCATCGCCGTGATCCCGGAGGCGCCGCCGGCGATCATCCCCAGCACCGCCGTGGGCCGGTCCACCCCCGTGAAGCGCGCCAGGCCGGCGCCCGCGCCCAGGCAGATGGCCAGCGTCCCCGCCGACACCAGCGTCACCGGGACCCACGCGTCCGCCGCCGCTCTCAGCGAGGACGTCTTCAGGTACGCACCGAGGACGACGCCGGTGATGGCCTGCGCGGCCGCGAACGCCGGCGGCGGGACCTCCAGCGCGTTGGGTCGGATGAGCGCCGCGGCGAGGCCGGCGATGAGGGCGGCGAACAGGAACGCCGACGGCAACCCGACGCGGTCGAGGGCGATCCCACCCGCGATCGCCGCGGCCAGCAACGCCCCCCAC
Source organism: uncultured Solirubrobacteraceae bacterium (assembly GCA_964242305.1). GTDB lineage: Bacteria > Actinomycetota > Thermoleophilia > Solirubrobacterales > Solirubrobacteraceae > DATLGB01. The sequence goes on from CAXTBB010000002.1 coordinate 165,493, forward strand.
CGAAGCGCCACGTCTTTGGATCCCATCCGGATCATTCGCCGTGCAGGCTAGGTGGTTTGCTAAGGTAATTACCTGTGGAAACTATCTCTGGACAGGCGAGTCACCTGCGGTTGGCGGTGGCGCGGATGGCGCGGCGGTTGCGGCAGGAGGCCGGCAGCCCGCTGAGCCCGACGCTGACCGCGGCGCTGGCCACCATCGACCGTCACGGCCCGCTGACGCCGTCCGAGCTGGCGTCGAGAGAGCGGGTGCAGCGCCCCAACGCGACGAAGCTGATCGCGCGCCTGGAGGCCGACGGGCTGGTGCAGCGGACGGGCGCGCCGGATGACGCGCGTTCCAGTCTCATCTCCATCAGTGCCCCGGGCCGGGAGCTCCTCGTCGAAGCGAGGACGAAGAAGGACGAGTTCCTGTCGGCCCGTCTCGAGAAGCTCGGCACCGAGGACCGCGAGACCCTGGCCCGCGCGGCCGCGCTGCTCGAAGACCTCCTGTGAGGCAGACCCTCGCCATCCCCAACTACCGGCGCTATTTCGCCGGGCAGGTCGTCTCGCTGGTCGGCAACTGGATGCAGATCGTCGCCGAGATGTGGCTGGTCGTCTCGCTCACCGGGTCGGGCGTCTCGGTCGGCCTCACCGCCGCGCTGCAGTTCCTGCCCATGCTCTTCCTGGGCGCGTACGGCGGCGTCGTCGCCGACCGCGTCGACAAGCGCCGGCTGCTCCTGACGACGCAGTGGCTGGCCATGCTCGCGCCGCTGACCCTGTTCACGCTGACCGTGACCGGCGGCGCCAGCATCGGCGCGGTCTACGCGCTCGTCTTCCTGCGCGGGCTCGTCACCGCCTTCGACAACCCCGCGCGGCAGGCGTTCGTCAGCGAGATCGTCGGCGCCGATCGCGTCGTCACCGCCGTCGGTCTCAACAGCGTGATCGTCCACAGCGCACGCATCGTCGGCCCGGCGGCGGCGGGCGCCATCATCGCCTTGGCCGGGGTCGGGCCGTGCTTCGTCATCAACGCCGCGTCCTTCGCCGCCATGTTCCTCGCCCTGCGCGCGATGGACCCCGCGGCGCTGCGGCCGGGCACGCGCAGCGGCCGCGCCCGCGGTCAGATCCGCGAGGCGGCCCGCGCCGTCATCCGCGATCCGGCGCTGCGCACGCCGCTGGCGATGATGGTCCTGGTCGGGACGCTCAGCTTCAACTTCCAGGTCCTGCTGCCGCTGTTCGCGCACACCACCTGGCGGGGGACGGCGACCACCTACGCGCTCCTGACCAGCGCGATGGGCGTCGGCTCCGTGGGCGGCGCGCTGCTCGCGGGCGCGCGCGGGCGCGTGTCGCCGTCACTGCTGGTCGTCGCCGCCACCCTGTTCGGCGTCTCCGAGCTGGCCGCCGCCGCGGCGCCCACGCTCGCCTGGCAGGTCGTCGCGCTGATCCCGCTCGGGGCGGCCAGCGTCACCTTCGCCGCCGGGGTCAACTCGTCCCTCCAGCTGCGCGCCCCGGCGCCCCTGCGCGGCCGGGTGATGGCGCTCTACTCGGTCGTCTTCGTCGGCTCCACGCCGATCGGCGCGCCGCTGGTCGGCTGGCTGGCGGAGACCCGGGGACCGCGGGCGGGCCTCGTCCTGGGCGGGGCCGCCGCGCTGCTCGCCGCCGCGCTCGCTCAGCGTTCTCACAGACGTGCTTTAGGTACGGACGAAGATGCAGGTCGTACCTTGGCTTCCTCATGGGTCTCTGGACCGATCAGCAGCAGCGCAACGGCGCCAGCTACGAGTGGCTCCACGCACCGGCCCGACCCAAGCCGCCCGCGGCGGCGGCTCCGCCCCCGCCCGAGCCGCCGCGACGCCGCTGGCGCATCGTCCTGGCGGCCGCCGGGCTCACGGGCATCGTCGCGGCGCTGATCGTCATCGCCGCCGTCGCGCTGATCGACGACAACGACCCGAAGGCCGCCAAGGCCGTCACCCCGCTGGCCGTCTCGAACTCGAAGACGGGGACGACGCGCGCGAACCAGATCTACAGCCGGGTGTCGGCGAGCGTCGTCTCCATCCAGGTTAAGACCGCCTCCGGCGCCGGCAGCGGGACGGGCTTCGTCATCTCCGGAGACGGCACCATCGTCACCAACGACCACGTCGTCGAGGACGCCAACCAGATCCAGGTTCGCTTCGACGACCACAGCCAGCCCGTCGCCGCGCGCGAGATCGGCGCGGACCCGAGCTCCGACCTCGCCGTCCTGCACGTCGACCCGAGCAAGGCGCCCGGGTCGCTCAAGCCGCTCACGCTGGCCAACTCCGCCAACGTCAGGGTGGGCGACAACGCGCTCGCCATCGGCTACCCGCTCGGCCTGGACCGCACCGCCACCGCCGGCATCATCTCCGGCCTGGGACGCACCATCCAGGCCCCCAACAACTTCACGATCGACAACGTCCTGCAGACGGACGCCCCGATCAACCCGGGGAACTCGGGCGGCCCGCTGCTCGACGACCGTGGCCGCGTCATCGGCATCAACTCCCAGATCGCCACGGCCGGCAGCCAGGGCAACGTTGGCATCGGCTTCGCCGTCCCGTCGAACACGATCCGCGCCGTCGTGCCGCGGCTCGAGAAGGGTCAGAGCATCAAGCGCGCCTACCTCGGCGTCTCCACGAGCGAGACGAGCAACGGCACGGCGGGCGCGCTGGTGGGCAAGGTCACGGCCGGCGGCCCCGCGGACCGGGCCGGCCTGCGCGCCGCCGACGGCCTGACCGGCAAGGGCGGGGACGTCATCGTCGCCGTCAACGGCAAGGTCGTCGCCGACCCCGACGGGCTGTCGACGATCATCGGGAAGCTCCATCCGGGTGAGAAGGCCACGCTCTCCTACCTGCGCGACGGGCGCAAGGAGACCACGCAGGTCACCCTGGCTGAGCGTCCCGCGCAGGTCAGCGCGTCTCCGTCGACCCCGTGACGCTCCAGGCACCGCTCTTCCTGCTCGTCCTGATCGCGGCGCCGGTCGGCGTGCTCCTGTACCTGCGCCGCGAGCGCCGCATCACGGCCGGCCAGGCCGCGTTCGCCAGCCCCGCGCTGATGTCGTCGGTCGTCCCCGTCCGCCCCGGCTGGCGGCGCCACGTCCCCCTGATCGCCTACCTGCTGGCGCTGATCGTGCTCGCCGTCGCGCTGGCCCGCCCGCAGGTGGCGGTGTCGGTGACGGTCGACCAGGCGCGCATCGTGCTCGTCACCGACCAGTCCGGGTCGATGGCGGCCACCGACGTCCTGCCCACCCGGCTCGACGCCGCCCGCCGGGCCGCCAACGACTTCCTCGACCGCGTGCCCAAGCGCGTGCAGATCGGCGCCATCGCCTTCAACCAGGCCGCGCGCGTGCTCGCCTCCCCGACGCGCGACCGCGCCGCCGTGCGCGCCGCACTGGCGAAGATCAAGCCGGCCGGCTCGACGGCCACCGGCGACGCCCTGACGCTGGCCATCAAGGCGGCCGAGCAGGCGGCGCTACCCGGCCGCAAGCCGCCCCCGTCGGCGATCGTCCTGCTCTCGGACGGCAAGTCGGTGCGCGGCGACGTCCAGCCCGTCGACGCCGCCCGTGCTGCCGCCAAGGCCAAGGTCCCGATCTACACGATCTCGCTCGGCACCGCCCAGGGGACCATCCCCAAGAAGGGCGGCGGGACCGTGGCGGTGCCGCCCGACCCGGAGACGCTCAAGCGCGTCGCCCAGATCTCCGGGGGACAGGCGTTCGCGGTCGCCGACGCCGACCGCCTGAGCACGGTCTACGACAAGCTCGGCAAGCAGCTCACGCGCAAGAAGGAGCACCGCCAGATCACGGCCGGGTTCGCCGGCGGAGGCCTCGCGCTGCTGCTCGTCGGGGCGGGCATGTCGCTCTTCTGGTTCGGCCGCCTTCCTTAACGAGGATCCCGCGTTTGACAACATCGCCGGATGTGTAAACTCACCGGACATGTCTGCGACCGCCGTCCCTCCGTCTGCGATCTCCTGGCGCGATCCCAAGCGCTACCTGTGGCCGCTCGGCCTGCTCGTCCCGCTCCTGCCCTTCATGGCCGTCGGCCTGGTGGAGGCGACCGGCCTCGGGGTGTTCTGGTGGTGGGGGCCGATGTTCCTGTTCGCGATCATGCCCGTGCTGGACACGCTGATCGGCAAGGACGCCGAGAACCCGCCCGACTCGGCGCTCAAATACCTGGAGGAGGACCGCTTCTACCGCTGGTGCACCTACCTGTTCCTCCCGCTGCAGTACGCGGCCCTGGTGTGGGCGTGCGGCCGGTGGGCGAGCGGTGACCTGAGCCTCCTGGAGTCGCTCGGGCTGGCCTTCACCGTCGGCACCGTCAGCGGCATCGCCATCAACACCGCGCACGAGCTCGGCCACAAGCGCAAGCAGGCCGAGCGCTGGCTGTCCAAGATCGCCCTCGCGCAGACGGGCTACGGCCACTTCTTCGTCGAGCACAACCGCGGCCACCACGTCCGCGTCGCCACCCCGGAGGACCCGGCCAGCGCCCGGCTGGGGGAGAGCTTCTGGGCGTTCCTGCCCCGCACCGTGGCCGGCAGCCTCACCTCGGCGTGGGAGATCGAACGCGAGCACATCGAGCGCGACGGCGGCCGCGTGCTCTCCGTGCGCAACGACATCCTCAACGCGTGGCTGATGACCGTGGTCCTGTTCGCGGTCCTCACCGCGGTGTTCGGCTGGGTCGTGCTCCCGTTCCTGGCGCTGCAGGCCGTCTTCGGCTTCCAGCTGCTGGAGGTCGTCAACTACCTCGAGCACTACGGGCTGCTGCGTCAGAAGCGCGAGGACGGCCGCTACGAGCGCACGGAGCCGCGGCACTCCTGGAACTCCAACAACGTCTCCTCCAACGTGCTGCTCTACCACCTGCAGCGCCACTCCGACCACCACGCCAACCCGCTGCGCCGCTACCAGGCGCTGCGGCACTTCGACGAGGCGCCCGAGCTGCCGTCGGGCTACGCGACGATGATCCTGATGGCGTACTTCACGCCGGTCTGGCGGCGGGTGATGGACCCGAAGGTGAGCGCTCACTACGACGGCGACCTGGCGCTGGCCAACGTCCAGCCGTCCAAGCGCGCGAAGTACCGCCTTTGAGCGCGCGCGAGCAGCTGCTCGACGCCGTCGACGGGCTGCTCTCCGACCGCACGTGGGCCAAGCTCTCGATGGGGGAGGTCGCCCGCCGCGCCGGGCTGAGCCGGCAGACGCTCTACAACGAGTTCGGCTCGCGGACGGAGTTCGCGGAGGCGCTGATCGTCCGTGAGGCCGAGCGGCTGCTGGCCGGCCCGGAGCGCGCCCTGGCCGCGCACCCCGACGATCCGCGCGCGGGGGTCGAGGAGGCGTTGGCCGCGTTCCTGGACGCCGCCGCCCACAACCGGCTGGTGGAGTCGATGCTGGCCGAGGCCGACGACGGCCTGCTGGCGGTCGTGACCACCCGCGACGCGGTCCTGTCTGCGGCCACCGACCGGCTGACCGCGGTCGTGAAGGAGACCTTCCCCGCCGTCGACGCGGCTGACGCCCGCCGGCTGTGCGAGGTCGTGGTCCGCCTGGGGATCAGCCACGCGACCTTGCCGACGGGCACGCCCGCCGCCACCGCGAGCGAGCTCACCGCCGTCCTCGGACCGCACCTCGACGAGCTGATGGCTCCCAGGGAACACTCGCACGCCGCTTAGAGAGGCTTCAACCACCGACCTAGCCTTGAGTCCATGAGCGAGCCGTCGATCGTGCCACCGCCGCCGCCGGAACCGGACGAGTCCGGTCCCGAGCCGCGGCAGGCGCTCGAGTCCGTCCTGTTCGAGACCAAACGGGTCGTGATCGGGCAGGACGCGATGCTCGAGAAGCTGCTGGTGGCGCTGCTGGTCGGCGGTCACGTCCTGCTCGAGGGCGTCCCCGGGCTGGCCAAGACGCTCACCATCCGCACGCTCGCGCGCGTGCTCGGCGGGTCCTTCAGCCGCGTCCAGTTCACGCCCGACCTCGTCCCGGCCGACCTGGTCGGCACGCGCATCTGGCGCCCGGACACCGGCGAGTTCCAGACGGAGCTCGGCCCCGTCTTCGGCAACCTGCTGCTCGCCGACGAGATCAACCGCGCGCCCGCGAAGGTCCAGTCGGCGCTGCTCGAGGTGATGCAGGAGCAGCAGGTCACGCTCGGCGGGCGCTCGTACCCGGTGCCCAAGCCGTTCCTCGTGCTCGCCACCCAGAACCCGATCGAGTCCGAGGGCACCTACCAGCTGCCGGAGGCCCAGCTCGACCGCTTCCTGTTCAAGCTCCGCGTCGACTACCCGTCGCTGCGCGACGAGGCGGGTGTCGTCGAGCAGTCGCTGCAGGTCGCGCCCGCCGTCCGCGAGGTCATGGCGATCACCGAGCTCGAGCGCTTCCGCACGATCGTGAGCCGCGTGTTCGTCGACCGGCGCGTGATCGGCTACACGATCCGCCTGGCCGACGCGACCCGCCATCCGGACAAGTACGGCCTGGGGGAGATCGCCCCGCTGATCGAGTACGGCGCCTCCCCGCGCGGGCCGATCGGCCTCGCCCAGGGCGCCCGCGCGCTGGCGCTGCTGCGTGGCCGCGACTACGCCACCACCCGCGACGTCCGCGACGTCGCCGCCGACGTGCTGCGTCACCGCATCGTGCTGTCCTACGAGGCGATGGCGGACGGCGTCAGCTCCGACTTCATCCTCGACAAGGTGTTCGACGCCGTCGACCCCCAGGACGACCAGCAGGCTCCCCATGAGCCCAAGGGGTGACCGAGCCCCGTCGCCTGGACCCTCACCGGGCTCGGGCGGGCCCCCTCGATTGATATCGCCTGAGGCCCGCCAGGGTCCCGGTCCGCTTCCCGAGGGCGCGGTCCGAGCGGTCGACATCGCCGTCCGCCGCCGCATCGAGGGCCAGCTGCCGGGCGAGCACCGCGCCACCGGCGTCGGGTCGGGGACGGAGATCGCCCAGCTGCGCCCGTACGTGATCGGCGACGACGTCCGCCAGCTCGACCCGGCCGCCACGGCCCGCACCGGCGAGCCCTACGTGCGCCAGCAGGTGCCCGAGCGGGTGCTCACCACGTGGCTCGTCGTCGACGTGTCGGCGTCGATGGCGTTCGGGACGGGGGACCGCCTGAAGTCCGACGTCGCCGAGGGCGTCGCACGGGTGGTCGCGCGTACGGGCCTGCGCCGCGCGGGCCGGGTCGGGCTGCTCACCTTCGGGACGCCGGCGCCGACGCTGCTCGCCCCCCGCAGCGGGCGGCGGGCCATGGTGGGCCTGCGCAGCGCGCTGGAGGCGGGCGTGGCGCCGGACGGGACCGCCGAGCCCGACGCGCTGCCGCGCGCGCTGCGCCGCCTCGACCGCCTGGCCCGCAAGCCGGGCCTGATCGTCGTCGTGTCCGACTTCCGCGAGTCCGACGGCTGGCAGGCCCCGCTGCGCGCCCTCGCCCACCGCCACGAGGTCGTCTGCGTGGAGGTGTCCGACCCGCGCGAGCGCGAGCTGCCCGACGCCGGTACCGTCGTGATGGTGGATCCCGAGTCCGGCCGCCACCTCGAGGCCGACCTGTCCTCGCCCAAGCTCCGCGCCGCCTTCGCCACCGCCGAGCGGGCGCGCGCGCTGCGGGTCGCCACCGAGATCCGCCGCGCCGGCGCTCGCCACGTCGCGCTCTCGGGCGCCGGCGACTGGCTGCGCGCCCTCGGCGGCGGCCTCGCCACCAGCCGAGGGCCGAAGTGAGCCTCCAAGCACCGCTGTTCCTGCTGCTGCTGGCGCTGATCCCGCTCGGGTTCGTGCTCGGGCGCCTGGCGGTGCGCCGCCGGCGCCGCTACGCCGTCCGGTTCCCGGCGCTGGCGACGCTCGAGGGCGTCATGTCCGCCCCGCGCTCGTGGCGCCGGCGGATCCCCGCGGCGCTGCTGGCGCTCGCCGTCGCGGCGCTCGCCGTCGCGCTGGCCCGGCCGGAGCACACGGTGCAGGTCGCCGTCGAGCAGGCCTCGGTGGTCCTGGTCACGGACGCGTCGGGCTCGATGGAGGCCAAGGACGTGCAGCCGAGCCGGCTCGCGGCGGCGGTCAGCTCCGCGGAGTCGTTCCTGGACAAGGTCCCCGCCGCGACCAAGGTCGGGCTGGTCGCGTACTCGACCGCGCCCTACGCCGCGCAGGCGCCGACCACCAACCGCGACATCGTGCGGGCCACGCTCGACAGCCTGTCCGCCGACGGCGGGACCGCCACCGGCGACGCGCTCGCCGCCGCGCTGGCCACCCTCGGCCGCAATCCTGACGTGCCCGACGACGACACCGCGCGCAAGCCCCCGGCCGCCATCATCCTGCTCTCGGACGGCAAGTCGCAGGGCGGTCGCGACACGGACGACGTGGCGCGCGCCGCCGGCCGCCTGCACGTGCCCATCTACACCGTTGCCCTCGGCACGCCGGACGGCACCGTTCCCGGCCCGTTCGGCGATCCGATCCCCGTCCCACCCGACCCGCAGCAGCTGCGCCGCATCGCCCGCTACTCCGGCGGGCGGTTCTTCGCGGTCGACGACGCCGACCGGCTCGACGCCGTCTACAAGGCGCTCGGCAGCCAGCTGGGGACCAAGCCGCGCCAACGGGAGATCACCGCGCTGTTCGCCGGCCTCGGCCTCGTGCTGCTCGTCGGCGCCGGTGGGTTGTCCGTTCGCTGGCGGGGCAAGCTGACGTAAACGCTGACGGCCGGTACGCTCGGCGGGTGCCGCGTCGCCTTCTCGGCGCGCTCGTCGCGCTCGCCCTGATCCCCGGCTCCGCGAGCGCGCTCACGCCGTCGATCACCGTGCGCAGCGTCGCCGCCGGCTGCTCGCCCCGGGGCGCCTTCGCCGTCCCGGTCAGCGGCGCGCCCGCCTTCGCCGCCGGCCCGCATACCTACGTCGTCGCGGCGGGTGACGCCACGCCGTGCGCCGAGCTGCCCGTCACGACGACCGCATCGGCCCGCGCCGTGCGGCTGCGCTGGACCGCCACACCCGGCGCCACGGACTACCGCGTGTACCGCGACGGCGCCACCGTCGCCGCCGCCGTGGCCTGCTGCTCCTACACGGACACCAGCGCCGCCACGACCACGGGCGCGCCGCCGCCCGTGGCGGCCGAGTCGGAGCGAGCGGGGTCGGGCCCGGACCTCACGGTCGCCGAGGCCTTCGCCTACGACGGCCCCGACGAGACCCTGAAGACCGACGTCGTCCGCCTGCCCGCCGGGCTCTTCCTCCCGGGCCCGGTGACGGGGGAGGCACTGGCGGTGATCTCCGGCAAGACCGTGCCGGGGGACATCGCCGCGACCGACGACGCGAGCCGGTTGACCCTCACGCTGCGCCCCGACGGCGCGGACCCGATCGTGCTCCCGATGACTCTCGACCGCCGCGCCGACGGCGCCCTCGACGTGACCACCGCAGTCGGCGACCTGCGGCTGGACGCGCTGTCGCGGACGTTCGTCGGACCGGTGCTCCCGACGTCGTGCGCGGCGAAGTCGGTCCTGCTCGACGCCGACGGCGCCCACGCGTCCGCCCCGTTCCAGGCCACCGACTGCGAAGCCGTGCCGTTCGCGCCGGTGGCGACGCTGCGGCTCGACGGGACGACGCTGACGGCCGACGTCACCCAGCCCTCCGGCCAGGCCGCCGCACGCGCCATCGCCTTCACCCTGCCGGAGGGCTACGCCGCCCCCGGCGGCGGCGGGCAGGCGACCGGGACGTCGCCGTTCGCCCCGGTCGCGCCGCTCCCGTTCACCGCCACGACGACCGCCGGCGGGCGCAGCGTGCTGACCCTCGACGGGCTCCCGGAGGCGCCGCTGGGCGACGTGCGCTTCTCGACCCAGGTCACCCGCGCCCCGTGCGCCGGCGCGCCGGTGGCCGACGCGACCTTCGCGGGTCACAACGGCGCCGTCGTCGGTGCTCGTCCCGCCATCACCGTCGCGGGCCCGCTGGCGCCGTGCGCCGACGATCCCGGCGGCGACGGCGGCGACGACCCGCCGGCGCAGCTGCCCGCCCGCCCCGGGGTGGCGGTCGCGGCGCGCGTCGGCCGCTCGGGACGGCCGCGCTTGACCCTGACCATTCGGGCCGGCAACGCGGTGGCGGGGTCGAGCCTGCGGCGCTGCCGCGTGCGGCTCCCGCGCGGGCTGCGGCTGACCCGCCGGGCCCAGCGCCACCTGACCTCCGTGGTGGACGCCAGCCGCGCCGGCAGCACCACCGTCCATCCCCACCGGCTCACCGTGCGCACGGCGAAGGCGGCGCGGATCCTCACCGTCACCGCCCGCCCCGGGGCGCTCGCCGCCGGCCGCCGGGCCCGCCGCCGGCTCGTCTTCCACTTCGCGGTGCTGACTCAGAGCGGCCGCACCTACCGGATCGTCAAGCGGGTGACGCCTCGCTCGTAGCGCTCGGAGCCGCCGCCGTTCTCGCCGCGTCGCCCGCGCCGGCGGCGACGCTCCCGAGCGGGCGCAGCACCTACCGCGACCTCGGCGACTACACGGCCGAGCTGGCCGGGCTGGCCGCTGCGCACCCGGACCGCGTCCGCCTGGTCACCATCGGCAGCTCGCGCGAGGGCCGGCCGCTGGAGGGCGTCGAGATCGCCAGCGACGTCGCCCGCACCGACGACGGCCGCCCGGTGGACCTGGCCACGGGCCTCATCCACGCGCGCGAGTGGACCTCGGGCGAGCTGGTCATGGAGTTCGCGCACCAGCTCGCCGACGACGACAGCGCGCGCTTCGCCCGCGTGCGGGCGCGGACGCGCACGTTCCTGTTCCCCGTCGTCAACCCGGACGGCTTCGTCCTCAGCCGGACGAGCCAGCCGCTGCGCCGGACCAACGCCGCCGGGGTCGACCTCAACCGCAACTTCGGGGTCTTCTGGGGCGGGCCGGACGGCAGCGACACGCCGACCTCGGACCGCTACCGCGGGCCGGCGCCGTTCTCCGAGCCCGAGTCGCGCGCCCTGCGCGACTTCGCGGCCACCCACCAGGTCACCGTCGCCGACATCGTGCACAGCTACGGCGGGACCGTCCTCTACCAGCCGGGCTTCCGCCGGACGAGCGAGCCCGACCTGCCCGCCGGACGGACCGTCCCGGGCGCGAAGGCGTTCCGCGCGCTGGCGCGCCGCATGGCCGCCACAGCCGGCTACGTCGCCGCGCCCGCGTCCGAGCCGCGCGACATCACCGGCGCGGCCGAGGACGGCATCTACTTCAACCAGTTCGCCAGCGCGTTCACGATCGAGGTCGGCCGCAACGGGTTCCAGCCGCCCTTCCAGGAGGGGGTCGTCAGGCAGTACGCGGGGGTCGGCGGCGCGCTGCTGCTGGCCGCGGAGGCGGCGTCGGACCGCAGCACCCACGCGATCCTGCGCGGGACGGCGCCGCCCGGCGTCCAGCTGCGGCTGCGGCGCACCGTGCACTACCGGACGTCCTACGTGATCACGGGCACCGACGGCCCCGACCCGCGCACGCACGCCGCGCGCCGGCTGACCCAGCGCTTCACGAGCGCCCTCACGGTCCCGGCGAGCGGCCGCTTCACCTGGCACGTGAACCCGTCGGAGCGCCCGCTGGCGCTGCTGGCCGGGCGCACGGAGGCGTGGACGGTCAGCTGCGTGACCGAAAAACGCAGGATCGTGCTGCGCAGAGGGGATTCGAAGCGCATCACCCTCCGCTGTGGCGTTTAGAATCCCGTCTCGTGTCCGGCCCGGTAGACACGGACCGCCGCGATCTGCTCACCGCGGTGGCGACAGAGACCTCAGGCGTGGTCGGCGACGACTTCCTCGTCAAACTGGTCGAGACCGTCGGCACCACCTTCGGGGCCGGCGTCTGCTGGGTGTCCGAGCTCGTGGAGGGCCGGTCCTCGGCCCGCGCCCTGGCGTGCTGGCCGTCGGAGGCGCTGCCCGCCGGGGACGAGTACCCGCTGGAGAACACGCCCTGCATGCTCGTCCACGACCGCGCCGTCGTCGCCTACACGAACGACATCGCGGGCGCGTTCCCCGAGGACGAGTTCCTCACCGACCACGACCTCGAGGGCTACGTCGCGCTGCCCGGCAAGAACTCCACGGGCAAGGTCGTCGGCTACCTGGCGGTCACCACGCAGCGCCCGCTGACGACGAGCGACCACGAGCTGGTCTCGCTCAAGGTCTTCGCCGGCTGGGTCGGGGAGGAGATCGAGCGCCGCCAGCAGGAGATGCGCCTGCGGGCGCGCGAGGCGGAGCTGGTCGCGTCGCGGGCGCGGGTCGTCGAGGCCGCCGACGAGGAGCGCAAGCGCATCGGCCGCGATCTGCACGACGGCGTCCAGCAGCAGCTCGTCGCGCTCACCCAGCGCGTCGACGTCGCGCTGCGGGCACTGACCGACGACGACGCCGGCCGCGCGGCGGAGATCCTGCGCGACGCGCGCGTGCAGGCGGTCAACGCCGGTCGCGAGCTGCGTGAGCTCGCCCACGGCCTGCACCCTGTGGGCCTGGCCGAGCGCGGCCTCGCCGGTGCCCTCACGCTGCTGGACTCCCAGTCGGCGCTGCCCGTGCACGTGCTCGACCTGCCCGACCGGCGCCTGCCCGCGCCGATCGAGCTGAGCGTCTACTACCTCGTCTCGGAGGCGCTGACCAACGCGGTCAAGTACGCCCGGGCGCAGGCGCTGACCGTCGAGGCGGTGCTCGGCGCCCGCTCCCTGCGCGTCACCGTCGCCGACGACGGCGTCGGCGGCGCCCAGGTCGGTGCCGGCAGCGGGCTGACCGGCCTCGGCGACCGGGTCCGCGCGCTCGGCGGCACGTTGGCCGTCAGCAGCCCGGCCGGGGAGGGCACCAAGCTCGTGGCCGACATCCCGCTCGCGCCGTTCCGCCACGAGAACGACCCGTTCATCGAGCTCGGCTACGAGGGCGACGGCGGCAGCGGGCTGCGCATGATCGAGAAGGTCAAGCAGGGCGTGAAGCAGTGCACGGTCTCGCTCGCGCGCGAGTGGGAGCTCGAGGGCGGGCCGCCGCGCATCGGCCAGCAGCTCAGCGTGCGCGACCACACCGGTCGCACCCACGCGCGGGTGAAGGTGACGCGCACGGCGATGATGCCCATGTCGCTGGTCGACGACGCCACCGCGCGGGCCGCCACCGGCGACGGGACGACCGCCCAGGAGTGGCGCAGCGACCGCGCCCGCTTCTACGACGGCTGCCGCGACGAGATCGCCGTCATCCTCGACGAGCCGGACTGGCGCCTCTCCGACGAGGAGCCGATGGTCGTCACCTGGTTCGCCTTGGTCTGAGCCCTGGTGGGTAGCCTTCGCTCGAGGCGAGACGAGGGAGACGGTTGTGAAGCAGTTGACGAGCCTGGACGCGCAGTTCCTGGCGATGGAGTCCGGAGGGACCTACGGGCACGTGGGCGCGCTGGCGCTGTTCGACCCGTCGACGGCGCCGGGCGGCGCGATCACCTCCGACGACATCGCCGCCGTCGTGGCGGGCCGCATCGACCAGCTGCCGCCGTTCCACCAGCGGCTCGTGCGCGTCCCGCTCGGGCTCGACCACCCGTACTGGATCGAGGACCACACCTTCGACCTCGGCTTCCACATCCGCGACGCGGCCGTCCCGCCGCCGGGCGACGAGCGGGCGCTCGCCGAGGTCGTCGCCCGCATCTTCGCGCGCCCGCTCGACCGCCGCCGCCCGCTGTGGGAGCTCTACGTCATCCACGGCATCGAGGGCGGCCGCGTCGGCATGCTCTCCAAGGTCCACCACGCCGCCGTGGACGGCGTCTCCGGCGCGGAGATCCTCGGCGTCCTCTTCGACCTCGAGGCCGACTGCCCGGCCGAGCAGAACCCGGGCAAGTCGTTCACCCCCGAGCGGCGGCCGACGGAGCTCGAGATGCTCGGCCGCGGGCTGATGGGCCTGCCCCGCCAGCCGCTGCGGGCGATCCGCTCCCTGCCGACCGCGCTGGCCGCCCTGCCCGCCATGCCCGGCCAGGCGCTCATGCCCGGCGTTCCCACCCTGCAGCGCGCGCTGGCCGAGGTCCAGCGCACCCTGGGCGGCTCCAAGGAGGCCGGCCTGGTCGAGGTGCGCACGTCGCGCGCCCCCAAGACGCGCTTCAACGGGAAGATCACCCCGCACCGCCGCTTCTCCTACGGCTCGCTGCCGCTGGCCGACATCAAGGCGATCAAGGACGAGCTCGGCATCAAGGTCAACGACGTCGTCGTCGCCCTGTGCGCGACGGCGGTCCGCGACTGGCTGCTCGAGCGCGGTGAGCTGCCCGACGAGCCGCTCGTCGCCCTCGTCCCGGTCAGCGTCCGGACCAAGGCGGAGCAGGGGACGTTCGGCAACAAGGTGACGGGGATGGTCCTGCCGATCCCCACCGACGTCGCCGATCCGCGCGAGCGGCTCATGCGCGCGCACACGATCCTCAAGCGCGCCAAGGGGCAGACCCAGGGCCTGCCGGCGTCGCTGATGACCGACGTCTCCAACTTCCTGCCGCCGGCCATCTTCAGCCGCGCCTCCCGCCTCGCGCTCGAGGTCACCGGCCGCGTCCGGCCCGCGCTGAACCTGGTCATCTCCAACGTCCCCGGCCCGCCCGTGCCGCTCTACTGCGCCGGCGCGAGGATGGTGGGCCATTACCCGGTGTCGGTGATCACGGACGGTGTCGGCCTCAACATCACCGTGATGAGCTACCTCGACTCGATCGACTTCGGGATCGTGGTCGACCGCGACATGGTCGAGGACGCCTGGTCGTTCATGGACTCGATGGGCAAGGCGCTCGACGAGCTCAAGGACGCCGTGCTCCCCAAGGAACGGGAGCCGTCGACCGTCTGAGGGGCCTCATTTGCCGGCCGCCGTGCTCACGTAGGTGGCGACCGTGTCGGCCTCCTTGCCCTTGAGCAGGCCGGCGGGCATGCCCCCCGGGCCGGCCTTCAGCGCGGCGAGCACGCGGGCCTTGTCGGGCTTGAGCTCGTCGAGGTTGGGGCCGAAGCTGCCGTCCGTCCCGGCGTCCTTGAGGGTGTGGCAGGACCCGCAGGTCCCGGCGAAGGTCTCCTTGGGCGTCTTGGCGCCGTCGCCGGTGCTCGCGCCCCCGCAGCCGGCGAGCAGGACAGCGGCAAGGGCTAGAACTGAACGCATGTGGGTTCGAGGATATGTCGAGCGCGAGGTCATGGCGGGCGGGCGCATCCTGCCCCTGCTCGTACCCGAGGATCCGGAGGCGCTGCTCGACGAGGACGCGTTTGCCCGCGACGAGTTCATGCCCTACTGGGCGGAGATGTGGCCGAGCGGGCTGGCGCTGGCCGACGCCTTCGGCGAGGCCCGCCCGCGCCCGGCGCGCGTGGTCGAGCTCGGGTGCGGGATCGGCATCCCGTCGCTGGTGGCGGCGCTGGACGGCGCCACGGTGGTCGCCACCGACTGGGCCGACGACGCCATCGAGCTGTTGCGCGACAACGCCGAGCGGGTCGGCGCCCGGCTCGACGCGCGGGTCTGGCGCTGGACGGACGACCCCGAGGGCCTGAGCGGCGACCTCGTCCTCGCCGCCGACATCCTCTACGAGGCGCGCAACGCCGAGCCGGTGCTGGCCGCGCTGGCGGCGATCGTCGCGCCGGGCGGGGAGGCGTGGATCGCCGATCCGGGCCGCGCGTCCGCCCCGGCGTTCTTCGCGGCGGCCGCGCGCGAGTGGACGCTCGACACGGTCGCCCCGCGCATCACCCGGCTGCGGCGCCGCGCCTAGTCTCGACGCGATGGAGCGGGTCACCGGGATCGGCGGGGTCTTTCAGCGCGCCGGGCGGGCGGGGCGCCTCCAGGAGTGGTACGCCGAGCACCTCGGCGTCGAGCTCACCGACTGGGGCACGAAGCCGTTCGAATGGACGCCGGGCGGCTCGACCACCTGGGCCGTCTTCGATCACGACAGCGCGTACTTCGGCCGGCCGGAGCAGGCGTTCATGGTCAACTTCCGCGTCGCCGACCTGGACGCGATGCTGGCGCAGCTGCGCGCGGCCGGCGTCGAGGTGATCGACGCGCTGGATGAATCCGAGTACGGCCGCTTCGGCTGGGCGGTCGACCCCGAGGGCACCCGGTTCGAGCTGTGGGAGCCCCCGCCGGGAAGCTAGGGGGTGGGCGTCGGCAGGACGCCGTCGACCGTGTCGGTGACGCTGTCGACCGCGTCCGTGGCGCCGTCGACGACGCCCTGGACCGGCGAGCCGACGGCGGCGGGAAGCTGGCTGGTGACCTGCTGGACGGTGTCGTCGACCGCGCCCGTGACCGGCTTGGTCGCCGAGCCGACGGTCCCGCCCGAGGTGCCGCCGCCCGAGCCGTTGCTCGTCGCGGCGACGGTGGTGGCGCTGGAGGTGGTCGCCGGCGCGCCGCCTGCCTGCGAGCCGGTGGCGCCGCCGGCCGTTCCGCCGCCGGTGTGCTTCCGGCGGGCGATGTGCGCGCGGGCCTTGGCGGCCCGCGTCCTCGGGGCGGCCTTGGCGGGGCCGCCGGTGGAGATGGTGCGGAGCTTCGCCGTCGGCGCTGCGGACGAGTTCGCGAGGGCAGCCGGCGCGCTGTGGCCGGCCACGCGCTCACGCGGCGTGGCGTCGTGGCCGACGATCGCGGCGGTCCCCGTCGCCAGCGCGGCGACGGCCAGCACGCTGGCCGCCATGCTGGCGCCCGAGCCGCTGCCGGCGGTCGCGATGACCGCGCCGCCGCCGGCGGCCGACTTGCCCCCGAGCACCGCGCCGACGGCGCCGAGCTTGGCGGCCACCAGCCCGGCGGGCTTGATCACGAGCGGCCACGGCGCGACGGCGAGCCGCTCGTGGAGGACGCTGCGCAGGCCCTGAGCCTCGCGCGCGCAGGAGCGGCAGCGCTGCGTGCCGTTGGCGAGCTCGTCCATCGCGGAGCGGTCCCCGATGGCGGCGGCGACGACACCCGTGACGTGCTGGTCGCAGGCGCGGCCGATGACCTGGGCGGAGATGGCGTCGCGCAGCTTGGAGAAGCCGGCCTCGCGGTGCTGCTGGTAGGCGCGCGGGTGCAGGCGCAGGGCGGCGCGGGCGCTGCGGGTGTCGCGGCCGGCGCCGATCTCCAGCTGGAGCACGGCGCGCTCGAGCCCGCCGAGCCCGCTGTCGACGAACCGGGCCAGCTCCTCGCGGCGCACCTCCGGCTGGACCGGCTCGGTGCCCTCGCGGCGCAGCAGCGCGCTCGACTCGTTCAGGCACCAGCCGACGTGGACGTGGCGCAGGGCCTCCGTCACCCGCTCGGCCAGCTCCGCGCTCAGGACGCGCCGCTCCGTGGAGGCGGGGGTCCGGGTGCGCAGCTCCGCGTAGGCGCGGTCGACCGCCTGCTCGCGCAGGGACTCAGGCAGGTGCCGGTAGGTCCGCTTGGCCTGGCGCAGCGCCCACGGGCGGCTGGCGCGGCAGAAGCTGTCGATGGTCTCGCGCGCGGACGCCGTCGTCGCCGAGAAGCGCGGCAGGTCGGCGTCGACCGGAGCCCGGCGGGGCAGCGCCGGGGCGGGAGTGATCGAGCTGTCGGACGCGGGCGGATTCTCCATGGGGTAGCGGCCCCTCCCGGACGGCATCGGCATTCCGGACGACTCCCTTTAGCCAATGCTGATCCGGCACTGGGAACGGTAGCTCAAAATCCTCAGGTTCGGGGCGGTCCGGGCAGTCCCGACAGCGCGATGCCCGACAGGATGGCCACCGCGCCCGCGATGCCCAGCGTCCCGAACGGGTCGCCGAACGCGGCCGCGCCGAGCACCACGCCGACCAGCGGCTCGAGGTTCACGAACGCCCCCGCGACCTCCGCGCTCGTGCGCGTCTGCCCGTACGCGTACAGCGTGAAGGGCACCAGCGACCCGATCGTGACCAGGCCGAGGCCGGCCACCATCTGCGCCAGGGTGGGCGCTGCGGTCGGCGGCGCGCCGGCGATCAGCGCGATGGGGAGGACGGCGACGGCGGCGGCGCCCATCTGCACGGCCGTCACCGCGACCGCGTCGCGGCCGGGGAGCAGCGAGGTCTGCGCGACGATCATCGCCGCCGACAGCACGGCGGAGGCGAGCATCAGCGCGTCGCCGGAGGCCGACGCGTGGCCGCCGGTGCCGGCCACCAGCCCGATGCCGGCCAGCGCCGCGGCGAAGCCCGTCCACGCGCGCGGGCCCGCGGACGCCTGACCCAGGGCCGCCATGGCCAGCGCCACGAGGACAGGGACGGCGCCGAGGATGACCGCGGCGTGGGTGACGCTGGTGCGGCCGATGCCGATGTTCTGCAGGACGATGACGGCGCCGAAGCCGGCCGCGCCCCAGGCCGCGATCAGCGGGGTGGCCGCCGCCCGCAGATGATGGCGGGCGATCCAGGCCAGCACCGGCGCGGCCAGCCCGAACCGGGCGACCGTGGTCCAGGCAGGGTCCATCCACCCGAGGAAGACCTTGGTCATCGGGACGGTCAGGCCCCAGGAGAGGCCGGCGACGGTGAGGGCGAGAAGGGCACGGCGGTTCTGCATGTCGGTCACGCTACGTCCGCACAGACCAGAAGCGCACGGTTGAGCCCTCAGACCGAATATCATTGCGTGAGATGGCCGTTTCGCTTGACGAAATTGACATGCAGCTGCTGACCGAGCTGCAGGACGACGCCGACCGTCCGAACGTCGAGCTCGCCCGCATCGTCGGCCTCTCCCCGGCGGCCACGCTGCACCGCGTCCGGCGCCTGAAGGAGAGCGGCGTGGTGCGCAAGATCGCCGCGCTGCTGGACGCCGAGGCGGCCGGCTTCCCGCTGCGCGTCTTCGTCTCCCTCACTCTCGACCGCCACGACGAGGCCTCGCACCGCAGGCTCGAGAAGGCGCTGCGCGAGATCCCTCAGGTCATCCGCGCCGACTGGGTGTCCGGGGAGACGGACGCGCTGCTGGAGATGGTCGCCCGCTCCATCGCCGATATGCAGCGCACCCAGAACCTGCTCGCCTCGCGCGGGGGCGCCACCCGCATCCAGACCCTGCTGCGCATGAGCGAGCTCAAGCCGCCGTCCCCGTTGCCGCTCGTCGAGGACGCCGTGGCTAGCGTGAGGAAACGATGACCGGGCTGACGCACACGGCGGTCGGGACGTGGAGCGGCGGGCGCTTCATGCACTTCGGCGAACCGCTCGACGACGCCCGCCTGGAGGCCCTGCTGCGGCCCGGCGACGGCATCGCCACCGTGCTCACCGCCGACACCTACGGGCAGGGGGAGGCGGACACGCTGCTCGGCCGCGCCCTCGGTGGCGTCCCCCGCGACGACTACGCGCTGGTCGGCGCGATCGGCCACGACTTCTACGCGGGCGAGCGCGACGGCCCGCGCGGCTTCCCGCGCTTCACCGACCCGCGCCTACGCGGCCCCGAGGGCTACGCCGGCTACGTGCGCATGGCCACGGAGCGCTCGCTCGAGCGCCTCGGCCAGGACCGCTTCGACCTGCTGCTCCTGCACAACCCGGACCGCATCGGCTACACCAGCGAGGCGGTGTGGGACGCGCTCGAAGCCGTCCGCGCCGCCGGCCTGACCACGCGCCTCGGCGTCGCTCCCGGCCCGGCCAACGGCTTCACCCTCGACGTCATCGACTGCTTCGAGCGCTTCGGCGCCCGCATCGACTGGGCGATGCTGATCCTCAACCCGCTCGAGCCCTGGCCCGGCGAGCTGGCGCTGGACGCCGCCGCCCAGCAGGGCATCGAGGTCATCACCCGCGTGGTCGACTACGGCGGCCTCTTCCACGACGACGTCCGCGAGGGGCACGACTTCCCGCGCACCGACCACCGCGGCTTCCGCCCCGCGGGCTGGGTCGAGCGTGGCCGGGCGAAGCTCGAGCGGATGCTCCCGATCGCCCAGCGCCACGGCCTCACCCCGCTCCAGCTCGCCTGCGTGTGGAACCTCGCCCACCCCGCCGTCCGCTGCGTCGCGCCGACGCTCATCCAGGAGCGCGGGGACCACGCCAAGCCGATCGAGGCCAAGCGCGCCGAGCTCGCCGCCGTCCAGGCCGGAGCCGTCCTCAGCCCCGACGAGGTCGCCGAGATCCGCGCCATCGGGGACAACACCGGCTCCATGGCCCTCAAGGGCGCCTCCCCCCAGCACGAGGGCGACGAGAAGCCCGACCGCTGGACGGTCGACGACCACCTCGTCGACGTCGCGCGCCGCTGGGACATCGTCCCCGAGCGCGACCTCGTCCAAGCTTAACCAGCCGAGGGCGCGACGCGCAGGATGCGCGCGGCGAAGGGCGGCAGGAACCAGTTCCACTTGCCGAACAGCGACACGGCGGCGGGGACCAGCAGCGCGCGGACGAC
Organism: uncultured Solirubrobacteraceae bacterium; assembly: GCA_964242305.1. Classification (GTDB taxonomy): domain Bacteria; phylum Actinomycetota; class Thermoleophilia; order Solirubrobacterales; family Solirubrobacteraceae; genus DATLGB01. The sequence goes on from CAXTBB010000002.1 coordinate 185,623, forward strand.
GGTCGCGTCGAGCAGGATGCCGGCGGCGAGGCCGGTGGCCAGCACCTTGATGTCGGTCTCCGGTCCGGACGCCATGGAGACGAAGGCGAGGAAGAGGATCAGCGCGGCGCTCGTCACCAGCCGGCCGGTGCGCCCGATGCCGCGGACGACGGCCTCGTCGGTCGACCCCGTGGCGTCGTACTCCTCCCGCATGCGCGCGAGGATGAAGACCTCGTAGTCCATCGAGAGCCCGAACAGGAACGCGAACACCATCAGCGGGATCCAGCCGGTCAGCGAGCCGCCGGCGGCGATGCCGAAGAGCGCCTCGGAGCCGTGGCCCTCCTGCCAGACGAGCGTCATCACGCCCCAGGCGGCGCCGACGCTGATCAGGTTCAGCACCACCGCCTTCAACGGCAGCAGCAGCGAGCGGAACGCCCGCGCGAGCAGGATGAAGGTGATCAGCGCGATCAGCCCGATCATCAGTGGGAAGGACCCGTAGACGGCGTCGATGAAGTCCTCGTTGGAGGCCGGGTTGCCGCCCACGCTGCCGCCGGCGGACCGGGCGGCGGCCTTGACCTTCTGGAGGAGGTCGTTGGACGCCGAGGTGGAGATGTCGGGGACCGGGAAGGCGTCGACCACGCTCAGGTCGCCCGCGCGCCAGTCCTTCGCAGTCGGCGCCACGGTGCCGTGCAGGCCCTTCAGGCCGTCGAGCGCCTTGACGACTCCGTCCGGCGACTCGCCCCGGACGAGGATCTCGTGGGGCAGCAGCGCGCCCGACCCGATGCCGGATGTGTTGAGCGCGACGAGCCCGTCCTCGGCGTCGCCCTGCTTGGAGATGGTGTTGACGTCGGCGAAGCCGGGGCGCATGCCCAGCGCGGCGACGCCCAGCGCGAAGAGCAGGACCAGCGCGACGCCCGCGGCCAGCCAGCGGCGCTTGACGATGCCCTCCGCCCACCGCGTCCAGCCGCGCGAGGCCTGGTCGTCCGTACGCCGGTGCGGCCAGTCGAGCTTGGGTCCGAGCGAGTGCAGGATGACCGGCAGCAGCGTTGTCGCCACCAGCACGGAGACGAGCGGGATGAGCATGCCGCCGTAGCCGACGCTGCGCAGGAACGGAAGCGGCAGCACGACCAGCGCGAGCAGGCCGATGCCGACCGTCGTCCCGCTGAAGACGACCGCGCGCCCGGCGGTGTTCATGGCGTTGACGATCGCCTCGTCGCCCTGCGCGCCGTGCGCGAGCTCCTCCCGCCAGCGGACGACGACCAGCAGCGCGTAGTCGATCGCCACCCCGAGCCCGATCAGCGCGATCAGGAACTGCACGATGGGGGAGACGTCCGTGAACGTCGTCAGCCCCAGCACGGCCAGGAACGAGATCATGATGGCCGGGACCGCCATTAGCAGCGGGACGATCGCCAGCAGCGAGCCGAACACGAAGGCGAGCACGATCAGCGCGCCGAAGCCGCCGACCAGCGCCTCGATCAGGACGCCCGGCCCGTCGCCGCCGCCGGTCTCCGCGCTCAGCGCGTCGTAGCCGGTCAGGTGGACCTTCGCGCCATCAACGGTGACGCCCTTCAACGCGGCGCGTGCGCGCTTCTCCGCACCGACGTTCTCCCCGAAGGTCGACTTCGGATCGAGCGGCGGATAGGTGATCACGAAGGCCGTGCGGTGGTCCTCGGAGACGAACGCGTTGGCGCCGGTGGTTGCGTATCCGGCGGTGCGCGAGCCCTTGTTGGCGGCCCCGAGCTTGCGCTCCACGTCGGCCATGTCCGCGCGGGTGACGCGCTCGCCCTTCGGGACGGTCGCGACCGCCAGCAACGGCGTGGTGTCGCCGCCCGTGCCCCGGAACGTCCTGGCGATCTGCTGGTTGGTCTCCCAGCCCTCGCGACCCGGGACCGTGAAGCGCTGGTCCATCCGGTCGACCGCCGTCCCCGCCGTGGCGATGCCGGCGAGCGTGAGCAGGACCCAGACCCCGACGACGAGCTTGCGGTGGCCGAGCACCCACCGAGTCAGACGTTCCATACCGATAGAGGTAGCAGCGGGAGCGCTCAGCTCCCGTCTGAGGCAGCGAAGCCAACCGCCTACGGGAGCAGGGGCGGCACCTTGATCGGCGGCAGGGGGATGGGCAGGTCGGGCAGGTGGACCTCGACCGGCGGCGTCTGGACCTGGCCGTCGCCGACCGGCACGGTCACCGGATCGACCTGCACGCTGGGGGCAGAGGTCGCGCTCGGTGCCGGCGTGGCGGTCGCGGAGGGCGTGGCGGGCGCATCGGAGGCGGACGGCGGCGCGGACGTGGGCGCCGGCGTTCCGGTGGGCTGCGTCTGGCCGCCGCCGCCGGCGGCGGTCCGGTCCGGCGCGGACGTCGCGGGCGCCGAGCCCGGCGCCTCCGACCCCGCTGGGTGGTGGTCGCTGGGCCGGGGCCGCCCGGCGTGCGTGAGGGAGCCCCCCTCCCGCACCGTCTCGGCGCGAGCGCCGCGGCGGGCGCGCTCGCGGCGGTCACGATCGGCCGCGGGCGTCGCCGCCTGCAGGCGGGCCAGCAGGCGCGGGGCGTGCGCGGCGCGGTGCGAGACAGCCGCCACCGCGGCCGGCGCCGGGCGCTGCAGCGGCGTCTCTGCGCTGACGGCGGGCGCCGCCAGGACCGCCGCCGACGCGCCGAGCGCGGGCAGCGCGCGCCCGCCCGCGAAGAGCAGCTCGCGCACCGGGGTGACGGTGTGGGGGAGGCTCGAGGCGAGGCTCGACCAGCGGGTCATGCGGCGCCCGGCGTAGTAGGCGAGGAAGGCGCCGACGACCTGCGCGTCGAGCGCCACGCCGGCCTCCTCCCGCAGCACCCGCAGTGCCCGGGCGTGCGGTCGCGCGGTCCGGTAGGCCCGCGTCGAGGTCATGGCGTCGAAGGTGTCGGCGACCGCGATGATGCGCGCGCCGAGCGGGATGGCGTCCCCGGCGAGCCCGTCCGGATAGCCCGTTCCGCCCATCCGCTCGTGGTGGTGGCGGATCATCGACTCGACCGCGGGGTCCACCACGCCGGCGACGAGCTCGGCGCCGTCCCCCGGGTGGCGCTTGATCGCCGCGAACTCCGCGTCGTCGAGCTTGCCGGGCTTGTTGAGCACCTCGCGCGGCGTGAAGAACTTGCCGATGTCGTGCAGCGCCGCGGCGGTGCGGACGCGCGCCACCTCGTCGGCCGGCAGGCCGAGCTCGCGCGCGATGCCCTCGCAGTGCCGCGTCACCCGGAGCGAGTGGCGCCGGGTGTAGGCGTCCCGCGCCTCGAGCATCCGGGTCACCCGCTGCAGGGCCCGGACGTCGCGGATCGCCTCCACCGGGCCGCCCCGGTAGATGACCAGGCTCTCGACGCGCTCGAGGCGCCGCTCCGTCCGCAGACGACGCAGCCAGCCCCACAGCATCAGGTCCGAGAACAGCACGTCGCGCGACTGGGGCAGGCGCCGCCACAGGGCGCCGGCGGCAGCCGAGAGGGCCATGCTCATCGCGATGCACGCCGGGACGGCGACGAGCGCACCGCCGGGCAGCGCCGCGGCGGCGAGGGCGGGCGCCACGATCACGAGCGCCGTTCCCAGGACGGCGAAGGGCAGCTGACGGAGCACGCGCGCGGACATCCTTGTCCCCTGCACATACCCAGCATCCGCTCCGAGCGAGCGATGCGCAAAGGGAACGGACGAACGTTCTAGGACACGTGCGCGATCGGCCCGCACTGGGCCAGATCGTCGAAGAGGCGCTGGGCGCGCTCCTCCGTCCAGCGGTCGGACTCCACGAGCGCGTGGGCCAGGTTCTCGGCGTCGGCGAGCGCGTCGCGCGCCCCCGGGGCGGAGACATCCTCGGAGAAGAGCAGGGTGTCGGCGGCGGCGCGGATGCGCTCGACCTCGGTCGTCTGGAGCTTGGTGGCCCCGATGTCCTCGATCGTCGCGACGATCCGGCCGTAGGCCTGTGCGCGCTCGCTGTTCATCACTCACAGTGTAGATACGACGACGGCCATCTCCGCGATCCTGGCGCCGGGTGCGACGACCGCGCCGGGCTCGATCACCGCGCGGTGGCCGATGACGGCGCCGGCGCCGATCCGGATCGGGCGCGCGTCGAGCGCCTGGTGGCGGACCGGCGTCTCCGGATCGTCGTGGCGGTGGGCGAAGTCGACGAGGACGACGTCGTCGCCCAGCACCGCGCCGGCGCCGATGTCGACCCCCGCGTGGGCGAGGACCACACAGCGCTCGCCGAGCCGTGCGCCGGCGCCGACGGTGACCGTCGCGCCGCGCACGTGGAAGCGCGTTCCGGCGCCGACGACCGCGTCCGGGGCGATGTCGAGGACGCCGCCGTCCGTCACGTCGCGGGTCACCGCCGCGCCTCCAGCAGCTGCCGGCGGCGGTCGCGCAGCCGCTGCCACGCGTACCAGCGCGCGTAGCGCGCCCGGGCCAGCGGATCGCGGCGCTCGTCGCCGTCCACGCGGCGGCTCGAACCCAGGGCGGCGAGCGCCCGATTCGCGATCTCGACCATGCCCGGCGAGGTCGGGTGGACCGCGTCGGGCAGGACGACCCGCGTGCCGGCGAAGTCGTCCAGCGTGCACAGCTCGACGCCGTCCAGCGCGCGCAGGACGCGGTTGGCCGTGACCACGTCCGCGCCCGCCCGCGGCCGGCCGAGGTCGAGCGGGACGGTCAGCACCAGCACGCGGTCGGCGGCCTCGCGCAGCGCGGCCACGATCGCGCGCACGTCGCGCTCGTAGGCGTCTGCGTCGAGCGCACCGCGGGCGTCGTTGGCGCCGACGTGCAGCGTGGCCAGGTCGTAGGGGCCGGCCAGCCGCGGGACCTGGTCGCGCAGCACGTCGGCGGCGATCGCCCCGTCGACGCCGAGGTTGGTGAACGGCAGCTCGAGCGCCTCCGCGACCCACTGCGCCCACGACTGCGGGTGCACGCCCAGCGCGGGCGCCCCGCCCCGCCCGCGCGTGATCGAGTCTCCCAGCGCAACCAGCCCGCGGCGAACCGCGCTGTCGTGCTTCCGCCCGCCCGCAGCCGCGCTGGTTTGCTTCCGCTTTCCGGAAGCGTTGGAGCCCGGTTCCGCGATCATGCGGGAAGGCGTCCCGCGGCCTCGGTGAGCGCGCGCAGGCGGGCGGCGTGGTCAGCGGTCAGCGTGCCGGGCTCGAGGCGCCAGCGCCACGACTGACCCTGGGTCCCGGGGACGTTCATGCGCCCCTCCGAGCCGAGGCCGAGGATGTCCTGGACCTGGGTCATGGCCAGCCGCGACGGCGCCTCCCAGGCCAGGCGGATCATGGCCCAGTTGACCGGCTCGTGTCCGATGCCGGGACCTGACCCCTTTAGGAAGGCGGCCTCGGCGTTGGCGCGGCGCGGCGGCTCGAGGTCGCCCCACCAGCCGACGACGGTGTCGGAGTCGTGGGTGCCCGTGTAGACGACCTGGTGCTCGACGAGGTTGTCGGGCTCGTGCGTGCCGTGCTCGGTGTCGTCGGGATCGAAGGCGAACTGCAGCACGGCCATGCCCGGGAAGCCGAGCGCGTCGCGCAGCTCGAGCACGGGGTCGTCGATGTCGCCGAGGTCCTCGGCGACGACGGGCAACTCGCCGAGCTCGGCCGCCGCGGCGTCGAACGGGGCCCGCCCCGGGCCGGGGACCCAGCGGCCGTCGAGCGCCGTCTCCTCGCCCGCGGGGACCTCCCAGAAGGCGGAGAAGGCGCGGAAGTGGTCGACCCGGACGAGATCGAACTGCGTGAAGGTGCGGCGGAAGCGCTCCGTCCACCAGCGGTAGCCGTCGGCGGCCAGCGCGTCCCAGTCATACAGCGGGTTGCCCCACAGCTGGCCGGTCTTCGCGTACGCGTCCGGCGGGACGCCGGCCACGGCGTCGGAGCGGAAGAACTGCGGCCAGGCGGTCTCGTCGGCCGAGCCGGGCGCGACGTAGATGGGGACGTCGCCCATCAGCCGCACGCCGCGCTCGTTCGCGTAGGCGCGCAGCGCCGACCACTCGCGCGCGAAGCGGACCTGGTCGTCCAGCTCGGGCCACGAGCCGGCCCAGTAGGCGTTGGCCGTACGGAACGCCTCGACCTCGTCGCCGGTCACGGGCGCGTCCGGCTCCGCCAGCAGCCCGGGCCAGGCCGCGAACGCCGAGCGCGCCTTGTACGGGGAGCCGTAGCGGTCGGGCGGCCCGAGCGGCAGCATCTGCCACACCGACTGCCCCGCCGATGCGAGCCAGTCCACGAACGCGTACGCGGACGGGCCGAGGCGGCCGTCGGGGAGGGAGGTCAGGTGGAGCTGGACGCCGGCGGCGCGGGGGAGGTCCATGCCACCCCACCTTCCCACGTTTTCGCGATGCGCAATCGGGCAGGCTCCGTCGAGCGTGCCGACTCCCTCCCGCATCGTCATCGAGGCTCCGTACCCGTCCGTGGACTGCGGCCGCTTCCCGAGCAAGGCGGTCGTCGGCGACCGCGTCGAGGTCTCCGCCGACGTCTTCCGCGACGGCCACGACGTCCTGCGCGCCGTCGTCAAGTACCGGCCCGCCAAAGGCCGGAAGTGGCACGAGCTGCCCCTGCACCACACCGATGCCCACGTCCGCGGCGACCGCTGGGCGGGCTCGTTCCCCGTCGACCGCCAGGGCCGCTACCAGTGGACGATCGAAGCGTGGGTGGACCCGTTCGCCGCCTGGCGCGAGGAGCTCGAGCGCAAGGTCGCCTTCGGGCAGCCGGACCTGACGTCGGAGCTCGAGGAGGGCGCCCGGATGGTCGAGGCCGCCGGCCTGGAGGCGCGGCGCGACGTCGACGCGCTGCTCGGCTCGGAGCTGCACGCGGCGATGAACGCCGCCCAGCCGCGCCACGAGTCGACGCAGATGGAGCCGCTGACCGTCGAGGTGGACCGCGAGCGCGCGCGCTTCTCCACCTGGTACGAGCTGTTCCCGCGCTCGTGGGGCGGCATCGCCGGCGTCACCGAGACGTTGCCGCAGCTCAAGGCGCTCGGCTTCGACGTCGTCTACCTCCCGCCGGTCCACCCGATCGGGGAGACCAACCGCAAGGGCCGCAACAACACCCTGACCGCCGGTCCCGGCGACCCCGGCTCGCCGTGGGCGATCGGCCTGCACGGCGTAGGCGGCCACGAGGCACTGCACCCCGAGCTGGGGACGATCGACGAGTTCGAGGCGCTCACGGCACGGGCCCGTGAGGTGGACATGGACATCGCGCTCGACTTCGCGGTCCAGTGCTCCGCCGACCACCCGTGGCTGACCGAGCATCCCGACTGGTTCAACCGCCGCCCGGACGGGACGCTCAAGTACGCCGAGAACCCGCCCAAGAAGTACCAGGACATCTACAACGTCAACTGGAACACGGAGGACCGGGAAGGACTCTGGAACGCGCTCTATGACGTGATGCGGCTGTGGGTCGACCGCGGCGTCAAGGTCTTCCGCGTCGACAACCCGCACACCAAGCCGTTCGCCTTCTGGGAGTGGCTGATCGCCAAGATCCGCGCGGACGACCCCGACGTCCTCTTCCTCGCCGAGGCGTTCACCCGCCGCAAGGTCATGCAGGAGCTGGCCAAGATCGGCTTCAACCAGTCCTACACGTACTTCACCTGGAAGAACGCGCGCTGGGAGATCGTGGAGTACCTCGACGAGCTGACCAAGGGGGAGGGCGGCAAGACCGTGTCGGGCGACATGATGATGATGGTCGCCAACGACGGCCCGCATTACGGCGACAACGTCAAGCTCGACGGTCCCGGCAAGTACCGGCTCAAGCTGACGATCGCGCCGCCCGGGCCGATGGCGCATTTCGGCCGGCACGTCGACAAGGAGACGGGC
>CAXTBB010000003.1:0-18532 GCA_964242305.1 uncultured Solirubrobacteraceae bacterium
CGGCCGCCGTCGCGGCGCGCCGCCACGCGAAGGCGTACGCGAGACCGCGCTCGGCTCCGAGCGTGCTCGGGCGCCCGGCGTACTCGCGCGCCCCGGCGAGCCAGAGCCGGGCGGCGGCCGCCAGCGACGTGTCGGCGGCCAGGAAGGCGTCGAGCGTGCGGCGCGCTCCCGGCGCCATTCGCGGCTCGCGCAGCCGCAGCGTGCGCGCGAACTGCACGAGGCGTGCGGCGTCCGCGAAGTAGATGTCGCGGTAGAGCCCGACGCGGGCGGCCGGGTCGCGGAGCAGTGACCGGAGGCGGTCGGGCAGGCCGACGACCGCGTTGGCGGCGGCGTGGCCCAGGACCGCGTCGCGGTGCTGGACGTAGTCGTAGAGCGGCTCGGGGACGTAGGCGATCCGCCCGCGCACGCGGGCGCAGAGGGCGATCCAGTGATCGTGGTAGTGGGCGAACTGGGCGGGCGGGAAGGGCAGGGCCAGGTCGAGTAGGTCGCGCCGGAAGAGCGACGCGGCACCGGGGACGCAGTTGGCGACCAGCAGCGACCGCAGATTCCCGTGATCGTTGTCCCGGTCGCGCCAGTACGTGTCGCTGACGACCACGCCCTCGGCGGTGACCAACCGGCAATCGGAGTAGACGAGCTGAGCGTCCCCCAGCGCGTCGACGAGCCGGCACAGCTTGTCGGGGTGCCAGCGGTCGTCCTGGTCAGCCATGGCCACCAGCTCGACGCCCGCGGGGATCAGCGTCAGCGCCCGCTCGAAGTTGCCGTAGAAGCCCGCGTTGCGCTCCGCGCGCGAGACGACGAAGCGCGCGTCACCTCCCACCAGCGCCTCGAGCGCCGCCAGGCGGCGGGGGTCCGAGGCGTCGTCGGAGATGACGCACACCCAGTCCGTGAAGGTCTGCGCGCGCAGCGAGGCCACCTGTGCAGCGAGGAGCTCCGGCGACGGGTCGTAGGTGGCCATGGCGACGGCCACGCGGGCGGTGGCGGGCACGGGTGCCGGCGGCGGCGCGGCGGCCAACGAACCGAGCTCCGTCGTCCCCGCGCGCGTCCGCAGTCCCAGCGTCGCCGGCGCGGCCGTCAGATCCACCCAGCCCCAGAAGCCATCGCGACGGCCGTCGGCGCGACGCATGCCGGAGGCGGCGACGGGGTGCTCCTCGTCGCCGACGGTGAGCGTGAGCGCGTTCGCGCACCGGCCGGCGACGAACACACAGGTCCCCGCCCCGACGGCGAGCGCGTCGGGCAGCCGCGCGTCGAGCGTCACCGGCGGCATCGATCAGGCGCGCGTGCCGGCGTAGCCCAGCAGCGCCCCAGCCGCCAGCATGACCGGCAGGGTCGCCGCGGGCATCTCGAAGTCCCAGTCGAGCAGCACGTGTACCCCCCACGCGACGCACACCGCCGCGAGGCCGGCCGGTCCGGCCCGTGCGGCCAGCGCCACGCCGCCCACCCAGACGCCCAGCAGGGCGAGGCCGACGAGCCCGAGCTCGGCGAGGGTCTGCAGCGGAAGTGAGTGGGCGTCGTGCGCGGACTCGGCGTACGGGCGCTCCCGGAGCCAGCGCACGGCCCAGCCCCCCGCGCCGACGCCGCGCACCGGCTCGTCGCGCCACGCGCGCGCCGCCACGCGCCAGTACTCGTAGCGATTGGACTGCAGGGTCACGAGGCGGCGGGCGGTCGGCGTGAGTCGGCTCGAGCTCGTTCCCGTCGACTCCTGGCCGAGGATCAGCGCCACGCCGATGCCGACGGCGACGAGGACGCACGTGAGCGTCCCGGCCTCCGCGGGGAGGCGCAGCGTCCCCGCGCGCCGGCGGACGATGCGGGCGGCGGGCAGGGCCGCGGCACTGAGCGCGACGAGCAGGACGAGGACGATCGCGCCGTCGCGCTCGCGGTGGGCGCCCGTGAGCGACGTCACGGGGTCCGACCAGGCGCCGGCCAGGGCGCCGAACACGGCGAGCGCGACCACCGCGACGGCGGCGGCGAGCTGCTCGCGACGGCGGGTCAGGACGACCAGCGTGAGCAGCCCGGCGAGGGCGGCCAGGATGCCACCGCGCGAAACCGTCAGCGCGAGGCCGAGCCCCAGCAGCGGCGCGCCCGCCAGCCACGGCCCGCTCAGCCGCGCGCACAGCAGGAGGCCGACGGCCGCCACCAGTCCCATCGCGTTCCAGTAGGTCAGGGGCTGCTCGAGGCGGCCCTGCGCGCTGATGGAGTGCGTGAAGGTCAGCAGGCCCGGCAGCAGCCGCTCGGACAGGCCGTAGCCGACGACGACCAGGGCGCCGAGGGCGAGCGCGGGCTCGACGGGCAGGGCGCCGTTACCGAGCAGGAGCGCCGCGGCGAGCATCGCGCCTAGGTAGAGGAAGGTGATCTGCGCGGCCCCGTAGGCGGAGGCGCGCAACGGCGCCCAGGCGATCGAGGCGAGCGTCCACAGCGCCAGCCCTGCGAGGCCGCCGAAGGCCAGCCACGACGCCCGCCCGCGCAGCGGCCTCCCCAGCACGCAGCCCACGGCCACCAGCGCCCACACCGCCACGCCCGCCCAGGCCCGGGGTGCGGCGAAGTAGCCGCCCGAGAAGAAGGCGAGCACGACCGGGACCGCGAGCAGCAGCCCGGCCGCGAGCCGTTCAGGCACGCAGCGGAGCGGCGGCCAGCGCCCGGTCGACGGCGGCGCGCAGGCCGGCGGCGAAGCGCGTCCCGTCGAACAGCTCGGCGTCCTCCCGGCAGCGCGCGGGGTCGACGGCGAACGCGTCGAAGTCCGTCACCGCGGCGACGACGTCCTGCACGTTCGCGCGGGGGAAGAACGACCCCGTCACGCCGTCGGTGACCGTCTCCAGCACGCCGCCGGCGGCCAGCGCGATGACCGGCCGGCCCGACGCCAGGGCTTCCACGTTGGCGATGCCGAACTCCTCGACCGCGCACGTGACCAGCGCCTGGCAGCCCTGCATCAGCGCGGCCATCTGCTCGTCGGACACGCGTCCGGCGAGCTCGACGGTGGGGCCGGCCAGCGCGGCGAGGCGGCGGCGCTGCGGCCCGTCCCCGGCGATGATCAGCCGCCGGCCAAGGCGGTTGAAGGCGCCGACGATGACGTCGAAGCGCTTGTGGGGCATCAGCTCGCCGACGGCGAGGTAGTAGTCGCGCGGGGAGCCGGGCGAGAACCGGCGGATGTCCACCGGCGGGTGCACGACGGTCCCATTGACGCCAGCGCTCGAAGACCTTGGCCAGGATCGGGCGCATCAGCGCGCCGCGGGGGGCGAGCGTCGCCTCGCGCTCCGCCCACGCGTAGCGGAACGGGTTGTGGCAGTAACAGACGTGGACCGCCCCGGGCGCGGGACGGACGCCGTGCGCCCACGCGCTCGAGGAGGAGATGACGAGGTCGTAGTCGCTCAGGTCGAGCGCGCCGATCGCCCACGGGTACAGCGGCAGCAGCCCGCGGAAGGTGCGCGACGTCGGCCGCAGCGTCTGCAGCGGCGACGTGTTCACGTTGCGATGCTCGAAACGCCCCTCGGTCCCCTTGGCGTCGTAGACGGCGGTGAAGACGTCGGCGTCCGGCCACTCGTCGCAGATCGCCTCGAAGACACGCTCGCCGCCGCGCAGGTCGAGCAGGAAGTCGTGGACGAGGGCCACGCGCCGCGGCGCGGCTGCCTGCGCCTGCACTGCACGCTCGATCGTCCCCCTCTCCACGGTTCCCGGAAGGGTACCGACGCCCCTCTCTCTACAGTGGCCCCGGTGCTGCGCAGCGCCCTCGTCGCCGCCGTCGTGTTCGCGGCCGCCACCGCCGGCGCGTCCGCGAAGGTCCCTGCGAGCTGGGTCGGCGTGCTCGCCGAGCCGCCCATCTTCGACAAGCACGTCAAGCTCGACCGCGAGCTGCGGACCATGCGCAGCGCCAGGGTGGGGACGGTGCGGATCGCGTTCTACGGCTGGGAGTCCGAGTCCGTCGAGGGCGGCCCGATCGACCTGTCGCGCTCGGACAAGCTGATCCTCGCGGCGGCCAAGCGCGGCCTGCACGTGCTGCCGGTCCTGCTCGGCTCGCCCAAGTGGGCGCGTCAGGACCCGAAGGTGGACTTCTCGGCGCCAACCGCGCAGGGCCGCTTCGCCTACGCGGTGCTGTGCGCGGCGTTCGTGAAGCGCTACGGGCCGCAGGGGACGCTGTGGTCCGAGCACCCCGACGTCACGCCCGTACCCGTCCGCCAGTACCAGATCTGGAACGAGCCCAACGGCGACCACTTCTGGCACGAGACGCCGCGCCTGCCCGCCTACGCCAAGCTGCTCGAGAACGCCTACGGCGCGATCAAGGCGAACGACCCGGGCGCCACGGTGATCCTGGCCGGCTTCCCGGGTGACGGCTCGATCGCGCTCCAGCGTCTCTACGAGCTCGGCGCCGGCGACAGCTTCGACGCCGTCGCCAGCCACCCGTTCACCTTCCAGGTCAAGAACGTCAAGCTGCTGCTCGAGCGCTTCCACGACACCCTCGCCGCCCACGGCGACCTGGCCAAGCCGATCTACGTGACCGAGCTGTCGTGGCCGTCGGCGTACGGCAAGACGCAGCACCCCTACGGCTTCGAGGTGACCGAGGCCGAGCAGGCGGTCAAGGTCCGCAAGGCCTACACGATGCTCGCCCGCGAGCGCAGGCGGCTGAACATCGCCGGGGTGTTCTGGTCCTCCTGGCTCACCCGCGACCGGCCCGCGACGTACTCCTTCCACTACGCCGGCCTGCGGCGGTTGAACCGCGACGACTCGGTGACGGCCAAGCCCGCCTACCGCGCCTTCGTCAAGGTGATTCGGAAGATCGCAGGCGCTTGACGGCGACGGGGTCGCTGATCCCCTTGAAGCGCTTGTGCCCTGCGTCTGAGAGCTCGTAGCGGTCGGGCTCTTCGAGCGCGTCGGCGAGCGCGCTGGTGACGAGGACGGAGTCGGGCCGGGCGCGGCCGGTGACCCGCGCGGCGAGGTTGACGGCCGGGCCGTACCAGTCGCCCAGCCGCGGCACGGCGCGGCCGAAGGCGATGCCGACGCGCAGGTCGGGGAGGTCGTCGGCTGCCGCGACGATCGCCATCATCGCCGCGACGAGCGCGTCGGGGTCGCGCGAGACGACCATGACCGCGTCCCCGATCGTCTTGACGACGCGGACGGGCGACTGGACGTGCTCGTCAGCGAGCGTGCCGAGGCGGGTGGCGATGGCCGTCAGCTCGCTCTCGGGCATCTGCTCCCCGAGCGCGGTGAAGCCGACGATGTCCGCGAACGCGACCGCCACCTCGTAGGAGTCGGGCAGCTCGCCGGTGCTGCGCTCGGCGGCGCCGAGCGCCTCGTTGCGGATGTCGTCGACGAGGTGCATGCGCAGCAGGTAGTCGAGCTCGGCGGTCACCAGCGGCAGCAGCGTGGCGGCCTTCTCGGCGAAGCGCAGCCCGAGCTCGGCCTCGCTGTCGCCGGGCTCGAGGAACTGCCCGGCGAACAGCCTGCGCAGCGGCTCGGCCATGCGCGCGGTCATGCCGCTGAGCGCGTGCGTGACCGCCCGGCCCTCCTCGATGTCGATCCCTTCCTCGATGTACTGCGCGCCGCGCTTGATCGCGTCGAGGTCGTCCTCGGCGAAGGCGATCTCGTCGGCGTCCTCGGGGATGGTGACGCCGAGGCTGCGCAGTCGCCACCGGACCGTCGCCTCGTCGAGGCCACCCCGTTCGACGAGGTCGGTGAGCGAGTACGTCGCCGCTGCCATGAGCGCGCGCTCGACGGGCAACAGGACGAGCCGGTCCTGCGCGATGGCCGCCTCGAGCTCTGCCTCCGTGACGCCCTGCCTGCGGAGGTGGTCGAGCAGGCGGTCGCGGTCGTCCTCGGGCATAGGCTGGTCCATCATGCCCGACCCCGAGGACCTGCGCCGCAAGGAGCGCGAGGAGGAGACCCGGGAGGACGAGGCCGTCCTGCCCGAGGAGGCCCGCTCCGCCCGCCGCCGCGCCGACAAGGCCGGCTATCTGGCCGAGAAGCTCGAGGAGCAGGCCGAGGCTGACGCGGAGCGTTAGCGCGTCACACGGATGGCGCGGGTCGCCTTCGCCGTCACGCCGGCCCCGTCGCGGGCGACGACCGTGAGGACGTAGCGGCCCGCCGGAAGCCGCCGTTTGAGTGCGAAGCGCCAGGCCGTCGTCCCCTTCGGGCGCAGCGTGGCCACCGCCGTGCAGTCCCCTTCGTGGGCGCGAGCGTGCGCAGGCGGCCGTCCGCGCGCAGGGCCGCGCATCGGCAAGGCGCATGTCCCCACCTAACGGACCGGAGCACACGTTGCTGTTAGCGTGGTGCCTCAATCTGCAAGGGGGGCTGGGAAGTGCGCCCGGCTGAGATAGGTCCGCGCTGGACCTGACCCGTCGAACCTGTGGGGTAATGCCTGCGAAGGGAGCTGAGAGCGTTCATCCGCATCGACGCAGTGACCAGGCGCTTCGGCGACGTCGTCGCGCTGGACGGGCTGTCACTGGAGGTGGCGGACGGGGAGATCGTCGCCGTGGTCGGGCCGTCGGGGTGCGGGAAGTCGACGCTGCTGGACCTGGTGTGTCAGCTGGCGGGACCCGACGCGGGGTCGGTGAGTGCGCCGGCCGCGACGCTGATGCCGCAGCGCGACGCGCTCCTGCCGTGGTTGAGCGCGCTCGACAACGCCGGGCTGGCGCTGCGGGTGGCGGGCGCGTCGCGGGCGGATGCGCGGGCGGCGGCGGCCCCGTACTTCGGGCCGTTCGGGCTGGACGGCTTCGAGGCCGCGCGTCCGGCGGCGCTGAGCGGCGGGATGCGCCAGCGGGTCGCGTTCCTGCGCACGCTGCTGGCCGGGACGCCGGTGCTGTGTCTCGACGAGCCGTTCGGGGCGCTCGACGCGCTCACCCGCGTGCAGATGCAAGAGTGGCTGGCGGCGACGCTGGCGCGGGAGCCGCGCACCGTCCTGCTCGTCACCCACGACGTCGAGGAGGCGATCGTGCTGGCTGACCGGGTCGCGCTGCTGTCGCCGCGGCCGGGCCGGGTGGTCGAGGTCATCGACGTCGCCCTCCCCCGCCCCCGTCGCCGCGGCGACCACGCCGTCGCCGACCTCACCGCGCGCGCGCTGGGCGCGCTGGGGGTCTGATGTACGCGTTGGCGCTCGTCCTCGTGCTGCTGGGCGGCTGGGAGGGCGCCGTCCGGGGCGGGCTGGTCGACCCGCTCATCCTGCCCGCGCCGACCAGCGTGGCCGAGGCACTCTTCGACGACCGCTCCGTCCTCCTCCCCGACCTGTGGACGACCGCCGTCGAGGCGGTGCTCGGATTGCTGGCGGCGACGGTCGTGGGCGCCGCCATCGCGGTGGCGATGCACCTGTGGACGCCGGCGCGCAAGGCGCTGTACCCGCTCGTGGTCGGCTCCCAGGCCCTCCCGATCGTCGTGCTCGCCGCGCCCCTGATCCTGCTGCTCGGCTTCGGGCTCGCGCCCAAGGTGGTCATCGTGGCGTTGGTCTGCTTCTTCCCGGTGACGGTGAACCTCTACGACGGCCTGCGTGCCGTCTCCCCCGAGCAGCGCAAGCTGCTGCGCTCCCTGCACGCGTCGCGCCGGCAGACGCTCGTCCTGCTGGAGGCCCCGTCGGCACTGCCCCAGGCGTTCACGGGGATGCGCGTGGCCGCCGCCGTCTCCGTCATCGGCGCGGTGTTCGCGGAGTGGAGCGGGTCGGAGAACGGCCTCGGCCATCTCGTGCTCGTCTCACTGGGCCAGCTCGAGTCCGCGCGCACCTTCGCCGCCACCGTCCTGCTCTTCGCCCTGGCCGTGTCCCTCTACGGTGCGTTCTCGCTGGCCGAGCGCCGCTTTGTCGATTGGAACCCATGAACCGCCTCCTCGCTCTGATCCCGCTGGTCCTCGTGCTGTGCGCCTGTGGGGAGAAGCCCGAGCCGACGGCCGACAGCGGCGGGAAGCTCGAGACGCTGACCGTCGTCCTGGACTACCTCCCCAACGCCGACCACGCGGCGATCTACGCGGCCCAGGCCAGCGGGGAGTTCGCGCGGGCGGGCCTGGACGTCAAGCTCATCACCCCGACCGACCCCGCCGCGCCGCTGCGGTTGCTGGAGGCAAAGCGGGCGGACCTGGCCCTGACCTACGAGCCCGAGCTGATCCTCGCGCGCGACAAGGGGACGAACCTGGTCGGTGTCGGCGCGCTGGTGCAGAAGCCGCTGACCACGCTGATGGCGATCGGCGGCTCCGGCGTCAAGTCGGTCGCGGACCTGCGCGGCAAGACCGTGGGGACGGCGGGGATCCCCTACCAGGCGGCCTACCTGAAGACGATCCTGGCGCAGGCCAACGTGCCCGCGGGCTCGGTCAAGGTGATCAACGTCGGCTTCAACCTGGTGCCGGCGATGCTGTCCAAGCGGGTCGACGCGACGCTCGGCGCGTTCTGGAACGTCGAGGGCGTGGACCTCCAGCAGCGCGGGAAGAAGCCGACGATCCTGCGCATGGAGCGTCTCGGCGTCCCCACCTACGACGAGCTCGTCTTCGCGGCCCGGCGGACGTCGCTGCATCACGACGAGGCGTCGCGCATCCGCCGCTTCATGGTCGCCCTGTCACACGGTGCGACCCAGGTCCGCGACGACCCTGCGGCCGGGGTCGACGCGCTCCTCAAGGCCGACGACGACCTCTCCGAGAAGCTCCTGACCGCGTCCGTGAAGGCGACTACGCCCGTGCTCTTCCCCGCCGAGCGCAAGCGGCCCTACGGCTTCCAGGACCTGGGCGACTGGCACGACTACGGGGTCTGGATGCGCAAGCACGACCTGGTCACCAAGGACCCGCACGCCGACGACGCCGTCACGAACGAGTTCCTGCCGGGACAGGGCCTGGAGGCGAACACGGCCGAGCCGCAGACGTCGGGCGGCTAGGACACCCACCGGACCGGCCGGCGCGCCGGATCCAGACCGAGGTGTTACGACTTCGCGGGGAGCCAGCCTCGCGCGGCAGAGACCAGCAGGTACTCGCCGGCCAGGCCCTTCCACTCGCCGTAGCGCTCGAAGAACGCGCGGATGTCGTCGATCTCGGCGCGAGCCTGCGGGCGGCCGGTGAACAGCGTCCCGCACACCTTGATGAAGCCGAGGTCGCCGGCCGCGACCTGGTCGTAGCGGGCCTGGCCCTGCAGCGCGAGCATCTCCGTCGTCCACGGGCCGATGCCGCTGATGGCGCGCAGGCGCCGCCAGCCGCGCTCATGGTCGGGCGCGTGGAGATCGACGCGGCCGGTGGCGACCTCGATGGCCGCGCGGCGCAGGGTCTGAGCGCGGTGGGCGGGGAGGTCGAACGCGCACAGCTCGGCGGGCGCGAGCGTGGCCACGACCGCCGCCGTGGGCCCGTCCCTGAGACCGGTCTCCGGGCAGCGGTAGCCGTGGCGCGCGGTCAGCCGGCGCTGGATGACGACCGCGCGGCTGAACTCGATGAGCTGCTCGGTGATCGCGGCCAGCAGCGCCTCCCACGGGTCGGGGCGGCGGCGCACCCGCAGCTCGGGGAACGCCCGCACGGCGCGGCCGATGTGCGGGTCGCGGGCGAAGCGGCGATGGAACTCGCGGTGGTCCTCGTCGACGCTGGAGGCCAGCCGCAGCCGCCTCAGTCCCTCGTGCGCGGCCGTCTCCGTCGCCGCCCTGGCCGCGAAGACGACGCGATCGCCGGAGTGCACGACGCCGGCGAAGACGGGCTCGCCGCCGACGCGCAGGACCCGCTGGTAGGCGTCGCCGCGGCGGGCGACGAGGCCGTCCGCACGCGGGAAGCGAAGCCGGAACGGCCACTGCGGCCGCACCTCGACCCGTACGGTGACGAGGGGCGGAGACCCGCCGGCGGCGCCCCGCGAAGGCGAACGGGCGGCGGCCGCGGCGCGCGGCGCTGCGCGGGGGGCGCCCCGTGGTGACGCGGCGCGGCGCGCGGCGCCGCCTTCGCGGCGCATCAGTCCCGGCGGAGGAGGTGGACGTCCACCAGGAACGAGTTGGAGGCGACGACGTCGCCGAACCCGAGGCTCTTGCGCTTGCGCCCGCGGGCGAGCCCCTTGCGGGTCTTCTGGCGGTTGGCCAGCGCCACGGTGGCGGCGCCGGCGGCGAAGCCCGAGAGCGCCAGCGCGGCGACCTGCGACTTCGTCACCACGACCTCGGCGGGGCCGGCCGCGCGGCGCGGCTCGATCTCCCCCTCCTCCACCAGGACGGGCAGCCCGTCGACGACCTCTTCGTGCTCCGTCTCGATCACCGGCCCAGCATGGCGAACGGGCCGGACGGGATCAAGGTTTGTGGCTGACCTTCTTGGGGGCCGTGCCGAACACGTAGTCCCACCACGGCGCGCTGACGCCATACATGCGCTCGTGGTCCTGGAAATGATGGCGCATGTGCAGTTCGCGCAGCCGCTTCCCCCACGCCGTCCGGGGGACGTGATGGTGGACGTGGTAGTGCAGCATGTCGTAGAAGAGGTAGCCGGCGAGGAAGCCCGCGCCGAACGCCTGCCAGCCGCCGTCGGGCAGCACGGCCCAGAACAGCGCGATGAACAGCACCGCCAGCGGGATCGACGCCGAGGGCGGCATGACCAGGCGCAGGCGGTCGTTGGGGTGATCGTGGTGGACGCCGTGGATCATGAAGTGCATGCGCCGCCCGATGTCGTTGTCGGGCTCGAAGTGGAAGACGATGCGGTGCAGCCAGTACTCCGTCAGCGTCCAGAAGACGTAGCCGCCGGCGATCCAGGCCAGCGCCACGGCACCCGCGCCAACGATGCCGAGCACGGTCAGCAGCCCGATCACGGGGCCGAACAGGAACAGCGGGACGAGCGGATGGACCCGGGTGAAGAAGTCCAGGAAATCCGACTCGAACATCCGCGGCGAGGCCTTGAGGATGTCGGAACGGCGCATACCCGAAGCCTAGAACACGCGCTCGAAGATGCGGTAGCGGCACACGATCTCGCCGCCCATCCCCTCCATGGCGCGGTTCATCGGCGTGTTGGTCTCGAGGATCCAGCCCGTCTCGCCCTTGCTCTGCGGCGTCGCCTCGGCCGAGGCGTAGTGCATCTCATAGAACTTCGCGGCCACGCCCGTGTGCTGGAACTCGCGCTTGACGCCAAGGGCGAAGACGCGCACGCGGTCGATCTTGCGCTTGCCGATCAGGAACTTCAGCCACCCGATCGGCAGCAGCCGGCCGTTCATCGTGCGGAAGACCTGGTTGTAGTCGGGCAGCGAGAGCGCGGCGCCGGCGACGCGGCCGTCGGGGGTCTCGGCGATCATCGCCCAGTGCTCGTCGAGCAGCGGCTTGAGCTGCTTGGCGTAGTGGCGGACCTCTGACTCCGTCAGCGGGACGAAGCCCCAGTTCTTCTGCCAGGCCTCGTTGTAGACCTCGAGGAAGCGGCTGATCTCGGCCTGCATGTCGGCCTTGCGCATCGGCCGGCAGACGATCCCGTGCTCGGACTCGACCTTGGCGGCCATCTCCCAGATCGCCGGGTGGACCTCGTCGCGGTTGGCCACGTTGAGCGTCCACATCAGCGTGTCCATCGCCTTGGCCAGCCCGGCGCCTTCCAGCAGCTTCGGGTAGTAGGGGTGGGTCCAGTTCATCAGCACGACCGGCAGGCGTTCGAAGCCCTCGACCAGCACCCCGCACTCGTCGTTGGTGGTGAAGTCGAACGGGCCGACGAGGCGGTCGCAACCGCGCTCGCGCACCCAGCCGTCGGCGGCGTCGATCAGCGCCGTGGCGACCTCCTGGTCGTCGATGCAGTCGAAGAAGCCGAACTGCCCCCAGCGGTTGTCCTGGAACTCGTGCAGGTTGCGGTCGATCTGCGCCGTGATGCGCCCGACGAGCCGGCCGTCGCGCTCGGCCAGGAAGTACTCCGCCTCGCCGTGCTCGAAGAACGGGTTCTTCGCGCGATCCAGGAAGCGCTTGCGATCGGAGATGATCGGCGGGACCCAGTATTCGCACCCCTTGTAAAGCGAGAAGGGCAGCTTGATGAAGGCGTTGAGATCGCGCTTTGAGCGGACGGGTTGCACGTGCAACGGCATGGCGCGCCGAGGGTACTGTCATCAGACCATGCGCACCCAAGTCGACGTCTTCGAGAAGGCCCGCACCCACGAGCGTCTCGAGATCCTCAACGCCGCCCGGGAAGCCGACGTGCTGCCCTACTTCCGCCAGCTCGAAGGGCCCGCGGGGCCGGTCGTCGAGATGGAGGGCGCGGAGCGGATCATGCTCGGCTCCAACAACTACCTCGGCCTGACGCAGGACCCCCGCGTCGTCGAGGCCGCGCTCGACGCCACCCGCCGCTACGGCACCGGGCTCACCGGCAGCCGCCTGCTCAACGGCACCCTCGATCTGCACCTGCAGCTGGAGGCGGAGATCGCCGAGTGGATGGGGACGGAGGAGGCGCTCGTCACCTCCACCGGGCACGGCGCGAACCTCGTCGCGCTCGGGACGCTGCTCGGCCCGGGCGACACCGTCATCGCCGACAGCGGCGACCACGCCTCCATCCTCGACGGCATCCTGCTGAGTCGCTCCAAGATGCGGCCGTTCCGCCACAACCGGCTGGACAAGCTCGAGAAGCAGCTCCAGCGCGCCGCGGCCGAGGAGTCACCGGCGCTCGTCGTCGTCGACGGCGTCTTCTCCATGGAGGGTGACCTGGCTCCGCTGATCGACATCGTCGCGCTCACCCAGGAGCACGGCGCTCGCCTGATGGTCGACGAGGCCCACGGGGCCGGCGTGCTCGGCGCCCGCGGCGCCGGCGCCTGCGAGCTGTTCGGAGTCGAGGACCGGGTCGACCTGCGGATGGGGACGTTCTCGAAGTCGCTCGCCTCCTGCGGCGGCTTCCTGGCCGGCTCGCACGAGGTCATCGACTTCCTGCGCTTCCAGGCCCGCGCCTTCCTCTTCACCGCCTCGGCCGTCCCGGCCGCCACCGGCGCGGCGCTCGCGGCCCTGCGCATCATCCGCTCCGACGAGGGGCCGCAGCTGCTGGCCCGGGTGCTCGACAACGCCATCTACCTCCGGGACGGGCTGCGCGCGCTGGGCTTCGAGACGGGCCCGGCCGAGTCCGCCGTCGTCCCCGCGCTGGTCGGCGACGACTGGAAGGCGGCCCTCCTCTGGCGCGCGCTCTACGACGCCGGGGTGTACGTCAACATCGCCATCCACCCCGCCGTCCCGCCCGCCGGCGCGCTGCTGCGGACCTCCGTCATGGCCACCCACGACCGCCCGACGCTCGACCGTGCGCTGGCCGTCTTCGCCGACGTCAAGCACAGCTTCGAGGCCGAGCACGGCCCGCTTCCGAACCCCATCTAACCGGCGCCTATAGCGCATTCTGACGCCGGTCGTGAGAAGACCAACGTCACTCTGACACGTCTTTAGAAAAAGGATGCTCCTAGCTGGTTTTCGGCCCGATCGACGTTGCAGACCGGGCTCGGATTCGTCTACGTTCCTCCCCAGCTGAGCAGACGAGCACCCCGCGGAGAGAGGGGTGTTCGGAGGCCGGCCAAGGACCTGTTCATACGTTGCTAGATCCGCCGTGCCTGGCAGGCAGGCGGCTGGGGAGGACCATCCATGGAGACAAGGGCGAGCACCGCCGCGCCCCAACACATGCGCGCGCTCGATCGGGCCAACCGCGTCCGGCTTGCGCGAGCCGAGCTCAAACGGGAGATCGCTGACGGCAGCCGCACGGTGGCTGACGTCGTGACCGAGAGCCCGTGGGAGTCGGAGAGCATGGCCATCGCCGACCTGCTGATGAGCCAGCACCGCTGGGGCCGCACGCGCTGCCGCCGGTTCCTGGCCGGGTTGCCGATGTTGGAGACCAAGACCGTGGGATCGATGACCGACCGCCAGCGCATCCAGCTGGTCGCCCGCCTCAACGGCGAGGCCGTCGTCGACCCCTTCGCACGAACGCTGGCGTACGCCTAGTACGTCGCTGGTTGCGGCGCGGCTTCGAGGAGCCGCGTCGCGATCTCGACCACGTGGTTGTCCGGGTCGCGGAGGTAGAGCGACTTGAAGCCGCCACGGTCGAAGACCTCCGAGCAGGCGACGTCCTGCTCGAGCAGGTAGCGGCGCCAGGCGTCGAGCTCCTCCGCGGACTCGACGGCGAGCGCGAAGTGCTGGGTGGACCCGGTTCCGACCACGCCCGGCGGCAGCTGCGGGTACTCCATCACGGAGAGCAGCCGGCCCGGCGTCCCGTCGATGGCCCCGAACCAGACGTGCCGCGTGCCGGGGTCGTCGTCGGACGGCGTGTCGCGGATGATGCCGAGGCCGAGCGTGTCCCGGTAGAAGGCGATCGACCGCTCGATGTCGGCGCTGATGAGGGTGATGTGGTGCAGCCCGGTGAGCTGCATGCGACGGGCGGGCGGGGTCGTCATCTCAGACCTTGAAGGCGACGCCGGCGCGCTTCTTGAAGGCGCGGCGGAAGAAGACGAACGCGCCGCCGGAGACCACCAGCGTCCCCAACAGGACGACCCAGGCGACGGTGCCGATCAGCGCGAGCAGGATCGCGGTGATCACCCCCGGGACGGCGCCCAGCAGCGCGCTGTGGGACCGGAAGCCGGTGAAGTGGTCGCGGACCGCGGTGTCCAGGCCGGCGAGCGAGGCGAGCACGAGCCCGAAGACGCCGGCCAGGCGACCCTGGCGGCTGTCGCGGTGGATGATCCCGATCACCAGCAGCACGATGCCCGCCAGCACGGACAGCTCGACCAGCGGGACCGGGTGCCACGGCGCCTTGGGCCGGGCCTCCGCGCGCTCGATGTAGCGATCCATGCGGCTCTGGCCGGGGCGGCGACGCTCGGCCGGCCGCTGGGCCGGGACGACCTGCGGGGCCCGCACGGGGCCCGTCGCACGCTTGCGGGAACGCTTACCCATTCAGTCGGTCCGGGGCCGCGGCGTCCGCCACGGCCCCCAGGCTAATGGACAGCCTGAGGAGATCTTGACGTGCCACCACCCGGCCAGCATCCCGATGATGCCCAGGCGGGGCTTGACGTGCCAGTTCTTGCAGCCCGGCTCGCCGATGTCCGAGTTGTGGACGCGGACGTAGCGGTAGTGACCGGGGTCGAGCAGCATCCGCTCGATCAACAGGCGCTTGGCGGCCTGGTGGTCGGCGATGCGCTCGCGCTCGCCGCGCAGGTCGGTGAGCCGGTCGGCGAGGTCGTCGCGGATGCGCTCGAGCGTCCCCAGCGTCAGCAGGCGCGGGCCGGCGTGACCCGGCACCGACGGCAGCGGGAGGTTCGGGTAGACCGACGTCGCCGCCGTCACCAGCTCGAACTCGAGCCGGGCGATCTGGTCGCGCAGCGCCCGCCGGGCGGCCGCTTCCTCCGAGCCGTCCTGACGGCGAAAGGTCTCGACCTCGCCGATCGGCGAGGTTCGTTCGACGCGCGGAGCGAGGAACGGCGGGTCCTGATCCTCCAACAGGGCCATCGAAGGCCAAGGCTAGCACTGGACAGCGGCTCCGAGCGCGCCTAGCCCGTGTCCGTGGCGATGTCGGCGACGGTCCACAGCGCCTCGGAGACGTGAATGGCGGGGACGCCGTCGACCTGGACGGAGAACAGGCGGGTGCGGATGGTGTCGCGGCCGACGGCGTGGGTGCGGGCGACGGCGCCGAACAGGACGGCGACGGCGACGGCGAGGTCGGCGACGACGAGCTGGCCGTGCGGGAGCCAGGGGCCGTGCTCGTCGCCGCGCCCGAGCGGCTCGTGCTCGGCGGCGCGGCGCAGCTCGAGCTCGCCCTGCAGCGTGTCGGCGTCCAGCGCCCAGGTGGGGACGCCCGTCTCGATCAGGCTGATGGTGAGCGCGTCGTTGAGCAGCGACGCGGAGCGGAAGCCGCCGTGCTTGAGGCGCTCGACGACGACCGCCTCGACGGGGACCCGGTCGACGTCGGGATCCAGGCCGATGTGGCGGTAGAAGACGCGGTAGGCGTGCGGGATCGGCTTGGAGCGCAGCGCCTTCCCCTGGGCGCCGGTGAAGCGGCTCGACATCGCCCGCATGCGCTGCTTGAGGGCGGCTGGGCTCGGCCCGTCACCGGCCGGCAGCTCGAGCGACCACAGCCGCAGCCCCGGCAGCTCGGCGGCGATCTCCGCCTCGACGAGGCACTCGACCGGCTCGCTCATCGCGGGACGCGCGTACGGATCTTGCGCAGCTTGGTGATGATCTCGTGCTCGCCGGCGAGCCCGAGCGTCGTCGCCTCCACGATGCCCCCCTTCCGGACGAAGGTGATCGTCGGGCAGATGGCGACCGCGAACGCGTTGGCGACGGCGCCGTCGTGGTCGTAGCCGACCGGCAGCGTCCAGCGGTGGCGCTTGATGATCGCGTTGAGCTTGGCGTGGTTGCCGCGGATCGCCACCGCCGCGAACTGCACGCCGGGGAAGCGCGGCTTCAACCGCTGCAGCGTGTCGACCTGGTCGATGCACTTCTGGCTCGGCGCGACCAGGAAAGCAATCACGCTGGGGCCGCGCTCGGCGAGCTGGCAGGAGTTGAGGACGTCCGGCCCGCGGATGTCGCACGCGAGCGGGTGCGTGCCGCGCTTGTGGACCAGGACCGAGGCGTCGCAGTCCTCGCCGCCGCACTTCGCGTCGGCGAGCGCGAGCGGGGCGGCGAACGGCGGGACCTTCTGGCCGATGCCGACGCCCTTGGAACCGGGCGACTTGGTGGAGAGGGTGTTGACCGTCACGTAGACGAGCAGCAGGACGACCGCGATGCCGACGATCCAGGTGGCGTTGGAGGCGAGGCCCGCCGGGGCCCGCGGGGGGCCCGGCCGGGGGCCGGCGCGCTCCTCGGGGATCTCCTCCCGAGGTGCCTCCGGCTGCTCGTCGCCGGACGGCCGGGACCGGCCGAACGGACCCTGGTCGCTCATACGGGCACTGCCTCACGCGTGTCTGACGACGGCGCCGGGCGCGCGGCGCGGCGCTCGGCCAGGGCGAGCACGGCGGGCAGGACGGCGAGCACGCCGAGCAGCGACACGCTCAGGTCGACCACCGTCACCCGCCCGAAGTCGCGCAGCATCGTCACGTCGGAGAAGGCGAGCACGGCGAACCCGGCGATGGCGGTCACGCCCGAGGCGAGCACGGCGACCCCCGTGGACGCGTAGGTGCGCGCGAGCGCCTCGCCGAGCGCCAGCCCGGCGTCGCGCTCCTCGCGGTAGCGCGCCACCAGCAGCACCGCGAACTCCGTCGAGATCGCGATCACCAGCGCCCCCAGCGTGGCGCTCATCGGGTTCAGCGGCACGCCGAGCGCCCACAGCACCAGCGCCGACCAGCCCGTGGCCAGGGCGATCGGGACGAGCGGGATCCACGCGCGCGACCAGCGCCGGTAGACCGCCAGCAGTGCGAGCCCCACGACGAGCAGGCCGGCCACCAGCGAGCCGAGCCGGCGCGGCGGGTCGGTGAGCTTGGCGTTGGCCTCCGCCGCCAGCACGGGCAGGCCGGCCAGCTGCGCCGTCACCCCGGCCGGCGGATGCAGCTCGGAGCGCATCACGTCCAGCGCGTCCTGCTGCTGGTCCAGCGGCAGCAGCTTGATGCCGAAGGACATGATCGCCGCGGTGCGGTCGGGCGTGATGACGGCCGAGGAGAAGTAGGCGGGGACGGCGTCCAGCAGCGCGCGCACCCGGGTGCGGTCGGCGGCGGCCTCGGGCGTGCGGAACAGATCGGTCAGCGACACCGCGGGGCAGATCGCCGCCTCCCCGCAGCCGTTCGCGGACGAGTACTTGAAGCGCGTCTTGATGCGCTGCTGGTAGGCGCGCATCCAGGTCACGATCTTCGGGTCGGTCAGGTCCTTGGCCCGGACCAGCACGTCCACCTCCCCGGCGATGTTGGTCTCGTCCTGCAGGGTGAGCACGTCGCGGACCGCGGGCAGGTCGCGCGGGACCAGCTGGGTGAGATCGGAGACGACCTCCGTCCGCGAGTCGACCACCCAGCCGCCGATCGCCAGCAGCGAGCCGACCGCCAGCACCAGCACCGGGCGGCGCAGCGACACGCCCGTCACGCGCCGGCCGACGCGGCCCCCGGCCCGGCCCAGCGCCGCCGCCGGCCGCGCCAGCGGACCGGTGAGGACCGCCAGCAGGTCAGCGGCGCCGCGCACGGACGCCGACACCCGCCCGGGGTCGGCACGGGCCGCGTTGCGCGACAGGGCGGCCAGCGCCGCGGTCCCCGCCGTCAGCGCGAAGAGGAAGGACAGGACGACGCCGCCCATGAGCACGAGCCCGAAGCCGCGCACCATCGGCACCGGCGACAGCAGCAGCACCGCGAACCCGGCCACCGTGGCCAGCACGGCCGTGGCGATCGTCGGCAGCGCCAGCCGCAGCGCGCGCGTGACGCCCTCCTCCTCGAGGCGCGCCTGGTACTGGATCGCGTAGTCGACCCCCAGGCCGAGCAGCACCGGCAGCACGGCGATGGAGGCGAGCGTGAGCCGCGCGCCCAGCAGCGCCATCAGGCCGAAGACCGTCCCCGCCGCCCCGAGCGCCACCGCCAGCGGCAGCATCCGGAAGCGGCGCCGGAAGACGAGCGGCAGCACGAACGCCATCATCAGCAGGCCGCCCACGAGCAGGCCGATCAGCGAGGAGGACAGCGACTCGGTGACGTCGTTGACGACCACGGGCGCGCCCGAGACCAGGTAGGACGCGCCGCCGGTCAGCT
>CAXTBB010000003.1:18542-92385 GCA_964242305.1 uncultured Solirubrobacteraceae bacterium
GGTCAGCTTCCAGCGCCGCATCGCCACCGCCTTGCGGATGAGCGCGATCGCCCGGCTGCGCTCGGCGTCGCTCAGATCGGGCTTCATGCGCACCTGGATCAGCGCGGAGTGGTTGTTCGGGAACAGGTAGGCGAAGCGCGCCTTGGGGGCGTAGGCGCCGCGCGTGGCGTCGAAGACCAGCGAGTAGACGAACTGCGGGTTCGAGATCGACGGCGTGGCCGCGCTGGTCGACAGCCCGTAGCGGGTGGCGATCTGCAGCAGGGAGCCGTAGAACTGGTTCTGCACCTGCTCGGCGGCTGCCTGTCCGACCTTCTCGGCCTGTGCGGTGCTGGCCCCGGCCTTCTTCGCCTTCTGCGCCGCCGCCTGACCCGCCGCCTGGGCCTGGGCCTGGGCCGCCTTCGAGCGCGCCTGCAGCTGGGTGGCGATCTCGTTGACCGCCGAGTTGATGAACGTCCCCGGGCCGTAGACGACCTGCACCGGCTTGAGCGCGGCCAGCTTCGCGCACGGCCCGTTCGGCCCGCCCGGCGCCTTGACGTCGGCGGGCGTGTTGCCGCCCAGGCAGCCCTCGAGGCCGACGAGCCGGCCCAGGTTGGCGGTCAGGACCAGGTTCTTGAGGTCCCCGCGGACCAGCACCGCCACCGGGTCGTCCCCGAAGCGCTCGTGCAGCGTGTCCGTCGCCTTGAACGACGCGTCCGAGCGTCCGACCAGGGTGTCCGTGGCCGCCGACGGCTGCAGCGTCAGCGCCAGCAGCCCGCCCGCGACGGCCACCAGCGCCGCCACGACCAGTACGCGACCCGGCCGCCGCGCCGCCGCCCGCACGACCCGCTCCAACCACCGCGTCATCGGGCTACTTGTCGCGCGCTTCGACCCGCGGGTACTGGCCGGTCCGACCCTGGAAGGTGAACTTCTCCTGCAGGTTGCACGACGGCGCCGGCGTCTGCCCGGCCGACGTCACCGGCAGCGCGAACGTGTTCAGGTTGTTCAGCAGGCTCGTCGGGAACAGGGTCTCCAGCACCGGCGTGACCTCCTGGGAGATGACGGGCGCGCCACGGCCGCACTGGCGATTCTCGAACACGGGGACGTTGCCGCCCGGCAGCTTGTCGAACAGCCGCGGGAGCGCGTACGCGTTGGGCCGGTTGGAGCCGATGCGGCGCGGATAGGCGGCCAGCACCTCGGGGTTGAGCGGGTTGGTCGTGCGCAGGTAGTGGACTCGCTTGTCGCCGACGGCGGTGGTCGCCTGCGTGGCGGCCACGACGTTGGCGAAGAACGAGGTCAGCTCCTGCTTGTAGGGCGCGATGAAGCGCAGGATCGGGATCAGCTCGTTGGCGAACGGATGGAACGCCTGCAGCAGCGGCTTGGTGTCGTCGAGCAGCTTGGACGCGGCCGGGAACCCGGTCTTGGACGCCGTGATGAGCCGGTCGGTGTCCTTGAAGAACGCCTTCAGGTCGGGCGCGACCGCCTTGAGGTCGAGCAGCGTCGGCGACAGCTCGCGCGCGGCCGGGCGCAGCTGGTTGACGAGCGGGTCGGTGTTGCGCGCGAAGCGATCGAGGTCGGCCAGCGTGGTCCGCGCCTCGCGCTGGAAGGTGGGCAGCACCTGGAAGATCTGCTCGAGGTCGTCGGCCCGGCGCGACGTCGTCTTGAAGACGGTGTCCGACGCGTTGACGAGCGACCGCAGCTGCCCCCTGCGCTTGCTGAGCGCGTCGAACACCACGCCCGTGTTGGAGACCAGGGCCTGCACCGCCGGCTGCTGGCGACGCAGGATCCCGACGAGGTCCGACGCCTCGTCAGCGAACGGGCCGAGGTTGCCCAGCGCGGCGTTGATGTCCGCGCCGCGGCCGTCGAGCGCCATCCCCTGGGTCTGCATCCAGGTCTTGAACGCCTTGCGCGTGGAGGGGTCGAACAGGCGGAAGACCTCGTCGAGCTGGACGGCCTGCGAGATCGACCCGTCCGGGATCGCCCCGTTCTCGGGGATGGTCTGCTTGGCGCTGCCCGGCGTCAGCTCCACGTAGGTCTCCCCCAGCAGCGTCTTCTGGCGCAGGATCGCCTTGACGTCGCGGCGCAGCGGCGCGTACTTGGCGTCGATCTGCATGATCACCTTCGACAGGCCGGTCTTGCGGTCGGGCTCGATCGACTTGACCTTGCCGATCGGGACGCCGGAGACGCGGACGTCGGCCTCCGTGGCGAGCGTCGTCGCCTCGCCGAACTGCGCGGTGACGCGGTAGCCCTTGGGCTTGAGCGGGATCGGGCCGCCGAAGGACAGCCACAGGAACAGCAGCAGCCCGAAGCACGACAGCGCGAACGCCACCATGACCGCCACCTGCCCGGGCTTCATGCCGCCGGTTCTCACCGAGTGCCCGCCCGGGTGGTGGACGTGCCCGTCTGGCCCTGCGCCTGCGAGCAGACGTTGGAGGACCGCGGCAGGTTGGTCAGGCCGATGGTGGTGCCCAGCGCCTGGTTGACGGAGGCGACCTGGTCGAGCAGCGCCAGCGCGTCGCAGCCGAGGACGACGAGGCCGCGGCGGATCGGGCCGTGGGCGTCCTGGATGTTGAAGACGTTCGCGCCCAGGTGGTTGGCCCAGGCCAGCCAGAACAGGTAGCCCTCCTCCGCGCCGTCCGGGTTGTAGGCGAGCACGTCGACGAGCTTGTTGACGAACACCAGCGAGGTGAAGAGGTCCGGTGTCGCCTTCGACAGCGAGCGGATCGTCGGGCGCAGTTCGGTGACCACCGGCCGCGACGCGCGCACGAGCGGGCGCACCGAGTCGCGGATGACCGGTGTCGTCTTGCGGAAGAACGGCCGCAGCGCGCGCTGCGTCGGCCCCAGCGCCCGCGCGCCCGGCTCCAGGGCCTGGAGCGCCGGTCCGAGCTGGTCGGCCAGCCGCCCGGTCTTGCCGAGGCCGGACTTGGTCGCCTCCAGCGCCGCCGGCAGGTTGCGGATGGTCCCGCGGATCCCCGCCTCCTGCTGGGCGAGCACGCGCAGCACCGCGCCGTTGGTGTCCACGAAGCGCGCCAGCTCGTCGTCCTTGTCGCCCAGCTCGTCGGCGACCAGGGAGAAGTTGTGGATGACGCGCTTGATGTTCTCGCGGCGGGTGGCCAGCGCGCCGTTGATGCGCTCGAGCGCCTGCGCCGTCGGCTTGAAGGTCCGGAACGTGTCGCCGAGATCCTTGCCCCGCCCCTTCAGGCCCTGGCCGGCGTTGGTGACCAGCGAGATGAGATAGGAGCGCGTGTCGTCGTCGAGGGCGCTCAGGAACTCGTCGAGGTTGACGTCGGGCTGCGTCTGGCCGACCGGGATCGTCCCGTGCTCCTTGAGGGCGCCGGACGACTTTTCGCCCGGGTTGAGCTCGACCGTCATGTCCTTCAGGCCGGTCTTCGGGCGCAGCAGCATCGTCGCGTCGCGGTAGACGTGGACGTCCTTGTCGTCGAGGCGCAGCCCGAGGACCGCCTGGCCGTTCACGAGCGTCACGCGCGCGATCTCGCCGACCTTGACGCCGGCCACGTTGACCGTCTGCCCCTGGCCCGGCGTGACCGCCTGGCCGGTCTGGAAGACGCCGTTGAACTCGTAGAAGTCCTTGCCCAGCACCGGGACCCACGCCGGGAGCGTGAAGCGCTGGTTGGTGAGGATGTAGGACGACACGCCCACGGCCAGCACGAGCAGGACGATGATCGCGGCGAAGTCGACGAGGTGCTTGCGGATCGCGGTCATGGCAGCGGCGGGATCGAGGGGACAGGGAGGACGGACGCAGGGGTGGGCGTGGGGGTCACAGCGGGCGTGCCGAAGGAGCCCTTGCGCGACTCGGGGCCGTTGACGTCGGGGACCTTGGACTGGTAGCAGGGGACGGTGTCGCGGTAGGGCGGCTTGGCCCCGGGCGTCGCGGGCTGCGTGCCGGTGCCGGGGAAGACCTGGCCGAAGACGGGCGACGGCGACACGTTGCCGAGCGCGACGGACTGCGCGCCGCCGCCGGGCTGGAAGCGCACGTAGCCGCCGTTGCCGTCCATGTTCTGCCCCTCCCCGGCGAGGCCGACCAGCGTGTAGGCGAACTCGCGGTAGTTCGGCTGGCCGTTCTTGAACTGGTCGTCGACGACGATGTCGCCCGCCGGCAGGATCGTCTTGGTCACGCACTTGGCCAGCAGATCGCCCTGCGGGAACAGCTTCAGCGAGGTGTCCACGAAGCGCGCCGTGTCGCGCGAGGTCGGCGACAGGTCCTGGGCGAGCCCGCGCAGCTCGGCCTGGGAGACCAGCTTGCGCGTCTCCGCGATCCACGGGAAGCCGGCCTTCAGCGTCGCCGCCGTCTCCCTGACGCCGGGCAGGATCGCCCGGGCGAAGGCGCGCGTCGGCGGCAGCGCGTTGTTGATCTTGGTCAGCGAGGCGTTGGTGACGTCGAGCGTCGGCCCCAGCTCGCGGATGGAGGTCCGCAGGTTGTCCTTCTCGGCGGCGAACGCGCCCAAGGTGGTCGAGAAGTCGGTGACCAGGTCCTGGATCGCCTCCTCGCGGCGGCCGAGGCCCTCCGTCGCCCGCGAGAGCCCGCTGATGAGCCGCGACAGGTCCTGGTCGGGCTGGCTGCCCAGGAACGCCTCGTTGACGATGGAGGTGTCGCGCTCGGAGGGGGCGATGTACCTGTACGCGCGGTTGAGGGAGGGCGCGCCGCGCTGGAGGCCGGTGCCGAGCTCCTTGAGGATCGTGCGCAGGTCCTCGCGGGTCGGGTCCTGCAGGGCGGTCAGCACCTGGTCGAGCTGGACGGGCGTCGCCGTGTTGGTGACCTTGATGGTGTCGCCGTCGCCGAACGTCGGCGCGCTCGGCGTCCCCGGCGTGAGGTCGACGAAGAAGTTGCCCTCCAGGAAGATGCGCGGCCGGATCTTCGCGGTGGCGTCGGTGTGGATCGGCAGCCCCTTCTTGAGGATCTCCATCTTCACGTTGGCGGCGTCCGTCCCGGGCGAGGCCGTGACCGACTTGACCTTGCCGACGTTGACGCCCGCGATGCGCACGGGCGAGCCCGGGCGGATCGAGTTCGCCGACTCGAAGGTGGCGTTGAGCTGGAAGGGCGTCGTGAAGGGGATGTTCTTGGTGAAGCCGAGGTAGGTGCCGACCAGGATGATCAGCAGCGCGACCGCGCCCCAGCGGAAGTGGTTGGGCGGGCGGTGCATCAGGAGCCGTCGTCCGTCTTCGCGGGTTCGGCGGCGGGGGTGTTGCCGATGACGGTCTGGCCGGCGACGTACTTCTCGTTGCCGGCCTCGCACTCCTTGGGCTGGCCCGGCGACGCCGTGTACGGGTACGGGTTGTAGTGCAGGTGGTTGTCCGCGTTCGGGCCGTCGGCCGGCGCGGTGGCGGGCGCGCCCTCGTTGTTGAGGCCCTGCGGCGTGGCGATGATGATGAAGCGCTGGGTGGTGCCGGACGAGTCGCCCACCGTGAGCAGGTCGGACACGTTGCGGAACCAGTCGCTGATGTACGTGCAGGTGGTCTCGGCCGGCTTGAGGAAGGCCAGCGTCGGGCGCAGCGACTTGGTGGTGTCGGTGAGGTCGGCGACCCCCTGCGGGACCACGTCGTCGGTGGCGAAGTCCTTCACGGAGACCAGCAGGCGCTCGAGCCGGCGGTCGAGCGCCGGGGTGCGCAGCAGGACCGGGCGGCCGATGCGCAGCGCGTCGGACAGGTCCGGCGCGGCCTGGCGCAACGCGCGCACGCCGGGGTTGAGGTCGCGCATCAGCGCGGTCGTGTCCCGCAGGAAGGGGCGCTGCACCCGGAAGGACTTGATCGACGTGTCCAGCGTGGCCGGGCCCTCGGCGATCGTGTCCTGGATGTAGGGCCGCGCGACGTCGGCGAGGGCGGCGAAGGTGGTGTCGAGCTGGTGGAACAGGTCGGCCTGCGCGTCGGACGCGGGCGCAACCTCGGCCGCCGCCTGGGCGATGCCCTTGATGAAGCCGGTCAGGTCCGTCTTGTCCGTGCGCAGGTAGCGGGCGACGGGAAGCAGGTCGGTGAGCAGCGGACGGAAGGCACCGATGGCCTCGTTGATGGAGTCGCCGCGGCCGGCCAGCGCGGATCCGAAGCCGAGGGTGGTCTTCTTGATCCCCTCGCGCGTGGGCGCGTCGAAGGTGTCGACGACCTGGTCGAACTCCACTTCGGGCGGCCGGGAGGCCGACGTCGGGACCGTGTCGCCCGGCTGGTAGCCCGTCTTGGACGTCCCGCGCGTGATCTCGACGTACTTGAGGCCGAGCAGCGACTTCGGGCGGATGACGACGGTGGAGTCCTTGGGCAGCGGGTCGACCGCCTTGTCGAGCTTGAGCTTGAGGCGGGCGATGACCGTGCCGTTCTTGCGGGTCACCGGCGTGATGTCCGAGATCGCGCCGACCCGCGCGCCGCCGATGCGCACCTCGTTGCCGCGGACCAGGTTCGCGGCGTTGGGGACGTCGACGTTGATCTGGTAGGTGGGGACGAACGGCAGGCCGCTGTTGGCGTTGTAGGAGAGGAACACCGCGACGGTGACGACCAGGATCGTGACCGCGCCGATCAGCACCGGGTTGGCGAACGGGCTGGCTCCGCCGCGCCTCACTTCGACGCACCCCCGAACAGGAAGTCCATCAGGTCGTCGCTGGCCTCGGTGCCGCCGGCGGACTGCTTGGCCGCGTCCAGGTTGGCCTGCACCCGCTTGCGGATGCGGGCGCGGCGGGCGGCGCTGAGGACGTCGGAGGCCTTGGCGCCGTTGAGCACGGCGGCGGTGCGGTCGAGCACCTTGTCACCGGTGCCGGTCGTGGACGACGACGTCGCCGCCGAGCGGCGGCTGCCCTGGAGGAACTTGGCCAGGCACTCCGGGTTCTCCGTGACCGTGTAGGTCGAGCAGGAGTTGACGATCAGGCCGGCACGCAGGAAGTGGCCGAAGTCGTCGTAGCCGTTGATGGCCTGGACCTGGAAGTAGATGTAGTCCATCAGCCGCTTGATGCCGCCGTTCTTGTCCAGCGAGGTCAGCAGCTCGCCCAGGTCGCGGGCGACGGGCCGGATCTGGTTGCCGAACGTGTGCAGGTCCTTGACGATCGGCAGGGAGGCGCGCAGGGCCGGGATGCCCTCGTCGCCGACGTCCCCCAGGCCGCGCAGGGCGGGCGTGGCGGCGCGCGAGAACGGCCCGGTGCGCTCGATGAGCTCGTTGATGGCGCTGGCGCCGGCGCGCAGGTTGGTCGCCACGGGCAGCGAGGCGTCGGAGAACTCGCCGAGGCGGTTCATGGTCGGCGTCAGCTCGGCCAGGAAGGTCGGCAGCTTGCGGAAGTTCTCGGCCAGCGCGGCCTGGCGCTCGACGGTGGCGGCGGCGACGGTGCTCGACTGCTTGGCGAAGCCGGTGATGTGCTTGCGCTCGCGCGCCAGGGGGCCGAGGATCTCGTCGCTGTTGACGGCGAGGCGCTCGAGCACCTTGTTCTGCTTGGCGATCAGGTCGAGGACCTTGTCGGTCTCCTCCAGCGCTGGCGCGGCGCGGCGGATGACGTCGTTGAGGTCCTCGCCGCGGCCGGCCACGCCGACGCCCAGCTCGTTGATGATCAGCGTCAGGCGCTGGCGGACCGGGATGCGGTTGATGTCGCCGATCAGGTCGAGGGCGACGCTCGTGCGCGTCTGCGAGGTCGGCAGCAGGTGCTGGCCAGCGCCGGGCCCGTCCTGGATCTTGGGCAGCTCGGGCGGCAGCGGCTCCCCCACCCCGCGCTCCTGGGTCGGCGTGCACTCGACGTACTGCTCGCCGATCAGCGACTGCGGGCGGATGGCGCAGGTGGCGTCCTTGCGGAAGTCCTCATATCCGGGCTCGGTGATGTCGAGGACGACGGCGGCCTTGTTGTCGGGCGTGACCGACAGCGAGTCGATCTTGCCGACCCGGACGCCCGCGATCTTGACGTCCTCGCCCTTGACCACGAAGGCGGCGGAGTCGAACAGCGCGCGGACCTGGTAGCCGCCGCCGCCGTTGCCGGCGCCCGCGGCGACGAATGCCCCGACCAGGACGGCGGTGACGCCGAGGACGACCAGGACGCGCTTCACGGGCCGGACGGCGCCGAGTCGGGGTCGCAGGCGCCGGCGGGCACCAGCGCGGCGGTGTTGGCGTTGGAGCCGTCGGCGGCCGCCTGCGTGGCGGCGCCCGGGCAGCGATCCGAATTGCCCGTATCGAGCTGGTCGAGGCGGTTCTGCGCCGGGATCGCGCTGAGGAGGCCGCCGCCGGTCGCGTTGCTGTTGAAGCTGAACGCGTTGGCGATCGGGGAGATGCGCGCGTAGTGGCCGTTGGCGTCGTAGAAGCCCGCGCCCGAGCCGAAGTCACGCAGCCAGCCGACGAAGTCCGGCGCGTAGGGGCGGTAGAACGCGACCACCTTGCGCGACTGGTCGAGCGCCTGGGTCCCGTGGCGCAGCGACGGCGCGGCGACGCGCGACAGGCGCGGGAACTTCAGCGTCGCGTCGACGAGGTCGTTGTCGGGGCCCTTGCGGCTGACCAGCGTGCGCAGGTCGCGGATCGTCGGCCGGGTGTCGGCGACGAGCGGGCGCAGCCGGCGCAGGAACGGGGCCAGGTCCTTCGTGGCCGGCTTGGACGCGTCGACCAGGGTGGTCAGGTCGCCCAAGGCGGCGCGCAGGTTGACGAAGGTGGTGTTGCCGCGCCGCAGCGTGGTCGGCAGGACCTGCAGCGCCCGGTCGAAGGACGGGTCCTCGGCGGCGATCGCCGACGCGGTGTCGTTGGCGTTGGAGACCAGCGACGTGAGGTCGTCGCGGCGGTCGGCCAGCGCGGTGGACAGCTTGGAGGCGTTGAGCAGCAGGTCGGTGAGCGTGCCCTCGTCGGCGGTGAGCTGGCCGACCAGGCGGCGGGAGGTCGACAGCACCGGGTTGAAGTAGCGGGCCGCCTCGTTGGCCGCCTTGCCCTGGCCGCCCAGCTGCGTGGCGAAGCCCTTGATGACCTTCTGGAGGTTGGCGCGGGTCGGCGCGTCGAGGGTGTTGACGAGCTGGTCGAGGTCGATGATCGTGGTCGTCGAGTCCTCGCCCAGCCGCGCGTGGTCGTCGAGCTTGGGCCGGTTCTGCGGGCCGGGAGTGAGCGAGATGTAGCGGTTGGCGACACCGGACAGCGAGGTCGCCCGGATGATCGCCTGGGTGCCCTCGTGCAGCGGGGCGATCGGCGCCTTGACGATGACGCCGATGCGCGCCTGGTTGTGGTTGGTGAGCTCGATCGTCTTGATCGTGCCCACCCGGCGGCCGCCGACCTGGACGTCGTCGCCCTTGACCAGCTGGCCCGCGTTCTCGAAGAGGAGCGAATAGGGATGCTGGGAGCCGCCGCCCGTGAGGACGACCACCAGCACCACGACTGCAAGCACCACGGCACCGAGAGCGGCGAACCGCGCGACCAAGAACCCCTCCTCTGACTCCTACGACTGCGCGGAGCCTAAACCCCCAGTGTTGCGCCTGCGTTCACTCCATTCCGAGCGGGCCGCGGCTGGCGCCACTGAGGAACTGCCGCACGAACATGTTGTCGGAGTTGAAGAGCTCCTCGGCCGGTCCGGACTCCACGATGCGGCCCTTCCACAGCACCGAGATGTGCTCGGCGACGCGCTTGGCGCTCATGATGTCGTGGGTGATGACGACGTACGCGCCGCCGTTCTCCTCGTGGACCTCCTGGATGAGCTCGCACAGCAGGGCGGTACGGACCGGGTCGAGGCCGGAGTCGGGCTCGTCGAAGAGCACGATGTCGGGGTCGAGCACGAGGGCGCGGGCGAGGCCGGCGCGCTTGCGCATGCCGCCCGAGAGCTCGTTGGGCATCTTGTCCGTCGCGGACTCCAGGCCGACCTCGCGCAGGCGGCGCATGACGATGTCCTCGATCTCGTCCTCGCCCTTGTCCGTGTGCTGGCGCAGCGGGAAGCAGACGTTGTCGAACAGGTTCATCGAGCCGAACAGCGCACCGTCCTGGAAGAGGACGCCGAACTTCTTGCGGACCTCGAAGAGGCGGTCGTCGACCATGTTCGGGATCGACTCGCCGTGGACCAGGACGTCGCCGTCGTCGGGGTACAGCAGGCCGACCATGTGCTTGATGCACACCGACTTGCCCGTGCCCGACGGGCCCAGGATCATGGAGATCTTGTTCTCCGGGATGCCCATGTTGAGGCCGCGGAGGATCTTGTTGCGCCCGAACGCCTTGTGGACCTCGACGAACTCGACGGCGTCCTCGGCGCCCGTCTCGCGGATGCGGCCGGTGTGCCACCGGTACTCGTCGTTGGGGTCGCCGCCCGGGGGGACCATCGAGCGGGCGTACTCCTCACGCGCGGCCGCGCCCGGGATCTTGTCCTGGTTGTAGGCGTCCGCCGACGGGTCGTAGTTGGCCAGGTCGGGCGGGCCGCCGGCGGCCGGCGGCTTCTCCTCGGTCACGCGCGCGTCCGAACGGGCGGGCGCCGTGTCCATCTCCTCGGCGGTGACGGGCTTGGTGGCCTCGGCCGCGCGGGCGTCGTCCTCCTCGTCGAGCCACGTGGACTGGCTCTGGCTGCCGGTCGCCTCGGGGGGTGGAGGCACGTCGGTGCGCGCCTCGGCGGTCGGCGGCGAGGTCGGCGGCGGCGGGAGCTTGTCCCCGTCGTCGGAAGCGGCGTCCTTGTTGCGGTCGAAGATCCCCATCTATCCCCCAATCGGTGCTCGGGGGTTGGCCCCCCAGAAGAGCTGTGTCCCCAACATGCCGATCAGGTGCACCAACACGATGTTGAGCACCATCGACTTCGCGGTCGCCGTTCCCACGCCGACGGGTCCGCCGCCGGCGTTGTAGCCGTAGTAACAGCCGACCAGCACGATCACCGTCGCCATCGACATCGCCTTGATCACGGAGTACAAGAGGTCGGGTGGGTTCTGGAACATCCAGAAGATCAGGAAGAACCCGCCGCTCGACACCTCCCCGATCTGCTGCACCACCGCCAGGTAGGAGGCGAAGAACCCCGCGCCGATGCCGGCCAGGTAGAGGAAGGGCAGCACCAGCCAGGAGGCGAGCAGCTTCGTCGCGCACAGGAAGACCATGGAGTTGATGCCCATGACCTCGAGCGCGTCGATCTCGTCCGAGATGCGCATCGAGCCGAGCTCGGCCACGATGCCCGTCCCCACCTTGGCGGCCATCATGTAGCCGAACGCGTAGGGGACCAGCTCGCGCAGGTCGCACCAGGCGCTGAACACGCCGGCGTAGGCGGGCGCGCCGACGGAGCGGTTGAAGTACGCGCCCTCGATGCCGCACTGGAGGCCGATGATGAAGATCAGGCCCCAGATCACCATCGTCGAGGAGAGGATCAGCAGCCCGGCCTGGCGCAGCGCCTCCCCGAAGAACCGGAACACGCGCAGGCCGTAGACGGCGCCGACGATGCGCGAGCAGAACTTGACGATCTCCCCGAAGGAGGCGATCCAGTCCTTGGGGACGGCCAGCCAGCCCATTACTTGATCACGGCGATCTCTGGGTGGGTGGCGAGCAGGGTCTGCGTGAACACGTAGTTGAACGCGAACACGCCCATGATCGCGATCACCACCGCCTGGTTGACCGCGCGGCCGACGCCCTCGGCGCCGCCGGAGGCCGTCATCCCCTTGTAGCAGCAGACGATCGCGATGATCGCTCCGAACAGGGTCGTCTTGAGGACCGACCCCCACAGGTCGGTGATGGAGGCGTTGGTGAAGAAGGTCGCCCAGAACGGGCCGAGCGGCGCGCCGTTGACCAGCGTGGCGAGGATGCCGCCGAAGATGCCGAACAGCAGGGCGTAGATGTTGAACAGGCCGGTGACGAGCATCAGCGCCAGGAAGCGGGGGACGACGAGGTTCTTGACCGGGTCCACGCCCAGCACCTGGAGGGCGTCGAGCTCCTCGCGGATCTTGCGGGCGCCCAGGTCGGCGGTGATCGCCGTGCCGGCCACGCCCGCCATCACGATCGCGGTCACGAACGGCGCGAACTCGCGGATGGAGGCGAGCACGAAGAAGCCGCCGAGGCGGTCCAGCGCGCCGAACAGGACGAGGAAGTTGGCGGCCTGCAGGCCGGGGGCGCCGTACCCGAAGGCGACGGTGGAGACGACCAGCGGGAACCAGCACAGCTTCAGCGCGAAGAGGAACTGCCCGACGAACTCACCGCCGTAGGGGTACGGCGGACGCACCGCCGAGACGATCGTCTTCCCCGTGAGGATCATCATGTCCCCCACTTCCTCCAAGAGGTTCTTGGTTGGAAGGAAGGCGCGATCAGCGGCGCCGCGGACCATTGTGTGTGTCTCTCTCCCCTACTCGTCTCTCGCCACGTGGGACCCACCCACGCAACAGCCAGAAGCGTAGGCGTTCGGCGACCCATTTGCCAACTGGCCACCGCCCCCTAACACACCGTCAACCGAAACCTGGCGCCGGGGCGTCGATCAGGTGGTAGAACTCCGGGCTAGATGAGGGGACGACGGGGAGTGGTTGCGGGACTCGCGTGCGCCGTGGGCGTCAGCGCGTGCGGTGGCGGCGCGCGCCAGGACGCGAACGAGAAGGCCGGCAACTACAAGGTGGAGATCACGGACGCCTCGTTCCCGGCCAAGCAGTCGATCGCCGACGCGACGACCATGAAGATCTCCGTCCGCAACGTCGACGACAAGACGCTGCCCGACGTGGCGGTGACCGTGGCCACCGACCCGGGCAGCTCCGGCGGGGCCGCCCAGGCGTTCTCCTCCGACATCCCCGACCCGAACGTGTCGGACTCGTCCCGGCCGATCTGGATCGTCGACGAGGGGCCCACGGGCGGCGACAGCGCCTACACGAACACCTGGGCGCTCGGCCCGCTCAAGGCCGGCCAGTCCAAGGAGTTCGAGTGGAAGGTCACCGCCGTCAAGGCCGGCGACTACACGATCAACTACTCCGTCTCCCCCGGCCTGACCGGCAAGGCGAAGGTCGCATCGGGTGAGACGACCAAGGGCAGGTTCAAGGTGTCCGTCGACGACAAGCCGCCGAGTGCCAGCGTGGGCAACGACGGCGAGGTCATCAACGGCCCCGCCGACACCGGCGACGATAACTAGCGCCGGCCGAGCGCGGCGTCGACCTGGGCGACCAGCGCGTCGAGCTCGACCGGCTTGACGACGTAGGCTCCGGCCCCGAGCTCGCGGGCGCGCGCGATGGTCCGCGGGTCGTCGTCGGCGCTGACCACGAGGGTGCGCGAGGAGCGCAGGATGCCCTCGCGCTCGAACAGCGTCAGCAGCTCCATGCCGTCCACGGCGGGCAGGTTGAGGTCGAGCAGGATCACCCGCGCGCGCACGCGAGGCCGTTCGCCGAGCAGCATGGCCACCGCGCTGGCGCCGTTGGAGAACTGAAAGCAGCGCAGCCCGCGGCCGTTGAGCGCGTGGGCGAAGAGCTCGGAGGTGGCGTCCTCGTCCTCGATGATCGCGACGTCGACCTGCTGGGTCGCGTTGGGCCCCCAGCCGGCCCCGGCGACCTGATCGCGACCGGCGCGCTTGGCGCTGTAGAGGGCCTCGTCGGCGGCGCCGTACAGCGATTCGAGGTCGGCGCCGTCGGCCGGGTACTGGGCGACGCCGGCGCTGAAGGAGAGCGAGAAGGACGTGCCGGACGCGTCCTTGAACTTCTCCGCGCGGAAGCGGCCGAGCAGGTCGGAGATGCGGTCGATGCCGCCCTCGCGCTCGAGGCCGAACAGCCCCACGACGAACTCCTCGCCGCCCCAGCGCGCGACGATGTCCTCGCCGCGGAAGCTGCGCGCGAGCAGGTCCCCCAGGCGGCGCAGCACCAGGTCACCGACCATGTGGCCATGGGTGTCGTTGACGCGCTTGAAGTGGTCGATGTCGATCTCGACGACGCAGACGGGACGCTCGAGGCGCTCGGCCAGGCGCAGCAGGTGGCTGAGCGCGGCCGTCGAGGTGCGCCGGTTGCGCAGGCCGGTGAGCGGGTCGGTCTCGGCGAGTGACTGGTGGACGCGGTAGCGGGCCAGGTGGTTGTGCACGCGAGCGACGAGCTGCGCGGCCGGGGCGACGTCGTCGGCGCCGGCGGCGAAGGCGAGGTGGGGATCGCCCTCGTCCAGCACCACGATCGGTACGATCGACCAGCGCGGATCGTTGCGGATGACGCGGCACAGCTCGAGCTGGTCGGCGTCGAGCACGATCGTGGACGGGTTGACCCGGGTCAGCTCGCCCCACACGTCGGCGCCGGGGTCGATCGTGATGACCTCGAGGCCGGTCTCGTCCAGGATCGTGTCGTCGGCGGAGACGACCAGCACGCGGTCGCCGGCGGCGGCGCGGCGCTGGAGGGCGAGCGTGACCTGGTCGATGGCGCCCGCGGGGGTGGTGCTGCGGTCCAGGAACCCGACCGCGCCGCGGCGGGCGACCTCGATCCGGTCCTCGAACGCGTCGTCGTCGGCGAGTGCGAGCACGGTCGGGTGCTCGCCCATGAGCCTCGCCGCGCCCGACGCGGTCAGGTCGAGCAGGACGGCGTCGGGGTCCTCGCCGAGCCGGTTCTGCGCCTCGGCGACGCGCGCGGTGGCGACCCGCAGCCCG
Source organism: uncultured Solirubrobacteraceae bacterium (assembly GCA_964242305.1). GTDB lineage: Bacteria > Actinomycetota > Thermoleophilia > Solirubrobacterales > Solirubrobacteraceae > DATLGB01. The sequence goes on from CAXTBB010000003.1 coordinate 33,005, forward strand.
CGCCGGCCGGCCTCCGTGCGCAGCCGCTCGCCCGTGCCCGGGTCCTCCGTGACGATGAGGACGAGCGGGAGCGGGGTCGGGCGGGGGCTGTCGTCGTCGCCCGCCGACTCGTCGAAGGGCAGGTCGCCGAGCTCGGCGCGGATGCCGGCCACCCACTCGGCCATCTCGTTGGCGACCGCGTCGGAGCTCAGCAGCAGCTCGCACTTGCGCGCCAGCTCTGACGCGCGCGGGAAGCCGAAGGTCCCGACCGTCCCGGCGAGCTGGTGGGCCGCGTCGCGGGCCAGCGCGCGCAGCGTCGGGTCGGCCTGGGCGCGCTCGAGCAGCTCGACGCGCTCGACCATCGAGGGTCGGTGCTGCTCCCAGACCGCTGCGATCGTCGCCTGCTGTGGAGTCAGTTCCTCCCCCGTCACCCGAGGATTATCGGGCGCTTGACCGCCGAGCTTGACCGTTGCCCGACGCCATGTGCCCGGCGACGGCGATGACCAGGCACAGCCACGCTCCGCCGAGCAGGTAGCCGCCCAGGACCTCGTCGAGCAGGTGCGCGCGGCTGGCGACGCGTGAGAGCGCCATCAGCACGATCACCGCGAGGGCGATGGCCACCACCTCCGGCCGTCCGTGGCGCGCGCCGAGCCAGGCGAGGATCCCGAACGTCGGCAGCGTGAAGGCGGCGTGGCCGCTCGGATAGCCGCCGGAGGGAAAGCCCAGCTCCCGCGCGGCTTGCGTGTACCCGAGCCAGTGGCTGAGGAGCGGCTCGGTCAGGGAGATCGCCCCCGCCGCCGGAACCAGCAGCGCCGCCGCCAGCCCGACGTTGCGCAGCACGATCGCGAACGCGGTGGCCACCGTCAGCGCGGCGACGAGGGGCGAGCCGAGCCCGGCGAAGAAGGCGTACAGCCCCGTGACGCTCGCGTCGGGGTCGAACGTCCCTTGCAACCCAGCTCGCAGCAGCCGCCCGTCGAAGGGGATCGGGCCCTCGAAGCGGACCCACAGCGTCAACCCCAGGAACGCCACGGCACAGACCACCGCGGCGGTCCGCCACTCAGGCGAGGTGCGCGATGTCATTGAACGAGCGCAGGTACAGGCTCCCGTCGGCGTGGACGACGAGCCGCGAGATCGACGTGTTGTCGTTGCGCATGAAGGCGAACGGGCGCGACCCGGTCGCCTGGTGGCACAGCTCGCCGATCACCCCGCCGTGGGCGAAGGCGGCGACGCTGACGCCCGCGCCGGCGCGCTCGGCGATCGTGTCGACGGCTCGCCGGACGCGCGGCCCGAAGTCCTCCATCGGCTCGGCGTTGGGGATCACGTCCCAGCGCTCCTCGGCCAGGGCGCGCATCACGATCGGATCGCGCTCGTAGGCGCGGATGCGGAACTCGCCGCCCTCCAGGTCGCCCAGCGAGACCTCGGCGAGGTCGGCCAGCTCGGTCGGCTCGAGGCCGGTGCGCTGCACCAGCGGCGCGGCCGTCTGATGGGTGCGCTGGAGGGTGGAGACGAAGATGGCGGCGAGATCCTCGCGCGCGAGGCGCTCGCCGACCTTGACCGCCTGCTCGCGCCCGGTGCGCGACAGCGGCGGGTTCCCGCGTCCCTCGAGCATCTCGTGGCGCTCGCCCACCACCGCCTCGGCCGACGCGCCGTGGCGGACGAAGACGATCTCGGTGGCGTCGGGCGGGACGCTGTACTGGCGCTGCTCGTAGCGGACCGGCTCGGTCAAGCCAGGTTGTCTTCGGCGCCGGGATGCGACTGCAGCGTCGCCTCACCGCTCTCGCCGGTGCGGATGCGGAACGCCTGCTCCACATCGAGCACGAAGAGCTTGCCGTCACCGACGTTGCCCGTGCGCGCGTGGCGGAGCACGGTGTCCACGATCGTGTCGACGTCGCGGTCCGCGACGACGCACTCGATCTTCAGCTTCGGGCGCAGGTAGTTGGTGAGCTCGGCGCCGCGGTAGCGCTCCGTGATCCCGCGCTGGCGGCCCGAGCCCTTGACCTCCGTGATGCTCATGCTCGGGAAGCCGAGCTGGAGCAGCTCCATCCGGATCGGCTCGAACGCCTCGTGCCGGATGAACGCCTCGATCTTCTTCACGCTCGGTGAGGCTACCTCACTGGTAGCGCTTGGCCTTGACCGTCTCGCAGTTCACCGTCGTGTCGACGGTGTCGACCTTCGCGGAGTCGTCGCCGTCCCCGCAGTCGATGTTGTCGCGCTTGCCGTCACGCGCGCCGATGCGATCGTCGCCCGGCCCGCCGGAGACCTTGTCCTTGCCACGGCCGCCGTCGAGGACATCCTTCCCGGACCCCCCGGACAGCCGGTCGGCGCCCTGGCCGCCGAGGATGCGGTCGTTGCCGTCGTTGCCGCTGAGGACGTCGTCGCCGCTGTCGCCGAGGATGCGGTCGTTACCGTCGTCGCCACGCGCGGTGTCGTCGCCGGCACCGCCGAAGATGGTGTCGCTGCCCTTGCCGCCGCCGGTCTGGCAGTAGCTCGGATTGCGGGCGCCGGCCGGGCAGGATCCGTCGCCCTCCAGCTGATCGTCGCCCTTGCCGCCGTCGATGAGGTCGTTCCCGCTCAGCGCGAACACGATGTCGTCACCGCCCAGCGCGGTGACGGTGTCCGCCTTGTTGGAGCCGACGAGGAAGTTCGGCCCGTTGGTGCCCCCGATGGCCGCTGACCATGCGACGGCGGTGGACAGGCTGGCGAGGACGGTGAGGAGAAGGAGACGACGCATCTTTCCTCTATCGGCGCAAGTGCCGGCGAACTAAAAAAACGGCGGGACCCGCGCTGTGCGGGTCCCGCCGTTCGAGGTCCTGCCTACCGACTGACTAACCGACCTTGACGATCTCGCAGTTGCTGGAGACGACGTCCTTCTTGTCGACGAACGCCCGGTCCTTGTCGCCCGAGCCACAGTCGACGGTGTCCTTGTACCTGTCGCGGGAGTCGATGCGATCGTCGCCACCGCCGCCGTTCAGCGTGTCGTTGCCCGACCCGCCGAGGATGCGGTCGTTGTCGTCGCCGCCCGAGACGTTGTCGTCGCCGGAGCCGCCGTTGAGGTTGTCGGCACCCTTGTCGCCGTAGACGGTGTCGGCGCCGGACCCAGCGGTGACGACGTCCTTGCCGTCGTTGCCGTGGATGGTGTCCGCGCCGTCGTCGCCCTCGATGAAGTCATCGCCGCTGTCGCCGTTGAGGTTGTCCGCACCCCTGCCGCCGTAGATCTTGTCGTTGCCGGTTCCGCCGCGCGTCCCGTAGGTCGTGCAGTAGGCCGGGTCCGTCGTTCCCGCGGGGCACTCGCCGTCGCCGTAGATCGTGTCGGCGCCGAACCCGCCGTAGAGGCGGTCGTTGCCGGCCAGGCCCTGGATGTAGTCATCGCCGGCCTTGCCGTTGATGACGTCCTTGCCGGTGGTACCGATCAACGTGTCCGGTCCGTTGGTGCCGAACGTGACTGCAACCGCAATGGCGGCGCAGGAGAGGGACGCCAGGAGGGCGACCATCAGAATGGTGGGGATACGGCGCATGCGCAGTGTTCCTTTCGCCCGCGGGGCGGACATCGAGCTGTTCATTGAGCGTTTCTACGGCTGACGGTCCAGGTTCCTGACAGAGCTTACGCGCGACATACAGTCGGCGCAGCCAGCTCCGACCGAGGATCTGTGGCACGACCTGAACACCTTTCGACGCGCGCGGCGGCATCAGGACCCCTGCCCGGGCGCGATGACCCGGCCGGCCTTGAGCCCGAGCCCGAGCCGCTCGCGGTCCTCGCTCTTGAGCGGATCGAGCCCGCTCAGCTCCTTCACGCGCTCCAACCGGTAGGCGACGGTGTGGCGGTGCACGAAGATCGCGCCCGCGGTCGCCACGGTGGAGCAGTCGTGCTCGAACCAGGCCTCCAGCGTCCCCACCAGCTCCGAGCCGTACTGCTCGTCGTAGCGGACCAAGGGCGCGATCGTGTCGTCGTAGAAGGACCGGACTTCCTCGGGGTGGGAGGCGAGCACGCGGAAGAGCAGCCGGTAGGTTCCGTCGCCGATGTCCCCGGCCCCGCCCAGGCGGGTCACGTCGACCACGAGGGCGGCCTCGTCCAGCGCCCGCCCGAGCGCCGACGGGTCCGCGTAGTAGGAGGACAGGCCTGCGATGCCGTGCGGGCGCAGCCGGGCGGCGACGCGGCGGGCCGTGGCCAGCGGGTCGCCGTCGTCGGGCGGCGGGATCAACCCGTAGACGCGCCCGTCGTCGGCGAGCTGGGCCAGCGCGCCCGGGGCCTCGTCGACGACCAGCGCGATCAGGTGGCGCACCCGCTCCCCCGTCGGCTCCGCGCACAGGGCCACGGCGCCGCGGGTCAGGTCGCAGCCGAAGCGCGCCGCCCGCCGGACCGCGTCGGCGCCGATCGTCCCCGCCCGCAGCTGCTCGAGGAAGGAGCCGCGCAGGTTCTCCTCGACCTCCACGCGCGCGTCGGCCATCGCCAGCTCGGTGAGCACCGCCACCGACATGGCGTGCATGAGGTCGGGCGCCTCCGCGCCGACGTCGTCGAGCGCCAGGGCCGCCCCGACCGTCTCCCCGCCGGACTCGATCGCGACCTCCAGCTTGACCTCGGCGGGGACCGGCGCCGGGCGCCCCCGCAGCCTGGCCTCGACGTACGCGCGCAGGGGCGCGATGTCGATGTCCGTGTCCCCGCCCAGGAAGGCCCCCAGCCGCGGCACGATCACGGCGACCGGCGCCTTGATCGCGTCCGCAGCGAGGTTGCAGACCCGCCCGAGCCCCTCGCCCGCCACCACGGCCGCGACCATGTCCATGTGGACAGTGCGCAGCCGGGCGGCGGCGACCGGTCGCCCGGCCTGGTCTTCGGGTGCCGGCGAGGGGAGCAGGGTCCTAGCCGTTGACGGCGGCAGCCGCGTCCGGGTGCGATTGCAGCGTTTCCTCGCCGCTCTCCCCCGTCCGGACCCGGTACGACTGCTCGAGCGGCATGACGAAGACCTTCCCGTCGCCGATCTCGCCCGTCCTCGCGTGGCGGAGGATGCACTCCACCACGGTCTCCACGTCACCCGTCGCGACGGCGCACTCCAACTTGAGCTTCGGCCGCAGGTAGTTGGTCAGCTCGGCGCCGCGATAGCGCTCCGTGATCCCCTTCTGCCGGCCGCTCCCCTTCACCTCGGAGACCGAGATGGAGGGGAAGCCCAACTCGAGCAGGTCCATGCGGATCGGCTCGAACGCCTCGTGGCGGATGTAGGCCTCGATCTTCTTCATGCCGAGTGGGCCCCGGTGGGCGTGGCGGTGACCGTTCGGCCGGTCCGGCCCAGCTCCGCGGCGATCGACACGTCAGGCGACGAGTAGCCGATCAGCTCGGGCGCCGGGATGAACTGCTCCGGGTAGCCGTACATGCCGTGCTCGGAGATGTCCAGGCCGGCGTCCTCCTCGTCCGCGGTCACCCGCAGCGTGCCACCCATGAGCGCCTTGATGCCGGCGAGCGTGATGTACGAGACGACCAGCACGAACGTGAAGATCGTCACGACGCCGAGCGCCTGGATCAGGAGCTGATGCGGGTTGCCGCTGTAGAACAGCCCGCCCTTGCCGACCGTGTTGTACTTGGCCAGCGTCGGATCGGTGAACAGGCCACAGGACAACGTGCCCCAGATACCGGCGATGCCGTGTGCCGACAGCGCGCCCACGGGATCGTCGAGCTTCTTGTCGATCGCGTAGATGGCCAGCGGGACGATGAAGCCGGCGACGCCACCGATGATCGGTGCCGCCCAGGCGTCCACGTAGCCCGACGGGGCGGTGATGGCGACCAGGGCCGCGATCGCGCCGTTGCCGGCCATGCCGATGTCCAGCGTGCCGGTCTTCCAGCGTGCCACGCCCAGCGCGCCGATGACACCGGCCGCCGCAGCGAGGTTGGTGACCAGGATGACCTGCGTGAAGCGGCCGTCACCGGCGCCCAGCGTCGAGCCCGGGTTGAATCCGAACCAGCCGAGCCACAGGATGAAGATGCCCAGGCCGAAGAGCGGCATGTTGTGACCGGGGATCGCCCGCGGCTTGCCGTCGGGGCCGTACTTGCCGCGGCGGGCGCCGAGGTGCAGGAGCACGGCGAGACCGCCGGTGGCGCCGATCAGGTGGACCGCCGTCGAGCCGGCGAAGTCCTGCATGCCGAGGCTCGTCTGGAGCCATCCGCCGCCGAAGACCCAGTGCGAGCCGAGCGGGTAGATGATGCAGCTGAAGACGATCCCGTAGAGGATGTACACGCCGAACTTGATGCGCTCGAGCGTGGTGCCCCAGACGATCGCCAGCGACACGGCGGCGAACACGAACTGGAAGAAGAACTTCGCCTCCGGGGTCACCGCCGAGAATCCCATGATCGGGAACGCCTTGGTCGGGTCGCCGTAGTTGCTCAGGAAGAAGCCGGTGTGCCCCGCGATTTTGCCCGACCCGAAGGCGATGGCAAAACCACAAGCCCAGTAGCCGAGCGTGGCGATCGAGAGGTTGGTGAGGATCTTGGCGACGACCGTGCCCGCGTTCTTCGCGCGGGAGAAGCCGATCTCGAGGAAGGCGAACCCGGCCTGCATGAAGAAGACGAGCAGACCGGCCAGCACGACCCAGATCGTGTCGGACACGGCGCCGGGCTTCAGCGGCGTCGGTTCGGGAGTGGCGGCACTCGCGATGTGCGGGAACGCCAACAGCAAGAGGGGGACTGCAAGGGGGAGTGTTCTCTTCATAGTGGCCCACTCTGCTTCGCCGGAGGGCCAAAGGGTTTATCCAACGGGCGGAGATTGTCGGCGCCTACCCCGCCAGACTGGAGCAGTCTCGGACAGGTGGATAAGACGGGCGGGCAGGGGTTCGGCCCGCTGGACAGGACGGGCGAACGGGGTCGCCGCATCTTTGTCCACGTGGACAACATGGCATGGCCCGGGGCGCGATTAGGGTGGGCGGCATGGCCCGAACCCGTACTCACAACGTCATGGCGGCCCAGTGGTCGCCGAACGGTGGCGCGCTCGGCGCCACCGACCTCACCGCGCCCGGCGCGCAGGTCTTCGGCGCGAACGTCTTCTCCCCGATCGTTCAGCGCCAGCGCCTCCCGAAGGCGATCTACAAGCAGCTGCAGAGCGCGCTCGAGAGCGGCGCGGCGCTCGACTCCGACCTCGCCGACGCCGTCGCGACCGCCATGAAGGAATGGGCGATGGAGCGCGGCGCGACCCACTACACGCACTGGTTCCAGCCGCTCACGGGGTCGACGGCCGAGAAGCACGACTCCTTCTACGGGCCCACGGGCGACGGCTCCGCGATCGCCGATTTCTCCGGCAAGGAGCTCATCCAGGGTGAGCCGGACGCCTCGTCCTTCCCGTCCGGCGGCATCCGCGCGACCTTCGAGGCCCGCGGCTACACCGCGTGGGACCCGACCTCCCCCGCGTTCCTGCTCGAGAACCCCAACGGGACGCTCCTGTGCATCCCGACCGCGTTCGCGTCGTGGACCGGCGAGGCGCTGGACACGAAGATCCCGCTGCTGCGCTCGATGGAGGCGCTCTCCATCGAGGCCCTGAAGGCGCTCAAGCTGCTCGGCGAGGACGCGTCGCAGGTCTTCACCACGGTGGGCCCGGAGCAGGAGTACTTCCTGATCGACGAGCAGTACTACTGGGAGCGGCCCGACCTCTACACGACCGGTCGCACGCTGTTCGGTGCCAAGCCGCCGAAGGGCCAGGAGCTCGACGATCACTACTTCGGGTCGATCCCCGAGCGGGTGCTCGCCTACATGCTCGAGTGCGAGCAGGAGCTGGCCAAGCTCGGTGTGCCGATCAAGACGCGTCACAACGAGGTCGCGCCCGCCCAGTACGAGGTGGCGCCGATCTTCGAGAACTCCAACGTCGGCGTCGACCACCAGATGCTGACCATGCAGATCCTGCAGAACGTGGCGCGCCGGTACGGGCTCGTGTGCCTCCTGCACGAGAAGCCGTTCGCAGGTCTGAACGGGTCGGGCAAGCACAACAACTGGTCGATGGGCACCGACACGGGCACCAACCTGCTCAACCCCGGCGACACCCCCCACGAGAACATCGTCTTCCTGTTCTTCTGCACGGCCGTGATCGCGGCGGTCGACGACCATGCCGACCTGCTGCGCGCCTCGATCGCCGGCATCGGCCAGGACCATCGCCTCGGCGCCAACGAGGCGCCGCCGGCCATCATCTCGATCTTCCTCGGCGCCGAGGTCGAGAAGGTCTTCAACGCCATCGAGTCCGGCTCGGGCGACGCGGCGACCCCGCAGGCCTGGCTCGGCCTCGGCCCGTCGGTCCTGCCGCGGCTGCCCAAGGACGGCGGCGACCGCAACCGCACGTCGCCGTTCGCCTTCACCGGCAACAAGTTCGAGTTCCGCGCGGCCGGCTCCTCGCAGTCGCTGGGCTTCACGAACACCGTCCTCAACACGATCGCGGCGGACGCCGTCAGCAACCTCGTCGCGTCCGTCGAGGAGAAGATGGGGGCCGGAGCCTCGCTGGAGGAGGCGATCCTCGAGACGGTCAAGGTGACCTGGACCGAGCACAAGCGGGTCGTCTTCGACGGGGACGGCTACTCGGACGAGTGGCACGCGGAGGCGGAGTCCCGCGGGCTGCCCAACCTGCGCACGACGCCGGACGCGCTCCCCGCGCTCATCGATCCCGGCGTGGAGGCGATCTTCGAGAAGTTCAACGTGCTCTCCGCGCGTGAGCTCGAGTCGCGCTACGAGGTGCTCGCCGAGCAGTACGTCACCCACGCGAACATCGAGGGCGAGACCTGCGAGGCCATCGCCCGCACGATGATCCTTCCCGCCGCGACGCGCCACCTCGCGGAGCTCAGGGCTGCGGGCGTCGAGGACCTCATCGGAGAGACGGAGGAGCTCATCAAGGAGCTCGTGTTCGCGATCCGCAAGCTCGAGTCCGCCAACGAGGACCATCCCGAGGGCGAGGCCATCGACGCCGCCAAGTACGTGCGCGACGCCGTGCTGCCCGCGATGGATGCCGTGCGCGAGGTCGCCGACAAGCTCGAGGCCGTCGTCGCCGACGACCTCTGGCCGCTGCCGAAGTACTCGGAGATCCTCTTCGTCAAGTAGTCCGGGATGATCGGCTCGCCGCACGTCGGCGAGCCGATGACCTACTTTCCGTAACTATGAACGCGTTGCCAATCAGGGGAGCGGTGCTCGCGGTGCTGCTCTCCAGCCTCCTCGTGGCGTCCTGCGGCCAGTCCGCTCCCGATCCCGCGAACGCCGTCGCCGCCCGCGCCGTCGCGACGATCGGCGCGCTGCCCCAGGACGGGATCACCCTCGGCGAGGCGAAGGCGCCGGCGACCCTGACGATCTACACGTCGCTGGACACCTTCAACGCCGGCTTCTTCGTGCGCGACTTCGATCCCCTGATCAAGCGCTACGTGGCGCCGGGCCGGTTGCGGTTGCAGCTGCGGACCCTCGACGGGGCCGTCGACAACGCCGGGTTCGACGCCGGCGGCGCCGGCCGGGCGGCGCGCCTGGCCCAGGCGGTCGGCCTGCAGGACCGGCTGTGGCAGTTCTTCGCCGTGCAGAGCGCGTTCTACGCGGGCTACGTCGACGAGCCCGAGCTGCAGCAGGCGCTGGGGCGCGTTCGCGGTGTCGACCGAGCCCAGGTCAGGGTGGACGCCGGCTCGCCGCGCATCAACCGCGCGGTCGCGCGGGGCGCGCAGTACGCGCGCGCACTCGGCGTGTCCGAGGCGCCCGCGTTCTCGATCCAGCTCGGGGCCGCCGCCCCGCGCCGCATCGGCAACGGGTGCCAGGGCTGCCTGGTCCGGCAGGTCGGCCAAGCGCTGAACGCAACGCCCAAGCCGACGGACGTCGCGCCCAAGCGCGCACCCACGTGCCTCCGCCCCGGCGCCGCCAGCCCGGCGACGCCGTCCGCGGCGACGGTGGCGGCGTGCGCCGCGGCGCGCCGCGCGCTCGCGGCGCTCAAGGGCCTGCCTCAGAAGGGTGCGCTGCTCGGGACCGGCACGCCGGTGCTCGACGTCTACGCCTCCCCGCTCCAGCTCAGCGCCACGTACGTGAGCGGCAACCTGAGCGGGCTGATCAAGTCGCTCGTGCGACCGGGCAAGCTGCGCCTGCAGCTGCTGCCACGGTGGCAACGCGCGCCCGAGCGGGCCGCGGTGCAGGTCGCCCTGGCGGCGCGGTCATCTGGCCGCAGCTGGGACTTCCTGGTCGCCCGCGGCGCGTTTGCCGGGGTGGCGACGGTCGCGCCCAACAAGCGCGCCCTGGCCGCCGTGCCGCGGCTCGACGACGCCCCCCTGCTGCGCGCGGCGCGGGCGCAACCGATCGTCAAGGCGGCCGCGTCCAATCAGGCGGCGCGTCCCACCGGACCCCCGGTGCTGGTGCTGCGGGTGCCGGGCAAGCCGGCGAAGACGATCACGCCGACCTGCGCGACCTGCGTCGCCGCGGACGTCACCGCCGCCCTCGCGGGCTGACGGCCGCCGACGCGACACGAGTTCGCATCCCAGGAGGATCGTCCGGCGTGGCGCTCGCGTGCTTGGGCAGCCCGCGGAACAGGAGTGATCGCGGGCGCAGCCGGCGGGCGCGCTCGAACGCCGCCACCGCGCGGGCCGGATGGCCGCGCTCGGCTTCCAAGCGCGCGAGGATCAGCGGGTGCTGCCAGTTCGTGGGCTCGTCCCGAGCCGCCCGCTCGGCGTCCTCGATCGCGGCGTCCAACCGGCCCGACGCCTCGGAGACCAGCGCTCGCTGCAGCAGCGGCGTCGCCGCCCACGGCCAGGCATTGACGGCGGCCAGCGCGTCCGCCCGCGCCGACCGGAGGTCGCCGGACCGGACGGCGGCCTGGCTCTTGCGCACGTCGGAGGTGCCGATCAGCGGGGAGACCTGCACGAGGGCGCCGAGCAGCGCCACCGCAACGATGGCCGCGCGGACCGACCGCCGGGTCGTCGGGCCCGTCCTGGCGCCGAGCACGGTTGCGGCACCGACCAGCACGAGCACGAGCAGCGTGACCGCCGTCTCCTCCCACATCCAGTCCACCCCGGCGTGGAAGATCCAGATCGCCAGCACGGCCAGGATCGCGACGCTCGCCCCCGTCCGGGCACGGTCGCGCCGACCCAACCGGGCCCGCACCGCGCAGGTGAGGAGGCCGCCCACGATGACCAGCGTGAGCAGCAGGCCGGGCCACCCCAACTCGGCGAGCGCCTCCAGGTAGAGGGAATGGGCGTCGCGAACGCTCTCGTCGGACACGGCCTGCCGGTTGAACCAGAACTCGAACGCGCCCGGGCCGACCCCGCGCAGCGGATCGGACGACAGCGCGTCCAGGGCGGAGCGCCAGGTGACGTACCGGGTCCCTGCCACCGAGCCGAGGCGCGCCGCCGGGTCGTCCGCTCGCACCGGGACGAAGGACTGGCTGCGGAACTCGTCCCACCCCCGTGAGGCGACGCCGGGGAGCACCGCGATCCCGACCACGCACGCGACCACGAGCGCGACGCCGGCCAGGATCAGCGCCGGCCGCCGGGGGACCGTGAGCCGCTCGTCCATGCCCGTGCGGTGCAGCGCCACGGCCAGCGCCGCGCACACGACCATGCCCGCCAGGAGCGCGAGCAGGACGCCACCACGACCGGCGCTGCCGGTGCCGCGCGCGATCTCCGGCGCGTCGCGGATGGCGAGCACCACGACGCCGGACGCCGCCGCCGCGACGGCGAGGTGCGCCGCCGCGACGAGGCGCGTGCGGCTGGCCGCGAGGACGACGACGGCGCCGATCACGAGATCGGCGAGGCCCGCGCGCGAGTAGCTGAGGTAGACGACCCCGGCCGCCAGCGGGACGCCCGCCAACGTGACGGCCCGCGCGGCCGACCGGCGCACGTGAACGCTGAGGGCGAGGAGCATGGCCGCGGTCATGGCGCCCCAGCAGCCGATGGCGTTCCAGTAGTTGAGCGGATAGCTGAGGCGATCGGTACCGAAGCTCTGCCCCACCAGGTCGCGCGGGAACAGGCCCGGCGCCAGTCGCGAGGCGAGCGCGGCGGCGCAGACCAGAGCGGCCGCGCCGGCGGCGCCGGCGACCGCGGCGTCGGCCGTGCTGCGCCGCAGCCCCGCCGCGGTGAGCAGGAAGCCGCCGGCGAGCAGGAGGTCGCGCGCGAGCTCCAGGTTGGTCCGCTCGTCGCTCTCCGTCCAGCGGAACGCCAGTGCCGTGAGGAGGCTCAACCCGAGGAACCCGGCCAGGACGATCCACGCCGCGAGCGGTAGCCGGCGTCGCGGCAGGACCCCGATCGCCGCGCCGCCGGCGAGCGCCCACAGCACGAGCACGGCCGTCTCCCCCCGCGCCACGACGTCGTAGCTGCCGCCGCGGAACGCGCAGACGGTGAGCGCGCCACCGACGACGATCGCGGTGACCGCCCGCTCCCCGGGGCCCAGCGAGCGCTGCTGTGGGCTGCGGGTCGAAACGGGCTCGTCCGCCATGCGGCCGCAACCCTAGGCTGAGTCAGCGTGGCCGGGGTTCGTCAGCGCGTTCGCCTCAGGGTCATTCGAACCGGTGCGGTTCTGGCGACGGCGGCGCTCACCGCGTGGCCGTTGCCGGCCTCCGCCCAGAGGTGCATCGCGCCGCCGGGCACGGCCGCGGTCGATCAGTACTGCGAGAACGTCGCGAGCGCGATCGGGGACCGGCCCGCCACCACACCGTCGGGCGCGTCGATCACGCCCTCCGTGCAAGCCGGCCTCCTGAAGGCTGGCCCGGTGGGTCAGGCGCTCGCCCGCTCGGTCGCGACCACCGGTCGCGACGGACGTCCCCGGCGGCCCGCGCGTCCGGTTCGGAGCGACGCCATGGAGGCGTTGGCACCACCCTCGCGCAGCCCGCTGAGCGCCATCGGCGCGGCGCTCGGCGACGGCTCGACGATCGGAGCCAGAATCATCGGCGCGTTCATCCTGCTGACGATCGCCATGGCCGGTGCCGCCTGGCGGCGGTCTCGCCCATGAGGCCGCGCATCGGCGGCCTCGCGCTGCTGGTCCTCGCGCTTCTTCCCGGCGCGGCCGGTGCGCGAGGACTGACGCTGGGCTTCTTCGACCCGTACTTCGCCGCCCCGACGCCGGGCGGTGCCGCGCGGCTGACCGAGGCGGCCGGGGCCGGTGCGCAGATCGTCCGCGTGCAGGTGAGCTGGGCCGACGTCGCGCCGGCGCGTCCAGCCCATGCCGCCGATCCCGCCGACCCCGTGTACTCGTGGGCGACGGTCGACGGGGCCGTGGCCGCGGCACGCACACAGGGCCTGCAGGTGCTCCTGTCCTTCACGGGCGCCCCGCGGTGGGCCGAGGGACGGAACCGGCCCGCCTCTGCGAATCCGGGATCCTGGCGTCCGTCCCCGGCCGCCGTCGGCGCCTTCGCAACCGCCCTCGCCCGGCGCTACGCCTCCCAGGTGCGCTACGTCCAGGTCTGGAACGAACCGAACCTGTCCAGGTACCTTGCGCCGCAGTGGGACGGACGAACCCCCTTCTCACCAGGACGCTTCCGGGCGATGCTCAACGCGGCCTACCCGGGCGTCCATGCCGCCGGCGTGCGGCTGGTGACGGCGGGGACCGCGCCGTACGGCGATGATCCGAGCCCGGCCGGACGCCGCATCCGCCCCGTTTCGTTCTGGCGCTCCGTGGTCAGGCGCCGCGTCCGCTTCGATGTCCTCGCCCACCACCCGTACGCGATTCGCGGCCCGTTCGACCCCGCACTCGACGCCGACGACGTCGCGTTGCCCGACGTCCACAGGCTGATTCGGATCGTCGCGCGGGCCGTCCGCCGCGGCCGGGTCCTCCCCCGGCGCACCAAGCCGACGTGGGTGACCGAGGTGTCCTGGGACTCCGATCCGCCCGACCCGGACGGCGTTCGCACCCAGGCGCGCTGGGCCGCCGAGGCGTTGTTCGTGCTTTGGAGGCAGGGTGTGAGAACCGTGTTCTGGCTGGGCGTGCGCGATCAGCCACCGACGCCCAGCTACGCCGCGACCCTCCAGTCGGGCGTGTACTTCCTCTCGGGCAAGCCAAAGCGGTCCCGATCGGCGCTCGCGTTCCCGTTCGTCTGCCGCCCGGGCACGGTGTGGGCGCTGGCCCCGGCGCCGGGGCCGGTCGACATCGTCGCCGGCAGCGGACGGATCGTTCGCCACGTTCGTGCCAGCGCCGATCGGATCGTCTACGCCCGCATGAAGGCGGCGGGGACGGTGCGGGCGCGGCAGGGCGACCGGACGTCGCTGGCCTGCACGTCGAGATGACCGCATGCCATCGCGACGACTCGGAAAGAAGGCGCTGCGCAGGCTGTTGGAGACGGGGCAGCGCGTCGGCGTGGACATCCTGCCGCGGCACTTCTACAGCCAGATCCCGGATCTCCGCGCGCTGAGGACGACCTCCGCGTGGCGCCGGCCGTACCGCTTGACCGCGGTGCAGGGCACCGACCTGGACGCCCAGCTGGCGTGGTTTCGCACGACGTGCCCGCCGGAGGTGCGGACGACGCTCGGTGGCAGACGGATCCTCGACGAGGCCGAACGCCTCAACGGCGCTCAGGGGTACGGGCCGGTCGAGGCCGAGCTCCTGTACTGCGTCGTCGCCGCGCGGAGACCGCAGCGGCTCGTGCAGATCGGGGCCGGCGTCTCGACCGCCGTCGCGCAGATGGCGGCGTCAGATCACGGGGTCGACCTGGACATCACCTGCGTGGACCCGTTCCCCACCCGGTATCTGACCGAGCGGGCTTCGGCAGGCGAGCTGCGACTGCGGCAGTCGCCGGTCCAGGAGCTCGATCCGAGCTTCGTCGACGACCTGCGGGCAGGTGACGTGCTCTTCGTCGACTCCACCCACACGGTGAGCCCCGGCAGCGACGTCAACTTCATCGTCCTCGAACTGCTGCCCCGGCTCCGCCGCGGCGTGCTGGTCCACTTCCACGACATCATGCTCCCGTTCGACTACAGCCCGCGGATCCTGTCGGACGACCTCTTCTTCTGGTCGGAGACCGCGCTGGTGGCCGCGTACCTCACCGACAATCCGCGCGTGACCATCCGCTTGTGCTGCGCGATGCTGCACCGCGAGCGGCTCGCGGAAGCGCGACAGGTGCTGCCCGCCTACGCGCATCCCCTCGAGACCACCGACGGGCTGGCCGAGGCGCGTGCGACGGGGGCGTTCCCCTCGGCGCTCTGGCTGGAGATCCTTCGGGACCCGGCCTAGGAGATGACGCCGACGTCACGGGTGAACCACCCTGCGTCGTGTGCGACGGCCCCGACCCTGGTCGCGGGCACGCCCGAGTAGATCGAGTGCTCTTCCGTCTCGGCCGTGCGCAAGGTCGAGTTGGCGCCAAGGGCGCAATACGGGGGCAGCACGGCGCCGAGGAGGAGCACACAGCGGGCGC
The DNA here is from genome assembly GCA_964242305.1 of uncultured Solirubrobacteraceae bacterium. Lineage (GTDB taxonomy): Bacteria > Actinomycetota > Thermoleophilia > Solirubrobacterales > Solirubrobacteraceae > DATLGB01. The sequence continues at coordinate 48,295 of CAXTBB010000003.1, forward strand.
CGGTGAGGCACGACCGGCCGACCGTGATCGGCCGGGCGTGGACCTTCCCGGCGGCGAGGTTGACGCCGTGCGTCAGGATGTGGGTCCCCCAGCCTCCGATCGCCGCGAAGTCGTCGATCAGGACCCGGTCGCTGCAGTCGACCACGTGACGTCCCACCAGCGCCGCATGACGTCCGAGGATCAGCGAGGTCTGGCGCGCAGGCGCGGCCGGATCGGCGTCACTGACCATCGCTCCCGTGGGCACGGCGAAGATCCAGTTGAGGTTGCCGATGATCGATTCCTCGCCGACCCTGACCTCGTCCATTCCGTGCGCGAAGCTGAGGTGGCCGACGCGGGCGCCGGCGTCCAGCCTCAGCAGGACGTCCGGCACCAGCACCGAGAAGCCGATCCGAGCCGTCGGATGGATCGCGCAGCCGAAGAACCGGTTCAGGACCCTGCGCCGGAACGCCCAGGGGGTGAACCAGAGGAGCACGTGAGCGACAATGCGTGCGTGCTTGCGCCGCCCGTCTGATCCTGGATGCGCGCTCGGCAAGAAGGTCCGGACGATACCGAGCGAGCGCATCACCCTGCGGCCAGGGCGTGGTACATCGCCAGATGCTGATCGATGACGCTCGACCACCGGTAGCGCTCGGCGAACGCAGGGCCTGCGTGCCGCAGGCGCGCCGTCAGCGCAGCGTCGCCGAGGACGCGATGGAGGCCGTCCGCCAGCGCCTTCGGCTCGATCGCCGTGACGAGGCCAGCGCCGGCCTGCGCCATGTCGTGGCCGACGTCGACACCCTCGCTCACGACCACCGGCACGCCGGCACGCAGCGCCTCCACGACCGCGATGCCGAAGTTCTCCGCCCGCGACGGAAGCGTCCAGACGTCCGCGGCGGCCAGCGCGTCCCGCAGGTCGCCCCCATAGAGGGGTCCGGTGAAGTGCACCCTCGAACCGACACCGAGGCGTTCGCCGAGGACGGTCAGCGTGGCCTGGAGGCCTTCGTCGTCAGGACCCACCACCGCGACGTTGACGTCGGGATGCCGCTCGCTGAGGATCGGCAGCGCTTCGATCAGGAGCTCGAGGCCCTTCTTGTAGGCGATCCGACCGACGAAGAGCACGAGGGGCCCCTCGACGTCGTCGAGGTGGTCCCGGCGAAACCGACGACCGTCCCCTGGCGCCGTCTGCGCCGGGTGGATGCCGGGAGGGGCGACGAAACGCCGGACGTGCGGTGCCACGTCCGCGATCGCACGCAGCTCGCGCTCGGTGGTCGCCTGCAGGCCGGACGCCCGCGCGAGCATCCGAGCCTGCCAGAGCCGCCACGCGACGGCCTTGTGCACGCGGCCATGCGTGCGGATGTAGGCGTCGAGCGCCCCGTGGATGGCGACGACGTACGGCACCCCGCCGCGCCGGGCGGCGCGCGCGCCCGCCCACTGGGGGTACGTCCACAGGTTGTGGACATGGACGCAGTCGAAGTCCCCGACCGCTGCCGACAGGGCGCGCGGAAGGTCAGGCGTGTACGCGAACCGGTGCGGTTGGCGCGCCGGGAAGAGCCGGACGTCGAACCCCGTGGCGCCGAGGTCCTCAGCGCGGATGCGGCTGACCGGGCGTGCCGACTCCGCGCCGCCGAGGTCCGACGCGAAGATGGTGGTGTCGATCCCGCGGCCGGCCAGCGCTTCGGCGAGTCCCAAGACGTACGTGGCCGTTCCGCCGCTCCGCGGCGCGACCGTCGAGATCACGTGCAGGACGCGCACGCTCAGACGGGCGTCACCGCGACGGCAGCCGGGTGAACCGGCACGCGACGAGGGTGAAGAAGAGGATCGGCATGATCTCCGTCATGGCCGTGGCGGGATCGCCGCGCAGCAGCGTGCCCTGACAGGCCGCACACAGGGGTGCTGCGACCGCCGCGAGGGTCAGCCGGTCGCGCGGTGCCGTTCGGTACGCCGACTCGATCGCCGCGGTCGCGGCGCCGAAGAGCACGAAGACGATCAGCACCCAGAGATTGCCGCCGTCGACGTACGCCCAGCCCCACACGGAGACGGAGGTCGCCAGCGTCTGGGCGGCGCGCGGGAAGATCAGCTTGCCCGTCGGCGGTGGCTTGGACGCCCAGAACTGCGAGGGCACCATGGCGAAGACGGTCCCCAGGAACTGCCGGCCGTTGCCGTGGCCGCTCAGCTCGACGTAGCGGTGCGCGTTGATCTCCTGCTGGAACATCGCGAAGTCCGGACTGGTCAGCATCTGCTTCGACAGTGACGCGGTCTCCGCGGTGCGCTGGTTGTAGCGGAAGTAGTCCGCGAGCGGATACACGAAGAGCGTGCCGAAGATCAAAGCCACGGCGAAGAGCCGGAAGCGCCGCGGAGTGACGAGCGGAAAGACGGCGAGCAGCAACAGCAACGCGACCTCGACGAAACGGCTCCGGGGATTGGAGAGCGGGTTGTCGGCCAGCAGAACGCCGAGCGAGAGCGCCGCCAGAAGCCCCGTGACGAACACGCCGCGCCGGACCGGTCGGTTGGCATCCCGTGCCGCCACCCGCTGCACCCGCCTCCAGCTGACCGTGAGGAAGAGCGCGACGAAGACGGGGATGCCGTCCAGCACGAGGCGTATGAGTCCACTCGCCTTGTTCTGCAGCAGGTACAACCTCGTATCGCTCGGGCTGACGCCCAGGAACGCCGCGGTCGCGTTCTGTCGCGAGCTGAAGCGCGTCGCGAGACCGAAGCGAAGGGTGAAGTACGTGACCGCGACGAGGCCGATCGCTCCCACGACGGCCACGCGTCCGATCCGGACCGTGGGGGTCTGGAGTGCGCGAAGCAGGCGCCGGTGAGACCTCAGGTTCCCGAACGCGCGAACCCCGATCTCGTAGCCGGCCAGTCCGACGATGCACGTCAGCAGCGCCGCGACCTCGTCGCGGGTGCCGAACGTCTGACCGAAGAGCGGATACGTCTCGTTGACCGTGTTGGCGAGGGCCGCGATGCCGAAGAACACGTACACGAACACCCAGAACGTCACCGTCACCGGTCGGTTGGCGCCCCTGACCAGCAACAGGGCCAACCTCGCGCCGGAGTAGGCAGCGATGCCGAAGGCCAGCACCACCGACGGTCGCGAGAGCGACGTCAGGGTCAGCTGCGCGACGAGCACGGGAAGGGCGATCAGCACGAGCGCACACGACAGCGCGAGCCCCCACGCGGTATCGCGCGAACGGTCTCCCCGGTCGACGCTCCGACCGCGTGCCGGCACCTGCGCTTCCGCCATCGAACTCACCGCGGCGGGCTAGCGCTTCGTGTCGTGGCGCGACGCATCGCTCACGCCGGCCCCATTGGCCCTGGCGCCTTCGTCGGGCTCGACCGTTCGGCCGGCGGTCTCACCACGCACGAGCCGTTCCGCCGCGTCCGGCGCCAAGGCGGCGACGGTGCCGCGAGCGCCGGCCGGATCACCGCGGCGGAGCCGGTGGCGCACCGCGGCGAACGGTCGCGGCAAGCGCGAGCCGGCGTCATAGGGGTACGCGTACGTGTAGTCATACTCGTCGGTGACTCCGGTGCGCACGCCGTTGAGGACGCTTCCGACGATCGGTGCGTTCGCCTGCTCGAGCAGTTCGACTGCGCGCGCGAACGAGCGACGCTTGCCGCGTCTGGCCGACGCGACCATGAGGACGCCGTCCACGTTCTGAGTGATGGAGACCGCGTCCGGGACCGGCAGCACCGGCGGGCAGTCGACCAGCACGTAGTCGGCCTGATCGGCGACCGCTCGGAGGATCTCGCCCGTCCTGGCCAGCGACAGGACCTCCGAGGGATTGGGCACGAGCGGGCCCGCCGCGAGGATCCGCAACCCCGGCTGCTCTTCGATGTCGTGGAGACACGCCTGCAGCTCGTCGCCGAGGACGACCGAGATGAAGCCAACGTTGTTGTCGACGCCGAAGAAGGACTCGATGCGCGGTCGACGCAGGTCGAGGTCGACGATGACGACACGGTGCCCGGCGCGCGCGAGGGCGACGGCGAGGTTCGCCGTGGTCGCCGTCTTGCCGTCCCCCGCCGAGGGGCTGGTGACCGCCAGCAGCCGCACGCTGCGCTCGCTCACCCGGTCGAGGATCTGCAACGAGGATCGAAGCAGGCGGTACGCCTCCGATGCCGGCGCCTGCGGACGATCGAACGAGACGACGTAGCCCCGCCGTGGGTTGGACCATTCACGGACCCGTGGGACGAGCGCGAGCACGGGCCGCCCTCCGCTCGCGCGGTCCAGATCGTCCTTCGACAGGATGGAATCGTCAAGCCGATCGCGGAGAACGGCGGCCAGCAGGCCGGCGACGAGCCCGAGGACGATGGCCACGAGCAGGTTCAACACCACGTTCGGCGAGGCCGGCGCGTCGGCCTTCGTGGCCTGGCGGAGGATGCTGCCGCCCGCCCGCGAGAGATCTCCGCTGGCGCGCAGATCGGCGAGCGAGTTCTGGAAGGTGGCGAGCGAGGCCTGGATCGACGGGATCTGCGGGTCGTTGGGCTTGAGCCTCCGGCGCACCTTGCGAAGGCTCGACACCTGCGCCCGCAGCGCCTTCGCCGTTTTCAGATAGTCCTGCGTCCGCGACTTGCGGCGCTCGGTCAGGTACGTGATGGCGTAGACGTTCGCCAGTTGCCGGGCCCGCCGGGCGGAGGGGTTGCGGACGACGAACGCGAGTGCGTCGGTGTCGGGGACGGCCGTGATCGAGACCTTGGGGATGGACCCCACCCGCCGCTTGACGGTGGTTCGCACCGCGTCGCCCTTGGCGAAGGCGATCTCGTTGGTCAGGGCGCGATTGAGCAGATCGGGACTCGAGAACTGCGATCCGGCGTCGTCGTCGATGCTGCGGCGCACGTCCTCGGCGATCAGCACCGTGGCCCGTGACGAATACTCCGGCGTCTGCAGGGCGCTGAGGGCAACGCCGGCGGCGATCACGGCGGCGGTCGTGAACAGGATGAGCCACCGGCGCCGCTTCAGGATCTGGAGAAGCTCTCCGACGTCGATGTCTGAATGTTCCTGCACGTCGGCTCCAAATGAACGTGCCGGACTCAAGCGGCGAATGCTAGCCCCAGATCGGCCCCGGACGCCGCAGGTACTCGGCCAGACGCGCGTTGTCGGCACGGCATCCGTCGACGATGCGCGCTCTTGTCTGCGCGGACATCGCGACGTCGACAGACCCGGTTTCCCGGAGCGCGAACCGCTTGAAGCGTTCGCGCACGGTGTGGGGAATCCGCCGGCGGACCCGAAAGGTGTAGGCACCGGACATCAGGAGGCGCCGCCAGAGGTACGGGACGGAGCGTGCCTGCTCCGACCGATTGAGCACCTGCTCCCGGTCGATCCGCAACTGACGGGGATCGAGGCCCAACGAGGCCACGAACGCGCCGACGGCGGCCTCGCGATCCGCGACGTACTCCTCGAACACGATCACGCTGACCGCATCGCGTCCGAAGGCGTCGAGCCAGGGTTCGAGCTGCATCCAGTAGCGGCCGTAATCGACGAAGGTGTCGTCCCGTTCCACGGCTTCGTCGAACCGCTGGTCCGCGACTATGCCCCAGGCGGTCTGAAGTCGGAACTGGCTGATCGCACGGGCCACCGGTTCCCGCACGAGGTAGACGATGCGAGCGTCGGGGCTCAGACGCTTTGCGAGATCGGCGACCGTCGGCTGGTGCGGGATCATCGAGTACCCGGTGGACCCGTCAAAGCGGAGGCCGGCGCCGGCCGTGTACATGTCCCGGTACAACGCGCGAGCGATGTCCGGCCGTCCCAGTGCCCGGTTGAGCACCCATGCTTCTTTGACGTGTGGCGGGACGATGGCGGGGTGCGTGCCCAGGTCGGCGCAGAATCCCGTCGTCCCGGCGCGCATGGCACCGATGACGAAGATGTCAGGAACGGGCACCGCCGCGTCTCCGAGATCATCGGCCGGCCCCGACGCGGCCCGCGGGACGTTGAGCCCTTCGGACCGCAGTGCCTCTTCGAGGCTCAGCCCTCTGTGGTTTCTCCTGGGCACGCGCGACCGACGAAAAGATACCCGCGGTGCGCGCTAGCCGTCTGCCAGAGCAGTGGGCAGACGATGTTTCGACGCCTGCCACCAGAGGGCCACGGTGGTCGCCGTCGCCCCGACGGCGATGCCGCCGGCGGCGGCTTGCGCACCGCTCAGGCACGCGCCCGCGCTCCCGAGCGCGAACATCGTCGCGGCGCCCGACAGGCGAACCCGGAACGTCGACTTCAGCACGTCGGCGGCGCGAAGGATCGCGAGCGCGCCGAGTCCGAAGGCCGCAGCCGCCTGCCCCCAGATGAACCACGGGACGATCCCGCGGGCGGCCTCCCACGAGCCACCCAGGAACTCCTCGCCGACCGAGCGAGGCACGAGCAACGCACCGACACCCCAGGCGATCGTCGCCAGCAGAGCCACCACGCCACTGACGAAACCGACGGTCCAGACGGCGTCGGACGAGCCTGCGCTCCGCGCCCTCGAGACAACGGGGAACAGCGCGATCCGGGAGGCGCTGAGCGCGACCTGGATCGGCCCGAAGATGAGCTGCGCGCCCCGGAAGCCTGCGGAGGCGGTCAGGCCGACAAAGAGACCCACGCAGATGAGGACCGCCTGCGCGGAACCGTAGAGCGCGAGGAATTCGCCGGCGTAGCGGCCGCCGCTGGCCCTCCGGGCGCGCCACCACCCCACCGCGGCCGATGGGCGGGGCGAGCAGCGGCACTGAACGGCACCGAGCACACCGCAGGCGACCCCGCACCCGCACCACAACCAGACGAGCCCGGCAGGCGAATGTGGCGAGATGACCACGAGACCGGCAGCGAAACCGGCCATCCACGTCGCGTCGTTTGCGAAGGCCTGCCGCGGCCGACCCGAAGCGAAGAACGCGAACCGCCAGACGTCCTGGACGAACAACAGCGGGGCGCAGAGGCAGAGAGCAGCAGCGGTCGACGCTCCACCCGACAGCGCGAGGACGCCCCCCACGGCCATCACCGGTATTCCCGCGAACAGCGCCGCGCCGGACGCGTCTCTGAACAGCTCGTGCTGCTCGGGCCCTTCCAGTCGGGCGCCCTGAACCGCGACGACCTCGGCGGTGAACGCCTCGACCGTCCCGAGCAGCACGACGTAGATGACGTAGGCCACGCCGAACGCACCGAACTCCTCCGGGCTCGCCGACCGCGCGACCGCGATGGCGAGCAGAAAGCTCGTGCCGCTGAACAAGGCCTGATCGCCGACACCCCACAGCAGGCGCGCGATCCTCACCGACCAGACCCTATTCGCACCGGGCGGGACGATCTACGCTCTCCGCTCGCTCCGATCGATGACCCGAACGCCCGTCACCGAAGCCGCGTTTCCGATCGCCCTGCCCGCGCGCTATCAGTACGGCTGGAAGGCGGCGTTCGACGCCGAGGTGGCACTCAGGACTCGCGCCGGTCAGCGCATCCTCGACGTGGGCTCGGGTCGGCATCCCGTCATGGACCGCGACCAGCGCCCGCCGGGGGCCACCTACGTCGGTCTCGACCTCTCGGGCCCGGAGCTCCGCGCGGCCACACCGGGGAGCTACGACGAGGTCGTCGTCGCCGATGTCGTCAGTCCGATCCCAGCGCTGGCCGGCTCGATCGACCTCGCGGTCAGCTGGCAGGTGTTCGAACACGTCCGCCCGCTGGGGGTCGCGATCGAGAACCTGCGCACCTACCTCCGTCCGGGCGGTCATCTGATCAGCCTGTTCTCCGGCGGGCTCTCGGCCTTCGGGATCGCGAACCGGGTCCTGCCCGACCGGATGGGCGGGGCGATCGTCTCGCGGATCATGCGACGACGAGCGGCGAACCGGCCGGTGTTCCCCGCGTTCTACGACGACTGCACCGCCGCCCGTCTCGAGGTCATCACGCGGGCGTGGTCGGAGGTGGAGATCCGGCCCCTGTACCGCGGCGCCACCTATTTCCACTTCTCCAAGCTGCTGGGGCGGGCGTACCTCGCCTATGAGAACACCGCGGTGCGCGTCGGCGCCGACAACCTCGCCACGCACTACCTCCTCATCGCCCGCCGGTGACCGGGTCGTCGTTCCAGGAGCAGGCGCACGGGGCGCAGCACGATTACCGCGCGGGCTCCCCCCACCTGCGCCACGCCCACCTGTATGACGGCTTCGTCGGCCGCCTGGGACAGACGCTCGAGGAGATCCGCGGCCTGGGGCTCGACCCGACCGTCCTCGAGATCGGCGCCGGTGACGGCGCCTTCGTCGAGCCGCTGCTGGGCTTCGGCGCGGACGTGACGGCAACGGAGATGTCGCGGCATTCCGTCGAAACGCTCGTCGCGCGCTACGGCCGCGAGGAGCGCTTCGACGCCGTGCTCGACGCCGACGGCAGCCTCGCCCCGCTCGGCGACCGGCGCTTCTCGGCGATCCTCTACGCCTCCGTCCTGCACCACATTCCCGATTACGTCGCGGCGATCGACGTCGCGATCGATCGCCATCTCAGCCCGGGCGGGACGCTCGTGTCCATCCAGGACCCGATGTGGTACCCCGGCCTCGCCAGGGGCGTCCGGCCCGCCAGCGACGCGGCGTACCTGAGCTGGAGGCTGCGGCAGGGTGAGCTCCTGCGCGGCGTCGCGGCGCGGGTCCGCCGCGCCCGCGGCGGGCACGACGAGGACGAGTCGGCCGACATGGTCGAGTACCACGTCGTCCGCAGCGGGGTCAATCAGCGCGAGATCGTGGCGGCGATCGACGCCCGGTTCGAGCGCGTCGAGGTCGAGGAGTACTGGTCGACCCAGTCAGCCGTCCTCCAGCGGGCCGGCGAGGCGTTGCGCCTGCGCAACACCTTCGCGCTCTGGTGCCGGGGCTTCGCCGGATAGCGCGCTGCGCTGCACCTGGTCGAAGATCCATTCGTAGGTGCGCTTCAGCCCGTCGACGAGCGGCGTGGACGGCTGCCACCCGAGGCGCTGCTGGATCATCGTGTTGTCACTGTTGCGGCCGCGGACGCCGAGGGGCGCAGACAGATTGTGGTGGCGACTGACCTCGATGCCCGCGATCGCGCTGACGATGTCGACGAGCTGGTTGATGGACACCATCTCGCTGGACCCGAGGTTGATCGGCTCGTCGATGTCGGAGTCCATGATCATCCGCGTGCCCTTCACGCAGTCGTCGATGTACGTGAAGCTCCGGGTCTGCTCCCCGTCGCCCCAGACCTCGATCTCGTGACGGCCGGAGAGCACCGCCTCGGCGACCTTGCGGCAGATGGCGGCGGGCGCCTTCTCGCGGCCGCCGGTCCAGGTGCCCTCGGGGCCATAGACGTTGTGGTAGCGGGCGACGCGGGTGACGATCCCGAAGTCCTCGCTGAAGTGGCGGCACATTCGCTCTGAGAAGAGCTTCTCCCAGCCGTAGCCGTCCTCGGGCATCGCCGGATAGGCGTCCGTCTCCGCCAACGGCTTCAGATCCTCGCTCACCTGCTTGTCGCCGGCATAGACGCAGGCCGACGACGCGTAGAAGAACCGCTCGGCACCAGCCTCGCAGGCGGCTTTGAGCAGGTGGGTGTTGATGAGCACGGACAGCATGCAGAGCGCCTTGTTGTTCTCGATGAAGCCCATGCCGCCCATGTCGGCCGCGAGGTTGTAGACCTCCGTCACACCGGCCGTGGCCTCGCGGCAGGCGTCGAGCTCCTGGAGGTCGGCCATGACGTTCTCGGCGCCCGGCTCGACGCGGTACCACTGGTTGGTGGGCTTGAAGTCCACCGAGCGCACGGACGCACCCTGGCGCTGGAGGGCGGCGACGAGGGCCCCACCGATGAAGCCACCGCCACCGGCGACGAGGACCAACCGTCCGCCGGATCGACGCGAGTCGGTCACCCGCTCAGCCACCGGCGACCGCGCGTAGACAGGAATCGAAGTGCTCGGCGAACTTCGGGACGCTGAAGTGCTCATCGGCGAACGCCTTGGCCACCCGTCCGCGAGCGACGACGTCCTCCGGGTTGCCTTGGATCATGTGAATGACTTTCGGGAATTCAGCCGGGTCGCTTGAGTCGACGACCCAGCCCGCACCGGATTCCCGGATGATCCTGGCCACCTCGCCGGTGGGGTTGACGGCGGCCAGGACCGGAAGGCCGTAGGCCATGAAGTTCATGAGCTTGCTCGGGATGTTGAACTCCCCACCGGTGTGTCGCTGGGTGACGAGGGCGACCGTGGCGGACTGCAACTCGCGCTCGAGGTCGGCGTCGTCGAGCAGTCCGACCATGCGCACCCGATCGGTGCGGATCGCCGCGCGCGCCGCCGCGGCGGCCATGCCCTCGCCGGTGATCACGATGCGCACGTCCGGGTTGAGGTCGGTCCGGCGTTCGAAGCCGTCGACCAGGTCGGCGAGCCCCTGGGAGAACCCGATGTTGCCCATCGAGAGGAGACGGACGGTTGGTGCCTCCGGCCCGGCGAGGCTCCGCGTCGCTGACGGCACCCGGGTGGCCGGGTCGTAGATGAGCTCGATCTTGGCCTCCGGAACGCCCTTCGCGGTGAGGTTGTCGGTGAACGCTCGCGACAGGACGACGATGCGCTCGGCCGACCGGTAGGCGGCGGCTTCGAGCATGCGCGACACGCGGATGACGGGGCTGCGCTCGTCGATCAGTCCCGACGCGGTCGCGCCGTCGGGGAGGATGTCGTGGAGCCACAGCACCCACGGCGTCTCGCGCACCCGTCCGTGCAGGATCGCCGTCAGCAGAGCCGGGAAGGACGGGGACGTGGCGACGATGACGTCCGGGCGACCGAGGAACGGCAGCGCGGCGGTGTGGGCGGCCGCGTAGCTGAGCTCCTGCCGGTAGCGCTGCCGCGCCGTGTCGCGGCCGACCCACAACGGGAGCCGCAGCACGGGGACGCCGTCGCGGACCTCGCGATAGGGGCGTCGCCGGATCCCCCACCGCCGGTCGGGATAGTGCGGATGGGCGGCGACGACGTCGATGTCGTGCCCCCGCTCGCGCAGGCCACGAGCCCACGTCGCGCTGACCGGGCCGATGCCGGTCGGCTCCGGCGCGTAGTTGTAGCTCCAGAGTTGGATCCTCACACCGGCACCCGCTGCGTGCGGAGCCGGGCGAGCGCCGCCGGGCGGTGCCGGTGCTCGACGCGTTGGGTCACGCGAAGGTCGCGTCTCGGTAGGCGGCCAGCGCCTTCCTGGCGTGGCGACCCAGCGGCTGCGGTTCGTGACCGGGACGGGCCCACACGTGGTCCTCGATCTCGCCGCAGCTGAGTCGCATCGCGCTCACGTCGGCGACGTCGGCGTGCAGGCACCCCAGCTGCGCAGTCGCGTGGTCGTGGGATTCGATCTCGGCGAAGTGCGTCCAGGCGGCGATCCGCAGGCCCAGCTCCTCGCGTGCCTCGCGCTCGGCCGCCGCGGCGAGGGCCTCGCCGGAACGCACGCCACCGCCCGGCAGCTCCCAGGCGCGATCCCCGTAGGTATGACGGACGAAGAGCACGCGCGCCTGGTGGCGGATCAGCAGCTTCACCCCGCGCGTCGTCGGGCGCCGGAGGAACCACCAGACCTGCAATACGCGGTAGGCGAGGCGTGTCGCCACACGACGGGCCGCGCAGACGGTGAAAAGCCTTCGCCGTTGGTTTCCGACTCCGCCGGTCACGCGGGCGGGAAGCCTATTGAAAGTAAGTCGGGCTGGTCGCCGACGGCGGGCCCGTGGTCACACGCGGGTCGGCGACGCTGCCTGCCGGAGCGCCGGCGGGGCCTGGGTGAGGCGTCGCGAAAGCCCGTGACCCACGGCGATCAGCGGTTTCTCGACGGTCACGTGCAGCGCGTAACAGAGGACCAGGTTGATCGCGACCGCGATGGCCATGCCGGCGAGCGCACCGGGAACCCCGGATCTGGTGTCGACCAGCCCGTCCGACGCCTTCAGCCCGAAGCCCTGGAACAGGTAGAGGCCGTACGAGAGGCGGCCGACGAGCAGGAAGGGGTGCGTCGCGAGCAACCCGATGCGGGGCCGCTCGGTGACGACGAGGCCGACCAGCAGCAGCGCCACGGACCCTTGGAAGACCACGTCGCGCAGCGTGCCGCCGCCGCGAACCGCGAACTGGGTGACCAGGAACACCCCCACCACGACGGCGAAGGGAACCGTCTCGCCGACGCGACTCAGCCAGCGGTACGAACGCCGGTCCTGCAGCCCGATGGCGGCGGCACAGCCGATGGCCATCGCGCCGTAGCCCCCGACCAGCGGCCCGTAGCGCCAGGCGTCGACCAGGTAGGCCGCGGCGACGAACACGAGCGCGCAGACGGCGAGACGGCCGGCCGTGCGCATGCGCAGCAGAGCGAAGCCGACGAGCGGCCAGACGAAGTAGAACTTCTCCTCCAGGCCGAGCGACCATGCCTGCGAGAACGGCGGACCAGCGAAGAGGGCCCAGTGCTCGCGGCCGTGCTCGGGGAAGAACAGCAGGTAGTAGGGGAGCTGGTCGGCCAGGGCGTCGCTGCGGTGCCCCTGGACGCCGAAGCCGAAGATGACCAGGCAGTACGCGCCCACGGCCAGGAGATACAGCGGTGCGATGCGGAAGAGCCGGCGGACGTAGAAGCCCGCGAACCCCACGGTTCCCCGCCGGTGCTCCTCGCGCAGCAGAAGCGTGGTGATCAGGAAGCCGCTGAGGATGAAGAACATCGTCACGCCGCTGCCGCCGTTGAGGTGATCCCACAGTGGCTGGTACGCCCCGTGGCCGACGACGACCAGGAGCACGGCGACGGCGCGCACGCCGTCGAGCACGGGCATGCGGCGACGCGACTGGAACGCCTCCCAGCTCAAGGGCACCTCGACATGCTGACACAGGACCAAACCGCCGGCGACGTCAGCGGGCGTTCATCTAGTCTGCTCGACGATGAGCGCGCTCTCCCTGCGGCGCTGGTCTGTCCGCGACATGGCCCTGGTGACGGGGTTCGTGGCCTGGACGGTGCTCGTGTCGCTGACCCGGCTTGGCTTCGTGCTGGAGTCCGGGCCGGCGTGGCAGGCGCTCACCTACGGCGTTCCGGCTGTGCTGCTGGCGGCCGCCTGGCTCGAGCGCGCCGACCCCGGCATCCTCCCCCACGTCGCCGGCGCGGCGGTCTGCGTGCTGCTTGCCCTGCTGGCGCCGAGCCTCGTCTCCGACCATCCCAAGCTGGCCTTCGCGCTGCCGGGGGCGGTCATCGCCGGCATGCTCACGCAGCGCTACGCCACGACGGCCCTCGTCGCGCTGGTGCTGTTCACCGGCATCTACGGATCGGTGGAGGCGTTCGTCGGGCTCCCGGGGGACCGAAGCGCGACGTGGGTGCTCCAGGCGCTGTGGGCGGGCGTCATCGGCCGGGCGCTGATCGGCCGCCGTGAGCACCCCGTCCGGGTCACGCCCGTGACCTTCCTGCTGGCCGGCTTCCTCGCCCTCAGCGTGATCGCGGCGGCGACGACGGACCCGAGCAGCAGCGGGATGCAGGCGCTGCACTACGCGCCGGAGTACTTCTCCGTCGTCCTGTTGATCGGCTACGGCGGCTTCAGCGCTCGCCAGATCCACGGTGCCTCGCGCGCGCTGGTGATCGTCTGCTTCGCGGTCGACGCCTACGCGGCCCTGCGCTGGGCGATCGGCCCCGCCGCCGCCGAGACGGCACTGCAGAAGACCTACCAGGACGTGATCTACAACCAGCTCACCTACTCCGGCGGGACCAAGGTCCAGGGCAGCTTCCCGAACGGGAACCTCCTCGGCCTCTGGCTCGCGTGCACGACGCCCTTCGTGCTTGCCGCGGCACTCGCCTGGAAGGGGCGCATCCGCGCCGTCGCGGTGGCGACGATGCCCCTGGCGATGATCGCGCTGCTCGGTTCGGCCCAGCGCACCGCCCTGGCCGGCCTCGTCGCCGCGCTGGCGACGGTCGTCGTCGTGCACCTGCTCTCCCGTGGGCACCGCGGACCACGACTGGGCGTCGTGCTGGCCGCGGTCATGGCGCTGATCGTCACCGCCGCCGTCGTCTACCCGGCGGTCGCCAACAATCCTGAGAAGCGCCAGCGCTACTCCAACCTCCTCACGCCCTCCCAGGACCTCCCGTTCCAGCAGCGCATTCAGAAGTGGCGCGATGCGCTGATCGCCATCGATGGCGCGCGCTTCGGCCACGGCCTCGGTTCGGGCAACCCCAGCAACGTGGGCGGCTTCCGGTTCGCCGACATCAGCAACGTGGCCATCGACAACTCCTTCCTCGTGATCGGGTACGAGCAGGGCTTCGCGGTCATGTGCTTCTTCGCCGTCATGATGCTCGTCCTCCTCGTCGAGCTGCTGCGCTTCGCGGTCTGGACGCGCGGGCCGAGCGTCGCCGTGCTCGGCACCGCGGCCGTCGGCACGGTCGTGGCCTTGCTCGTGGAGTTCATGGCCGCGGACTATCAGGCGGCGCCGCCGATCATGGCCGGCTGGGCGATCATCGGTCTTGGCCTGGCGGCGTTCAGCCTGCCGTCCGATGACGACTCGTCAGCCGCTCACGCCGCGCCGTAGACGTACCCGTAGGAGTAGTAGCCGTAGTACGACGCCTCGTCGGTCGCGCGAACGCCGGTGAGCACGACGCCCGTCGGCCGGTCGGGGAAGTGCGCGAGCGCGCTCTTGGCGGCCTGGGCCTGGTCACGCGTCGTCTTCGAGGCGCGCACGCACAGGACGACGGCGTCGGCCAGGGGCAGGAGCTCGAGCGTGTCGACCACGGAGAGCAGCGGGCAGGTGTCGATGATCACCACGTCGTAGACCCCGCGCACCTCGGCGAAGAACTCCTGGCAGCGCTTGGAGCGCAGGAGCTCCGCCGGTTGCGGGGTCTGCGAACCGGCAGCGATGGCCACGACCGGAGCGGACGCGGCGGAGTCGGACGGGCGGTCGCCGTTCTCAGGGGAGGCGATCAGCGGCGCGATCTGCTGCAGCACCTCCTGTGGGTCGGCATGGCCGACGAGATAGTCGCTCAGGCCCGGGCCTGGCTCCAGGTCGGTGCGACGCGCCAGCGAGGGCCGGCGCAGATCGCTCTCCACGAGCAACGTGTGCTTGCCGGCGACGGCGTAGGCCGCCGCCAGCCCCGCCGAGACGGTGGACTTGCCCTCCTCGGGCAGGGCGCTCGTCACCAGCAGGACCTTGGGTGTGTTGTCGACGTCGAGGAACTCCACGTTGGTCCGCAGCACCCGGAAGCCCTCGAGCTGCTCCGGCGACATCGCCGGCTGCGTCGAGCCGGGCGCGATGGAGTGACCCAGCACGGCCTCGGGCACGAATCCGACCAGCGGGAGATGCAGTTCCTCGGTCACCTCGTGGGCGGTCCGGAAGCGCCGATCCAGCGAGTCGCGCACGAACGCCGCGATGAGGCCGAGCGTCAGGCCGATCAGGAGGCCGAGCAGCGTCGTCCGCACTGGCTTGGGGGAGACGGGCGAGGTCGGGACGACCGGCGTATCCCGCAGCACCACCGGATCGGCGACGCGAGACAGCTCTTCCAGACTGGCGATCGACTCGCGCAGCTGGAGCTCCTGGAACGATGCCGTGGACTCGGCCTTACGGCGGTCGGCGAGGCGGCGCAGGACCCGGCGCTGGGCCTGGGCATCCTGCCGGAAGGTGTTCCGCACGTCGTCCTCGGTGACGGAGATCGCGGCGCGGGCGACGGCGTTGGCGATCCGCGCGGCGTCCTCGGGCTCGCCCGCCGACGCCTGGACGATCACGAGGTTCGTGCGCGCCTCCGGCCTGGCCGTCACCGAACCGCCGAGGCCATCCTGGCGGCCGAGCAGGGCCATCGCACGCTGCGTCACCGCAGGTCGGATCAGCGTCGAGGCGCTCGCGGCGGCGCGCGCGTCGGGCGTCTGGCCGCCGTTGTCGACGCTCTGACCGAAAGCCGAGATGTCCGTGTTGATGTCCTGGAACTCGAGCGCCGCCTCGGCCTGGTAGACGCGCGTCTGCTGCAGCGAGTAGACGAGGGCGACGCCGCCGAACAGCAGGGTGACGGCGATCACCAGCACGCGCCACTCACGGGCAACCCGGAGATAGTCCCGGAAGGTCGCATATCGAGGGGCCTCGGTCACGTGCAGGGCCCGTCGTGAGATACCGTCCGGTGGGAACGGTTCGCTGAGGGCAGGGTCAACTTAGCAGTGCGTTACCGGTTTCGGTCAGCGGAATGCTGACCCGAGCGGACGGAGTCGAGCGGCGGCGGCGTAGGCGCGGAGTGCTTTGATCGGGTCGCCTTGCTGCGCCGCGATCTGCGCCGCCAGCAGCGGGTGGCGCCAGTTCGTCGGCTCCCGTCGGCGCGCCCGGTCGGCGTCGCGAGCGGCCGCGGTCAACCGCCCCGCGGCGACTTCCGCTCGCGCGCGAGCGGCGTACGGCGACGCCGCCCCGGGCCACGCCTGGATGGCGCGGTTGGCGGCGCGGATCCCGGCGTCGACGTCGCCCCCGACCAGCGCCGAGTCGCTGGCCCGGACCTCCGTCGTCCCGACCAGCGCAGGCAGCTGCGCGATGATGACGATGACCGCAAGCGCGACGCCACCGATCCTCATCCCGACGGTTGGGCGCGCGCGACGGCGCTGGCGGCTGACGAGCCCCGCCGCGCCCAGCACCAGGGCGAGCACGGTCACGGCCGTCTCCTCCCACATCCAGTCGACCCCCGCGTGAAAGAGCCAGACGCCGAAGCCGGCCAGTGCCGCAGCGGCTGCGCCGGTCTGTGAACGTCCGTGCGCACGGAGCCGGAAGCGAACGAGCGCGAAGAGCAGCCCGCCGCAGAGGGCGATGACCGACACGAAGCCCAGCACGCCGCTCTCGGCCAGCGACTCGATGTAGAGCGAATGCGCGTCGCGGACCTGCTCGGGGTCGACCTTGTCCCGGTTCCACCAGAACTCGAACGTCCCCGGCCCGGTGCCCTCGACCGGTTTGGAGCGGAACGCGTCGAGGGCGGAGGTCCACAGGTTGTGGCGGTTGCCCGAGGCGCTGGTCAGCCGTTTCGAGGGGTCGGACCGCTGCTCCACGACGATCGAGTGGTCGCTGTCGAACTGCCGGACGCCGCGCTTGACCGCGGGCCCCAGGGCGATGGCGCCGGCGATCACCGCGACCACGATCACCGCTGCGAACACGGGCCGGCCGATCCGGCGCGGGAGGCGTGCTCGCTCATCGGCGCCGAGCGCGCGCAGCACGACGGTGACCGCCGCGCACACCGCGCCGCCGACCAGCAACGCGGTCAGCACGTCCCCGCGTCCGCCCGACCCCGTGGCGTCGGCGATCGGCTTCGCTGCGCGGACGGCGTGGATGCTGAAGTACGACGCGGCGGCAGCCACGGCCAGGTGGGCGATCATGACGAGCCGTGTGCGCGCGAGGACGAGCGCGGCGGTGGCGCCGAGCGCCACTCCGGCGACGCCGGCGCGCGAATAGGTCAGATAGACGACCGTGACCGACACGGGCACGCTGGCGAGCGCGAGCGCCCGCCAGGCCGGCTGGCGGGCGTGCGCACTCCAGGTCAGGGCCATGGCCGTGGCCATGCTTCCCCACGCCGCGACGCCGTTCCAGTAGTTGAGGGGGTAGTTCAGCCGCGTCGTCGAGAACGCGCGAGCGACACGGTCGACGGGGAAGGCTTCCGGCCACAGCCGGGACGCGAGGGCGACGACGCAGATCCCGGTGGCCGCGATCGATGCGCCTGCCACGGCGGCGCCCACCGTCGAAGGGCGCAGCACGCTCACCAGCAGGATCAGCAGCCCGGCGTACTGCAGCACCCGCGCCAACTCGAGCGAGGTGCGCTCGTCGCTCTCCGTCCACCGCAACGCCAGCGCCGTCCAGAGCGCCATCAGGCCGAGCGCGGCGAGGACGAACCAGGCCTCCCCTCGCGGCTTGCGCCGGGGCAGCAGGCCCAAGGCGGCACCGAGCAGCAGCGTCCACCACACGGCGAGCCCGGCTTCCCCGCGCGCAACGACGTCGTAGGACCCGCCGCGGAGTGCGTACACCGAGAGAACGGCGACGACGACGACGGCGACCGCCACCTGCTCGACTCTCCCGCGCCGCTCGCTCCGCTTCGGTGGCTTCGGGACCGGCGGCCCGACGGCATCCGGTTCCGGACGGAGGACGGTCTCACTCATGACCCGAGGTGAATCTAGACGAGCCGAGGCGCCTGTACGCTGGTCCGATGGTCAGGCTGCTGGTGACCCTCGGGGCGTGCCTTGCCCTCGCGCCGGCGGCGGCGGCGCAGGTCCCGAGCTGCGTCGCACCCCCGGGGACGGCGGCCGTCGACGAGTACTGCGAGGCGATCCACCCCCCGAACGGTCGGCCCGGCGCCGAGCAGCGGCTCCCGCGGCTGCGCGGTGAGGTGATCAGCACGCTCCAGTCGACGCCGCGCGGTCAGCGCATCCTTCGCTCCATCGGCGCATTCAAGAAGGGCCGTACGCAGCGCCTGGTCACCTCGGCGACACCGGCCAGCGGCGCGGGAACGCTCGCGGCGGTCGGCGTGTCGCTGGGCAACGCCACCACGCTCGGGATCGGCGTGCTGGGCGTGGCGCTCGCGATCACCGTGGCGATGCTCGCCTGGTTCTTCGGCGAGCGCCGCCGTCGCAATGCGTAGGGCGGTCCTGCTCGCCTCGGCGGTGCTCGCGCTTGCCTCGGCCCCGGCCGACGGTCGCGGCCTCACCACCGGGTTCTTCGACCCGTGGACGGGTGATGCCGGGGCGCAGTTCGACGAGGCCCGCGCCAGCGGGGCCGGCTTCGTGCGCGTGGAGATCACCTGGTCGGAGATCGTGAGCGCGCAGCCGGCTCATCCGGCTGACCCCGCCGACCCCGCCTACGACTGGTCACGGAGCGACGCGCTCGTGTCCGCGGCGCGGGCGCGCGGCCTGCGAGTCCTGATGTCCTTCTCGCACGCGCCCACGTGGGCCGAGGGTCCCCACCGTCCGGCGGACGCCCCGCCGGCCACCTGGAAGCCCGACCCGGCGGCCGTCGGTGCCTTCGCGGGGGCGGTGGCGCGTCGCTACGCCGGCCAATCGCAGTACCTGCAGCTGTGGAACGAGCCGAACCTCAAGCAGTACCTGTCTCCGCAGAAAACGGCGCCGTCGCGCTTCCGGGCGATGCTGAACGCGGCGTATCCGCTCGTGCATGCGGCGGGGGTGAAGCTCGTGACGGCCGGCAACGCCCCCTACGGCCTCAACGGCCGCACCGCCCCGATGCGCTTCTGGCGCCGGGTCTTCCGGGCGCCCGTGCGCTTTGACGTGTTCGCCCACC
This sequence comes from uncultured Solirubrobacteraceae bacterium, assembly GCA_964242305.1. Classification (GTDB taxonomy): domain Bacteria; phylum Actinomycetota; class Thermoleophilia; order Solirubrobacterales; family Solirubrobacteraceae; genus DATLGB01. The sequence continues at coordinate 67,416 of CAXTBB010000003.1, forward strand.
AGCCCTACTCCGTCGGTCCGCCGCAGACCCGGGCCGGCAACCCGGGCGACGTGTCCGTCTCCGAGGTCGGCCAGCTGGTCCGGCTCATGCGGCGGGCGGTCACGCGCGGCCGTGCGCTGCCCCGCCGCCACAAGCCGGTGTGGATCACCGAGATCTCCTGGGACTCTTCGCCCCCCGACCCGAACGGGGTGCCGGTACGGACCCAGGCCCGCTATCTCGCCGACGCCTTCGCGCTGCTCTGGCGTCAGGGTGTCGACCACGTGTTCTGGACCCGGGTGCGCGATCAGCCCGAGGGCGTCGGCTACGCCATGACCTATCAGTCCGGCGTCTACCTGCTCGACGGGACCCCCAAGCTCTCCCAGCGCGCCTTCGCCTTTCCGCTGTCCTGCCTCGGTCGCCGCGTGTGGGTCCGCGCGCCGGTGGCGGGGACCGTCCGGCTCGTCGCGCGGGGCCGAACGATCAAGCGTCTGCAGACCGGAGCGGACCGCATCGCCACCACCCGGCTCACCCAGCGTCGCCGGCTGCACGCGGAGATCGCCGGCCAGCGATCGCTGACGTGCCGCTAGCGGGAGGTCCGGTGCGCGAGTGCGCGCTCGTACGCGCGCACGTACGTGTCGGCGAGCTGGTCCAGGCCGAGCTCGTCCTGGTAGCGCCGACGGCCGGCGGCGCCCATGCGCGCCCGCAGGTCGCGATCGCCGGCCAGCTCGTGCAGACGGTCGGCCATCGCCTCCGGATCCTCCGGGGCCACGACGAAGCCCGTTCGCCCGTCGGCGACGGCCTCGGCCACCGCGCCGACGTCCGTGGCGACCACGGGCAGCCCGACCGCCATGGCCTCGACGATCACCGTCGGCAGCCCCTCTGAGCGCGGGACGGAGCTCAGGGCGAGGCAGTCGAGGCCGGGCATGAGCTCGGCGATGCGGGTCCCGCCATCGCGGATGTCCAGCGTGGCGCCATCGAGCAGGCCCCGCGTGGCCGCCTCGCGACGCAGCGAGGCGCCGTAGGCAGCGTGGGCCGGACTGGATCCGCCCAGGATCCGGCCGACGACGTTCGCGCCCCGATCGCGCGCCTCGGCCAGCGCGCGGATGAAGAACTCGAAGCCCTTGCTCGGGTTCTGCATCCCGATCGCGCCGACGGCCATCGCGTCGTCGGGAATCCCGAGCTCGGCCCGGGCCTGCGCGCGCCGGAGCGGGTCGAAGCGAAACACGGTGTCGTCGACCGGAACCCAGATCGGCACCCACCGCTCCCCGAGGGCCTCCGTCCCCCGGTAGGCCTGTCCCAGCGCCCGTCCCACGGTCATGATCACGTCCGCCACCCGGGTCACCACCGGCATGGTCAGCCGTCGCAGCGGCAGGGGCGTGCGGGTGTCGTAGAGCTGCCAGGCGACGGCCCGGCCGGAGCGGTGCGCGGCGAGCGCGCCGTGCGGGTTCGTGTCGCCGTGGGGCTGCACGACGTCCGCTCCCCACCGCTCGACAAGCCGCTTGAGCGCTCTGACCTCGGGCACGAAGCGTGCCAGGAACGGTCCCTGCAGACGCGGGTCGGGGCTGGCCCGCAGGCGGTGCATCGGCAGCTCGATCACCTCGACACCGGCCGCACGCATCCGCGGCGCCGCCTCCGCACCCGTCGGCGTCACCATGGCGACGTCCCAGCCACGGTCAGCGAGCGGTCGGCGGAGCTGGACGATCTGGTTGTGGCCCCCGCCGAACCCGGGGTTGTTGATGACGAAGAGCGCTCTCACACAGGCGCCGGAGGCGTGGCCGCGTAGACGGGGACCGGCGCCCGCGCCACCGAAACGGACCGGTAGAGCTCGAGCCAGTTCTCGACCATGGCCCCGGCTCCGAACCGGTGTGCCCGATGGTGCTGGGAGATCAGTACCTCGGCGCGAAAGTCGTCGTCGAGCAGGACGCGGCGGATGAAGTCCTGCGCGGCCTCCGGGCTGGTGAAGACCTGCTTGGAGCCGACGATCTCGCGGTTGGCCGGGATGTCGCTCGCGACGACGACGACGTCTCTGGCGATCGCCTCCAAGATGCTCAGCGGGTGCCCGTCCCACGCCGTCCAGTGCACGTAGACCGCTGAGCCATCGAGTCGCTTCAGCGCCTCGTCACGCGACAGCCACCCGGTGACCGGGACGCCCGCCTTCGCGAGCGCCACACGCGGTCCGGGGTCATCGTCCCGTCCCCCGCCGATCCACTGCACCTCGGCGACGTCTTTGAGCCCGTTCAGGATCATCGCGGTCCGCGCGGGCTGGCGCTGGGGCATGATGCGCCCCATCGCCACGACCCGCCTCGGCGCGTCGACCTGCGGCGGCCTCCGAAGCAGGGCGTCGAACTCGGGAATGCCGTTGGGGACCGTGACGATGCGGTCTGCGGTTCCGAGCCGCGCGGCTTGCGCGGCCTCGCTCATCGACACCGCGCCGATGGCGGCGACGCGAGCCGCGACGCGGCGCTCGACCGTGCGGATCAGCGTGTGGCGACCGCGCTGATTCGGCGCCTCGAAGGCGTAGCCGTGCGGCGTGTAGATCGTCGGGCAGTCACCCGCGAGCGCCGCTGCGCCCACCGTCCCCGCGAACGACGAGTGCAGGTGCACGATGTCCGGTCGGAAGCTCTTGCGAAGCGCGCGCAGCTGCGCGAACGCGGCCGCCTGGACGGCCAGCGTCCGCTTGGTCCACGGCGTCGCGAACAGCTCGATGCGGTCGTCGAAGGTGTCCTCGACCTCCGGCGGCGTCTCCGGCCGGACGCCGTAGGCGATGCCGACGGAGTGCCCCCGGTCGGCAAGCCCGCACGCCAGCAGCCTGACCATCTCGTAGACGCCACCACCGAACGCCTCCACGACGTGGAGGACGCGAAGCCCCGCGCCCTCGTCCGCAGTCCTCACGTCACTTCCGTTTATGCGAACGACGCCGGCAACAGGCGTTTCGCTCATCGGGCCGGCCGGCCGACGACGGCCATCCGGTCGCGGAAGTCCGGCGTCCACATGCGGTCGGCGAGCCCCAGCAGTTCGAACGTCCGCGTCAATCGCGCAGCCAGCGCCGGGGAGTACCCGGTCAAGCGGCCGAGGTAATACCGCACGCTGAACGTCTTCGGCGCGGTGGTGATCTCCAGCACGTCGAAGCCGGCGCGGCCCATCAGGAGCGACAGGGAATGCCGCGAGAAGTACTGCACGTGCGTTGGGATCACCGACCACCACCGTCGGCCCATCATGCGTGCCAAAGGACTTCCGGAATCGGGGACCGTCATGTAGAGGACACCGTCCGGCGTCAGCAGGCTCGCGATGTGTCGCAGCGCGGCGAGCGGGTCGGTCAGGTGCTCGATCACGTCACCGAGCACGATCGCCGAGAACGCTGCGTGAGGCAGGTCGGCCGAGAGCAGGTCCTGTTCGAGGATCTCCACCCCGTGCACCTCGCGCGCATAGGCCGCCGCGAACACGGACGGCTCGACGCCGGTGACCTCCCACCCTCGATCGCGTGCCTCGGCGAGCAGGAAGCCGACCCAGCAGCCGAGGTCCAGCAGGCGGCCGCGGTCCGGGACGTGGCGCTCGATCTGAAGCAGGGCCGCGCGGGCCGTGTGCCGCTGACCCCGCTCCTCCTCGACGTAGTGGTCGGCGCGCGCTCCGACGTACAACTCGAGCAGCTCCACCTCCGAGGGCATCCGAGCGAGCTGTCGGTGACCGCACGTGGTGCACTCGACGATGTCGTCGAGCGCCGTCCCGTAGGCATCGGTCGTCGGAATCAAGCCGCGGGAGTCGAGCTCTCTCCCGACGCTCATGGCCAGCTTGAGCCCCTCGGCGGTGCAGGCGACGCACGCGGCGTTCCGCGGTGTCTCCGCCCCACCATGAGTGGCGATCGTGGTCGGACCAGCGGACAAGATCGTGAACACTACATATCTGACCGTCGGACGACTTCAGTTCTCGACTATCGGTTAGCGTGCAGACGCATGTCGAAAGCGCAACTCGCGGTCGGCATCCTCATGTTCGCGGCCGTGGCCGGCTCGGCGGGGCTCATCGGCTTCCTCCTCGTCCGCTCCCGTATGGCGCACCTCACCGGGGCGCCTCGCTGGGTGGCCTCCGGGATCACGGGCACCGTGGCACTGGTGGCGATGCACCAGGTGCCGCTGATGCTGGGCGTCATGACCCGTGGCACCGTCCTGGCGGCGGCCGCCGTGCTGACGGGCGCAGCGCTTGCCATTGACCGCACCGCGCCGCCGGCTCCGAGGCCGGCGAGCGACGATCCGTGGCGGTGGTCCGGCGCCTCGATGCGCCTGGCCGGGGGAGCGCTCGCCGCGCTGGCGATCGGCGCCATTGCCCTCGAGCTCGACGGCTCGCGACTGTCGATATCGCACGTCGACTACATGGAGTTCCATGGGCCGGCGCTCGCCTCGTGGATTCGCAGCGGATCGCTCTGGCACGTCGTGCAGTTCGCGCCGCAGAAGTGGTCGGGCTACTACCCGAACACCGGTGATCTGGTCCTGCTGACCGGTGCCCTCCCCTGGCGAACCGATCTCTTGGTCCGATGGGTTCCCCTGCCGTGGCTGGCGCTCACCGTCACCGGCATCTACGCGCTCGGCCGCGAGCTTGGCGCCGAGCGCCCGGCCGCGCTGCTCTCCGCATCCACCTTCTGTGCCATGCCCGCCGTGCTGTTCTTCACGCTCAATGCCGTGATGCCGGACGTCGTCCTGTACGCCGGGGTCACGGCCGGGATGCTGTTCCTCGTCCGACACTGGCGCTCAGGGCACCGGTCCGACCTCGTCATAGCGGCGCTCGGCCTGGGGTTGGCGCTCGGGACCAAGTGGTACGGCCTCCCTGCCGCGGGCGCCGTCGTGCTCGTCTGGGCCGTCTGCCGCGTGCGCGCCGTGTCGCGCAGGGCGGCGGGGGAGGTGGCGCTGCTCGCGGGCACCATGGGGGCGGTCGGGGGCGTCTGGTACGTGCGCAACGCCATCGCGAGCGGCAACCCCTTCGAGCCGCTGGGCATCTCCCTCGGTCCGCTGCACCTGCTGCGGAGCCCGCCCGACCCCGTTCGCGACGCGCTCGGTAGCCGGATCGTCGACTACCTCACCGACCCGCACGGGCTCGCCGAGATCGTCAAGGACTCCGTGTCGCTCTCGTTGCGCCCGGCCGGACTCGTCCTTCTGGCCGGGGTCGTGGTGGCCATCGCCGTCGTCCGGTTGCCCGGGACGCGGATCGTCACCGCCGGGGCGGCCATCGCGCTGATCGTGCTCGCGGCCTACGTCGTCACGCCCTACACGGCGCAGGGCCCGACCGGTGTGCCGAACGTCGCCTGGGTCAACACCCGGTACGGCTTCCCCGCACTCGTCGTGGGGGCCGTCGCGGTCGCGTGGCTCTGCGCCCGACTGGGACGACGGGCGCGCATCCTCGAAGCAGCGATGTGCCTGGCTGTCCTCGACGGCGTCTGGTCGAGCACGCATTTCCGCTTCTACGCGATCCGCCAGGTGGAGATCGTGATCGCCGCCTTGGTGGTGGTCGGCGCCGTCGCGCTGGCGATTGCCGTTCACCGGTTGCCGCCGGCGCGTCGCGTCCGCCGCGGCGGCATCCTGGCCGGCGGCGCGGTGCTGGTCACGCTTGTCGTCGCCGGCGCGCTGGGCCGGAGGGTGCTCGACGGCGACCGCTACGGCCGTCTCGATCCGGCGCTTGCGTGGATCGAGGCCCACGCGGCCTCCGGTCACCACGTGGGCATGACGGGCAACTGGGAACCGTCCGACTGGCATCCGATCTTCGCGCTGTTCGGCCCGCGGTTCGGGAACAGCGTCCGCTACATCGCCAGGCGCGAGCACGGGACGCTGGTCGACCACACACGGCGCAGTGGGTTCGTCGCCGAACTCGATCGCGAGCACATCGACGTGCTCGTCGCCGTTCCCAAGGCCCGGGCGGCGATCGGCTGGGCCCGAGCGGACGGATTCCAACCGGTCACCCGAAGCGGGCGCCTTGTCCTGCTGCGACGCGCTCCCCCCGGCGCAGTCCGCGCCGGGTCATGACGCGGTCGGCAGCGACCGCTGCGACGTCGGCCTACGGCCGGCGGTACAGCGCCAGACGATTGCTGCGCGCCTCCAACCGCCAGCCTGCGGACCGAAGGAACGTCTCCTCGGGCGCCTGCGGTCGGGGCGGCGCGCCGCGACCGACGACCATCGTGTCGAAGCGGCCGCGACGCACCCTGCGCAAGAAGGCGCTCCGGTCTGCGAGCGAGCGCAACATCCCGCGCCGGAACTGGCCGGCGAACGCGACATGGTTGTCCAGGCGCGCCCCGAAGGCCGCCAGCACGGGCGAGAGACCGCGTGTGTCCCAGAGGCCGGCGATGCCGACGCGCGTCGGGTGGGGGGCGGGTGCGGTGAGCCGGGCGATGACGGGCTCGGACGCAAAGCGGCTGGCGACCGCGTAGGCGTTCTGCTGGTGGCGGCCGTAGCCGCCGACCGCCAGCAGGAGGACGAACGCGGATGCGGTGGCAACCGCGAGCCGGGCCCGGTTCGGCACGCGCGACCATCGTTGTGCCACGGCCCATCCGGCGCCGCTGAGAAGGGCAAGCGCCACTGCGGTCAGCACCAGCTTGGGGCGGCTGAGGTGGAACGTGCGCGTCAGCGCATCGAGGATCGCGATCAGGGCGACCGCCTCGATCAGCACCCTCCCCCGCCGGAGCCGACCGGCACACCAGGCCGCAAGCGGGGCGGCGAGCAGGAGCGCCGGCACCAGGTAGCGGGTGTTGGCACCGACCCCGTCGGGGCGGCCGGCCAGCCCCTGAGCCGTGTACGGCGTCACCACGTAGATCCCGGCCAGCAGCACGATCGCGACACCACCGGCGATCACGCGCCCGTCCGGCGCGAGGCCTCGGCGCCGGTCACCCCACGCGAGCACGGGCGCCACGAGCGTCGCGAGGAGGAGCAGGACGGAGCCGAGGCCGATCCCGCTCCCGAACGCGGGCAGGATGAAGTCCCTCCACGCGCCGAGCTTGGTCGCATAGTCGGCGATGCTGAAGCCGACGAGCATGCGAATCCGGTCTGGGGGAGCGTCGAAGATGGTGATACCCAGCGGAGCCACGCGGACCGGGAACAGGGGGTTGCCGCTCTTGATCCAGTTGCGCAGAAGCCAGAACCCGCCCAGCACCGCGACGAGCCCGGCCAGGGTGGCCCCCTCGCGCAGCAGGCGCCGCCATCTCGTGCGTCGCACGATCATCGCGCCGGCCCACACCACGAGCACGGCGGCCACACCGGAGACCCCGTACCACTTGGTCCCGAACGCCACGCCGAGGCCCACGCCCGCCAGCACGAGGTCAGACCTCGCCGCCGTCCGCGCGTGGCGCATCAGGAACAGCACGCCGGCGACGAAGGTCGCGTAGAGCACCGTATCCGGATACGCGTCCGTGACCGCGTGGCTGAGCAGCACCGGGATGCTCACGGCGAAGAGCGCGAAGAGCGCGGCAGTCGTCCTCGGCGCTTCGAGCTCGCGGCCGATCGCGAGGACACCCAGGCCGGTGAACGCCACGTACGGCAGCTGGGTGAAGTGGACGAACGCGTCCGTGTGCCAGGGAAGGACCGCCGAAAGCAGCACGATGTCGCCGTTGTTGGGGTAATCGCCGTGGGCGAGGTCGGGCACGAACTGGTTGATGGACCAGAGACTGCCGGTGTCCATCCAGTTGGCGACGCCGGGCAAGTGGAAGGTCAGCATGTCGATCTCGTCGATCGCGACGGTGTCGTTCTGCGCGACGTAGAGCGCCACGCAGGCCGTCGTCGCGAGCAGGCCGGCGAGGACCAGTCCCAGCGACACCGTGCCGTCGCTCGGACGCGTGTCCCGAGCGCGATCGGCCGTTGTCGCGGCGACCGCCGGCACCAGCAGCGCTCCGAGCAGCTCCGCTGCGGCCACGAACAGGACCGAACCGCGGGAGAGCAGGCCCAGCACGCCCGGGATCACGTGCGCTAAGAGGAGGGTCGTGGTCGCCAGCAGGCCGAACGCCACGACGCGCTCGACGGCGTCGAGCGCGGGCAGGCGTCGTTGCACGAGGATCCATGCCGCCGCCGCCGACGCCCCCAGGATGCCGGCGAAGACGACGAACCCGCCGGCGTACGTGCCAGCCGTCACGCGAGCGTCGGGACGTTGCGCCGGCGGAGGTAGCCCCGCGCCTCGAGGAGGAGCGACCGCTCGGCGGCCCACGTCGCCGCCGCGGTGACGACGAGGTACAGCGTGAGCTCGCCGATCACGACCTGGATCGGGCGGTCATCGGACCGGGCCAGCGCCCTGACCGCCAGGACGACGCCCGCGGCGGGCACCGTCGGGGCGATCGCGCGGGCCGCGTGCCGGGCCATCACGAAGGCAGGGAAGATTCGCCTGAGGAAGTAGGCCCGCGTGGCGACCGTGACGAAGGTCATGATGCCGACCGCGCCGGCAAAGCCGTCGAGCCCGTAGGCCAGCGCGAGCGGGATGGCGGCGACCAGGAAGGTGAACGCCACCACGATCTGCAGGATGGCCATCGGCTTCGTCTCCCCCCGCGCCCGAAAGTACGCGTCCCAGTTGAATCCGATGTGCCCGAACGCCGCGGTCAGGCCGAAGACCTGAAGCAGCACGAGCGCCGGTCGCCATTCTTCCCCGAGCCCGAGGCGAATCAAATCCCCGGCGAACAGGCTCAGCCCAACACCGAACGGCATTCCCCACATGAGGGCGAGACGGTTGGATTTGACGAAGCTTTCCAGAAGGAGGTCACGACGGTCGCGCACCGCGCAGATGGCCGGATACAGCGTTCCCGTGACGATGCCATCGACACGATCGGCCCACTGGGACACCGTCGCCGCCAACGCGACCGCCCCGGCGGCGCCGACGCCACCGACATGGCTGCTGAGCAGGAACGCCGCCTGGCCGAGCACGAGCGTGGCCAGGCTCGTGACGAACAGCGGCCACGAGAAGCGCCAGTAGGAGAGCAGCGCGGTCCGGCTGGGCCGCAGGCGCAGCGGATACGGCGACGAGAACACCGCGGCGATGGAGGCGGAGAAAGACCCGGCGACGATGCCGAGGACGAGGCTCCAGTAGCCCGCGCCGGCGACGGCGAGACCGACGCTCACGACGAAGCCGACGACGGGGTCGATCGCCTGCAGCACCCGCTGGCGGACGAACTGCATGCGCCGGTAGAAGACCCACAGCGAGGCCTGGAGGGCCCCGGCGGGCAGGATCAGCGCCAGGACGAACGACGGCGCGATGATGTCCGTGCGTCCGTACGCGAGGGCGACGAGCGGGATGGCACCGCAGATGATCACCGCGAAGCCGGCGGTGAAGATGACCTCGACCGTGAGCGCCTCCTGGAACGCGACCTCCTGGTCTTCCTCGTCCTGTTGGAGGTAGCGATCGCCAACGCCGACCTGCTTGAGGTTGATGATCGAGGTGACCGACACCGCCACGATGCCCCACAGGCCGTAGTCCTCGCGCGACACGAAGCCGGCGACGACGAACCCCTTGAGCAGACTCAGCGCGCTGAGCACGATCAGGAACGCGGCGTTCACGGCGGCGCCCCGTGCGGCGTGCTGGCGCAGGGTGCGCCCTCGTAGATCGATCTCGCGCGTGCTCACGGAACTCCTCCGGTATCTCCCGCCGCGGGGCAACCTACACCCCTAGGACCAACACCTAGGGACGTCCCGGGGCGGCACGTCGGCTTCGGGGTTGGGCTACGCAGCGCCTCCGTCGGCACACGAACCGATCGTGGGCGAGCGTCGTCGAGAGGAATGCCAACCCAGCCGCGCCGCGACCTCGAGCCAGGCTCCCGATGAGCCAGCCGACGTCGAGCGCCCGGCCGGTCGCGATCGGGCCCGCGACCCTGGCGTGAACGGCGGCGAGGCATCGCAGATGATGCAGGTGCGTGGTGTCACGACGGGTGCTGGTCGTGGTCGCGAAACCCAGCTGCCGACGGACCCTTCGCCATGGGAGTTCGTGTCGCGCTTGTGGTTATCTTGCCGGGGGTGTCGGCCAGTCGTCCGTTCCGTCCAGGGCTGCCGAGGTTCAGTCGCAGTCTCGGCATCGTCCTCGCGGCCGGCCTCTTGGTGCGGCTGCTGGTGGCGACGAACTCGCAGGGCGTCGTCTGGGATCTCCAGTCCTACCGGATCGTGAGCGACGCGCTCACTCACGGGCCGCTTCACGTGTACAGCCACGTCAATGTCGATGCCTTTCGCTGGCCCTATCCGCCGGCCTACTTCGCCTGGATCGTGACGACCCGGGGCGTGTCCGACCTCAGTGGCCTCGACTTCCTCACGGTCATCCGCATCGCCCCGATCCTGGCCGATCTCGGGCTCGCGTGGCTGGTGCAGTGGTGGCTCGGGACCCAGGGCGTCTCGCAGAACGCGCGCCTCGCCAGCGCGGCGACGATCGCGCTCGGACCCGTCTTCATCGCAGTCTCGAGCTTCCACGGGCAACTCGACGCCGTGGCCTTCCTGCCCGCGCTGGCGGGGTTCGCGTGCTGGGAGCGACTGCCGCAGGGTCGCCGAGCGGTGCCCGCCGGGGTGCTGATCGGTCTCGGCGCCGCACTCAAGACGGTGCCCGGCTTCATGCTGCTCGCCCTCCTGCCGACCGCACGCGACGGCCGCGAGCGCGTCGTGCTGATCGCCGCCGGCGTCGGCCTTCCGCTCCTGACACTCGCGCCGTTCCTCGTCGCCGATCATGCCGGGGTCATCCGCGCGCTGCAGTACCACGGCGCCCCCGGTCTCGGCGGACTGAGCCTGGCGGTCCAACCCAACCTGGCGACCGGCTGGCTGGCCGGTGAGGCCCGCACCCTGTCGCCCGTCTCACGGACCTTGTTCGACGACGGGACCGTCCTTCTGGCGGCGGCGATCCTCCCGGTCGCAGCCGCCCTGATCGCGCTGCGGACGAGGGCGGATCTGGCCGCCGTCACGATCGTGTTGACGCTGTACGTCTTCGGCGGCAACTTCTTCCTGCAGTATCTCGTGTGGGGCCTGCCGCTCGTCGTCATCCTGGGGCGGTGGCGCGTCGCTGCTGCGATCCAACTGCTCCTGGTGCCCGCGACCGTCCTCAGCTACCTCCATGACAGTCCGCGCCTGCTGGTCTGGATCGCGTACACCGTTCCCATCCTGGCTCTGCTCGTCGCGTCCGCCTCCGCGCTGGCGGCGATCCTGAAGCGCATCACCCGCGTCGCGGTCGCCTGAGGCCAGTGCTCGACGCCTCGCGACAGCAGGTGCTGGCCCGGCTCGACGACCGAGACGTCGTCCTGGATGTCGGCGGGTGGGCGAAGCCCTTCGGCCGTGCGGACTGGGTCCTCGACCTCCTCCCCTACGAGACCCGCGGGCTCTATGGGGATCCCCCCGACCCGGCACGCGAGCGGTTCAGCGCCGACACCTGGGTGACCCGGGACATCTGCGACCACGAACCGTGGCCCTTCGTCGACAACCAGTTCGACTTCGCCGTCTGCTCGCACACGCTCGAGGACATCCGCGATCCCGTCTGGGTCTGCCACGAGCTGCAGCGGGTCGCCCGGGCCGGCTACGTCGAGGTCCCGTCGCGGCTCGAGGAGCAGGCCTACGGCATAGACGGGCCCTGGGCGGGGTGGGACCACCATCGCTGGCTCGTCGACACGGCTGATGACCACGTGCTCCGGTTCGTGTTCAAGGCGCGCCTGCTCGAAACGGATCGCGCGTCGCAGTTCTCGCCTGAGTTCGGGCGGCGCCTGACCGACGACCAGCGGGTCACGACCGTCTGGTGGAAGGATCGCTTGGTCGCCCGGGAGGAGATCTTCGTCACGCGCGAGGACGCGCTCGCCCATCTCCGCGCGCCGGTGGCCGCGCACGAGCCCGGCGGCTGGCCGGCCCGCTCGCTCGCGCGCCGTGTCCGCGACCGCCTTCGATGACGATCGACATCGTCATCCCGGTCCGGAACGGAGCGCGCACGCTCGCCGCCGCCCTCGATGCGGTTGCCGCGCTCGACGTGGACGAGCCACCCGTCGTGATCGTCGTCGACGACGGCTCCCGCGACGGCTCCGCCGAGATCGCCAGTGCTCACCCCCTTCGGCCGCTGCTCGTCGCCGGTCCCCAGACGGGGGCCGGTGCGGCTCGCAACGCCGGGGTGCGAACCGGGCACGGAACGGTGATCGCGTTCACCGACGCCGACTGCCAACCCGAGCCAGGCTGGCTGCGCGAGGGGTTGCGCGCGCTGGCGGAAAGCGAACTGGTCCAGGGCGCGGTCCTTCCCGTCGCCGGCGCGCGGGTCGGCCCCTGGGACCGCACCCTCACGGTGATCGAGGGCTACGGGCTCTTCGAAGCGGCGAACCTGTTCGTCCGCCGTGAGGTGTTCGAGGGCCTCGGCGGATTCCGGGAGACCGCGGACTCCGGCGCCCGCACGGGCGGGCGTCCGTTCGGCGAGGACACCGAGTTCGGATGGCGGGCTCGGCGCGCGGGTGTGCGGAACGCCTTCGAGGCGCGGGCCGTCGTCCGTCACGCCGTCTTCGCAGGGCGCCCGGCCGATCTCCTCCGTGAGCGCCGGAGAGACGGGCTCTTCTGCGATCTGGTGCGCCGCGTGCCGGAGTTGCGCGACGCGTTCCTCTACCGGCGCTGGTTCCTCAACGAGCGGACGGCGCGCTTTGACCTGATGGCGCTCGGCGTCGTCGGCGCCTGCGCCCGACGACGGATCTGGCCGCTGCTCTTGGCCGTGCCCTACGCCCAGACCGTGAGCAACGACGGGCGCCGCGTGAGGCACGTGCTGGTGCTCGCGGACATCGTCGGTGGCTGGGCCCTGCTCAGGGCGACGGTGAGGACGCGCTCCCCCGTCCTGTGAGCCGGCGGTAGAGGTCCGCGTAGGCCGCGACGACGCGGTCGGTCGAGAACGCCGTCGCCCGTTCCCGGCACCGGTCCGCGGTGGCCGGATCCTGGGCGAGGTCGAGACCCTCGAGCAGCGCCTGGGCGAGCTCCTCCTCGCCTCCGGTGAACAGCGCCCCCACGCCGTCGCTCACGACTTCGGTGATCCCGCCGGCGGCCGTTCCCACCCCGGGTGTCCCGCAGGCCATGGCCTCGGCGAGGACCAGTCCGAACGCCTCGCCGAACGAGGGAAGGGCGCTGACCCAGGCCGACCGGTAGACGGCCGGGAGGTCGGTCATGGACACGGCGAGGACCCCTCGGCTCTCGTCGGCGAGGTGGCTCGCGGTGCGCGCGTCCAGCAGCAACCGCGCGGTCGGATGCCGGCGCCGCACCCGCGCGAACGCCGCAACGAGGAGCTCCACCCGCTTGCGCGGCTCGCGCGCGTCGGCGGCGCACACGATCGAGGGCTCTGCGCTCCGTTCACCGCCGGGGGTGAAGCGCTGCACGTCCACAGGCGGGGAGATGACCTCGGCCCGGTACCCGAGCCAGCGCTCGAACTCGCCCGCGGCGTAGTGGCTGAGCGCAACGGTGACGTCGGTCCCGGCGATCGCGCGCCGGGTGATGTCCAGCCGCTTGCGGAAGTACATGAGGCCGGCGTGGTCCGGGATCCCCATGTACGAGTGGACCGCGGGCCGCCCGGTCCGGGCCCGCCAGCGGGCCGCGACGAGGGCGTCGGTCGGATACCAGGCGTGCGCCAGGTCGGGGCTCGACAGGCTCAGGGCGGCGTAGGAGAACGGGAGGTGCGTGACATAGGGCTCGATCACGCGGCGGTCCAGTCGGGCCGACGGCGGCCTTGGCACGCGCACCACGGGAACGCCTTCCTCCTCGCCGCGCTGCGGAAGGCCGCGGTGGCTGGTGATGACGTGGGGCTGGAACCCCTGCGCAGGCAGGCCTCGGCACAGCTCGTGGACGACACGCTCGGTCCCTCGGCGAACCTCCGGCCAGAAGGCCGGCGCGAGCATGGCGACCCTCACAGAAACGGACGCCGGTGCCGCAGACTGCCCCGGACCATGGCCGCCATCTCCGCGCAGTCGATCGCGATGCGCCCGGGCAGCTCGAGGAGGGAGCGCAGGCGCCCCCGCGGCTCCGTCCCGTGCGCCGGGGTCCGGTGCACCAGGTAGGGCACCATCAGCACCAGAGCCGAGCGGCTCCGCCTGAGATTGACCCAGCCGAGCGCGAACACCGGCAGCCACACGTGCGAGCGCTTGAAGAACAGCCACAGCGGGAACTCGCCGTACAGCCGTGGGTGGCGGCGAAGGAGCAGCGGCAGCCCGCTCCAGCGTCCTGCGCGGCGCAGCTCAGCGCCGAGCGTCGCTTCCTCGACCGCGTGGTAGGTGAGGAGGCTCCGGTCTCCGACGAGCGGTGCGCCAGCCGCGCGCGCCCGCTCCGCCAGAGCGGTGTCCTCGCCGACGAACATGTCCTCCGGGAAGCCGCCGGCCGCGTCGATGAGCTCGCGGGGATAGACGATGTTGCAGGCCTGGGCCCACGGCTGGGGCGGGATGACGTGCTGGGTGTGAAAGTGGGGCGCGTGCTCCTTGACGCGCCACTCGTCCGGGTCGGGGAGCGTCATCCCCTGAATCACGGCGCCGGGGTGCTCACGAGCCGCCGCGAGGGCGGCCTCGAGCCATCCGGGCGGTGGCCGGCAGTCGTCGTCGGTGAAAGCGACCACCGGGGCGCGCGTCAGCCGCAACGCCGCGTTGCGGTTGCGCCCGGGCGGCGCCGTGTCTGGCGGCAGGGTCACGTGGCGGAGGACGCCGGCGTGCGCCAGCGGGTGGGTCCTGAGCAGCATCTCCGTCTCGCCGTCGGACGAGTCGTGGCCGACGAGGACCTCGAAACGCTCCGCCGCGAGCGTCTGCTCAGCGAGAGCGTTCAGGAGCCAGCGCAGGCGCAGCGGGCGGTTGTGCGACGGGACGACCACTGCGATCTCGGGACCCGGGTCGGCCATCGGTCGATGATGCCAGATAGGCTCGCCGCCGCCGTGACCCCGGACGTCGCCGTCGTGTTCGCCACGCACAACCGTCCGCAGCGCCTGCGGGGTCAGCTCGCCGCGCTGCGCCGACAGACGTTGCCCCACGACCGGTTCGAGGTGATCGTCTGCGACGACGGGTCGACGCCGGAGACGGGTCGTGTCCTCGCCGACGAGACCCGTCGGTTCGCGGAGGCCGGCATCAGCTTCACCGCGGTCCGCAACGAGGCGTGCCGCGGGGTGGCCGCGGCGCGCAACCGCGGCTGGCGCGCGGCCACCGCCCCGGTCATCGCGTTCACCGACGACGACTGCGAGGCGCCGCCGCAGTGGCTCGACCACGGGCTCCGGGCGGTCGCGGCCGCGCCGGGCAGCTTCGTCCAGGGCCCGGTGGCGCCCATCCCTGCCGAGCTGGACAGCTACGGACCCTTCTCCCACACCGTGCGCGTCACGGCGATGGGCCCGGGCTACGAGACGGCCAACATCTTCTATCCGAGAGCGGTGCTCGAAGCCGTCGGTGGCTTCGACGAGGCGGTCTTCGCCTGGGGCGGTGAGGACTCGGACCTCGCCTGGCGGGCCATCGAAGCCGGCGTCGAGCCGGCGTGGGCGCCGGACGCCGTCATGCACCACGCGGTCGAGAACCTCGGCCCGATCCACTCGCTTCGCCGGGCTTGGCGCTGGAACGAGACCGCCATGCTCGCCTTCAAACGGCACCCCGGCATGCGGCGAGGGCTGTACCTGCGGCTGTTCTGGTCCCCGCACCACCTCATGTTCGTGCGGGCCGCCGTGGCGGCGCTGCTGCCCCGGCGGCTCTGGCTCGTGCGGCTGTGGCTGGCCACGCCGTACGTGCACTACCTGACCAACCGCCGCTCGGGACCGCTGCTGGCGCCGTATCTCATCCTTCGGGACGGGACGGAGGTCGCCGCCTGCCTGCGGGGGTCGCTGCGCTATCGCGTCATCGTGCTGTAGCGCTCAGCGAGGTCGTCTGCGATCTTGTCCCAGCCGAGCGGCTCGACCGCGCGTCTGGCGGCGGCGATCAACGAGAGCGTGTCCGGCGAGGCGAGCCGGTCGACGGCGCCGGCGAAGTCCTCCGCCGCCTCGGCGCGCAGGTACTCGACGTCCGGCCGAAGCGGGAGCCCCTCCATGCCGAGCGCCGTCGAGATGATCGGCCGCCCGGCCGCCGCCGACTCCACCGCCTTCAGACGCGTG
Source organism: uncultured Solirubrobacteraceae bacterium (assembly GCA_964242305.1). Classification (GTDB taxonomy): domain Bacteria; phylum Actinomycetota; class Thermoleophilia; order Solirubrobacterales; family Solirubrobacteraceae; genus DATLGB01. The sequence continues at coordinate 83,424 of CAXTBB010000003.1, forward strand.
CCGGAACCCTGGAAGACGGGGATCACGAGCGCATGCGCGCGCTCGTAGAACGGCCGGACGTCGGGGACCCGGCCGTGGTACTCCACGCCCGGCGCGCGCTCAGGCACGGTCGGCGGTGCCCCCACTACGTCCAGGGTCGCGGTGCCGAGCCTCGGCATGACCTCGCGGACGAACCACCGCAGCCCGAGCTCGTACGGCGGGTAGTCCGCGGTCCCGACGAACAGCAGCCGCCTGGGCTCTCCGGAGCGGGGAGGCGCCCATGACGAGAGCGGCATCGTGTCCGCGCCGTTGGGACACAGCTCGACACGGCGGGCGCCGCCGGCGCGCATGGCTCCCGCATCGATGTCGGACACCGCGAGCGACAGATCCAGGCGCCGCCACAGCCGCCGTTCCTCGGCCGCGATCTTGCGCCACTCGACCTCGAGGAACGGCCGCTGTGCGGGCCCGGCGACCGCGGCGAGCTCGCGGACGATCCGATGCTCGACATTGTGCGCGGCGAGGACCCGCGGGGCGGTCGTCGTCGTGCCGAGGCCCGCCAGTCCCACCCCCGGGTTCTCGAGGTGCAGGAGGGCGGGCCCGGGGCGGGCCAGCAGCCGGGCGAAGGCGTCGCGCAGAGCGGGGGTGTTGGCGTAGCCCCAGGTGGTCGACCCTCGCTTCAGCACCCCACGCCGGACGCCGCGCGGGTGAGGGCGGCCGTAGTCGACGAGCTCGAGGTCCATGCCCGGCAGCACCGACTCCACCTCCGCGCGGGTCGCGCTCGTGTCGTCGAACGTCGGGCCGTCGGCGAAGGTGACGAACGTGACGTCGAGACGCCGGGCCAGGCCCGTCGCCAGGCGCTGCGTGCGGATTCGCGCACCATTGTCGAGCGGGAACGGCGGACGGTGCGTGGCGAAGATGACGCGCGGAGCGCTCACGCGACCGCCCGTGCGTACGCGGCGCGGACACCTGCGTGCATCACCCGCGGGGAGAAGCGCTGCGCACAGCGAGCGCGCCCGGCGGCCCCCATGCGGGCGCGAAGATCGGGATCGCCAACCAGGCGACCGATCGCGGCGGCGAGAGCGACGGCGTCGTCCGGCGCGACGAGCAGTCCGGTCTCGCCGTGCACGACGACCTCGCACAGGCCTCCCACCGCCGTGGCGACGACCGGGAGCCCGGCCGCCATCGCCTCGAGCGCGCCGATGCCGAGCGCCTCCCAGTACGACGGCGCGACATAGACGTCCAAGGCAGCCAGCGCGGGCTGCGCCGTTCCCGGGAACGGAAGCACGGGCACCTCGCCGGACCGTGCCCGGACGGTCGCGGCGTCGGGACCATCGCCGATCACCACGGCGTTCGCCTCGGCACGCTCGACGGCGTCGAGGAACAGCAGCGGCCCCTTGCCGATCTCCAGCCGCGCCAGGTACCCGACGAGCGGACCGGTTGCACGCAGGGCGACGATGCGCGGATCGGCCGTGGCCGCCCCCGGCAGGTCGACGCCGTTGTAGACGGTGACGAGGCGGTCGGGCCGGGCCACGCGCGCCGCCAGAGCCTCGCGGCGCTCCCAGTCGCTCACGCAGACGATGACCGCGGTCAGCGGCGCGAGGGCGCGCTCGATGCCGAGCGTCAACGCCCGTCGCGCCCGCTGGCCGCGGCGTGGGCGGGCAGCCTGAGAGAGGAAGGCGAATCCGTGCGCCGAGTGCACGACCGGCACACCGGCGACCCGGGCGGCAAGACGGCCGAGGACGCCCGCCTTGTTGCTGTGGGTGTGCACCACGTCCGGCCGCACGGCGCGTATCGTCGGGACGAGCATGCGGAGGACTCGAACATCGCTTCCCGTCTGCGTGATCTCCGGCTGCCAGGGCGCCGTGGCAACGTCCGCCCCGGCCGCGCGCAGCCGCTCGGCGATCCCGTCACGATCCGCAACGACGGCGGCGACCGAGTCCCCGGCGGCGACCTGGGCGCGCACCAGGTCGGCCACGTGCACTGCGACGCCGCCCGTGGATGGTTCGAGCAGGTGCAGGATGCGCATCCGTGCGCGAAGCCTATGCCGCGGGTGACCGTCGTCGTCGCGGCTCGCGACGCCGCCGCGACCCTTCCGCTGGCGCTCCGCTCCGTTCACGCGCAGTCCTTCGCCGACTGGGACCTGATCGTGGTCGACGACGGGTCCACGGATGCGACTGGTGAGATCGCCGGGGCGTACGGCGCACTGGTGATTCGCCACGCGCGTGCGCTCGGTCCGGCGGCGGCGCGCAACCGGGGTGCCGCCGCCACTGACAGCGAGCTGCTTGCCATCCTCGACGCCGACGACGAGTGGTTGCCCGACTTCCTGGCCGCCCAGGTCGCGGCGCTCGATGCCGATCCCGGCGCCGCCCTGGCGGCGTGCGATGCGCGCCTGCGCACCCCGGACGGGACGCTGCTCGCGGAGACCTGGGCCGAGCGCGAAGGCGCCCCTGACACCGTCACGCTCACCAGCCTGCTCACGGCCAACACGGTGTTCAGCGGGGTGGTCATCCGCCGTGACGTCTTCGCGCGGCTGGGTGGCTACGCGGAGGACATGGTGCACGCCGAGGACTACGACCTCTGGCTGCGCCTGACCGCCGCCGGCCACCGGATCGTCACGACGTCGACGCCGCTCGTGAACTACCGCCTGAGCGTGGACGGCCTGTCGGCCCAACCGGGCAAGCCCGCCGCGGGCGCGCGCGAGGCCTACGATCGCGCCCTCCGGCGCGGAGGTCTCACCGCCCGCCAGCGCCGCATCGCCCAGCGCCAGCGCCGGCTCCATGCGCTCGTCGCCCGGCGGACACGGACCGGTCGAGCCGGGCGCGTGACGCTGCTGCCGTGGTCGGCCTTCGTCGCCCTGGAGCACCCTGAACGCTGGCGGCACTGGCTCCGGCGCTCGGCGGCGGTGCCGCTCAGCCGTTGGGCAGGACAGCGTCGAGGGCGCGCGTGAACGTCATCGCGTTCGTGCTCGCCTCGAGGCGCTGCGTGCGTCCGCGCGCCACCAGGCGGAACGCCGGCGGGTTGTTCGCCCGATCGTCGAACGCCAGGCGCTTGGCCCTGTTCACCGCGGCGAGCGCGCGCTCGGAGCCGGCGTCCCTTCGCAGGCGGGCCACGTCCAGGCCCGGCACCGCTCGCGCGGCGGCGAGCGGTTCGCGGTCGTCCCGCGCGGACAACGTGCGGACGAACTGCCACAACTGGCTCTGCAGGCCGGCTGCCTGCGAGAGCGCCGCGGCGCCGGGGGCCGGCAGGCCGCGGGACGGCAGGGTGCGCAGCTGGAGCGCCAGTCGCCCTGGGCGCACGTAGCGCTGGAGCAGCGTGGGGACGACCCGGCGGTCGAACAGCGTGAACGCCGGGGAGCTGACGTCGGCGTAGATCGTCAGCGTGGCCGCTGCCGTCGGCCTGCCTAGGCGGCCGCCGACCTGCGGGATGCCGCTGAGCGGTTTCGTCGCCGGGGTGGTGGGTCTCGGGGTGGGCGCCGGGGGAAGCTGCGGTCTCGGGCGCACGCCGTCCTGCTGAGCGTCGTAGGCGACGGCGACCGCCGCGCAGGCGGCGACGAGGGCGAGCAGCGGGAGGACCAGCGGCCGGTATCGCGTCAGAGGGGGTCGGCCGTGACGGGGTGGTCTTCGCGAGCGCGTTCGCTTGCGCGCTTGCGGAGTCGTGGGTGCGACCGCCGGCGGCGCCACGGCGTCGTCAGGAAGCCGCCACGGGCTGCCGGACACGCGCCCTGCCGGAGGTCCAGACCTGCGCTTGCTCAAGCCGGCACCAGCCTATCCGGACTCGGTGTGCCTACCGGCTGGGAGCCTCTCCGTAGGCGACCGTCACCTTCGCCGAGCGCGTCTTGCTCAGCGTGTTGTTGCCCTCGAAGTAGGAGCGGACGTGCAGCTTGCCGTGATGGCGACCGCGCCCCTTGATGCGCTGTGGCCTTGTCGTCACGACGACAGCCTTGGCGTACGTGCAGTTCGCCTTCAGCGGTGTCGCGTCGCTCCCGACGAGCCGGCGGCCGCGGCGGACCTTCACGGTGACCATGCCGACGCAGACCTGCGCCGCATCCGTGCCGCCCGGCACCGCGAGCATGCCGGTGGCCTTGTACCCGTAGGGCTTCGTCTCGTCGCGCTCGGGGCGCACGTCGATGGACAGCACGGGCTTCGGCTTCGCCGGTGTCACGAAGGTCAGGTCACGCCCGAAGGTCAGCCCGAGGGAGTTCGCCGCCGCGAGCCGGTAGTGGTAGGTCGTGCCGGGCAGCAACCCGCTCACGAACCGGGAGACGGGGTGTTCGCTGAAGTCCGGTGCGCCGGGGACCAGAGCGGCCGGGGTGCTGCCGTCGTACGCCGTCGTGGTTCCGTACTGGAAGGCGTATTGAGACACGAGCCCGTTCGGCCTCACGCTGCCGTTGAGGGTCGCCGCGGTGAGGGCGACGCCGGTCGCCCCGAGTGTGGTCGCCGTCGGCGCGGCCTGGTGGCCGACCGGGGCGCCGGCTGCCGCGGTGATGAAGGTCCGGTCCGAGCCGGTCACCTCGCCGCCGCCGTTCTTGGCGATGGCGCGGAAGTGATAGGTGGTGTTCGGCAGCAGCCCGATGATGGCCGTCGACACGGGGTGGACGGTGCTGTCGCTGCCCGCGTCGCCGGCGGTGGTCCGGGTCCCGTAGGTCGCCGTGGGGCCGTACTCGAACTGGTACGTCGTCGCCGTGCCGTTGGGGTTGACGGTGCCGTTGAGCGTGGCACCGGCGTTGGTCGCGTCCGTGGCGGGTTCGGTGGTCACGGTGGGTGCCGTCACGGCCGGGCTGCTCGTCACGAACGTGATGTCGGCCCCGTTCGCGTTCCCCCTCCCGCTCGAGCTCACGATGCGGAAGTGGTAGGTCGTGTTGGGTTCGAGGCCGGAGACGGTGGCCGAGACGTTGTGGTCGACGTAGTCGCTTCCCGCGTTCGCGTCCGGGGTCGCTCCGCGTCCGCCGCGAGCCGACGTCTTGCTGCCGTAGCTCGTGGTCTTGCCGTACTCGAAGTGATAGGTCGTCGACGCGCCGTTGGGGTTCACGGTGCCGTTGAGGGTGGCGCCGTTGACGGTGATCGCCGTCGCGGCCGCGGTCGTGGCCTTCGGCGCACCGGGCGTGCAGTAGTCCGGATCGGTCGTGCCTCCGGGGCAATCGGCTCGGGCGGAGGTGGCCGTTAGTCCGACCAGGAGCGCCCCAGCGACCGCGAGAACGCTGAACCTCAGCTTCCTCAGATCGATAACCATGGCCCTCCTAACGGCATTCCGCCACGAGTCCTCAAGCGACGGCGGGGGAATCGGCAACCTTGACACGCTTGTGTCAAGGTTGGCTACCCTGGTCGGATGCCCCGGGACTACCTCGCAGCCATCGCCGACCACGTCGTCGTCTTCGACGGCGGCATGGGCGCGACGCTCGAGATGTTCGACCTCTCGCTCGAGGACGACTACAAGCTCCCCGGGCGCGCGCACGAGGCGCTGGTCCTCAACCGGCCCGACGTCATCCGCGACCTGCACCGCGCGATGGTCGATGCGGGCGCGGAGGTCGTGGAGACGGACACCTTCCAGGCGTCGCGGATCAAGCTGGAGGAGTGGGGGCTCGAGGAGCACACGCTCGAGATCAACCGCCGCGCCGCCGAGATCGCCCGCGAGGCGGTGGGCGAGGACCGCTTCGTGGCCGGCTCGATCGGCCCGACCGGCCACCTGCCCGCCTCCGACGACCCGACCCTGGGCGCCATCCGCTTCCGCGAGCTCGTGGCCGTCTTCGAGGAGCAGGCCCGCGGGCTGCTCGAGGGCGGCGTCGACCTCATCATCATCGAGACCGCGCAGGACATCCTCGAGGTCAAGGCGGCGATCTTCGGCACGCGCGAGGCGTTCGCGGCCACCGGCCGGACGGTCCCCATCCAGTGCTCGGTCTCCCTGCTGCCCAACGGCGGCAAGATGCTGCTGGGCACGGACATCGACGCCGTGCTGACGACGTTGGAGGCGCTCGGCGTCGACGTCATCGGCCTCAACTGCTCCACCGGGCCCGAGGACATGCGCGACGCGATCCGCTACCTGGGCGAGCACAGCTCCAAGCCCATCCACTGCATCCCCAACGCCGGTCTCCCCCACCAGGGCCCGAACGGCGAGACGATCTTCCCCGAAGAGCCCGAGCCGCTGGCCGAGACGCTGGGGGACTTCGTCGCGCGCTACGGCGTCAACGTCGTCGGCGGCTGCTGCGGCACGACGCCCGACCACATCCGCGCGATCGCCGCCGCCGTGCGCGACCTCCCGTCCTCCGAGCGTCCCGAGCCGCGCGAGCCGCGCGTCTCCTCGATGATCGCCGCCGCCCCGCTGGTGCAGGAGCCGCGCCCGACGCTGGTCGGCGAGCGCGTGAACTCGCAGGGCTCGCGCAAGGCCAAGGAGCTGCTGCTCGCCGACGACTACGACGCGCTCGTCCAGGTCGCCGAGGACCAGGTCGAGGGCGGCGCGCACGTGCTCGACCTCTGCGTCGCGCTGACCGAGCGCGCCGACGAGGACGTGCAGATGAGCGAGGTCGCCAAGCGCGTCTCCCTCAGCCAGCCCGCGCCGCTGCAGATCGACTCCACCGAGCCCGACGTCATCAAGCGCGCCCTCGAGCACTCCCCCGGCCGCGCGATCGTCAACTCGATCAACCTCGAGGCCGGCCGCGACAAGGCCGACACCGTCATCCCGCTCGCCGTCGCCCACGGCGCGGCGCTGATCGCGCTGACGATCGACGAGGTCGGCGAGGACCAGGTGGAGGGTGGCGCGCACGTGCTCGACCTGTGCGTCGCGCTGACGGAGCGCCAGGACGAGGACGAGCAGATGCGCCTCACGGCCAAGAAGGTCTCGCTCACCCAGCCGGCGCCGATCCAGGTCGACTCCACCGAGCCCGACGTGATCGCCACCGCCCTGGACCAGATCCCGGGCCGCGCGATCGTCAACTCGATCAACCTCGAGGCGGGCCGCGACAAGATGGACTCGGTCATGCCGGTCGTGCTGCAGCACGGCGCGGCGCTGATCGCGCTGACCATCGACGAGGTCGGGATGGGCAAGACGCGCGAGCGCAAGCTCGAGATCGCCCAGCGCCTGCACGAGATCGCCTGCGTCGAGCACGGCCTGGACCCGCAGCTGCTGATCTTCGACGCGCTCACCTTCACGCTCACCACCGGCGACGACGAGTGGAAGCCGTCCGCGGTCGAGACGATCGAGGGCATCCGGCTGATCAAGTCAGAGCTGCCGGGCGTGCTCACCTCGCTGGGCGTCTCCAACGTCTCCTTCGGCATCGGGCTGCCGGCGCGCTCCGTCCTGAACTCCGTCTTCCTGCACCACTGCGTGGAGGCCGGGCTCGACCTGGCCATGGTCAACCCGAACCACATCACGCCGTATGCGGAGATCGACGACGAGGAGCGCGGCCTGGCCAACGACCTCGTCTTCAACACGCGCGAGGACGCCCTCGAGCGCTTCATCGAGCACTTCGAGTCCAAGGGCCCGGCCGAGGAGGCCGAGGTCGCCGACCCGACCGCCGGCATGGAGCCCGAGGAGGCGCTGCACTGGCACATCCTGCGCCGCAAGAAGGACGGCGTGGAGGAGCAGATCGTGCGCTCGGTCGACAAGATCGGCGCGGTCCCCACCTTGAACGACGTGCTGCTGCCGGCGATGAAGGAGGTCGGCGACAAGTTCGGCGCCGGCGAGCTGATCCTGCCCTTCGTGCTGCAGAGCGCGGAGGTCATGAAGCGTGCCGTGGCCAAGCTCGAGGAGTTCCTGGACCGCATCGAGGGCTACACGAAGGGGACGGTCGTCCTGGCCACCGTCTTCGGCGACGTCCACGACATCGGCAAGTCGCTGGTCAACACCATCCTGACCAACAACGGCTACTCCGTCGTCGACCTCGGCAAGCAGGTCCCGATCGGGACGATCCTCGACGCCGCCAAGGAGCACGACGCCACCGCGATCGGCCTGTCCGCGCTGCTCGTGTCCACCTCCAAGCAGATGCCGCTGGCCGTGCAGGAGCTCCACAACCAGGGCTTCGACGTCCCGGTGCTGATCGGCGGCGCCGCCATCAACCGCAACTTCGGCCGGCGCATCCTCTTCCCCGGCGGGACCGGGTCCGAGGACATGTACTCGGGCGGCGTCTTCTACTGCAAGGACGCCTTCGAGGGCCTGTCCGTCATGGACCAGCTCGTCGAGGGCGACGCCCGCGAGCGCCTCGTCGAGAAGATGCGCGACGAGGCGCGGGTGCTGCGTGAGAAGGGCCCGGAGCCCGAGGCGCTCCCCACCGACGACGACACCGTCCGCTCCGCCGCGCGCACCGACGTGCCGATCCCCACGCCGCCGTTCTGGGGCGTGCAGGAGATCGACGTCGACATGGACGAGATCTACCGCCACCTCGACACGCACGTGCTCTTCAAGCTGCACTGGGGCGGGCGCGGTGTGAAGGGCGACGCCTGGAAGGAGCTCATCGAGGGCGACTTCCTGCCGCGCCTGGAGCGCATGTGGCGCGAGCAGGACTACCTGCAGCCGCGCGCGCTGCTGGGCTACTTCCCGGCGTACGGCGAGGGCAACGACGTCGTCGTGCTCGACCCGGAGGATCGGGAGACGGAGCTCGAGCGCTTCGTCTTCCCGCGCCAGCCCAAGGGCGACCGGCTCTGCATCGCCGACTTCTACCGCCCCAAGGACAGCGGCGAGCTCGACGTGGTCGCCTTCCAGGCCGTCACCGCCGGAGCACGCGTGACCGAGGTCATGGCCGAGCTCGAGAAGGACGGCGAGTTCGCCGAGCAGCTCTTCACCCACGGCCTCGGCGTCCAGGTCGCCGAGGGCATGGCCGAGTGGCTGCACTGGAGGATCCGCACCGACTACGGCATCCCCGCCACCCAGGGCCGCCGCTGGGCGTGGGGGTACCCGGCCTGCCCGGAGCAGTCCGAGCACGACAAGCTCTTCCGCGTCCTCGGCGCCGAGTCGATCGGCCACGCGCACCCGATGCGGAGCTGGCTCGAGTCGG
>CAXTBB010000003.1:92395-121400 GCA_964242305.1 uncultured Solirubrobacteraceae bacterium
TCGGCGCCGAGTCGATCGGGCTGTCACTCAGCGGCGGCCACGCCGTCGAGCCGGAGCAGTCCACGGTCGCCATCGTCGCCCACCACCCCGAGGCGATCTACTTCTCCATGAAGCAGGGCCGCCTGGTCAACGCGGAGAAGTCCGACGACGAGGTCATCCGCGGCACGGAGCGCGACCCCACCCTCCGCGCGATCCCCGACGCCGCCTAATCTGAGGCCATGGCCCGCGAGCGGCACTTCGTCAAGTACACGTTCCTCAAGGTCGACCCCGCGTGGCGACGGCTCGACCCCGGCGAGCGGGCCGAGCACAAGCGCGAGTTCATCGCCGCCTGCGAGGACTTCGCGGAGGAGCGGTTGCTGCGGGCGTTCTCGACGGTCGGGACGCGTGGCGACGCCGACCTGCTGCTGCTCAGCCAGGCCACCAACCTGGACCGCATCCACGAGTTCCACGTGGTGCTGCAGCAGTCGGGGCTGATGAGCTGGACGTCGATCCCGTACTCGTTCCTGGCGCTGACCAAGGAGTCCGAGTACTCCGACGAGTCCCGCCTCGAGGTGCGGCCGGCGAAGGGGAAGTACCTGTTCGTGTACCCGTTCGTGAAGACGCGCGAGTGGTACCTGCTCGACGCCGACGAGCGCTGGCGGATCATGCAGGAGCACATCAAGGTCGGCCGGGAGTACCCGAGCGTGGACCTCAACACGTCGTACTCGTTCGGGCTCGACGACCAGGAGTTCGTGGTCGCCTTCGAGACGGACGAGCCGCGCGACTTCATGGACCTCGTCCAGCGCCTGCGCACGACGGAGTCCTCGCTCTACACGAAGCGCGACACGCCGACCTTCACCTGCGTGGCCGCTTCCGTCGAGCGCGCGCTGGCCGCGGTCGACGGCACCCCGCTGGCCGAGTCCGCGTCGTTGGCCTGAAGCTGCCAGCCCGGGTCGTCGGGCTGCTCGCGGGCGACGACGGCGAGCAGGGCGTCGGCGACGCGCGGCTCGAAGTGGCGGCCGCGCTGGGCGCGGATCTCGGCGACCGCGTCCGCCACCGTCCAGGCGCGCTTGTAGGGACGGGTGGAGACGAGCGCGTCGTAGACGTCGCAGACCGCGGCGATGCGGCCGCACAGCGGGATCTCCTCGCCGGTCAGGCCGGCGGGGTAGCCGCTGCCGTCCCAGCGCTCGTGGTGGGTGCGGGCGATGACCTCGGCGAGCTTGAGCAGGGGTGAGCCGGAGCCGTCGAGCAGCGCCGCCCCGTCGGTGGTGTGGCGGCGCATGACGGCGATCTCCTCCGGGGTCAGGCGGCCGGGCTTGAGCAGGATGCTGTCGGGCAGCCCGATCTTGCCGACGTCGTGCAGGACGGCGGCCTGGCGCAGCAGCGTGGCCTCGATCGGCGGCCGGCCGAGCTCGCGGGCGACCAGCTCGCACAGCCGGCTCATGCGCTCGATGTGCTCGCCGGTGTCGTCGTCGCGCAGCTCGGCTGCGCGGGCGAGGCGGATCACGGCCTCCAGCTGCGTCCGGGCCAGGTCGAGGGTGACGGCGTGCCGGGCGCGGGTCTCCGCGACGATGCGGACGACGGTGGCGCCGACGGCGGCGGCCCCCGCGCCGAGGATGGGGACGGCGACGGGCAGGACCAGGCCGCGGCTGCTGAAGGCGATGGCGCTGCCGGCGACGTAGGCCGTGCCGAGCAGGATCGCGAAGCGGCCGCGCACCGCGGCGGCTACCGCGAGCAGTGCCAGCATGACGTAGGCGACCCCGCCCGGCGCGCTGCGCAGCGGGTTGCCGTGCAGCGCGGTCCAGATCGCGTTGGCCTGGATCTCGGGCCCGGCCATCAGGCCGCCCCCGGCGGCGGTGGGATGGACGTCCTGGAGCGTCGCGGCGGTGGCGCCGACGACGACGGTGCGACCGCGCAGCGCCCGCGCGGGCACGCGGCCGCGCAGGAGGTCCACGAAGGAGTAGGTCGGGATCGTCCCCGCCCGGCCGCGGTAGTCGATCAGGCCGCCCCTCGTCCGCGGCGCCACCCGCGCGGCGATCGTGGGCAGCCCGGCCACGGAGGTGCCGTAGCGGCGGATGACGCCGCCGCCCGACGCCGGCAGGTTCGCGGCCGCCGCGACGGCGCCGATGCGCCGCAGGTTCGCGTCCCCGCCGAGTACGCGGGTGTGGCCGCGGCCGTCGCTCTCCCCCGTGGCCAGCACGGTCCCGGGCATGCGGCGGACGGCGCGCACCAGCGCGCGGTCGTCGCCCGGCCGCGCGGAGGGCTCGGTGAACTGGACGTCGTAGACGATGCGGGCGACCCCGGCGGCGCGCAGGCGGTCGATCGCGCGCGCGTGCAGCGAGCGCCGCAGTGGCCACTGCCGGCGCAGCTCGCTGAAGGTGCCGTCGTCGATGGCGATCACCGCGAGCGTGCCGGCCGGTTGCGGCCCGCGCACGCGCAGGCGCGCGTCGTAGGTCCAGCGCTCGAGGCCGCGGACGAGGCCGAGCGCCGACAGCAGTGCGACGAGCGCGACCGCGATCACCGCCGCCGCGCCCCGGAGCCTCACGGCCGGTGGCGCGCGAGGTAGGTGTGCCCGGCCCGCACGACGTGGCGCTTGCCGGTGCGGCGGTCGCGGACGACGACCTTCCCCGACCGGACCCGCGTCACGGTCCCGCGACAGGTGTCGAGCGTCAGCCACTCCGTCCCGCGGACGGTGGTCACGCTGTCGCGCCCGTGGGTCGTGAAGGACCCGCCGTCGTCCTTGCCCCACACCTTGCGGCGGCGCTGCTTGCGCGTCGTGCGGGCGGCGGAGGCGAGCGCGCGCGAGCACTCCAGGCGCCCCCGGAGCAGGATGTCCGTGCGGCCGCTCGAGAGCTGGCGGACCTTGAAGACGCCGCCGCGGAACGTGCCGGACTGCGTGCCGCCGCCGATCGCGCTCTGCAGCGCGACCGTGCCCCGGCGGGTGTCGACCAGCGAACCGACCGGGATGCCCTGCTCGCCGACGAGGTTCTTGAAGCGGCCGCCCGGCGGACGGACGCGGACCCGTCCCCGGGCCGGGGCGACGACGACCGTCTCCTGGAGCTTGGGCACGACGGGCGCCACGGGCGTCGGCGTCGTGATAGGGGTCGGCGACGGGGTCGCCGTCGCGGTCGGGACGGGCGTGTCGGTCGCGGTCGGGACTGGCGTGTCGGTGGCGGTGGGGCCCGGGGTCAGGTCGATGCGGCCCAGCGCCGTGGCCTTGGCGTCCGTGTAGTACACGGCGGCGTCCGGACCGGCGGTGATCGAGACTGGCTCGGCCTCGCCCAGGTCGTAGGTGGTGATCGCGCCGGCGGCGCTGATGCGCCCGACGCCGTGCGCGAGCGTGTACCAGAGCGCGCCGTCGGGACCAGCCGCGATGTCCCCGGGCTTCTGGCCCGCGCCGGAGAACATGGTGAAGCTGCCGTCCGTGGTCACGCGCCCGATCTTCCCCTTGTCGTCGGTGAACCACAGGGCGCCGTCCGGACCGGCGACGATGGCGGTCGGCTCGCCGCCGACGGGCACCTCCGTGACCGCCCCGGTCGTCGTGATGCGCCCGACGCGCCCGCCGTCGGGCTCCGTGACCCACAGCGCCCCGTCGGGGCCGGCGGTGATGTCGACCGGCGCCTCCGTGAAGCTGCCGCCGTAGATGGTGAGGTCGCCGGCCGGGGTGAGGCGCGCGACCGCGTCCTTGTCATGCCCGGACCGCTTGTCCGTCGCCGCGTACCAGAGGTTGCCGTCAGGACCGAAGGCGATGCCGTGGGGCTCGGCGTCGAGGTCGTCGAACACCGACACCGTGCCCGTCGTGGTGACGCGGCCGATGGCGTGGACGTGGTGGACGAACCACAGGGCGCCGTCGGGGCCGGCGGTGATCGCGCCCGCGTCGGCGTAGGACGGCAGGTCGAACTCCGTCGTCTGGCCGGCGGTCGTCGTGAAGCCGACGGCCTGCTTGGAGGTGTGCCAGAGCGCGCCGTCGGGACCGCGGGTGATGCCGACCCCCGGCGCCTTCAGGGCACCCACCGCCGAGATCGGCGGCGCCTGCGCCACGGCGACGGCGGTCATCGAGATGGCCAGGACTGCCACTGCCGCGAGCGTGCGCACCAGGTACGCATCGGACGCCGCGGGCGATTCCTTCACTCTCGGCATGCGCCATGGCCTCACGACGGCGCAAACCTGACGCTTAGGCCAGCGCCCTAGCCTTCGCCGACGTGCTGGTGAGGAACCTCTGCGTCGTGGTCGTCGGTGTGGCCGCAATCGCCGGATGCGGGTCCTCGTCCGAGAGCACCGCCTCCGATCCGATCAAGAACGTCTCCACGAAGGCCCGCAGCGAGGTCAAGGCCGCCGAGGACGTCGATCCTTCGAAGTTCCCCAAGCCGCAGCCCGGCCAGTCGATCGAGCAGTTCTCGGCCCAGTTCGCCTCGGACGGCCCGCAGGCGCTGCCGGGGACGTCGGTGTACCGGACGCCGGGCGGGCGGATCGCCTTCGGCCTGCTGGACTCCAAGCAGAAGTTCAACTACGGCGCCACGGTCGTCTACGTGGCGCCGTACAAGGGCGGCAAGGTCCTCGGCCCGTTCGCCGCGCCGGCCGACGTGCTGCTCACGGACCCCAAGTACCGCTCCCAGCAGGCCGCCACGGAGTCGTCCTCATTCGCCGCCATCTACGAGGCCAACGTCCCCTTCAAGAAGCCGGGCGTCTACAAGATCCTCACCGTCTCCGACCTGCCCGGCGGCCGCTACGCCGCCGGCATGGCCGCGCAGGTCAAGACGCCGCAGGCCGACCGCATCCCCGACGTCGGGGAGAAGGCGCCGGTGATCCAGACGGACACCAAGGGAACCGTCGGCGGCAACCTCGACCTGCTCGACACGCGCTCGCCCAAGGCGCTCGAGCTCTCCGCCAAGTCGTTCGCGGACGTGATCGGCAAGAAGCCGGTCGCGCTGCTGTTCTCGACCCCGCAGCTGTGCCAGTCGCGCGTGTGCGGGCCGGTCACCGACGAGATGCTCCAGGTCAAGGCCGAGACGGGCTCCAAGGTGCAGTTCATCCACCAGGAGACCTACGTGAACAACAACGTCACCAAGGGCTTCCGCCCGCCGCTGGTGCGCTACGGCCTGCAGAGCGAGCCGTGGCTGTTCACCGTTGATCGCCACGGGCGGATCGCCGCGCGGCTGGAGGGCTCCATCGGCATCCGCGCGTTCAGGGACGCGGTGAAGGCCGCCGAGTGATCGGCGTCATCGCGCACGGCCTGGTCCAGCGCGCCGACATCCCGATCCCGCCCGTCGTCTTCGCCTGGTGCTCGGCGGCGGTGCTGGTCGCGTCCTTCGTCGGCCTGGCCGCGCTGTGGCCGCAGCCGCGCCTGGAGCGCGTGACCTGGCGCCCGCTGTTCACCGTGCCCGCCGCCGTGCGGATCGGCGCCGGCGCCATCGGCGTCGCGTTGCTGGCCGTGGTCATCTGGTCGGGCCTGGCCGGCGAGCAGTCCCCGCAGGCCAACTTCGCGCCCACCTTCGTCTACGTCATCTTCTGGGTCGGCCTGGTCTTCGCGTCGCTGCTGTTCGGGGACGTCTTCCGTGCGCTGAACCCCTGGCGCGCGCTCGGTCAGCTGCTGCGCTTCGACGGCCGGCGCCCGTACCCGGAGCGGCTCGGCCGCTGGCCCGCCGCCCTCGGGCTGCTGTTCTTCACCTGGACGGAGCTGGTCGGCCGCTACGCCGACACCCCGGACAAGGTGGGCGTCTGCGCGCTGCTCTACACCGCGCTGACGCTGGGCGGGATGTTCCTGTACGGGACGGAGGCATGGGCGACGCGCGCGGAGGCGTTCGGCGTCTACTTCGGCCTGTTCGCGCGGCTCTCGATCTTCGAGGTCCGCGACGGGAGCGTTGGCCGGCGGCCGCTGCTGGGCGGGCTGCCGCGGATCGACCCGCTGCCCGGCACCGTCGCGCTGGTCGCGGTCATGATCGGGACGGTCACCTTCGACGGGCTCTCGCAGGGCTCGCTGTGGAAGGACTCGCTCGGCAAGGGCCTCTTCAACCTCTTCGACGGCCCGTTCTCGCCCGACACGGCCACCGACCTGGCCGGCACCGTCGGCCTGCTCGCCGGGCCGCTCTTGATCGGGGCCTTCTACCGGGTCGGCATCGCGGGCGCGCAGTCCGTCGGCGGTGGGATGTCGGCCGAGCGCCTGCGCGGCGCCTTCGTGCACTCGCTCGTCCCGATCGCGCTCGTCTACGCGATGGCGCACTACCTGACGTCGCTCGTATTCCAGGGTCAGGCGCTCTCCTACCTCGCCTCCGACCCGCTCGGGGACGGCTGGAACCTGTTCGGGACCGCCAGCGGGTCCATCCACTACGGCGTGCTCTCCCAGACCGCCACCTGGTACTTCCAGGTCGGCTTCGTCGTCTTCGGCCACATCGCGGGGCTGATCCTCGCCCACGACCGCGCGCTCGTCCTCTACGAGGATTCGCAGACCGCCGTGCGCTCGCAGTACTGGATGCTGTCGATCATGGTCGGCTTCACGTCACTGGCACTGTGGCTCCTGTCGCAGGCCAACGCCTGAGCCCCACGCCTGCCACAGCTTCAGTGACGGGAAGGCGCGGGTCAGGTCGGTGGTGACCAGGCCGGTCGGGTAGACGTCGTCCTGGCGCAGCGTGTAGTGGAAGGCGGCGGTGACGCGCGGGTCGCCCGCCCAGCGGCGCAGGTTGCGGGCGTCCATGCGGCACACCTCCGCGGGCGTGTAGCGATCCTGGCGGCCGCCGGTCTCCGTGATCCAGATCTTCGGCGGGCGGGCGCAGTGCAGCCGGTCGAGCTCGCGCTTGAGCAGCGGCAGCGGGTCGGGGCCGCCGTCGTAGTCGTGCTGGGTGAAGACGGGGGCGCCGCAGACGAGGTCGCGGGGGAGGGCGCGGATGAACTCGGGCTCGCCGGTGCTGTACGCGGTCACGCGCGAGACGCCGGCCAGCTCGGCCGGGACGACCTTGTCCGCGCCGACCACCTGCTGGGCGGCGCGGGCGAGCTCGACGTAGCGCGTGACGGAGACGCTCGGCGCGTCGGGAGAGCAGCGCGACCGCTGCGGCGAGATGAAGTACGCGTGGTTGGGCTCGTTCCAGGGCGCCCACCGCTCGATCGCCACGCCGGCGCGCTTGGCCTCCGCGAGCACGTGGCGGAGCAGGTCCTGGTAGGCGCGCAGGTCCCGTGGCGGCCGCGAGCGCGGCTCGGCGTCGCCGGTCTCGCAGCCCGACGGCGGGCGGGCGAGGACGGCCGGCGTGTCGTAGACGACGGCGAGGACGCGGAAGCGCCCGGGCGCAGCCTTCTGGGCGGCGGCGATCGCCTCCAGCTGGGCGCGGATCCCGAACCAGCCCGCGCACGGCGGCACGGTGCGCAGGCAGCCGCCCTGGGGATGGACGGGGTCGAAGTTCCCCTGCGCGTCGACGTTCTTGGCCCAGTCGACCAGGAAGCGGTAGTAGGTCGGCCGCATCTGCGCGAGCGCGCGGTGCCAGCGCTCGAACTGCGGGTCCTTCGAGCCGCTCAGGAACGCCGGGTTCTCCTCCGTGATGCCGATCGCCAGCCCGGGGTCGGGCGTGGGCGCCGGGGCGGGCTTCGGTGCGTGTCCCCCGCCGCAGCCCGCGAGGGCCGCGAGGAGGGCTAGACCGCCGAGACTTCTTCTTCGTCCGCGACGCGGAACGAGGAGCCGCATCCGCACGCCGCGACGATGTTGGGGTTCTCGACCTTGAAGCCGGCGCCCTGCAGGCTCTCCACGTAGTCGACGACCGCGCCGCGCACGTAGGGCAGCGACGGGGTGTCGACGAGGATCTTCAGACCGTGGTCGGTGAAGATCTCGTCCCCGTCGCGCTGGGCGTCGAAGGCGAGGGCGTACTGGAAGCCGCTGCAGCCGCCGCCGCGGACGCCGACGCGCAGGCCGGAGGTCTCGGTATCGGCGCTCTGGCCGGCCAGGAACTCCCGGACCTTCTCTGCGCCCTTGTCGGTGAAGGTGATCACTTCAAAAAGGATAGCGCTCGCTACCCTCGGGTCCGATGGTTTCCACGGATGAGATCCGCGAGCGCATCGAGGCGGGACTGCCCGAGGCGTACGCCGAGGTGACCGGCGACGGTCAGCACTTCCGCGCGGAGATCGTCTCCCCCGCCTTCGCCGGGCTCAGCCGCATCCAGCAGCACCAGCTCGTCAACCAGATCTTCGCCGGCGAGCTCGGCGACCGCATCCATGCCCTCTCCCTGAAGACCGAGGTCCCCACATGAGCGACAATCCGATCCGCACCGCCATCGAGCAGGCCATCGCCGACAACGAGGTGATCCTGTTCATGAAGGGGACGCCGGAGGCGCCCCGCTGCGGCTTCTCGGCCAAGACGGTCGGCATCCTCGACCAGCTCGGCACGCCCTTCGCCGCCGTCGACATCCTGCCCGACCCCCGCATCCGCCAGGAGCTGTCGTCGATCTCCAACTGGCCGACCATCCCCCAGCTCTTCCACAAGGGCGAGCTGATCGGCGGTTGCGACATCGTCACGGAGATGTTCGAGACGGGCGAGCTGGCCACGGAGCTCGGCGTCGAGGCGCCCGCCGAGGACGCCCCGCTCACCATCGAGAACCGCCTGACCTAGAGGTCGGCGCGGCGGGCGCGGCTAGCCGCGCTTGTAAGGCGCCACCGGCACGATGGGGGAGCCCGTCTTGGCGCAGTTCGCGGCCACGGTCAGCTCCGCCGCCTGTCCTGACCCGGGCAGCGTCGGGTTGGCCGGCGGGTTGACGACCGACACGGAGTAGCTGTTGGCCTTCGACAGGACGGAGGCGTCGACGGCGTGCGCGTACGCCGAAGAGCCGCCGATGCCGTAGGACCCGCCGATGACCGAATAGCCACTCGGGCACTTCGCCGCGCTGTCCTGGAGGTCACCGGGCTGGATGCTCACGCGGCTCCCGACGACGAGGATGATCGTGCCCCCGCGCTTCTTCGCGCTGGGCGCCGCGGAGGTGGAGGTGACGGTCCCGACGAGGGCGACGCCGAGGGCGGCTGAGGAGAGGACGACCGCGAGGGACGGGCGTCGCCGGGGGAAGGGCAGCATGCGGGCACTCCTGTGGGTAGTCGACGAGTCCGCGATCATGGCACCAGCGCGCTCCTCGTGACTCAGAGGTCGGCGCGGCGGAAGGCGGCGACCGCGATGGCCGTCACGCCGCCGAGGTAGGCCAGCGCCCACAGCCACAGGCCCGGGCCGGCGTCCCGTTCGCCGCCGAGCGGACCGAGCTGGAGCACGAAGCGGTCGAAGCCCGTGGTGCCGCCGACGAGCTCGCCGAGCGCGCCCTGGTAGAGCGCTTCGAAGGGCAGCAGGTAGCTCGTCACGCTGGCGACGTCCGACAGCGTGTGGCTGTTGAGGGCGTCGCCGATCTGGCCGAGCAGCCCGGCGGTGAGGCCGGCGCCGAAGGCCATGAAGACGGCGATGCCGTTGGCGGTGGCGGCCAGGAACACGGAGCCGGCCAGGCTCAGCGCGGTGATCACTACGACGGCGAGCATCAGCTCCAGCGCGGGCAGGACCGGGTTGGCGGGCCAGAAGCCGCCGATCGCGCCGGTGATGACCAGGGCCGACAGGTAGACCGCGCCGACGTAGGCGGCGCTCACCCCGCCCGCCGCCAGCAGCCGGCTCAGGAGCACCGTGCGGCGGCTGATCGGGCGGACCAGCAGCGGCTGCAGCAGCCCGCGCTCGGCGTCCCCGCGGATCGTTCCGAGGGTCAGGAAGACGGCGAGCACGACGCCGAGGAAGAGCGTGCCGAAGAGGCCGAGGCCGAACATTGTCGCGCCCACCACCGTGTCCGGGTCGGCGCCGCGGAAGCCACTGCCGAGGTCGTCGGAGATCTTGAACGCCTGCCAGACGCCGAGGGCGTAGAGGACGAGGAAGGCGACCGTCAGCCAGGCCACGACGGTGAAGACGCGCTTGCGCAGCGCCTCGCGGATGGCGAAGCGGGCGAGGACGATCACTCGGCCACCGCCTTCAGGTAGGCATCCTCGAGGGAGGAGCGCAGCACCCGCACGCCGTAGACCGCCTCGCCGGCCGCGACCAGCTCGGCGACGATGCGGGGGGCGTCCTCGCGGGTGGCGTCGGGCCAGTGGCGGGTCCCGCTGGCGGTGTCGACCTCGACGCCCCCGGCGGTGGACAGCTCGGCCGGCGTGCCGGCCGCGATCAGCTCGCCGTGATTGACAATGGCCACGCGGTCGCAGATCAGCTCGACCTCGCTCAGCAGGTGCGAGTTGAGCAGGACGGCGGTGCCGCGCTCGCGCAGGGTCTCGAGCACGTCGCGGACGAGGATGCGCCCCGCGGGGTCGAGCGCGCTGGTGGGCTCGTCGAGCAGCAGGATCGCCGGGGTGCCGATCATGGCCTGGGCGAGGCCGAGGCGCTGCTGCATGCCCTTGGACATCGTCCCCACCTTGCGCTCGTCCTCGCCGGACAGCCCGACGCGGTCGAGCAGCTCGCGGCGCTCGGCGGCTCCGCCCGGCGAGCGGGCGAGCTCCTGGTGCAGGGCGAGCACCTCGTCGGCGCTGGACCAGTCGGGGAAGCGGAACAGCTCGGCCAGGTAGCCGAGGTCGCCGGTGATCGTGGCGCTGCCCGCCGTCGGCTGCACCAGCCCGCAGGCGATCTTGACCAGCGTCGACTTCCCGGCGCCGTTGGGCCCGAGCAGGCCGACCAGCTCGCCGTCGGCGACCTCCAGGTCGACCCCCTTCAGCGCCTCTGTCGTCCCGTAGCGCTTGCGCAGCCCGCGGACGCTGAGGCTCACTCGCCCGCCCGCCAGCGCAGGTGCTCGACGATGCGCTTGGAGTCGGCGATGGCCTCCCCGTCGATGTCCAGCACCGGAAGCCGGTACTGGCCGGTCAGATCCTCGACCGGGGTGCGGTCCTGACGGTCGAGCCGGACCTCCGCGTAGGCGACCCCGTGGTGGCGCAGCGCACGGGCCACGCGGCCGCACGGGCACAGGTAGTTCGTCCGGGTGCGGCAGCGATAGAGGGTCGCGGGCTCGGCCACCGCGCCAGCGTAGGCACGGCGCCGCGCGCGCCACGGCAGCCCCGCGCGCGTCACCGCGCCGCGGACGGATAGCCTGCGCGCGGTCATGGGGCGCGTCCGGGTGGTGACCGACACCACGCACTACCTGCCGGCCGAGCTCGTGGCCAGCGCGGGCATCGAGCTGGTCTCGCTCTACGTCAACTGGAACGGGGGCACCGACAAGGAGCTCGCGCTGGGCGACTTCGGCGCCTTCTACACGCACCTCGGGGAGACCAAGGACCTGCCGACGACGTCGCAGCCGTCGGTCGGGGACTTCCTGGCGGTCTACGAGCCGATCATCGCGGCGGGCGACGACATCGTCTCCATCCACCTCTCCGGTGGCATCTCCGGCACGGTCGGCGCCGCCGGCCAGGCGCGCGAGGCGTTGCTCGAGCAGGGCGTGGACGGCGGCCGCGTCGCGGTCTACGACTCCGAGACCGCCTGCGGCGGCATGGGCGTGGTCGCGCTGGCGGCGGCCGCCAAGGCGGCGGGCGGCGGGACCGTGGTCGAGGTCGTCGCCGCCGCCCAGGCCATGCGGGACGACCTCAGGATCTGGTTCGCCGTCGACACGCTCGAGTTCCTGCGCCGCGGCGGCCGCATCGGCGCGGCGCAGGCCTACCTGGGCAGCGCCCTGCGCATCAAGCCGATCCTCACGCTGGGCAAGGAGATCGAGCCCGTGGAACGCGTGCGCACCGCCGGC
Source organism: uncultured Solirubrobacteraceae bacterium (assembly GCA_964242305.1). Lineage (GTDB taxonomy): Bacteria > Actinomycetota > Thermoleophilia > Solirubrobacterales > Solirubrobacteraceae > DATLGB01. Next base: position 104,083 of record CAXTBB010000003.1, read on the forward strand.
CGCGCCGTGGCGCGGATGAAGGAGTACCTCGAGCAGCGCCGCGCGGAGGGTGCGGACCGCTTCGCCGTCCAGCACATCCGCGACCCCGAGCGCGCGGCCGAACTGGTCGAGCACGGCCGGTCGGTGTACGGCAGCGAGCCGCTGTTCGTCTCGGAGGTCGGGCCCGTGATCGGCACGCACGTCGGGCCCGGGCTGCTCGGTGTGACCGGCGTGCGCTCGTCGCTCCTCTCGCCGTGAAGACGGGCCTCTCCACCCGCACCGTCCTGCGCGTGGTCGCGATCGTCGTCCTGAGCGTCATCGCGCTCTACCTCGTCTACCGGCTGCGCAAGCCGATCACCTGGATCGTCATCGCCGCGTTCATCGCCGTGGCGCTGTCGGAGCCCGTCAACCGCATGCAGCCCCGTGTGCGCCGGCGCGGGCTGGCGATCACGATCGTCTACGTGGGGCTGGTCTCCGTCCCCATCCTGTTCGGCGCCATCCTCGTCCCGCCGCTGGTCAAGGAGAGCAACAAGCTCATCGACAAGGTCCCGTCGTACGCCAACGACATTCAGGACTACGTGCAGAAGAACAAGCGCCTGCGCAGCCTGGAGAAGGACTACAACATCACCGAGAAGCTGCAGAAGCAGGCGGAGAAGCTGCCCTCCAAGCTGGGCGGCGCGGCGGGGGTGCTGTCCGACATCGGCCTCGGGATCGTCAACTCGCTGTTCGCGCTGATCACCATCCTGATCCTGAGCGCGTTCATGATCGGCAGCGGCGGGTCGTGGGTGGACGCGGCCATCCGCAGCCGGCCACCACCCGAGCACGAGATGCTCCGCCGGGGCGCGCGCGACATCAGCGGCGCCGTCGTCGGCTACGTGGCCGGCGCCCTCGGCCAGGCGCTCATCGCCGGCGTCACGTCGTTCATCGTGCTCTCGATCCTGGGGGTCCCCTACGCCAGCGCGCTCGCGCTCATCATCGCGCTGCTCGACCTCATCCCCCTCGTCGGCGCCACCGTGGGCGCCTTCCTGGTCGGGATCGTGACCGTCTTCAACGACTTCCCGACCGCCACCCTCGTGTGGGTGGTCTGGTCGATCGTCTACCAGCAGGTCGAGAACACGGTCATCCAGCCGCGCATCCAGTCAAAGACGGTCAAGGTGCAGCCGATCGTGGTCCTGATCGCCGTCCTCTTCGGGTCCAGCCTGTTCGGCGTGCTCGGCGCCCTGCTCGCCATCCCCGCCGCGGCGACCATCCAGATCAGCATCCGCGAGTACCGCCACTACCGCCGCATCACCCGCGAGACCGACGCCGCCACCGGCGGCGTCGTCATCGCCGCCGACGTCTAGCCGCAAGGCGTTCGCTGGCGCTGGCTGACGACGGCCGGTGGGTCCGAAGCGTGCCTCTGGCACGTGAGTGGGCCCGCCGGATGGCGTCAGGCAGTGATCAGCGGGCGCCTCGGCGGAAGAGGCCGAGGACGCCGGCGATGCCGCCGCCGATGACGAAGCCGGCGACGGCGGCGCCGATCACGACCTCGCGCTGGTGGGTGCGCAGCTGCTTGCGCCAGTCGGTCAGCTCGGCGACCTCGACGCGGAGCTTCTCGACGGCGGTGCCGAGCTGCTCGCGGTCGGCCTCGATGGCCTGGCGGATCTCCTCGGAGGTGCGTGCGGGCATCAGCTCTTCCCCGATTCGGTCAGCGTGGCCTTGACCTTCTTGCCCTCGTCGATGGCCATCTGCGGCGTCGGCGGAGCGCCGCCCTTGATGAACTTGAAGGCGAGGAAGCCGGCGATCGCGGCAAGCACGAAGAGCAGGATGGCGACGCCGAAGAACCCGAGGTAGAACGAGGTCTCCGTGCCCGTGAGCTGCCAGAACAGCCACGCGATGCCCTCGAACAGGTAGACGGCCCCGAACACCACGAACACGCCGGCGGCGGCGCCGACGGCCGCGCCCTTGGCGAGCTTGGAGACCTTCTCGGAGATCTCCGCCTTGGCCAGCTCGATCTCCTGCTGGATGATCCGCTGGGTCAGCTCGGTGACCTGCGCGATGGCGGCGCCGAACTCCGACGTCGGCGTCTCGGGCGGCGGGTCCATGCGGGTGCTCATCGGGTGCCGATCCGCTGCAGGAGCTTGGCGAAGACGAAGGCGCCGGCGAAGGCGCCGGCCACCACGAGCTCGGGCCGCTGCTCGACGACCCCGGCGGCTCCGGAGGGCTCCTCCTCGGCGGCGGGCGGGGTGGAGGCTGGCTCGGACGTCGCCGCGCCCTGCGGCTCGGGCGAGACGATGTCGACGCGCTTCTCGGCGTCCGGCGCCGGGGCGTCGACGGGGATCTGCGTGGGTTCGTCGCTCACTCGGGTGGGTCCTCGTCGTAGATGCGGCGGTAGGCGGCGGCGGCCACGCGGGCGGTGACCACGGACGCGAGCGCGCCGAAGCCAGCCAGCAGGCCCGACCAGACCAGGCGCTTGATCAGCTCGTTCTCGCTCACGGCCGGGCTGAGTCAAGCACACGGGTCGGCGACGCAGCGTCAAGACCGCCGCAGATCGTGTCCACGATCAACCGCTTCGCGGACTCGAAGTCGGCGTCGTCGGCGCTCAGGAAGCCGAAGATCCAGCCCGTCAGCACCTGCTCGATGGCGCCGTAGAAGGTCATGGCCGCGAAGTCCGCGTCGACGTCGTCACGGAACGCCCCGACCCGCTGGGCGTCCCGGACGATGCCCGCGATGCCGTCGTAGGCCTCGCGGATCTTGGCGAGGTGACGAGCGCCGAACGAGTTGGCCGCGCGGGTGACCTCGACGATGATGACCTTCATCAGGTCGGGGTCGGCCCGGTAGGAGTCGATGATGAAGCCGGCGACGGCGTGGAGCTTGTCGCGCGGCGCCCCGCGGCGGTTGTCGACGGTCTCGATCGCCTCCAGCAGGATGTCCCAGCGTTCCAGGAAGAGCGTGTCGAGGACCTGCTCCTTGGAGGAGAAGTAGTGGTAGACGAGTCCGTAGGCGACCCCCGCCTCGTCGGCGATGTCGGACACCCGGCAGGTGTGGAACCCCTGCCGGGCGAAGACGCGGACGGCCGCGTCGAGGATCTGACGGCGGCGGTCCCCCGCTCGGGCGCGCGTGCCGGGCATCACGGCTCAGATTAGTCTGCGCACGAATGGAGACCACCTGGGGGCCCACCTCCGGCAGCCGTGTACGACCTCGCCGCCGCTCCGTCCTTCCGGCTGCCTCCGGCACCCCTGAACCCTGGCGCACCGGGATGCCCGAACGACCCGCGGTCGACTTCGCGGCCCCGTTCGCCGGCGGCCGCCCGCTCAAGCGCTGGCGCTGGGTGGGCGTCTTCACCGAGGCGGCCATGCTGTGCGTGGGCAGCGCGCGGATCGGCCCGATCCCGGTGAGCTGGTGGGCGGTGTGGGACCGCCGCACCCGGACGCTGATGGAGCACACGGTGCGCCGGCCGCTGTCGACCCCGCCGGGCGTGCCCGCCGGCGCGGCGGTGGAGACCATCTCTCCCCACGGCGAGCAGGCGATCTGGACCCGCAAGACGCCGGCGCGCTTCTCCGGCGTCATCACCTACGGTGGCCGCCGGCTCGTGCTCGAGGACGCGCCGGGGCTGATCGACGAGTCGGCCGGCTACCACGCCCGCGAGACCCGCTGGCGCTGGAACGCCGGGGTCGGGACGACGGACGACGGCCGGCCGGTGGCCTGGAACCACTGCGACGGGATGCACGACGCGGTCAGCGCCTCCGAGCGCACCGTGTGGGTCGACGGCGAGCCTCACCACGTCGGCCCGGACGCGGTCGACCGGCTGCGCTTCAGCGCCGAGGCCACTCGCGTACACAAGGAGAACCTGATCCTGCTGGCGACGGACTACGAGCAGCCGTTCGGCACCTTCGCAGGGACGCTCCCCGTCGCCGGCGACGTCACCGGCTTCGGCGTCACGGAGCGTCAGTCCGTGCGCTGGTGAGCGAGCGCAGCCGAAGCTTGGAGCCCGTCTGCAGGACCGCCGTCCCGTACACACGCCCGGCGAACGCGATCACCGCATAGGTCGTCGCCGCCACGATCGCCGCGGACACGATCACCTCGACCGGCCCGACTTCGCCCGCGATGATCCGTACCGGCGTCACCAGCGGCGCCGACACGGGTACGTAGGTGAGCACCGTGGCGAGCCCGCCGCCGGGATCGTCGACCGCCTGGAAGCCGAGGAAGAAGGACCCGAGCAGCGCGAGGATGAGCGGCGTCGTCGCGCTCTGGATGTCCTCCTGGCGCGAGACGAGCGAGCCGGCCAGGGCGAAGGCGCCGGCGTAGAGCGCGTAGCCGAACCCGAACGCGACGAGCACGACGGGCAGGGTGCCGAGCTCGTCGGCACCGACGTCGACTCGGCCCGTCGCCGCCCCCAGCCCGAGCGCGACCGCGCCGATCAGCAGCAGCTGGACGACCCCGACCAGGCCGATGCCGAGCACCTTGCCGAACAGCAGCTCACGCGGGCGCATGACCGCGAGCAGGAGCTCCACGATCCGCGACGCCTTCTCCTCCACCACCCCCGAGGCGACCAGGAAGCCGTAGCCGATCAGCTGCGTGTAGAGCAGGATCAGCGCGACGGTCGCGAACGCCTGCTTGGTGTCGGAGTCCGCGTCGGTCCTCTTGACCTCGAGCGGGGCCGGCTCGGGCGCCCGGGCGCGGACGGCGCGCGAGGCGGCCTGCAGGAGCGGCTCGGCCTCGTCGGGCGCACCGCCGTCGACCACCAGCCGGCCCGGCTCCACGACGACGTCGGCCTTCGATCTCGTCACGCGCTTCACCTTGACGTCGAAGTCGCCCTGCAGGCGCTGGGCGGCGGCGATCACCTGCGCGTCCCCCGCGACGCCGATCGTGGTCGTCCCACCGAAGACGGCCGGCAGCACGATGATCGCACTCAGGATCAGCAGCGTCACGCCCGTACCGACGAACGTCGCGCGGTCACGGGCGCGCACGAGCACCTCGCGGCGGGCGACCCGGCGGATCATCGCGGCCGCACCGCGTCGCGGAAGATGTCGGCCAGCGGCTGCGGGCCGAAGCGCACGACGCCGCCGCGCCGCACCGCCGCACCCAGGACCTCGTCGCGGTCACCCTTCACGACCCGGGGCGGCTCGCCCTCGTGCTGGACCTCCCACCCTCCGGCGGCCCGCAGCTCGTCCACGGCACCCGCGGCGACCAGGCGGCCGCCCTCGACGATCGCGATCGCGTCGCACAACCGCTCGACCAGCTCCAGCTGGTGGGAGGAGAACAGGACGGTCGCGCCGGCGGCGACGCGCTCGGAGAGGACACCGGCGAGCACGTCGACGCCCATCGGATCCAGGCCGCTGAACGGCTCGTCGAGCACGAGCAGCTCGGGGTCGTGGACGAGCGCGACGGCGAGCTGGACGCGCTGCTGGTTGCCCAGCGAGAGGTCCTCGACCTTGTCGCCGGCGCGGTCGGCGACCCCGAGGCGCTCGAGCAGCCCGCCTGTCTTCGGCGTCTCCACTCCGTGCAGCGAGGCGAAGTAGTCGACCTGCTCGGCCACCTTCATCTTCGGATACAGGCCCCGCTCCTCGGGCATGTATCCGAAACGCGCGCGGGTGGCGCGGTCGACCTCGGCGCCCTGCCAGCGCACCGTGCCGGCGTCGGCGGCGAGCACGCCGAGGACGATGCGCATCGCCGTCGTCTTGCCCGCGCCGTTGCGACCCACGAAGCCGTACATCGTGCCCGCCGGGACCGCGAAGGACAGCGCGTCGAGCGCGGTGGTGTCGCCGAAGCGCCGGGTCAGGCCGTCGAGTTCAAGCACAGCATCCCGCGGGCCTCGGCGACCGTGGCCGGGCGGCGTCCCACGTCTTCGGTCATCTGCCGGGCCTTCCGGATCAGGTCGCCGTTGGAGCGCGCCATGGTCCCGTCGGGCAGGTAGAAGTTGTCCTCCAGGCCGGCCCGCACGGAGCCGCCGAGCGTCAGCGCCGCCGCGATCATGAGCCACTGGATCCGGCCGATGCCGATCACGCCCCAGTGATGGGGTGGGTGGGGACCGGTATCGGGCAGGTTGTCGGCCATGGCGGCGAGGTTGCGCGCGGTGGCCGGAACGCCGCCGACGACGCCCATGACGAAGTCGGCGTGGACCGGGGTGTCGAGCAGCCCCATGTCGATGAGCGGGCGGATGGAGGCGACGTGGCCGACGTCGAAGCACTCGTGCTCGGCCTTGATGCCCAGCTCGCGGAAGTGCGCGAGCAGCTCGATGATCTCGTCGAACGGGTTGGCGAAGACCATCTTGAAGACGAAGTCCTTGCGGCGCTCGGAGTACTTCGCGTAGTTCATCGAGCCCATGTTGAGCGCGGCCACCTCCGGCCGGACCTCGCGCAGGTAGGCGACGCGCTTCTCCACCGACACCCCGACCGTGCCCGTCGAGAAGTTGATGATGGCGGCGTCGCCGACCTCGTCCCGGATGGCGGACTTGATCGCCGCAAAGTCCTCGATCTCGTAGGAGGGCTTGCCGTCCGGCGAGCGCGCGTGGATGTGGATGTGGACGCCGCCCTCGTCGACGATCCGCCGCGCCTCGGCGGCGTAGTCGGCGGGCGTGTACGGGACCGCCGGGCACTGCTCGCGATTCGCGAGCGCGCCGGAGATCGCGCAGGTGAGGATGACGGGGTCGTCGAGGGCCACGGTCAGCCGGATGCTGTCACGCCGCCCGCAGCAGCGGCGCCACGGCCCGCGCGGCGACCGCGGCGTGGCCGGGGGCGCAGCTCGTGATCTCGATGCCGACGATGCGCTGAGCGGCCTGGCTGACCTCGTCGAGCATCCGCTCGAGCGCCTCGGCGCTGAAGCCGCCCGGGGCCGGGAACAGCGTCGGCCAGTCGGCGAGGACGTCGAGGTCGAGGTGGACGAAGACCGCGTGGCCGTCGACGGCGTCGGCGACCTCGGCGCAGCGATCGGCCCGCACGACGCCCGCCCGCTCGAGCGCGGCGGCCTCGGCCGGCTCGAGGTCGCGCGCGCCCGCGAGGATGACCCGGCGCGGGTCCAGGCCGTCGCCGAAGCCGGTGTCCCACTCCCCGCACGCGCCGGCCAGGCACATGCCGCCGAGGAAGCCGCTGTCCGTGGTCTCGGGCGTGTGGAAGTCCCCGTGCGCGTCCAGCCACAGGACGCGCACGTCGGGCACGAGCCGCACGACCGTCGGCAGCGTGCTCACGCAGATGGAGCAGTCGCCGGCGACGAGGACAGGGAGGCGGCCGCCGCCGAGCGCGTCCTCGATCTGGCCGCCCGCCTCGAGCAGGCACCCGTGCGCGGCGGCGAGGTCGTCCGCCCAGTGGCCGTCGACGGGGTCGCCCGGCGAGCCGATCTCCCGCGCCGGCCCGAGCGCCTCGGCGAGCTCGGCGGCGCCGCGGGCGCCGTCCGGCGAGCGGTCGGAGGTCCGGCAGAGCAGCGCGACGAGGGCTAGCGGTTCTTCCACTGCGGCTCGCGCTTCTCCACGAAGGCGCGCACGCCCTCCTGGATGTCGTCGGTCGCGAAGGCGAGCGCGAGCTGGCTGCGCAGGTAGTCGAGCGCGTCGGCGAGCGGCATGTCCTGCTGGCGGAACATCGCGTCCTTGCCGAGCTTCATCAGCAGCGGGGACTTGGCGGCGAGCTTCGTCGCCCAGTCGCGCACGGCGGCGTCGAACCCGTCGGCCGGGACGACCTTGTTGACGATGCCCGCCTCGCGCGCCTCCTCCGCCGAGATCTGCTCGCCGAGCAGCAGCAGCTCGTTGGTCTTCTTGCGCCCGACGTTGCGGTAGATGAGCGCCATGATCATGAAGGGGAAGACGCCGACGTTGATCTCCGGCGTCCCGAACCGGACCCCCTCGCGCGCGATGATCAGGTCGCAGGCGAGCGCCAGCCCGAGGGCACCGGCGAGGACGTGCCCGTTGGCGGCGCAGACGGTCGGCTTGCCCAGCTCGCCGATCGCGCGGAAGAGGTCGGGGAAGCGGCGGATGTCCGCGAACTTCTCCGCAAGCGGGACGTCGGCCGCGAAGCCCTTGAGGTTGCCGCCGCTTGAGAAGACGCTGTCGTGGGTGGAGGTGAGCACGACGCAGCGCACCTCGGCGTCGCCCTTGGCGCGTTCGAGCGCGGCGGCGAGCGCGTCGAGCAACTCGTCCGAGAGGGCGTTGCGCGTACCGGGATCGTCGAGCGCGATCGTGGCCACGCCTTCCTCGACCTCGTACCGGACCATCCCGGTACCTTTGCATCATGAGCGCGACAACGGCCGAGCGGTCTGCACCCAAGCCGGACTTCGGCGCCAAGCGGCGCCACTTCATCTTCACCGACGAGCACGAGGCGCTACGGGAGTCGATCGCGTCGTTCGTCGCGAAGGAGCTGCGGCCGCACGCGGAGGAATGGGAGCGCGACGAGTTCCCCGACTCGGTCTTCCGGCGCATGGGCGAGCTCGGGTTCCTCGGCCTCGACAAGCCCGAGGCCTACGGCGGCCAGGGCGGCGACTACTTCTCCGCGATCGTGCTCGGCGAGGAGATGGCGGGCGCGCACTGCGGCGGCCTGGCGATGGGCGTCGCGGTCCAGACCGACATGGCGCTCCCGCCCATCCTCGCCTTCGGGACCGAGGGGCAGAAGCGCGAGTGGGCCGAGCCCGCCATCAAGGGCGAGAAGATCCTCTGCCTCGGGATCACCGAGCCCGACGCGGGCTCCGACGTCGCCGGCATCAAGACGCGCGCGGTGCGCGACGGGGACGAGTGGGTCATCAACGGCTCCAAGACCTACATCACCAACGGCCACCGCTCGGACGTCATCGTGCTGGTCACGAAGACGGACGTCGACGCCGGCTACGACGGCTTCACGCTCTTCCTGGTCCCGATGGACTCCCCCGGCGTGATCCGCGAGGAGCGCCTGAAGAAGCTCGGCATGCGGTCCTCGGACACTGCGCTGCTGGCCTTCCAGGACGTGCGCGTGCCCGACTCCGCGCGCCTGGGCGAGATCGGCAAGGGCTTCTACAACATCATGTGGGAGCTGCAGGGCGAGCGGCTGATCGGCGCCGCCGGCTGCAACGCCGGCGCGCAGCGCTGCTTCGACCAGACGCTCCAGTACGCGATGGAGCGCGAGGCGTTCGGCCGCCCGATCGGCAAGTTCCAGGCCATTCGGCACAAGTTCGCCGACATGGCCACCAAGATCGAGGCGTCGCGGCAGCTGACCTACACGACGGCGTGGCGCTTCGCCAACGGCGAGTACCCCGTGCGCGAGATCTCGATGGCGAAGCTGTACGCGTCGCGCATGGCCTGCGAGGTCACCGACGAGTGCCTGCAGATCCACGGCGGGGCCGGCTACATGGTCGAGTACGGGATCGAGCGCGCCTGGCGCGACATGCGGCTCAACCGGATCGGCGCGGGCTCCGACGAGATCATGCTCGACGTCATCGGGAGGTCGTACGGGCTTTGAGCCTCGAGTTGGGCCACGGCGTCGGTGACGGCGCCGCGGTCTCCATCCCCTTCGACCGGCTGACGAGGCATGGCCTGATCGCCGGCGCGACCGGCACGGGCAAGACGGTGTCGATGCAGGTGATGGCGGAGGGGCTCTCGGCGGCCGGCGTCCCCGTGCTCGTCGCCGACGTCAAGGGCGACGTGTCCGGACTCGCCACCGCCTTCCCGGTGGAGTTTCTTTCCTTGGGCGGGATCGGGCCGGGGACGCCGATCCGCGCGACGGTGTCGGACTTCGGGCCGCAGCTCCTGGCCAAGGTGCTGGGGGCCAACGAGACGCAGGAGGCGTCGCTGCAGCTGGTCTTCCACTACGCCGATGAGCGCGGCCTCGGGCTGCTGGACCTCGCCGACCTGCGCGCGCTGCTCGAGTTCCTCGCCGACGAGCCGCCACCGGGGCTGGCGAAGGCCACGATCGGCGTCCTGCTGCGCGCGCTGCTGATCCTCGAGGCGGGCGGCGGGACGGACTTCTTCGGCGAGCCGCAGTTCGACGTCGCCGACCTGATGCGGCCGGCGTCAGACGGCCGCGGGACGATCGCGTGCGTCGAGCTCGCCGCCGTCCAGGAGCACCCCGAGCTGTGGTCGACCGCGCTCATGTGGCTGGTCGCCGAGCTGTTCGAGTCGCTCCCCGAGGCGGGCGACCTCCCGATGCCGAAGCTGGTCGTCTTCCTCGACGAGGCGCACCTGCTCTTCAGCGACGCGACGAAGGCGTTCGTGGCTTCGCTGGAGCGCACCGTGCGGCTGATCCGCTCCAAGGGCGTCGGCATCTGGTTCGTGACGCAGGTGCCGGGCGACGTGGCGGACTCCGTGCTCGCGCAGCTCGGGTCGCGCGTGCAGCACGCGCTGCGCGCCTACACGCCGCAGGACGCGAAGGCGCTGAAGGCGGCGGTCTCGACGTTCCCGACCACGCCGGGGCTCGACCTCGAGGCGCTGCTGCCCTCACTGGGGATCGGGGAGGCGGCGGTGACCGTGCTCGACGAGCGCGGCGTCCCCACGCCCGTCGTGCACACCAAGATGAACGCGCCGAAGTCGCGGATGGGACCGGCGGACTCGATCGCCGGCGGCGCCTTGGTGGCGAAGTACGGGACCCGGCTGGAGCGCGAGTCGGCTGCGGAGGTGCTCACCCGCCGTCTCCCGGCGCCCGCCAGGGAGCCTCCGCCCGCCGCCCCACGGGTTCCCCGCCGGCGTCGCCGCGCGGAGGATCCCACTGCGGCAATCGAGAAGGAGCTCATTCGCGGGGTCTTCGGGATGCTTCGGAAGCGCCTGTGATCCCGCCCTTCGATACCGAGACGGAGGCGTTCCGGGCGGAGTACCGGGCGTTCGTGGAGGAGCGCCTGCGGCCGCACGTCGATCAGTGGGAGGCCGACGAGTGGATGCCGGGCGAGGCGTTCGGCTGGCTCGCCGAGAAGCAGTGGCTCGGGGTGACCATGCCGGTCGAGTACGGCGGGCTCGGGCGCGGGCCGGCGTTCGGGGCGGTCGCGTCCGAGGAGCTGGCCCGCTGTGGCTCGGGCGGGGTGGTCGCGTCCTTGGGTGCGCACATGGGGATCGCCTCTCCCCCGATCGCCTCGTTCGGGACCTCGGCTCAGAAGGAGCGCTGGCTCGGTCCGGCGATGAAGGGGGAGAAGATCGGGGCGCTGGCGATCACCGAGCCGGGCGGTGGATCAGACGTCGCCGGAGTCCGGACTCGCGCGGCGGCGGTCGAGGGCGGCTGGGTCGTCAACGGAGAGAAGACCTACATCACCAACGGCGTCCGCGCGGACTTCTACGTCACCGCCGTCCGCACGACCGCCGAGGGTGGTCACGGCGGCATGTCCTTCCTCGTCATCGACAAGCAGGACGGCATCACCACGTCGAAGCTCTCCAAGCTCGGCTGGCACGCGAGCGACACCGCCACCGTCGCCTTCGAGGACGTCTTCGTTCCGCAGGACCACCTGCTCGGCGAGCTCGACAAGGGCTTCTACCTCGTCATGGCCAACTTCCAGGGCGAGCGGATGGGCATGGCCCTGCAAGCGCTCGGGGAGATGCGCGCGTCGTTCGAGACGCTGGTCGGCTGGATGCGCACCCAGCGCGTCACGTCGTACCGCCGCGCCGCCGTCGCCGAACTGGCGCTGAAGGTGGAGGTCTCCGCCGCCACGAGCTACGGCGTCGCCCGGGCCGTGTGCGCCGGCGAGCAGATCGTGCGGGAGGTGAGCGAGGCGAAGCTGCTCACGCAGCGCGCCAACGTCGACGTCCAGGAGGGCGTGCTGCGGCTGATGGGCGTGGACGCACCCCCGGCGATCGAGCGCGCACTGCGCGACGCCCGCCTCGGCCCGATCGGCGGCGGCACCGACGAGATCATGCGGGAGATCATCGGCAAGACCTACGGCCTCTGAGCTGCCGGGCGCCGTCGACGCCGTGCGTGCGGCACTCGACCGTCGGTGGACAGCCAGGACCCCGCGAGGATGAGCACGAGGCCGATCACCGTTCCCGGTCCCACCGTCTCGTCGAGGAAGACGACGCCGCCGGCGAGCGCGACGACCGGCGCGACGTAGGTGATGATCGCCGTGCGGGCGGCGCCGATGGAGCTGATGAGGACGGCGAAGAGGGTGAAGGCGGCGGCGGTGCAGAACAGGCCGAGGACGATCATCGCGATCCCGGCGTCGGTGGTCAGCGTGTCGGGCGGGTGCACGAGTGCGGGGACGGCGAGGACGACGGCGGCGCAGGCGAGCGCGGCACCCATGGCGGCGCGCACGTCGAGGCCGGCGAACCGGCGCTGGTAGATCATCGGCCCGCACGCGTAGCCGAAGGCGGCGAGCAGGACGGCGCCGGCGCCGACGAGGTCGTCGGACCCGACGTCGATGCCGACCAGCGCGACGACGCCGGCGAAGCCGACCGCCAGGCCGGCGGCGCGCACGCGCGTCAGTCGCTCCTGCGGGTTGAAGCGCAGCGACAGCAGCGCGATGAAGGTCGGGACGGCGGCGATCAGGATCGCTGCCAAGGACGAGGAGACGTGCTGCTCACCCGCGCCGATGAGCGGGAACGGCAGGCAGATCTCGACGACCGCGTAGGCGGCGATCCAGCGCCCGAGGCCGCGCACGGAGCCGAGCGTCCCGGCGCGTGCCGCGAGCGCCAGCAGCACCGCCGCGGCGAGGGTGACCCGCACCCAGGCGAGGAAGATCGGCGGCACGCCGTCGTCGACGGCGACCTTGATGAACAGGTACGGGACGCCCCACAGGACCGACAGCCCGAAGAACCCCGCCCATGCCCTCCCACTCACTCCCGGGAGGCTATGAGCGTCACCGCGGCGGCGACCAGCGGCACGAGCAGGTAGGCCGCGGAGAAGACCGCTATGACCGCCATCGGCGCAAGCGCGGCGACGGCGACCGCACGCAGCCGCCCCGGCAGCATGCGCACGCCGGCGCCGAGCGACAGCAGGTAGACGGCGATGAAGCAGGCGGACGTCGCGCGGACGAGGTCGTCGGCGTCGAGGACACCGGCGGCGAGGATGGTCAGGACCACCAGGCCCGGCACGCCGATGGCGGCGAGCGCACGCGGCAGCGGCAGGCCGGTGAGCTTCGCGGCGCCGCCGACGTAGACGTTCATCGTGCCGGTGGTCAGCGCGACCGCGAGCACGGCGGTCACCGTGCGCCCGGTCTCCCCGAAGCCGGTGGCGAGCAGGTCGGCCAGCGGGACCTTCGAGTCCGCCGCCGAAGCGATCGCGATGGTGGCCACGGCCAGGCCCGCGTAGAGGACGGCGATGGTCCCGAAGGCGAGCGCGATCGCTCGCGGGATGTCGCGCTCGGGATCGCGGAACTCGCCGGCGAGCTGCGCCATCGCCTCCCATCCGACGAACAGCCACACGAGGATGTTCGCGGCGGTCCCGACGGCGCCCCACCCGTGCGGTGCGAAGGGCGTCCAGTGATCGCCGGCGTGGCCGGGCAGCGCGACCGCGATCGCCGTCGCGATGATCAGGACGAGCACCGCGGAGAGCCCGAGCTGGACCGCGGAGGACAGCTGCACGCCGAACGCGTTGATGACGAGCACGGTGCCGAACATCGCCAGCGCCGCTGCCACGGCGACGGGCCGGCCGCCCCCGGCGAGGTCGGCGACGTAGTAGCCGCCGATCAGCGCGACCGCGGGCGCGCCGATGATGACGGCGGTCAGGAAGCAGGCGCTGGTGACCGCCGACGCCCGCCGCCCGAAGGCCGCCTTCGCGTAGGCCGACACGCCGCCGGCGACCGGATGGCGGACGCCGAGCGCGGCAAAGGTGATCGCCAGCGGCGCCGACAGGACCATCAACACGCCCCACGCGATGATCGACGCCGGCCCCGCCGCGCGCGCCGCGAGCGCGGGCACCAGCAGCACGCCCGGTCCCATCAGCGCGCCCACGTACAGCGCCGTGCCGCGCGTGACACCGAGCATCGGCGTGACCCTACGCGGAGAGCCGGAGTCGCCCACCCGCCGCATGTTGCCGCGTGCGAGGGTGATGGGTGTGCTGGCCAGCCCCGGGATCATCTCGCTCTGGCTCGCCTCGATCGCCGGGCGTCTGCCGATCGGCGCGCTGGGCGTCCTGCTGCTGCTGCGCACGCGGGAGATGACCGGCTCGTACGCCGCGGGCGGCATGGTGGCGGCCGCGTTCGGGCTGGCCGGCGGGCTCGGGCAGCCCGTGCTGGGCCGGATGATCGACCGGCGCGGGCAGTGGCCGGTGCTGGTCCCCGCCGGCCTCGCCCAGGGTGCGCTGCTCGGCGCGGTGGCGGCGTTGCCCGACGACACGCCGGTCCCCGCGATCGCCCTGCTGGCTGCGCTCGCGGGTGGGGCCACGCCACCGCTGAGCTCGTGCCTGCGCGCGCTCCTGTTCGACGTCGTCGCCCCCGCCCTGCGCCACCGGGCGTTCGCCGTCGACTCGACGCTCTTCGAGCTCGTCTACATCACCGGCCCGCTCGTCATCGTCGGCGTCATCGGCGCCCAGTCGCTGCGCGCGGCGGTGGCGACCTGCGGGGCCCTCACCGCCGGCGGGACGATCGTCTTCGCCGCCACCCGGCTCTCGCGCGCCACGCGCGGGAGCGCCGCTCCCGACGCGGACCTTGCCGGCCCGCTGCGCGATCGCAACGTGGTGACCTACCTGATCGCCGCAGGGCTGTTCGGGCTGAGCATCGCCAACCTCGAGGTGGGTCTGGCCGCCTTCGCCGGTGACGAAGGCCACAGGAGCGCGGTCGGCTACCTGCTGGGGCTCAACGGGCTCGGAAGCTTGATCGGAGGGCTCGTCGCGTCGCGGCTGCCCGCGCCTGCCCACCCCGACCGCCGCCTGATCGCGCTCCTGCTGGCGCTCTCCGTGCTCGAGGTGCCGCTGGCGCTGATGGGCTCGCTGCCGGCGATGGCGGTGACGTGCGGGATCGCGGGTGTCGCCATCGCGCCCTCGCTCGCGCTCACCTTCCAGCTCGCGTCCGAGGTCGCCCCCGAGGGGACGGTGACGGAGACGCTGACCTGGCTCGTGTCGGCGATCGCGGCCGGGATCGCCCTCGGGTCGGCGATCGCCGGCCTCCTGGCCGAGGAGAACGGGCCGACGATCGTGCTGGCGACGGTCGCCGTCTACACGGCGGCCGAGGCGGCCTTCGTCGCCGCGCGCACCTGAACCGGGATGCCGTTGAGGACGGCGTTGCCGGACACGGGGTCGGTGACCTGCTCGTCGCCGAGCAGGTTCGAGTTCACGCCCGCGTGCGCGCTGGCCACCGACTGCCGGGTGCCGTCGGCGTCGTGGCCCCAGCCGTGCGGGATGGAGACGACGCCGGGCATGATCGCGTCCGTGATCTCCACGGGGACCTCCAGCTCACCCGCGCGCGAGGAGACGTGGGCGAGCGCGCCCTCCTCGAGCCCCAGCCGGGCCGCGTCGTCGGGATGCAGCCAGGCGGTGCACCGCGGCTTGCCTTTCACCAGCGGGGCGACGTTGTGCATCCACGAGTTGTTGGAGCGCAGCTGGCGACGGCCGATCAGCACGAACCCGCCGTCCTGGCGGTCGAGCTCCTCCCGCAACCGCGGCACGTCGGCCACGATCGGGCCCGGCGCAAGCTCGACCTTCCCGCTCGGCGTGCGCAGCACCTCGGGCAGGCGCGGCTGCAGTGGCCCGAGGTCGATGCCGTGGGGCGCGGCTTCGAGGTCGTCCAGGGTCAGGTCGTAGGGACCCTTGCGCAGCAGGATGTCCAGCAGGCGCTCCGGGCCGGTGCGATCACCGTCGTAGAAGCCGAGCTGGGACGCCACGAACGCGTCGATGGCGCCGATGTCGGCGTTCGGGCCCTGGCCCGTCACGATCCCCGTCAGCCGCAGCAGCGTCTCCCACTCCTGCGGGACCGGTGAGTCGAGCAGTGGCGGCGAGTAGTTGGCCACGTTGCGCACGGAGAGCTGGTAGAAGGGCAGCGGGTAGTGCGGGCGCTCGAGCGCGGTCGGGCCGGGCAGGATGACGTCGGCGTGGCGGGTCGTCTCGTTGACGTAGACGTCGACGCAGACGAGCAGCTCGAGGCCCTGCAGTGCCGCGTCGAGGCGGCCGGAGTTCGGCGTCGACAGCACGGGGTTGCCGCCGAGGGTGAACAGCGCGCCGATGCCCGCCTCGATCTCCTCCGCCAGCGCGGCGACGGGCAGCTCGCCGAGCGCCTCGGGCAGGCCGCGAACCGAGCTCGTCCAGCGGGCGGTCTTGAAGCCGCGCGAGGGGGACGCCGGGTCGGCGTTGGTCTGGCCGGCGGCGGCGAGCGGGAACATGGCGCCGCCCGGGCGGTCGAGGTTGCCGGTGAGCGCGTTGACGGCGTCGACCAGCCAGCTCGCCACGGTCCCGTACTTGGCCAGCGAGGTCCCGATGCGCCCGTAGACCGCAGCGCACTTCGCGGCGGCCAGCTCGCGCGCCATGCGCCGGATCTCGTCCGCCGCGATGCCGGTCGGGCCGGCCACCGCCTCGGGCGTGAAGGGCTCGGCCAGCGCGCGCACCTCCTCGACGCCGTTGAGGTGCTCGCCGGGCGTCGCCAGGTCCTCCGCGAACAGGGTCTGCACGATCGCGAAGAGCAGCAGCGGGTCCGTCCCCGGCCGGATGAAGTGGTGCTCGTCGGCGTGCTCGGCGGTGCGCGACCGGCGCGGGTCGATGACGACGACCTTGCCGCCGCGGTCGCGGATCCCGCGGATGCGCCCGCGCGCGTCCGGCGACGTCATCAGCGACCCGTTGGACGCGAGCGGGTTGGCGCCCAGCACGAGCAGGTGCATGGTGCGGTCGAGGTCCGGCACCGGGATGGTCAGCGCGCCGCCGAACAGATAGCCGGACGAGACGTGCTTGGGCATCTGGTCGACGGTCGACGCGCTGAACACGTTGCGCGTCCCCAGCGCCTTGTTGAAGACGCGCCCGTAGAGCAGCGTGGCCAGGTTGTGCGCCGACGGGTTGCCCGCGTAGACGCCGACGGCCTGGCGGTCACGCTCGAGGATGGGCACGAGGCGCCGGTCGATCTCCGCGAACGCCTCGTCCCAGGTGCACTCGACCAGCTCCCCGTCGCGGCGGACGAGCGGCGTCCGCAGCCGGTCGGGGTCGTGGTGCAGCGCGCCCAGCGACCCGCCCTTGGGGCAGAGGAAGCCGTGGGAGAAGACGTCCTGCTTGTCCCCCACCACGCGCGTGACCCGGTCCCCGTCGAGGGTGACGTCGAGGCCGCAGGTGGCCTCGCACAGCGGGCAGGTCGTGACGGTCATGCGGGCATCTCCTCGGTGTGGCGCATGCGGTGGCGCTGCTCGCCGTAGCGCAGCAGTTCGTAGGTGATCATGACCCACCACGCAACCGCGACGAGCGCGAGCGCGATCAGGGCGTCGACCTGGTGGGCGATCGGGATGAGCGCGAGCAGGGCGACCATGAGCACGGACCGCCGGCGGCTGAGCTGCCCGACGTTGCGGATCCGGAACAGGATCT
>CAXTBB010000003.1:121410-176063 GCA_964242305.1 uncultured Solirubrobacteraceae bacterium
CCGAGCAGGTACAGCGCCGAGCCTCCGCACAGCGCGACGGCGGGCACCACCTTCAGCGGCTCGTCAACGTGTCCGAGCCCCTTCTTGACGCCCAGCGCGAAGAGGATGATGCCGGCCACCATCGGCCAGTGGATGAAGCTCCACGAGTCGCGCGCGAGGCGGCCCTGCGCGTCCCCCTCCGCGTTGACCAGGGCGCGGCTGCCGACGTGGATGCCGATGTCGAAGTAGGTCCACCACTGCGCCGCGGCCACGGTCAGCGCGAGTGCGGCGGCGACCAGCAGCTGCGCGTCGAGCGCCTGCCCCTGGATGCCGACCCCGGCGGCGACGATCGACTCGCCCAGCGCGATGATGATGAACAGGCCGTGGCGCTCGGCGAAGTGGGCCGGATGGATGCGCCACGACGAGCGGTCCGCGACGTAGGGCCCGACCACGTTGACGGCGATGGCGGCGATCCAGAGGACGTAGCGCAGCGGCCCTTCGACGAGGCCGGCTACCACGATGAGCACGCCCGTGCCGATCATCGACGGGCCGAGCGTGCGGATGATGTTGCCCACCGAGGCGTCGCCGAGGGCGTAGGCGACCATCTGCATCGTCCGCACGAGCAGGTACGCCACGCCGAAGATGACCGCGTCGTCGTCGAAGGCGTGCGGGACGGCCAGCGACGCGATCAGCAGGCCGCCCATTGTCACGAACATGACGGCGCGGGCACCGCCCTCGTCGGGATCGATGCTCGTGGTCAGCCACGCGAACGCCGCCCACGCGAACCACAGCGCGCTCAGCACGAGCATGCCCCGGCCCAGTCCCGCCCAGGTCGGCTCGTGGCTCATCAGCGCCGTGACCTGCGTGATCGCGAAGACGAAGACGAGGTCGAAGAACAGCTCGAGCTCGGTGACGCGCTCGTTGCCCTCGTCGCGCGTGACCGCCATGCGAGAACCATAAGGTTCCGGCCCATGGGACTACTAGATGACAAGGTGGCGATCGTCACCGGCGCGGGCAACGGCATCGGGCGGGCGACGGCGGAGCTGCTCGCCGAGCAGGGCGCCAAGGTCGTCGTCAACGACCTCGACGGCGACAAGGCCCAGGAGGTCCAGGACGCGCTGCCGACCGACGGCACCATCCACAGCGGCGACCTGACCAAGGAGTCCGCTCCCGACGAGCTCGTGCAGACGGCGATCGACGCCTTCGGCAAGATCGACATCATCGTCAACAACGCCGGCTACACGCTCGACGGCCCGATCCACAAGCTGTCCGACGACTGGTTCCAGCGGATGCTCGACATCCACCTGATCGTCCCCTTCCGGGTCATCCGCGCCGCCGCGCCGCACCTGCGCGAGCCGGCCAAGAAAGAGCGCGAGGAGGGCACCGAGACCTTCCGCAAGATCGTCAACGTCTCCTCGACGTCGGGCACCTTCGGCAACGCCGGCCAGGCCAACTACTCGGCCGGCAAGGCGGGCATCGTCGGCCTCACCAAGACGCTGGCCAAGGAGTGGGGCCAGTTCAAGATCAACGTCAACGCGGTCGCCTTCGGCTTCGTGGACACGCGCCTGACCCAGGCCAAGGTCGACGACAACACCATGGAGATCGACGGCGAGAAGGTCCAGCTCGGCATCCCCGAGCAGATGCGCGGCATGGCGTCGATGATGATCCCGCTCGGCCGTCCCGCCTCACCCCACGAGGCGGCCGGCCCGGTCATGTTCCTGTGCACGCCGTGGGCCAACTACGTCCACGGGCAGACGCTGCACATCACGGGCGGGCTCTTCGGAGGGATGACAGGCTGATCGTGCGCCGCGACGCCGCGCCCGAGGCGGCGACGGCGCTGACCTGCAGGGACAGGGAGGCGCCGGCGGGCACGATGGCGCGGGCGATGCGGAAGCGGGCGCGGCGGCGGGTCGCCCGCGCCCAGCGGCCGATCACCAGCGACTGAGCGGCCCGGTCCGCGCGGGCGACGCGGGCCACCAGCACGGCGCCGATCGCGCAGCGGGCGCTGCAGCGGACGGCCAGGCCGCGGGCGCCCACGCGCGTGCGCATCCGCAGCCGGGTGGGCGTCGCCGGCGGCGTGTCCACCGGTGCCTTCAAGGCCGCTGCGACCCGGGCCAGCGCCGGCTTGGGTGTGCCGTCCACGCGCAGGAGCCCCGCGTGGTAGGGCCAGATGTCGAGGTTCAGGAAGCGCTCGCCGGGGTCGCGCCAGCTGAACACGAACAGCCCGCCGAGCCCGAGCGGCGCCGCCAGCCCGCGCAACACGCCGGCGGCGCCGGCCAGCAGCCCGGCTTGATCGGCCTCCGTGACGGTGAACAGCGAGGACTCGCCGCCCGTCGCGTAGCCGAACTCGGTGACCCACAGCGGCGTGAGGCCGTCCCCGTTGCGGCGCATGACCGCCCGCGCGCGGGAGACGAGCGCGACGACGCCGGCGATGTCGGGCGCGTAGGCGTGGACGGCGACCGCGTCCGCCGCGCCGTGCAGGCCGCCGCGGTAGAGGTTGCGCAGGTAGGTGAGCTGGTCGACGCCGCCGTTGGAGTCCGGCAGCCCGGCGGAGAGGACGGTGGCGCCGGGGTCGGCGGTGTGGATCGCGTCCCGGACCGTGCGCAACAGGGCCACGTAGGCGCGGGCGCTCGGCATCGGCCGCCAGAACACCGGCAGGTTGGGCTCGTTCCAGACCTGCCAGGCGCGGATCGGCCGCTCCGGCACGCTCGGGTGGGTACGCCAGAACGTCCCGGCGGGCCCGTAGCGGCGGACGGCGGCGACCGCGAAGTCGGCCAGGTCGCGGTTGTCGCGCGGCGGGCGCATGCCGGTCTCTCCCGCCGGCTGGTCCACCGCCCAGGCCGGCGCGTCGATCAGGAACGGGAGGATGGTCAGGCCGCGCTGGGCGGCGCTGGCGACGGCCCGGTCGTGCCCGCTCCAGTCGTAGACGCCCGGGCTCGGCTCGAGCAGCTTCCAGCTCCACGGCTGGCGGACGGCCCCGAATCCCGTCGCCGCCTGGCCGGCCGCGGCGGTGTTGCGCACGGCCGCCGACGTCGACAGCTCGTCCTCGCTGTAGACGCCGAGCACGGTCGCGCCGGCCGCGCCGGCCGGCACCAGCAGGACCAGCAGCGTCACGAGCAGCAGGCGCATCTCCCCAGTTAACGCACCGGACGGGCCTCCGTCGCCAAACCCGTCGCGAACACGGTCACGAGGCCGACCAGCTGGGCGAGCGCGGAGACCTCCGTCCCGAGCGGGATGGTCGCCAGCAGGATCGCGGCCGTGACCGCCCGCGGGCCGCTCGTCCCGATCGCGAGCGTCCGCCGGAAGGCGACGTCGGCGATCAGGAACAGCGCCGCGCCGCCGGCCAGGAACGTGGCCGCGTCGACCTTCAGCGCGTCGAAGGGATGGGCGATCGCCTCCTCCAGCCCCGCGGCCACCGCGACGATCCCGAGCAGCATCGGCAGGTGCGTGTAGCCGAAGCCGACCAACGCGAGCCGGCCACGGCGCTCGGGCGAAGCGGACGCCATCGCCGACTCGGCGCGGTCGTCGTCCCCGCCGAAGTACGTCCACCACAGGCAGGCGCTGAGCACCACGCCCAGCACGGCGATGAGCACGAGCTCGACGTCGAAGGGCAGCCCGGACGCGCCGATGCCGACGGCGACGATCGACTCCCCGATGGTGACGATCACGATCAGGCCGTGGCGCTCGACGAAGTGCGTCGCGCTGAGGTCGAAGCGCCCCGTCCCCGCCACCAACCCCGACAGCCAGATGGCCGCGAAGGCGATCGTCCAGACCACGACCTGCCCGTCCCCGCCGACGGCGCCGCCGGCGATCACCACGACCGCCACCAGCGCGTTGGTCGCCGTCACCCGCGGGATGCCGCGCGTCCCGCCGACCGTCGTCAGCATGAACAGCCCGCCGTGCAGGAGGACGACGACGAGGTAGGCGACGCCGAAGGCCACCCCGTCCCCCGTGTAGGCGTGCGGGATGGCCAGGGCGAGGACGAGCCAGGTCGCCATCGCGGCCAGCAGCGTCAGCCGCCGCGCCAGCGTGTCCAGCGCCACCGCGTTGGTCAGCCAGGCGTAGCCGTCGTACATCCAGAAGATCAGCCCGAGCAGGACGGTGCCGTGCAGCAGGCCCTCACCGAGGCCGCCGTGCGCGAGGACGGCGGTCAACTGCGTGATCGTGAAGACGAAGACGAGGTCGAAGAAGAGCTCGAGGGTGCTGACCCTTTGCTCAGGCACGCAGCTCCGCGTCGAGGCCACCGTACAGCGACTTGATGGTGCCGAAGATGGTGTCGGCGACGGCCTGCTGCTGGTCGCGCGTGGGGTCCGTGATGCGGCCCCACTGGATCGGGTCGCCGTACTTGACGTGGACCTTCGGGAACTGGCCGCGCTTCCAGTTGCGCACCTTCGAGGAGCCGTGGATGGCGGTGGGGACGACGGTGGCGCCGGACTCGAGCGCGAGCCGGCCGATGCCGCGCTTGGGCCGCTCGGAGAGGTCGGCGCTGCGCGAGCGGCCGCCCTCGCAGTACATGACCACGGGGTTGCCGCGACCCAGGATCGCCTGCGCGGACACGAACGCCTCCTCGTCGGCGACCCCGCGCCGGACGGGGAAGACGCCCCCGTTGGTGTAGATGTACTTGAGCAGGCCGCTGAACATCTGCGACTTGGCCATGAACTGCACGCGGCGGCGGATGCCGGCGGCCACGAAGAAGTGGTCCATGAAGGAGAAGTGGTTGGGCGCGATGATGACCGGGCCGCTGACGGGGACGCGGAAGGCGTCGTGGGACTGCAGCCGGAAGAACACCCACGCGTACGTGCACGCGCACATGCGCGTCGCCTCGTAGACCCAGTTGGGGTCGCGCGTGCGGACCCGCTCGTGGTAGCGGTCGAAGTACTCCTTGGGACGCGGGTCCTTGTAGACCTGCGCTCGCATCGGTGCCAGCTTCTCCTCGGCCACGGCCGGATCGTACCCTGCGCCCGGTGAGCCTGCTGGACGTGGCGGCGGCGGTGTCCGTCCTCGTCGGGGCCGTCGTCCTCACCACGACGATCTCGACCGCCGGCCCGCCGCTCGTCCTGCTGCTGACCGGCCGCGGCCACGCCCCGTCGAAGGTCCGCGACACGCTGCCGCGGCTACCAGCGCGCGCTGACCGCCGTGCTGGTGCTCTCGGCCCGCGTCGGGCTGGCCGCCGCCGTAGCCTGACAGCCCCCGGTGCCCGCCTTCCTGATCCAGATCACCGACCCGCACGTGGTCTCCGGGCCGGAGGGGGACGCCGCCGCCGCGGCGCTCACCGAGGTGGTCGACGCCATCGCGGCGCTGCCGATCCCGCCCACCGCCGTCCTGCTCAGCGGCGACCTCGTCCACGACGGCGCGCCCGCCTCCTACGCGCGGGTGCGCGAGCTGCTGGCGCCGCTGACCTCACCGGTCCACGTGATCGCCGGCAACCACGACTCCGAGGCGCTGTGGGACGCCTTTCCGCGCGAGCACGCGGTGGACGTCGGCGACCTGCGCCTGGTCCTGCTCGACACGTCGCAACCCGGCACGGACGCCGGGCGCCTTGACCTCGACTTCGCGCTCGACGACCGCCCCACCGTCATCGCCATGCACCACCCGCCGCTGCGCACGGGCATCAAGGCGATCGACGACCTCGGGCTCAGCGACGGCGACCGCGCGGGCCTCACCGATCTGCTCACCCGCTCGCCGCAGGTCCTGCGCGTGCTCTGCGGCCACGTGCACCGCACCACCTTCGAGACGCTCGGCGGCGTCGGCGTCTTCACCTGTCCGGCGACCTTCGAGCAGGCCGAGCCCGCACCGACCGGTGGACTCGCCTTCGTGGAGCGCGGCCGCGCGTTCGCCATCCACACCTGGATGAACGGCGCCTTCGTCACCCAGATCCAGCCTGTGTAGCCTGCGGCCGCATGACCGTCGTCGAAGCCCACATCACCGGCACCGTCTGGCGGGTCGAGGTCCGCCCGGGCGACCACGTCGACGAGGGCGACACCGTCGTCATCCTCGAGTCCATGAAGATGGAGATGCCCGTCGAGGCCGAGGAGGCCGGCGACGTCTCCCGCGTCCTCGTCGAGGAGGGGCAGACCGTCTCCGAGGGCGACCCGCTTGTCGAGCTCGACTGAGCTCGCGGACGGCAAGCTGCGGCTGGACCACCCCGCCGAGCACGTCGCCCGCCTCACCATCGCCAACCCGGAGAAGCGCGGGGCACTCGACCACGCGATCCTCGACGCGATCGCCGCGACGGTCCCGACCTTGGACGCGCGCTGCCTGCTCCTGACTGGGGAGGGACCGGTGTTCAGCGCCGGCTACGACATCGGCTCGCTGGACTCGGACGACTTCGCCACGGCCGCCGAGGCGCTCGTCGCCCATCCCTTCCACGCCGCCATCGAGGCGCTGGAGGCCTACCCGTACCCGGCGGTGGCGGCGCTCAACGGGCACGCGATCGGCGGTGGGCTCGAGCTCGCGCTGTCGTGCGACCTGATCGTGGCCTCCGAAGACGCGGTGGTGGGCATGCCGCCGGCCAAGCTCGGGCTCATCTACTCCCACACCGGGCTGCGCAAGTTCGTCGACGCGATCGGGCTCATGCGCACGCGCCAGCTCTTCCACGTGGGGCGCAACGTGTCCGCCGAGCGCGCGGAGGCGTGGGGGCTCGTCACCGAGGTCGTGGACGCCGACCGGCTGGCCGCCCGCGGCGTCGAGCTGGCCGGCGAGATCGCCGCGCTGGCGCCGCTGGCGCTGGCCGGCAACAAGCGCATCCTGCGCGAGCTGGTCCGCGCCGAGGGTGTGCTGGACGCCGACGTCGAGCGGGAGCTGATCGCCCTGCGCGAGTCCTGCTTCACCAGCGACGACTTCCTCGAAGGCGTGCGCTCGTTCGCCGAGAAGCGACCGCCGGAGTGGAAGGGCTCGTGAGGCGCGCGCCGGGAGCGGTGCGCGGCGGGATCGCGCGCGACGCCAAGTCCGTGCTCTTCGGCGGCGCCCGCCGGCGGCGGCTGGCGGCGGCGTTCCTGGCGGCGGCGGTCGTGGCGGCGGCGATGACGGTCGTGCTCGTCCGCCCGGCGTTCGCGGTCTCCGCGTGGCCGGTCTCGACCGCGGCCGGGACGCCCAACCACGGCCATCTCGTCGACGGCGTCCAGCTCCCCGACGAGGGCTTTGACTTCTTCACCTGGGACCCCGTCCTCAACACGACCCCGGACCGGCCGTGGCGGCGCTGGGGCACCGACCGGCTGCTGAGCACGGTCTACGACGTGATCGCCGACTACCGCGCCGCCGGGGTGGGCGGGGTTCCAGTCCCGCGCGTCGGGATCATGGACCTCTCGCGCCGGCACGGCGGGCCGTTCGGGCGCCGCTACGGCGGGCTTGGCCACGCGTCGCACCAGAACGGGCTCGATGTCGACGTGCTCTACCCGCGCCTGGACGGGCGCGAGCGGCGGGCGTTCCGCGTCGACCAGGTCGACCGCGTCCGCGCGCAGGCGCTCGTCGACCGCTTCGTGGCCGCCGGAGCGCAGTACGTCTTCGTCGGCCCGCACCTCGGGCTGACCGGGCCCAAGAAGGTCGTCGTCCCGCTCGTCTACCACGACGACCACCTTCACGTTCGCATCCGCTGAGGACCGGGCAAGAAGGGTCCCATGCGTGTCCTCGCCGTCGCCGTCCTCCTCCTGCTCGCCGCCGCCCCGGCCGCCTCGGCAGCCCCCACCGCCATCGGCACCGGCGGCGCCGCCGCCAGCGTCGACCCCTACGCGACCAAGGCCGCCATCGCGGTGCTGCGCGCCGGCGGCAACGCGATCGACGCCGCCGTCGCCGCGGCCGGCGTGCTCGGCGTCGTCGAGCCGTACTCGAGCGGCGTCGGCGGTGGCGGCTTCATGGTCATCCGCACCGCCGACGGGACCATCGACACGATCGACGGGCGCGAGTTCGCGCCGAAGGCGTTCACGCCGCGCTCGTTCCTTCAGGAGGGCAAGCCGATGGACTTCGACACCGCCGTCACCAGCGGGCTCAGCGTGGGCGTCCCCGGCACGCCCGACACCTGGCGGGTCGCGCTCGCGCGCTACGGCACCCAGCCGCTGCGCGCCCTGATGAAGCCGGGCATCCGCCTCGCCGCGCACGGCTTCGTCGTCGACAAGACGCTGCACCAGCAGACGGTCGACAACGCGGCGCGCTTCCGCCGCTTCCCCGCCACCAAGAAGCTCTACCTGCCCGGCGGGAAGCCGATCAAGACCGGGAGCACCCTGCGCAACCCCGGCCTGGCCCGCACCTACCGGCGCATCGCCCGGCTGGGCACGGCCCGCGGCTTCTACCGCGGCCCGATCGCCCGCGCGCTCGTCGCCACCGTCCGCCACCCGGCCGCCAAGGTCCACCGCGGCGCGATGACGCGGGGCGACCTGACCGCCTACCGGGCGCTGCGGCGCGCTCCGGTGACCACGGACTACCGCGGCTACACGATCGCCGGCATGGGTCCGCCCTCCAGCGGCGGCACCACCGTGCTCGAGGCCCTCAACATCATGGAGGCGTTCGGCGCCCCCGCGGCGTCCCCGGTGGAGGAGCTGCACCGCTACATCGAGGCGTCGCGCTACGCGTTCGCCGACCGCAACGAGTACGTCGGCGACCCGGCCTTTGTCGACAACCCGCTCACCTGCCTGCTCTCCCAGGACTTCGCGAACGCCCGCCAGGCGCTGATCGGACCGCGGGCGCCGGACAAGCCGGTGAAGGCCGGCGACTGCCCCGGCGGCGCGCGCGCCTCGACGTCCCACGAGGGCCCGAACACCACGCACCTGACCGTCGCCGACGCGGCCGGGAACGTCGTCACCTACACGTTCACGATCGAGCAGACAGGCGGCAGCGGGATGGTCGTCCCGGGCCGCGGCTTCCTGCTCAACAACGAGCTGACCGACTTCAACTTCGAGCCGGGGACGGCGAACTCCCCCGCCGCGCGCAAGCGCCCGCGCTCGTCCATGTCCCCCACGCTCGTGCTCAAGGACGGCCGGCTGGTGCTGGCGGTGGGCTCGCCCGGCGGCTCGACCATCATCACCACGGTCCTGCAGATCCTGGTCGACCGCTTCGAGCGCGGGATGACGCTGCCGCAGGCGATCGCGGACCCGCGCGTGTCGGAGAACAACCTCGACGCGTCCGCCGTCGAGCCGGCCTTCCGCGCGGGCGGCTACGCCGGCGCGCTGCGCGGCCTCGGTCACCGCTTCGTGCCCGCGCCGGGCGGCGAGATCGGCGCGGCGACCGGCATCGAGGTCCTGCCCGACGGCCGCTACGAGGCCGCGGCCGAGCCCGTGCGGCGCGGTGGCGGCTCGGCGATGGTGGTCACGCCCGCAGGCCGTCGAGGAGGCTGACCAGCGGGGCGCGCACCGCGTCCCGCTCCTCCCCCGCGGCGATCAGCAGCCCGGCCTCGCCGAGCGCGGCAACCAGCAGGTGGCCGAGCGGCGCCGCCGGCTGCGGGGCGATCGCGCCCGCGTCCATGGCGGCCTGCAGCGCGGTGACGGTCAGCCCGAGGCCGTACTGGAGGTCGAGCGCCCGCCACTCCGCCCAGCCCAGGACGGCGGGCGCCTGCTGGAGCGCGAGGCCGGCGAACTCCGGGTCCTCGCAGCGATCCAGGAACGCGTCCACGGCGACCACGAGCAGGTCCAGCGGGTCCCCCCCGCCGGTCAGCTTCGTGCCCAGCTCGGCGATCACCTCCGTCTCGACCTGTTCGATCACCGCGCGGAACAGCTCGCGCTTGCCGCCCGGGAAGTGGTGGTAGAGGGCGCCGCGGGTGACGCCGGCGTCCGCCACCAGCGTCTCGGCGGCCGTGGCGTCGAAGCCGTCGCGGGCGAAGCGCTCCCGACCCGCCGCGACCAGCGCCGCGCGAGTGGCGGCGCGGCGCTCGGGCTGGGTCGGGCTCACCCGGCGAACGTAGCGATCAGCTCCGCGGTCCGCGTGGGCTGGTCCAGCGACACGAAGGTGAAGCTGTCCTCGATCGTCTCGATGCGCGCGTCGGGCAGCGCCGCCGCGAGCCGCTCGGCCTGGGAAAGGCGGAAGGCGCGGTCCTCCGGCGCCCACGCCAGCAGCACCGGCCCGGGGAACGCCTCGAGGCGCTCGGCGACGTCGATGGTGATCTGCGGGCGCACCGCCCGCACGATGGCGGCGGTGTCGCGGCGCACGCCGCGCGGACCCTTGAGGTACGCCCGCAGCCAGCGGTCCTCGAGCGCGCGGTGCGGCGCCGGGCGCTTGGTCAGCAGCCCGAAGGCGATCGGCAGCCGTCGCAGGCGCGGGACGATGCCGAGCGGCCACACCGCGGCGAAGAGCCCGCCCGGGATCCGCGCCGCCCACACCAGCGGGTGGAACATCCGCGGCGGGAAGTCCTCGTAGAGGTCGCAGGGCGTGAGGACGAGCCGGCCGACGCGCTCGCCATGATCGGCCGCGACCAGCTGCGCGAGCGCGCCGCCGGAGTCGTTGCCGACCAGGGTGACGTCGCGCAGGTCGAGATGCTCGAGTAAGTCGGCGACCATGGCGGCGACGCCGGCAGGAGTGCGGTCGGCGCCGGCGGGCAGCGGGGTCGGGTGGCAGCCGAGCGGCAGCACGGGGACGATGCAGCGGCGGTCGAGCCGGTCGACCACCCCGTCCCACAGCTCGGGGCCGACCAGCAGGCCGTGGAGGAGGACGACGGCGTCAGCCCCGCCGCCGGGATCGGTGTCGCGATAGTCGAGCATGCGACAAAGATACATACCGTCTGTATGTGTTCTGTGCGGTTGGCCACGGAACCGTCCGAGGGGAGCCGTAGCTTCCGGCCATGCGGACGATCTATGGGCCTCAGGGCCCTCGCGTGGTGTTGGACGGGCGACCGGTTCTGCTCTTGTCCTCGAACAACGCGCTCGGGCTCGCCGACCATTCGCGCGTCCGCGAAGCCGCCGCCGACGCGGCCATGCGCTGGGGCGTCGGCGCCGGCAGCGCGCGCGACGTGGCCGGCACGATGACCGTCCACCGGCGGCTCGAGGCGGGGCTGGCCGACTTCCACGGGACGGAGGCGGCGCTGCTCGTCGACGCGCCGGGGCTCCCCGCCGGCCGGGTCTTCGCCGACGCCCTCAACGCGGTCGACGTCCCCGGCGCCGTCGTCTACGAGCACGCCGACGCCGACCATCTCGGCTGGTGCCTGCGCCAGCATGCCGGCGGGGGCGCCGCCGTGATCGCCACGGACGCGGTGTTCGCCGACGGCGACGTCGCCCCGCTGGCGGAGCTGGCCGACTACGCCCGCCGCCACGGCGCCCGCCTGGTCGTCGACGAGGCGCACTCCGTCGGCACCCTCGGCCCGGGTGGCCGCGGCGCGCTGGCCGCGGCCGGGGTGCGGGACGCCGTGCTGATCGGCTCGCTCGGCCACGCCCTCGGCGCCCACGGGCACTACGTCGCCGGCGCGGTCGCCGACCTCGACGCGCTGCCTGCGAGCCGTGGTATCGCCCCCTCCCCGCCGGTCGTGGCCGGCGCGCAGGCCGCGCTCGAGCTGCTGCTGGAGAAGCCCCACCGGGTCGACAAGCTGGCCGCCAACGCGGCCCTGCTGCGCGACGGCCTGGCCCGGGAGGGCTTCGACGTGACCGGCTCGGACACGCACGTCATCGCGCTGGTGGTGGGCGACGAGGCCGACGCGCGGGCGATGTCCGAGGCGGCGCTCGTCCAGGGCGTCTACGTGGAGGTGCTGGTCGCGGCCGGCACCGCGCGGCTGCGGCTGTGCGCGATGGCGACCCACACCCGGCAGGAGCTGGCCGAGGCCGCCCGCGTGATCGGGCGGGCCGCCCTCCGGTGCGGGCTGCGGCCGGGCACGATGGTCTCGGTGGCCGAGGCGCAGACCGGCGGTGACGTCGTCCCGCTCGTCCGCCGCGCCGCGTAGGACCCACGTGCTGCCCGAGCTCGTCGGCGCGTTCTCCGCGCTGTACATGACCGGCGTGATCTGGTTCGTCCAGCTCGTCCACTACCCGCTGTTCTTCGTCGTCGGCGATGCGAACTGGACCCGCTACCACGCCGGGCACACGCTGCGGACGGGGTGGGCGGTGGCGCCGGTGATGCTCGCCGAACTGGGCAGCGCGGTCGTGGTCGCGTTCCAGAAGACGGACGCGCTGGCGATCGCCGGCCTGGCGCTGGCCGCGGCCACGTGGCTGTTGACCTTCGGGCTCGCCGTCCCGGACCACGGGCGGCTCGACCGCGGCTTCGACGCCCGTGTGGCCCGCCGGCTGGTCACCGTCGGCTGGCTGCGCACCGCCGCGTGGACCGCGCACGGATGCGTGGCGCTGGCGCTCGTTACGGTGCGGTAGATGAGCGAGGACGTGCGGCAGCGCACGGCGGCGGAGGAGGCACGCACCCTGCTGGCGCAATCGAGCGCGGGCACCCTGGCGACGCTCAGCGCCGACGGCGGGCCGTGGGCGTCGCTGGTCGCTTACGGGACGACGGTCGACGGCTCACCCGTCCTGCTCGTCTCCACCCTCGCCGAGCACGGACGCAACCTCCGCACCGACGGCCGCGCCAGCCTGTGCGTGGCGGAGGTGGCCACGGGCGACGACGTGCTCGACTGCGGGCGGGTCACGCTCGCCGGAGTGGCCGAGCGGACGGAGGACGACGCCGCGCTGGCCTCGTTCCAGGCCGCCCACCCGTTCGCGCGCACCTACGTCGGCTTCGACGACTTCTCGTGCTGGGTCCTGCGCGTCGAGCGGGTGCGCTGGGTGGGTGGCTATGGGCGGATGGACTCGGCCACGGCCGCGGACTACCACGCCGCCGAGCCCGATCCCGTGGCGGGATCGGCGGTCTCCGCGGCTCGCCACATGAACGACGACCACCCCGACGCGCTCCTGTTGATGGCGCAGCGGCTCGCCGGCATACCCGACGCCGAACGGGTGGTGTGCCAGCGCGCCGATCGCTACGGACTGGACCTTTGGGTGCACACCCCGCGTGGCGACGAAGCGGCGCGGGTCGGCTTTGCGGAGGCCTGCACCGAGGCGGGCGGCCTTCGCGCGGCGGCGGTCGAGCTGACCCGGCGGGCCCGTCAGTCGCCGGCGGCGTAGCTGACGATCGACTTGTCGATCAGCCACTCCACCGGCGCGCGGTCGTCCGTGTAGACGTCGCCGCCGCGCAGGGGCGCCTCGAGGCGCCGGCGCACGCCGGACGCGATCGCCTGCAGCGGTCTCGGGGCGGCGTCCAGGCGGGCGGGGTCGAGCGCGGTCCGACCCGCGATCAGCAGCGTGTTGACGTCGTCCACCGGGTCGCGCAGGATCGACGGGAACGACGTCCGCACCGTGGCGGTCAGCACCTTCTCCAGCGCGTCGCTCGAGTCGGGGTGTCCGACGTTGATGATCACGACGCCGTTCGCGGTCAGGTGGTCGCGGACGAGCCGGAAGAACTCGCGCGTGGACAGGTAGAAGGGGATGTAGGGCTGGCGGTAGGCGTCCACGAAGATCGTGTCGTAGCGGCGGTCGCTGCGGCGCAGGAACGGGCGCGCGTCCTCGGAGAAGAAGCGCAGACCGGGGCGGTCGCGCAGGCCGAACCAGCGCTTGCCCAGCTCTGTCAGCTCGCCGTCGATCTCGACCGCGTCGACGTCCGTGCCCGGGAAGTAGTGCCCGTAGGCGCGGGTCATCGTCCCGGCGCCGTCGCCGAGCACGGCCAGCGAATGCGGTGGCCGGCCGAGCGCGAGCAGCGGCTCGACCAGGAACGCGTCCCAGTAGTTGCCGGTCAGGTAGGAGCCGGGCCGGTAGAGCGAGTGGATCGCCTGGCCCTCGTTGAGCTCGAGCGTGCGCGTCCCGTCGGAGGCCTGCAGCACGCGCGCGTACTGGTACTGCGTCTCGCGCTCGTCGATCACGCGAGCGCCGTCGGCCGCCTTGGTCGTCCCCACCGGGATCAGCAGCAGCGCGGCGATGGCGACCGGCGCGAGCGCGAAGCGGCGGTCGAGGCCGAGCGCGGCCACGACGGCCAGCACCGTGGCCAGGATCAGGAAGGTGCGCTGGGTGCCGGCCAGCGGGATCAGGACGAGCGCGCTGGCGAACGTGCCGACCAGCGAGCCGATGGTGGAGACGGCGTACAGGCGCCCGGCGGTGCGGCCGGTGGTGGCGACGTCGTCGAGCTCGAGGCGCAGCGCCCACGGTGCGACCGCGCCGAGCAGGAAGACGGGGACGGCGACCAGCGCGAGGACGCCGAACAGCGAGCCGGCGGCGGCGCCGACGTCGATGGTGTCGAAGGCGTTCACGGAGATGTTCAGGAACGGTCGCGCGACGAGCGGGACGAGCGCGAGCAGGGCCGCGGCGGCGAGCACGAGGGCGCACAGCCCACGCAGGTGCGGGTGCCGGTCGGCGAGGCGCCCGCCGAACCAGTAGCCGACGCTGAGTGCGAGCAGGACGACGCCGATCGTGTTCGCCCACACGATCGTCGAGGCGCCGAAGAACGGCGCCATCAGACGGGCAGCGGCGATCTCGGCGCCGAGCGACGCCGTCCCGCAGACGAAGACGAGGAGACCGAGACTCGGTCTATTCGTCGTATGCGGCGAAGTCTTCCTTGCGCGCGCCGCAGACGGGGCAGAACCAGTCACCGGGGATGTCCTCGAACGCGGTGCCGGGCGGGATGCCGCCGTCGGGATCGCCGTCGGCGGGGTCGTAGATGAAGCCGCACGACTCACAGATGTACTTCTGCATGAGGGGCGGGACGTTAGTGTGCCGATCATGGAGGACGCGGAGCGGGAGCACCCCTTCGAGCCGCTCAACCTGGAGGGGGAGCCGGTGACCGCGCGCCAGGCGGCCACGGTGCTCGTCCTGCGGGGCGGCGCCGACGCGCTCGAGGTGCTGCTGGTGCAGCGCAATCCGGAGCAGCGCTTCATGGGCGGCGCGTGGGTCTTCCCCGGCGGTGCCGTCGACGCGGAGGATCGCGACCACCGCGCGGCCGGCGTCCGCGAGGTGCTCGAGGAGGCGGGCGTGACCGTGGACGCGGAGGGACTCGTCCCCTACTCGCGCTGGATCACGCCCCGGCAGGTCGCCGTCCGCTTCGACACGCACTTCTTCCTCGCGCGCGAGCCCGAGGACGCCACCCCGAGCGTGGACGGCGACGAGTGCGTCGACTGGGGCTGGTACGCGCCGCAGGACGCCATCGACCGCGACGAGGTCCTGCTCGCCTTCCCGACCTCGAAGACGCTGGAGGGGCTGGCGACGTTCGTCTCCGCCGACGCGCTGATCGAGTGGGCGCGGGGACGGACGGTCGAGCCGGTCGAGCCCCAGATCGTCGTGGAGGGCGAGGTCGCGAAGATCCTGCTCCCGGGCGACGACGCGTACCGTCGTCCAGAGGCCGAGGGCCGGCCGGACGAAACTTCGCAATAAACCGCGCAACTCCCGTCGGGGTGCACAGTTAGAGTGCAGTGTCGTGGAAGCCTCCGCATTGCGCGCACCCGCTGTCCACCGCCGGTCACTGGCGATGCCATTGCTGCGGCTGCGCTCCGACGAGCAGCTCGTCGCGCTCTTCCGGGCCGGCTCTGAAGAGGCGTTCAGCGTCATCCACGACCGCTACCGCCAACGCCTGTTCGGCTACGTCCGGCAGATGCTCACGGGCGGCGCGAGGGCGGACTCCGAGGACGTCCTGCAGGACGTCTTCGTCCGCGCGTACGGCGCGCTGCGCAACGACGACCGCGACGTCAACCTCCGCGCCTGGCTCTACCGCGTCGCCCACAACCGCTGCATCGACCACCTGCGGCGCCCGATGCCGCCGGCCAGCGAGATCTTCGACATGTCCCGCACGCCGCTGCAGGACCCGATCGAGACGGCGCAGCGCCGCGACGACCTGCGCCGCCTGGTCGAGGACGTCGGCCGCCTGCCCGATCAACAGCGCTCGGCGATCCTCATGCGGGAGATCGACGGGCTCGCCTACGCCGACATCGCGATGGCCCTCGACGTGACGGTCCCCGCCGTGAAGTCCCTGCTGGTGCGGGCGCGCACCGGACTCGTCGAGGCGATCGAGGCCCGCGACACCGACTGCGCGGTCATCCGCACGGACCTCATGGACTCCTACGACCGCGGCGTCAAGGCCTCGGGGCGCGCGCGCCGGCACATGCGCGAGTGCTCGGGCTGCCGCGAGTACCGCGGGACGCTCAAGTCGATGCGCCGGTCGTTCGCCGCGCTGTCCCCCGCCGCGGGGATCGGCCCGCTGGCGCTGGCCGCCAAGGCGCTCGGGCTCGGCGGCGCGAGCGGTGGCGGCGCGGCTGCGTCCGTCGGCGGTGCCGGCGCGATCGGCGGCACCATGGCCGGCGCCACCGCGTGCAAGGTCGCCGTGGTCGTGTGCGGCGCGGCTCTGGCCGGCGGCACCGCCGCCGAGGTCCACCATCTCTCCAAGCCGCCCGCGCGCACCGCGCACACGAGCACGGCGGTGCGCCACACCGCCGTCGCCTCCGCCCCCGTCACCCCGGCCATCACCCGCCGCCGCGCCGACGTCAGCCTTCCCGCTTCGGCAGCGCCCGCGAAGACGACCGACAGGGACGCCGTCAAGAAGGACGACGCCACCGCGGTCACCGAGACGCCCGCCGTCGCCACGGACACCACGCCGGTGACCGCCGACCCGGGCATCACCGCGGACGGCAAGATCGGCCACGGCACCGGCGGCTCGGCCGCGCCCGACGAGGTGGGCAGCGCCGATCAGCCCACCGTCAAGGCGCCGACCGGCTCCGCCCCGGACCCCGTCGTCACCGTGGTCCCCTCCATCGACCCGACCGCCCCCGCCGACCCGGACGCCACCGGCGGCACCCCGCCGCCCACGTCGGGTCCTCCGCCCGAGCACTGAGGGCCTGAGCACTCCGCTCGACCACGAGGAGGTGGTGATCCGGCGCGGCGCGCGCTCGGGGCTCTACTCGATCGTGGCGGTCCATTCCACCGCCCGCGGCGCGTCGCTGGGCGGGTGCCGGATGTGGACCTACGCCGACAACCGGCTGGCGCTGCGCGACGCGCTGCGGCTCTCGGAGGGGATGACGTACAAGGCCGCCGTCGCGGATCTGCACCAGGGCGGCGGCAAGGGCGTCATCGTCGTCCCGCCGGGGACGGTCATGGCGGGAGAGCGGCGGCGGGCGGCGCTGCTGGACTTCGGCGAGGTCGTCGAGTCGGTCGGTGGGCGCTACGTCACCGCGGAGGACGTCGGCGTCACCCCCGCCGACCTCGAGGTCGTCGCCGAGGTCACCTCGCACGTGTCGGCGCTCCCGCGCTCGCGCGGCGGCTCCGGCGATCCGTCGCCGTGGACCGCGCTGGGCGTGCAGGTCTCGATCGAGGTCGCGTGCGCGCGCGTCTTCGGGACCGCTGACCTCGCCGGCCGGCGGATCGCGGTCATGGGCCTCGGCCACGTCGGCGGTGACCTCGCCCGGCGCCTGGACGCGGCGGGCGCCGAGCTGCTCGTCACCGACATCGACCGCAGCCGGCTCGAGGTCGGGACGTGGGTCGAGCCGGACGCGATCCTGGCTTGTGATGTCGACGTGCTGGCGCCGTGCGCGCTCGGCGGGGTCCTCGACTCGCAGTCCGTGGCGTCGGTGCGAGCGCGCGTCGTCGCGGGCGCGGCCAACAACCAGCTCGCGGATCCGGACGTCGCCGACCTGCTCGCCGCGCGCGGGATCCTGTGGGTCCCCGACTTCGTCGTCAACGCGGGCGGCATCGTCAACATCGCCGTCGAGTTCGCGCCCGGCGGCTACGACGAGGCCCGCGCCGACGCCGACGTGCGCGCCATCGCCGGCACGGTCACCACGGTCCTCGACGAGGCCGAGGCCACCGGCACGACCCCTCTCGCCGCCGCCATGGTCATCGCCCGCCGCCGCATCGCGGGCAGGTAGCGGCTCAGCGACCGAGCGTGGCGAGCACGTCCAGCGCGTCGCCCGTGAACAAGCCGCTCGCGTAGTCGCGGTCGGCGGCGGAGAGCCCGCGCGCGGACAGGCCCGTCAGCAGGCGTGTCCGGGCGGTGCTCGCCTGCTCCGGCGTCAGGTGGATCGTGACGCCGCTGCGACGGATGATGCGCGCCAGCGCGGCCCCGGCCGCCGCCTCCTTCTTCCTGGCCTTGCGGAAGCGTTTGTTCAGACCGGCCAGCGCGTCGTCCTGGCGGCTGATGCCGGCGGCCGAGTGCGCCTGCCGAGCCCCGGCCTCCCGGTCCATGGTCACCTTGATCGCGTGCGCGACCGACGCCGTCCTGCGGGTCGCAGCCAGCAGGTCCGCGGCGGCGGCGCTCGCCCGCTTGCACGTGCGCCGGGCAGCTCCGTGCCGGCGCCTGCAGGCGGCGCCGCGTTTCGCGGCGGCGACGTGCGCCGGATGTGCGACCAGCCGGAAGTCGGAGCGCGGCGGGTCCTTGACGGTCTGGATCTCCGCCAGGTTCATCGTGTAGTAGGCCTTGCAGAGCGGTCCCCCGATGGCGATCAGCGCGCCGCCCGCGGCCGCACCCGGTGGACCACCACTGGTGATCAGCGTCGTCCCGAGCGCGGTCGAGAAGCACGGGTACAGCGCCGCCGGCAGCGTCTGCTTGAGCGCGTCGAGCGCGTTCTTCTTCGCCTGGATCTGCGCCGGCGTCAGTTGCGATGGCCCGGCACCGCTCGTGTCGCCGTTCGTGGTCACCTGGAGCCGCGCGCTGAAGCTCTCCGTGGTCTGCCGGTCCGAGCCCGTGCCGCTGTAGGGCATCGAATACGGATTCGACGGGACCCCCACGTCGGCCGTCGCGGGCGACGCGGTCGTCTCGGCGGCGATGGCGTCGTTCGGAGGCACGAACCCGGGGCCACCCGTCTTGTCGGGGGACCCGCACTTCGAATCGTCCGGCGCGGAGGACTGGACGTAGTAGCCGCTCCTGGGCATCGTCGCCGTGACGCCCACGCGCGGTGTGGCACCTCCGTAATAGACGTGGATCGGGTCGGGCGCGTCGCCACCCCGCGCCGAGAGGCTTCCCGAGCACGTCATCGCGTCGTTCGGCGGCCTGAACGCGTTGCTCACCGTGCCCGTGATGCTCAGCGTCCGGCTGATCTGCGTCGCCGTCGGCTGACCCTCCTCGCGACCCGACAGCGCGTACGTCTCCCTCGCATCCCATTCGAAGTGCATCTTGCCTTGCCAGACCGAGGGGTCCTCGGGCTGATACACGAACGATTGATCGACCGTGCCCGACCACTCCACGGTCACCGTTCCGTCGTTCGACAACGCCGAGGCCGACGTCGCCCACACCAGCGGCAGCGCGAGCGCAGCGATCACCGCCGAACGGAGTGCGAGGCCCACGCGCCGACCGTACAGATCTCGCGTGCCAAAGACCACCTCGCACGGTGGTCGCCCTCGGCTCCATGGCCGTGGCGGGGTGTGGAGGCAGCGATCCGTGTCGCTGAGTGGCGACGAGCCGGCACGCCGAACGCAGGGGGCATCGGCTCGTGGGCGACCGGGTCGCCCTGGTTGGCATGCTGTTCGGCGTGGCGTCTCCAGCGTTTCGAGTGGCGTTCGCGGTCGGCGCCGAGGGGTTTGGCTGCCCATTCGAAGTCTGGGCGCTGTTCACAAGCGCCCGTGAAGCTCGCCTTCACGCAGACGCTGCCCGCCGAACCATCGGGGCGCGCACGAAGTCGGACGTGCGGCCGAGGCGCTCGCTTCAGGACGAGCTGCGGCGGCGGAGTCGGGTCTCGTGTTCGCGGTCGGCGACTTCGGGTCTACGGAACTTCCGGAGGTGCGCATGCTCTTCGTCCATCAAGAAGACGCCGACCACTATCTCGAAGTCTCCCGCGTTGCCTTTACGGGCCAGCAGT
This sequence comes from uncultured Solirubrobacteraceae bacterium, assembly GCA_964242305.1. Taxonomy (GTDB): domain Bacteria; phylum Actinomycetota; class Thermoleophilia; order Solirubrobacterales; family Solirubrobacteraceae; genus DATLGB01. Next base: position 141,104 of record CAXTBB010000003.1, read on the forward strand.
GGGGCGAAGTCATGGCTGTCCATGGAAGCTACGCCGAGTGTCCGCCGGAGCAGCGGCATCTGCGCGCCGGACCCGCCCTGTCTCAGCGGGTGCAACCAAGGGCACGATAAGTCGCACGCGGACCCGACAGCCAGGGCGTTCGCTGCGAGGCAAGCCAGGCTGGCCAACGCGCAACTGACGAGGACCGCAACGGCGCGGTGAACGAGCTGCGCTCTCGGATCAGGTTGGGAAGAGTGCTTCTCCTCGTCGCCGATGATCGGGCCGGCCACGCTGCCCGCTAGTGACTGATTGAGGCGGGAGTTCTGATGTTGACGAACGCACGGTGGCGGCTGAGAATGATGCGGGATGCGCGTCGCCCGGGTGTTCTTCTGCGTGCTGGTCGTGCCGTTGGCGAGCGGTCCCGCTTCAGCGAAGGCCTCCGCCGGCGAGCGGACGTCGGTCGGTGGCGCTTCCATCGTCTGGCCGGCGGCGATCGCGAAGGGGACGGTCGTGCCGGGTGAGCGCATCACCGTCCGCGTCGCTCGCAATCGTTCCACCCACCGGGCCGTCATCTCGCTCATCCGCACAGACGGATCCGACGGCGTTGTCGCCCGGAGCAGCCTTCGTCGAGGGAGGTTCACCGCTCGCGTTGCGCGGCGCGCAGGAGCCCGGTATCTGCTTCGGGTTGCCGTTGGCAGCCACCGGGGCGAACACCGTTTCGAGGTCAAGGCGTCGATGACGTCCTGCCTCGATGCCGGAGGCATGGCGACCGAAGGCGAGACGGCGGGCGAGCTGAGTCTGGGCGCGGCGTCGGGTCGAGCCGGGGACGCTGTGCCAGCGACGCTGACCAACAGCGGCGAGACGTGCCTGACCTCCGGACTCAAACTTCAGTGGGAGGCGCTGCAGCCGGACGGCTCCTACGCGCCCGCGACACCGCCCGGGCCGGTCACGCTGGAGGCGTACACGATCCCGCAAGGTGAGACGCGGAACTTCCTCGGCACCGTCTGGAGCAACCTCTCACCGGGCGTCTATCGCGCTGCACTTCTTGTGAGCATCGGCAAAGGAACGGCCGTCCTGACGTCCGAGCCGTTCAGGGTCGTCGGATAAGACACTGACGCCATGTCCGTCCGGGGGAGTCTTCGTATCGCGGTGTCGGTTGCGCTTCTTGCGGTCGCACCGAGCGCCTTCGCGCTGCCGTCACGAACCGTTCCCGACACGCGCAACAAGACCGTGGCGGCCGCGTACGAGCAGTTGCGTGCCGCGGGGTTCCGCGTCTCGATTCCCGGTGGCTTCGGGATCGAGACCGAGTCGTCGTGCGCACGCGTCGCGGCGACCTCTCCACAACGCGGAGTGCGCGCTCCGAAGGGATCGACGGTCCGCCTTCGCAGATTGCTCGGATGCCCGCTCGGGAGTGTCGCCGATCCGATCGGCCCAGAACCGCAAGTGGTGGTGCCGCAGACGGTTGGCTTGTCGCCGGTACGGGCCGTGAAGAAGATCAACGCCGCAGGGCTGTTCTACCGCGTGACGTTCGGCCCGCTGAAGGCGGCCCGGCGACCGAGACTCAACGCCAACTACGTCGTCGTCAAACAAAGCCCCGACGCCGGCACGGCCTGGCAGCCGTTCCTCGAGACCGACTACGCGCTCACGCTGACTCCGATCGTGCTCACGGCGACCCAGCGCTGACCGCGTCCGATCAGACCGCGGGGAGGTCCGACGCTGTGGCGGGGGCGGTGACGCCGGCGGGGAGGCGGCCCTCGGCGGCGAGCTTGCGCAGGTGGGCGTGCATGGTCAGGATCGCGGCGGGGCGCAGCGGCGCCGGCGCGTCCGACCAGGCCGCGTCGATCAGCGCGTCGTCGCCGCGCAGGCCGTCCTCCAGAGCCGCGAGCAGGCGGCGCTCGCGGTCCAGGCGGTGGGAGAGGTACTCGTCGAGCTTGGCGTCGGGATCGAGGATCGGCGGCCCGTGGCCGGGGCCGATCAGCCGCAGGCCCCGGGAGCGCAGCGTGCGCAGCCCGTCGAGGTAGGCGGCCATGTCGCCGGCCACGAACACGCTGCCGGCGCCGAGCACGACGTCCCCCGCGCAGCAGACGTCGTTCCAGAGGAAGACGACGTGGTCGTCGGCGTGGCCGGGGATCGGCAGCACCTCCAGAACGCCAGGGTCCCCCAGTGCGACGCCGAGCCGCGAAGCCAGCGCGGAAGCACCCTCGGAATGGTCGCTATGCGAGTGCGTGAGGACGACGCCGCCGGCGCCGCCGCGCTCCTCCGCCACCGCGGCCACCGCGTCGAGGTGATCGGCCTGCAGCGGCCCGGGGTCCACGACCCAGCACGGGTCGCGCCCGAGGACCCAGGTGTTCGTGCCGTCCAGGCTCAGCAGCGACGCGTTGTCCGCGCGCACGCGGACGACGTCGAACGAGTCCAGGCGCTCAACGAGCGGCAAGGCGGTACACCGGTCCGTTGTTCGACACGACGTACACCCGCCCGCGCGCGTCCTCGCCGAAGGACGACAGGCCCCCCACCTTCAGGCCGGTGTTGCGGATGCTGGTCACCTTGGGGAGCTTGAGCTTGGCCGACAGGATCTCGCCCTTGCAGTAATCGCCGTAGAGGTAGCGGCCGTAGGCGCCGGGCACCGCGCGGTCGCGGACGACGACGCCGCCCGTGATGGAGCAGTTCCCCGCCGAGTGCCTGGTGACGATCACGGGCCGGACGGCGCCGGGCGCCGACTCGTCCGGGTGATAGCGGCTGTAGCCCTCGTACACGCGCCAGCCGAAGTTGCGCCCGCGGGCCTTCCCCTTGTGGGCGAAGTCGATCTCCTCGTACTTGTCCTGGCCGACGTCGCCGATGGTGAGGTCGTCCGTCTTGCGGTCGAAGGCGAAGCGCCACGGGTTGCGCAAGCCGTAGGCGTAGATCTCACGACGCTCGCCGGCCCCGCTGAACGGGTTGTCGGCGGGGATCGTGTAGGCCGCGCCGCCACTCGCAGCCGGGTCGATGCGCAGCAGCTTGCCGAGCAGCGACGCCTTGTTCTGTGCGTTGCCGTGGACGCCGTGGGCGTCGCCGGCGCCGCCGCCGTCCCCCGTGCCGATGTAGAGGTGCCCGTCCGGGCCGAACAGCAGCAGGCCGCCGTTGTGGTTGGGCTCGGGATCGGCCATGCGCAGCACGAGGCGGGCGGACCCGGGGTCGGCGCGGTCCGGCGACGCGGCGGTGTACTCGACGACGCGCTCCTGGGCGCCCTTGTCGGTGTAGTAGACGTAGAAGCGCTTGGACGTCGCGTAGTCGGGCGCGAAGGCCATCGACAGCAGGCCCTGCTCACCACCCGACGTGACCAGGTTGCGGATGTCGAGGAAGGTGCTCGTCCGGCCGCCGCTGCGGACGCGGATGCGGCCGGCCTGCTCGACGACGAAGACGCGCGAGCGGTCACCGGGAGGGGCGGTCACGTAGACGGGCGCCGCGAAGCTGCCGACCTTGACGAGCTTGAGCCCGTTGCCCTTGCCCTTCGCCGCCGCGGACCCAGGCAGCGGCGTGGCGTCCGCGCCGGTCAGGCGGTCGCCGCCGCCGCACGCGGCCACGCAGAGTGCGGCGAACAGCAGGACCAATGGGATGCGGCGCATGCCTTCAGGCTACGGAGGCGCCCGTGGCGGCTATGCGCCAGGGCCACTCCCCCGCCGCGTCGAGCGCGAGGGTCCACTGCATGGTGAAGGACGTCTCGCTGCTCCGGCTGCCCGAGATCAGGGCGACCGTGTCGCGGTCCTCGACGTACCGGCGCCCGCGCACGCGCAGCTCGACGGACAGCGTCGGGGGCGTCGCGGAAGCGTCCAGCGCGGCGATGGTGACGCCGTCGACGACGGGGCCGCGCACCACCGTGCGCGTCCGGGACGACGCGTCCCCGAGCAGCTCGCGCACCGCCTCCGGCCGGGCGACGGCCTCCAGGTCGGTGTCGGCGCCGTCGACGGCCTCCGCCCACGCGCTCACCGCGCGCCGCACGGACGTCTCGATCAGGTCGACGTCGAAGCGCCCGTCGGCGAGCGCGAGGTCCATCGCCTGCGCCCTGACACCATCCCCACCCACCCCGGCGAAGTCGACGTCGACGAGCTCGGCCGGCGAGACGGTCGCCGGCGCGGCCTCGGCGGCGGCGCGCTCGGCCACCGCCTCGTCGTGGATGCGTGAGTCCGCCCACGGCGAGGCGACGATCTCCGCGTCGAGGTTGTGCACGCCCTCGGCGTCCTGCTCGATCGAAAGGAGCGTCCAGCGACCCTCGCGCTTGGTCAGCGTCCAGTACTCGCGGATCGCGGTGGCGGCCGACGACTGGCCGTTGTGCATCATGCGGCCGCCGTCGCGGGTCTCGACGTAGTCCAGCGTGCTCGCCTCGATGCGCACGACCACGCGGTCATCGGCGTCGTCGGCGCGGTTGACCATGCCGACGTACTCGACCCGCGGGTGACCGTTGACCTCGACCCGGTTGTGCCAGCCGCGGCGCTGGAAGTCGTCCAGCCGCCGGTTCCACTCGACCATCAGGTCGGCGCCGACGAGCCGCCCCAGCTCGGCGCGGTCGCGCTGGTCCCAGGCGTGCTGAATGGCCACGAACAGGTCCGCCGCCTGCTGGTTGACCGCGTCGGATGCGAACGCCTCGTCGTCGGCGGCCGCCTCGGCGGCCGCGAGCTCGACCGTGCGCACCCGCTTGCGGCGCTTGCGGCGCAGCTTGGCCGTGCTGATGGCGCCGGCGATCATCACCACCGCCACGATCATGAGGATGACCAGGATGATCCCGAAGCCGCCCGCGGCCGACCCGCCGCCGCCGTAGCTTCCGCCCCCGCCGCCGCTGAAGCCGCCACCGCCGCCGGAGAACCCACCGCCGCCACCACCGAAGCTCGAGCTGCCGCCGCCCGCGCCGGCGAAGGCGGTCGACGCGGCGACGAGGAACGTCAGCAGCACGGCGAGCGGCGGGACGGCACGGCGGAGCATGGGACGATTCTTCCCCTCGCGAGCGATCAGGACAAGGGCGACGGGGACGGTGGCGGGTAGGAGGTCGGTCACGAGGAAGAGCTGGTCCCAGGCCAGGCTGGCGGCCAGGACGGCGAGCGCCAGCAGCGGTTGCCGCGCGCGCTCGATGGCCAGGACGCCGCCGAGGACGGCAGCGGACAGGAAGTCACCGTACCCCAGCGCGGAGCCGCTGAAGGTCCCGGTCTGCAACTGCGGGAGGCCGGCGGCCGGGACGGCGGCGTTGAGGGTCGCGTTGGGCTCGGTCAGCGACCCCGAGAAGACCAGGGCGGCGTCGACGATCGCCATCGCCACGAGCCCCGCCTTGACCAGCGGCAGCGGCGCCGAGGCGGCGATCAGTCGACCGAGGGTGACCGTCGAGCCGAGGATCAGGAGGTCGCGCGCGAGCTCCGAGCTGAACGCGAGCGCGAACAGCGGGACGGCCAGCAGCGCCAGCCACGGTCGCGCGCCGTGCGCCGCCCAGCCGAGCGCGAGCGCCGCCCCGACAGGGACGAGCAGGAAGGCCATCCACGTGTAGACGTCGGCGCTGGCCGGCGTGACGGAGATCGCGACGATGCAGACCACGATCGAGAGCGGCAGCACCAGCGCCCAGGCGCCGCGGCGGTAGCGCTCGAGCCACGCCGGCAGCCCGGCCGCCGGCAGCGCGACGGCGAGCGCCTGCAGCGCGGTGAGGACGACGTTGTCGAGGTGGAACCACATCAGCCCGGCTCGCGCGGCGGGTCCCCGCGCGGAGCGAGCGGACGCTGGAGCCAGACCACGTCGTGCCAGGCGCCGTCCTTGTAGCCGATGTCCGCGTAGGTGGCCACTCGCTCGAATCCGAACGCCTCGTGCAGGCCGATGCTGCCGGCGTTGGGCAAGGCGACGCCCGCCATCGCCCACGTGAAGCCGCGCGTCTCGAGCTCGGGCAGCAGCGCGGCGTACAGCGCCCGGCCGACCCCCTGTCCCTGGCAGGCGGGATCGACGTAGACGGCGACGCTGACCGCCCAGCGGTAGGCGCTGCGCTCGTGGAACCCGCCGGCCGACGCGTAGCCGACCACCCGCTCGTCGCGCTCCTCCACCAGCCACAGGTGCGCGGCGGCGATCCGGATCGCCATCTCCGCGGGGGACGGCGCCTCCTCCTCGAAGGACGCGTGGCTGCCGACCACGGCCGGGGCGTAGATGGCCGCACAGACGTCCGCATCACGCGCAGGATCAGCAATCCGGATCATCGGTTGCCTACTTGCCTATATAGTTGATGGGGAAGGGCGGGTTCCACCGCAGCATTCAATCGGAGGCAGGTAAATGAAGGCTCAGAACATACGGCGGCGCCGGGCGTTGGCCTGCGCGGCGATCGGTGCTGCGCTGCTGGCGCCGGGGGTGGCTTCAGCGCAGGATCCGGGAGGCGACCTCCCCATCAGCTCGCAGTGGCTCTCGAACACGCTGCAGCGGGCGTCGACGACCACCTCGGTCAAGAACAACGTCACCGAGGGCGCGATCGCGCGCCGCGACGCGGCGGTGGCGGCCTACAAGGCGGCCAAGAACCCGAACCCGCTCTCGCGGCCGGAGTACGGCGTGGTGTGGTCGGCCAAGCAGAACGGCGCCGACGTCAACGCGTCGGTGATCAGCAAGCTGGTCCAGAACGCGACGGTCAACCCGCAGGGCCTGTCGGACTTGCTCAACCCGCAGTTCCTCCCCGGCCTGGACGGCTTCCAGGTCATCGACCAGCGCAAGCTCAACGTCGACGGGTCCGAGAACCCCGACTACGGCAAGGTGGTCAACTTCGTCCAGCTGCCGCTGCCGTGGGGCGTCGAGACGGAGGCCCACCACATGCAGTACCAGTGGGAGGACGGCGAGCCGATCATCGCCGGTGGCCTGTTCAACGACTCGACGTTCATCCTCGACCCGGCGGACATCCCGAACCTCACGCTCAAGAACATCATCCCGCCCCAGGACACGCTGGGCGGCTCGATCCCGGACGCGTACGACGCGGTCGGCGACGGTCGCTTCATCGGCACCTACATGGGCGGCCCGGAGGAGAACTTCGGCGGCTCGCCCGGCGAGGTCGTGACCTTCAAGCCCGACGCCGAGAAGGGCCTCGTGCTGGAGTCCGAGACGCCGGCCGGCAACGTCGGCGGTGCGGCGGGCGCGGGGAACGCCGGCGGCGTGCCCGAGCCGTGCTCGCTGCGCGAGGCGCGGCCGCTCGAGACGTGCGCGAACCCGCACGGCATCGAGATCCGCCAGGACATCAAGACGATGATCACGGCCGACTACGCCGAGCCGCGCGAGATCGTGCTCGACCCCGTCAAGACGGTCGACAAGTACGCGTTCCGCCCGACGATCCGCAGCTGGGACACGTCCAACCCGGGCAAGCCGGTGCTGAAGTCCGTCGCCCACGTCCCCAATGGCCCGCTCGAGCCCGCCCAGCGCGCTCATGAGCAGTACGGGATCATGGAGGACGCCAAGACCTGGCCGGACGCCAAGCGCTACAAGGGCGGCCTCGAGTCCAAGGGCTTCTTCGCCGGGTCCATGTGCGGCGGCGGCGTGTTCTTCACGCCTGACGGCTCCAAGCTCAAGGGCGACGCCTCCAAGGACTGGGTGCAGGTCTGGAACGACGGCCTGTCCCAGATCAAGGCCTCGGGCGCCACGGTGAGTGAGTTCGAGGACGAGCCGGGCGGGTGCGCCGGCGGCGCCTGGCATCAGGTCAACCCGTCCAACACGCTGCTGTTCCGGTCCATCCAGGGCCGCAACCCGGGGTCGGACAACTACTTCGACTCCGGCCAGGCGAAGCTCGTCTACGACCTGGACATCCGGCCGCTGATCAAGTCGGCGCAGGACGGCCACGTGGCCTGCGACCTGTCGCGGGGCATCCACGAGGGTGGCCTGGACCTGACCGGCATCCAGGTGTTCCAGAAGCTGGCGCAGGGAGAGACGGTGGCGGACTGCCCGAAGCTCAACGACACGCTGGTCGTGCACGACCCGACGACCGGTGGCCCGCACTGGGCCGCGCTGGACAACCACTCGCTGGACCAGCGGGGCGTGCCGTACCGGCTGACGTTCTCGGACTACTTCGTCGCCCGCTCGGGCGTCGACGGTGACCACCGCTACTACACGGTGAACATCTCGCCGCGAGGCAAGCTGTCCTACGACACGTCCTTCCGGGACGAGAAGACGGGTGCCCTGGGCATCGGCTTCAACCGCCGCAACTGGCCGGGGTCGCCCGACGCCGGCTTCTACAAGCCGCATTCGATGCTGTGGGTGTGCCCGCCCGGCGTGTGCCCGAAGGAGCCGGCGATCACCAACCGCAAGCTCCCGAAGTCCAAGGCCGCCAAGAGGAAGGCGGCGGCGAGGAAGAAGGCGGCGGCCAAGCGCAAGGCGGCGGCCAAGAAGAAGAAGGCCAAGGCCAGGGCGCGCACGCGGCGGTAGGTGCGCCGCAGGCTCGTCATCCTCGCCGCGTCGCTCGCGGCGACGGGGTGGGCCGCTGCTCCGGCGGCGGCCCACCCCACCTTGGTCCAGGCGGCACCCGCGCCGGGGGTCTCGCAGCCCTCGGCGCCGTCGTCGATCACGCTCGCCCTGACTGAGGCGCCGGTCGCCCGCGGGTCCTCGATCCGCGTGAAGGGGCTTCGCGTCGGCCCGGTCAAGACAACCGGCAAGTCCCTGTCGGCGCCGCTGCTGGCCCGGCCCAAGCCGGGCGTCTACACAGTGCGCTGGGTGGCGCTGGGCGGGGACGGCCACACGTCCTCGGGGCGCTTCGTCTTCGGCGTGTCCGGCAAGGACGGCGCGGCGCCGCCGGGTGCCGAGCGCCTCGCCGGTGGCGGCGGCACGGGCACGGGCAACCAGTCCGCGACCACCCAGGACGCCGTGTCCGTGGTGGCGCGCTGGCTGCTGCTGATCGCGGTGTCGCTGCTGTTCGGCGGCGGGCTGCTGGCCCGGCGTGTCGACGCGCGCGACGGCGGCGGCGGCGGCGCGCACGACGGCGCTGCCGCGCGCAACGGTGGCGGCGCGATCGCGGCGTGGCGGCGCGCCGCGCCGCTCGCGGGCCTCGTCGCCATCATGGCGGCCGTCGAGGGCGTGGCGGCGGCGGCGACCGCGGGCGTCGGCGGCTCGCTCGACCTCGGGCTCGTCTTCGCCACCGGCCCGGGCGTCGCCGGCCTCGTGCGGTTGGCCGTGCTGCTGGTCACGGCCCTCGTCGCCCCGCGCCGGTCGTCCGCGTGGATCGCCGGCGGCGCGCTCGCGCTGGCCTGCACCGCGCTCGACGGGCACGCGCTCTCCTCCTCCTTCCTCGGCGCCGCCGGCCTCGTCGTCCACGCGCTCGCCGCCGGGCTGTGGCTGGGCGCCCTGCTGGGCCTCGTCGTCGTCTCCCGCTGGGGCGGCGTGGGCGCGCTGCGCGCGGCCCGGTCCTTCGCGCCGATCGCCGCCGTCGCGCTGGCCGCCGTCGCGATCACCGGCGTGCTCGCGGCCCTGCGCGAGGTCGACGCCGTCTACTTCCTCGAGTGGACCGGCTACGGCCGCGCCGTGATCGCCAAGACCGTCCTGCTGGCCGCCGCCGTCGCGCTCGGCGTCCTCGCCTCCCGCCGCGCGCCGAACCGCGCTGCACCGCTTCCGAAAAGCGGAAGCAGCCGAGCGCGATTGCTGCGTGCCGAGGTCGGCGCCGGCATCGTCCTGGCCGCCCTGGCCAGCCTGCTCGCCGCGCTGCCCCAAGGCCGCGGCCAGCTCCTCCCCGCCGCGCGCGGCAACCTGCTGCCCGGACCGGCCTTTGCCACCGTCCTCGGCCCTGGCGGCACGCCGGCCGACATCACGCTCGCGCCCGCGCGCGCCGGGGCCAACCGCATCGTCGTGCGCGGTGCGGCCGACGGCACGCGCGTCCGGCTCGCCTGCGCCTGCGCGGACGGGGACGTGACGGCGACGCTCAGAAACGGGGCCGCCGACGTCCGCCTCCCGAAGGACGGCACCTGGTTCGCCTACCTGGGCTCGGGCTCGCCGGCCGCGCTCCCGGTGGGCGTCCCGAAGGCGCCGGGCTCAGACCCGATCGACGTCCTCGCGGTCGCCGACCTCGCCGATCCCGGCTGCCGCGACTTCCTGCTCGGGCTCCAGCTCGGCGTCGGGCGCCTGAACGCCAACGGGGGTCTCGACGGGCACCGCAAGGTCGCGCTGCTGGCCTACGACGACCAGGACTCGGCAGCGAGGGCGGGCGCCGCGGTATCTGCCCCGCCCACCCCTCCACTCGCCCTGGCCGGCGCGTGCGGCACCGCCGCCGGCGCGGCCGTCCGCGAGGCCGCCGACCGCGGCATCCCCGCCATCGTCGGCGATCCCGCCGTTCCCACCGGGGTTGGGCGGGGGCAAGATCAGTACCGCGTGGCCGGCGACCCGGCCGCCGACGGCTACGCCTCCGCCCAGTACGTGCGCGACCGCGCCGCCAGGGTCGCCGCGCCGACCGCGCACACCGTGCGGCTGTTCGCGCGCGGCGACGAGGAGGGCAAGCGCTGGATCGCCGGCTGGCGCGCGGGCCTGGCCGGGGCCGACCTGAAGGTGCAGATCGGGGACGCGGACACGCTCGCCGCCGCCGATCGCACCGCCGCCCGCCGCGAGCTCGACCGCCGCACGACCGTCGCCGTCGGCGTCGACGGCCCGGACGCCCTCGCCCGCTCCCTGGCCCGTTCGGGGACCAGCGAGAACACTGGGTACGCTCCGGCGCCCGTGCTCGCCTCCGGCCGCACCTTCTCCGAGCGCTTCATCAGCGATGCCGGCCGGCTCGGGCGCCTCGGCGTCGTCCGCGGTGCGACGGAGGTGTCGCCCGACTCGCGCGACGGCCTCACCTACTCCACCGCCGTCCGCCAGCTCTACCCCGGCTCGTCGCCGACGCTCCAGGGCATCCGCGGCTACGTCACCGGGCTCGCGCTCGGGGCGGCCGTCAGGGACGGCATCGCGCCCGCCGACCTGCGCCGCCGGCTCGCCCGCCCCGCGCCGTTCACGGACGCGCTGGCCGCGCCGTGGCGCTCCGACGCGACCGGGCTCGGCGTCCAGTCCTTCTCACTGCTCGGCGCGACGTTCCTCTCCACCACGCTCGTCCCGCCCTCCCAGGGCGGCCAGGCGTACTCGGGGACGTACTTCCCCGACGGCGCGTGGAGCCGCTTGAGCACGGAGCAGTCCGGGCCGCCGCTGAACCGACCGCCGCTGAAGGGCTGACCCGGTGTCCACCGTCCCCGCCGTCGAGACGCGGCAGCTGCGCAAGGCCTTCGGCGACAACCAGGTGCTCGACGGCGTCGACCTGTCGCTGCCGCCGGGCGCCATCTCGACCATCCTGGGTCCGTCGGGCACCGGCAAGAGCGTGCTGGTCAAGCACTTCATCGGCCTGCTCGAGCCCGACGGCGGCGAGGTCCTCATCAACGGCGACCCGGTCGGGCGGATGACCCGCTCGGAGATGCTCAAGCAGCGGCGCGGCATCGGCGTGATGTTCCAGGACGGCGCCCTGTTCTCGTCCATGTCCGTGTACGACAACGTCGCCTTCCCGCTGCGCCAGCACACCAACTGCACCGACCGCGAGATCCGCGGGCTCGTCAAGCGCCAGCTCGAGGTGGTCGGCCTGCTCTCCGCCGCCGACCAGATGCCCGGCGAGCTCTCGGGCGGCATGCGCAAGCGGGCCGGCCTGGCCCGCGCGCTGGTGCTGGAGCCGGGCATCCTGCTCTGCGACGAGCCGGACTCCGGCCTGGACCCCGTCCGCACGCGGCTGCTGGGCGAGCTGATCCTGGAGCGTCAGGCCGAGATCGGCGGGGCGATCGTGGTGGTGACCCACGACATCGAGCTCGCGCGCCTGATCAGCGACCACGTCGCGGTGCTCGGGAACGGGCAGATCCTCGCGTCGGGCCCGCGGGAAGAGGTGTGGGAGACCGACGACGCGTTCGTGCGCCAGTTCCTCGACGGCGACCCCGTCGGCCCGCTCGGCATGGAGGCCTAGCAGTCAGCCGTCACGTGCGGGTACGCGCGCCGGTAGGAGCTCGGGCCGTTGGCGCCGTCTCCGGTGGTGGGCGGGCTGACGTCGTCGGGCCTGGCGAAGGGCTCGTAGCCGCGGCTGTTGACCTTCTGGAGCACGCCGGCCTTGAGCAGGGTGTCGAGGGCGGATGACGTCTTCGCGTCCACCGGGCTGAAGCTGTTCTCGCCGACCAGGCTCAGCAGCCGGGCGGCGTGCCCGTTGGCGTCGTAGTAGTTGGTCGCGGAGGCCAGGTTCTGCACGAACGACGTGGCGTTGCGGCGGTAGGGCTCGAGGTAGCGCAGCAGCGGGTTGGCCTGGCACAGCGCCCCGCGCAGGGCCGGCAGCGCCTTCGCGGTCGGCCCGGAGAGGCTGCGCACCCGAGCCAGCGTGCCGGTCAGCGGCGGCGTGGCGGTGTCGAGCGCGCGCAGGACGCCGCGACCCTCGGCGGCCGCGGGGCGCAGCAGGGCGACGGCGGGGTCCAGGTCGCGCAGGGCGACGGCCAGGTTCGCCACCACGGGGCTGGCGCCGGCCGTCACGGCGCGCAGCGTGCCGGTGGTGGTGCGGACCTGGTCGAGCGTGGGCCCGAGGACCGTGAGCGTGCGCCGGAGCGCGTCGTCGCGATCGGCGACGGCGCGGAACGTCCGCGTGCCCTGGCGGGCGATGGTGCGGACGTCGTCCCCGCGCGCGTCGACCTCGCGCGCGATGGCGCCGACGTTGTCGATCAGCCGGGCCACCGCGTAGCGCTGCTTGTCGAGCGTGGTTATCACCGTAGCCAGGCGGTCGAGCGTCGGGGAGGCGTCCTGGATGACGTCGTTGAGGCGGTCGCCGCGGCCCGACAACCCCTCGCCGACGCCCTGCAGCAGCGCCTGCGCCCGCCGCCGCGTCGTCCCCTTGAGCTCGTCGAGGACCTGCTCGAGCTCGACGTAGTCATCCCGCTGGGCGCGCACGCCGAGCGTCCCGTTCTCCGGCAGCGGTGCCTTCGCGTGCCCCGGGTAGAGCTCGACGTAGTTCTCGCCGACCAGGGAGCGCAGGCGGATGTCGTACTGGCTGTCGGCCGGGATCGGCGCCTGGTCGCGGTCGATGTCGAGCGACAGCACCGCGCCCGTCCCGCGCCGCTGCACCGAGGCGACGCGGCCCACGCGCAGGCCGGCGATGCGCACGTCGCTGCCCGGCGCCAGCGAGGCGGCCTGGCTGGTCATCGCCTTGATCGTGTAGCCGCCACCGCCGAACGACGGCGCCTGCCCGCCGGAGAGGATCAGCCCGCCGGCGAAGACGATCGCGGCCGCGAAGGCGAGGACGACGGTGATCGCGTGCCCCCTCATCAAGGCGCCGCCAGCTTCGGGACCTCGGGGACGCAGCCGCGGTAGGGCTTCTCGAGCGGGTCCTTGGCCTGGCCGGTGGCGCTGGCGGTGTTCAGCACCGCGTCGCCACGCGGGAACACGCCGCGGCCGTCGTCGTACTTGGTGATCGACGCGGTCCACTGGAAGAACCCGTAGATGGCCAGCGTGCAGTCGCCCACGGTCGTGGTGATGTGATCGATGGCGCCCACCTGCGGGGCGAGCGCGTCCACGGTCCCCGACGCGTCGCGGGCCAGCGGGCGCAGCGCGTCGCTGAGCGGGGTCAGCCGGCGCACCGGCTCCTGCAGCGCGGCGACGGCCGGGCGGGCGTCCGTGGTCAGCCGGCGCAGCGAGCGCAGCGCGGTCGGCAGCCGGTCGGCCACCGGGTAGAGCGAGCGGACGGCGGTGTCGGTGTCCCCCAGCACGCCGCGCAGGGCGACCTCCGTGCTTCCCAGCTGCGTGAGCGTCCCGGGCAGCGCCCGCAGGGTGCGGTCGAGGTCCGTCGAGCCGTCCTGCAGCGTCTTCAGCGTGGCGCCGCCTGCCTCGACCACCCGCCGCAGGGCGCTATCGCGCGTGCCGAGCTCACCCGTCAGCGACGACAGATTGCTGACCAGCCGCTTGGTCAGGTCGGAGCGGACCGCGAGCTCGTGCGTCAGGCTGCCGAGGGTGCGCAGCGTCGGCGCGATCGCCACGAAGGCGGCCCGCAGGTCGTCCCCGTGGTCGTCGAGGCCGGCGCCGAGGTTGTCCAGCGTGGTGGCGAGGCTGCGACGGACGTCGGGCTCGAAGGTCTGCAGCACGTTGGCCACGTTCTGGCTGACGCGGGTCTGGTCGGCGGGCAGCGTCGTCTTCGCGGTGGCGACCCCGGCCGCCCGGTGGCCACGGTCGACGATGTCGACGTACATGTCCTGCAGCGCCGTGTTCGGACGCAGCGCGGCCTGCGCGTCGCGGTAGATGCGACCGTCCTTCGTGTCGATGCGCAACGTCAGGGTCGGGCGGCCGTCGACCAGCTCGACGCCCGTGACCGTGCCGACCTTGACCCCGTGGATGCGGACGTCGTTGCGGCCCGGGGTGACCGCGGTGGCGTCGTGGACGGCCAGGCGCACGTCGTAGGTGGAGGTCAGCGCGCCGCGGCCGACGTTGGCCGCGATGACGCCCCAGCAGAACAGGCCGATGGCCGCACCGACGGCCAGGATCGCCAGCGGGCCGAGCGAGCGCCGGAGCTCGATCTGCAGGCGCGCCCTGGACATGCGGTCGGTGAGCCGCTCTTCGACCTTGAAGCTCATGGCTTCGGCGTCCCGAAGACCTGGTCGATGGAGTCCAGCAACAGGTCGCAGTTGACGGGCGAGGCGGCGGTGGGGTCCACGAACGAGGTGGAGCAGGGCGCGGACTGGACCGCCTTCTCGCCGCCGCTGGCCAGGAAGCGGATGAAGTTGTTGTTGCGGTCGTAGCCGGCCGAGGCGCCGACGACGCCGGCGATGGCAGGCCCGATCATCTGGAACGTCGTGTGCCGGCTCTCGGGCGACGTGAGGCCGAGGTCGCGCAGGATGCGCACCTGGACGCGCTCGATGCTCGGCGTCAGACCCTTCAGGACGGGGGTGCCGCGCTTGGCCGTGTCGGCCAGCGACGCGGCGGTCGGGCGCAGCGAGCGCAGCAGTGGCCGGGCGCGCGCCAGCAGGCGGTCCGCGCCGGTGAGGACCGGGCGCAGGCGGCTGACCGTGGGGTCGAGCTCGTCCGCGCCGGGACGCAGCTTGGCGATCAGCGGATCGGCCAGGTCGAGCGTGGTGTCGACCTGCGCCAGCGTCCGGCGCACGCGCGGGAGCAGCGGCGCGGCCGTGCGCAGCGACCGCCTGATCTCGGCGCGGCGGGCGGCGGTGACGCTCAGCGTGGCGGCGGCGCCCTCCACGACGTCGCGGATCGCGTCGGTTGACGTGTCCAGCCCCTCGACCACCTTGTCGCTGTTGGCCACCAGCCGCCGCAGGTCGCCGTCGCGCTGACCGCGCGCCGCGCCCAGGCCGGCGTCGAGGTCGGGCGAGACGTCGGCCAGCGTGCGCAGGTCCTCGCGCGGCGCGCTCGCGTCGGCCAGGCCCTTCGGAAGCTCGGTGAGCATGGAGCGCAGCCCGGTCCGCGGGCCGGCGCCGAACACGTTGGCGATGTCCTCCAGCTCGACCTGCGAGCGCGTGGCGCGGATGGTGCGCGAGCCGAGGCGGCCGGCGCTCGGGGTGCCGCGGTCGAGGTCGACGACGAAGTTCGCGCCCAGCAGCGTGCGCTCGCGGATCGCCACGGCGGCGTCGCGGTAGACGGGCAGGCCGCCGTCGCGCACCCCGAACTTCACCGTCGCCGACCGCGCGTCCTTGCCGAGCTCGATGCCGCGCACCTTGCCGACCTCGACCCCGTCGACGCGCACGGGGTCGCCGTTGGTGAGGCCGAGCGGGTTGGCGACCACGGCGCGCACGAGCGTCCCCTTCGGCGCGAGCAGGTTCTGCGGGACGCGTGCGAACACGAGCACGAAGACGGTGGTCGCCACGACGAGGCCGGCACCACCCAGCCAGGCGCGGTCGACATTGCGCAGGCGGCTCACCGCGTGCCCGTCGCGACGTCGTAGGTCGTCGGCGGCGAGCTGTACTTGCACGGCGCCGAGAACGGCTCCTGCTTGCCCGAGTCGGGCGCGAACCCGGCCACCGACTCGTTGTCGCCGAGGGCGGTGATGCGGAAGCTCGTCAGGGGGCCGATCTCGCCACCGCCGGGCACGCCCTGGTTGAGGACGCTGCGCCAGTTGTCGCCCAGCTCGAGGATGTCGCAGCCGTAGCGCCCGAGGTCGGCGACCATCGGGGCGAGGCTGGTCGCGGCGTCCTGGAGCCGCGGCGCGAACGGCGACAGCGCGCGAGTGACGCGCAGGACGGCCGGGACGGTCGGCTGCACCTCGCGCAGCAGCGTCCGCGTGCGGGTTAGCGGGCGCGGGCCCTCGCGCAGCAGCGCCGCCGTCTCGCGCAGCCCGGCGGGCGCCGGCGGCAGCGTGTCCGCGGCGGCCTCCGCGAGCGCGCGCGCCGACGCGAGCAGCTGGCGGCCCTCCACGAAGGCCGGCTCGGCGGAGGCGAGCGCCGGCGGGGCGGCGTCCAGCGCCGCCTGCGTGGCGGCCCGGCGGTCGACGAACGGGCGCAGGGCGCGGTCGGTCGGATCGAAGCCGTCGGCGATGTCGCTGCGGGCGCTGTCGAGGACCGTGGAGGCGCCGGCGACCGACGGGACCAGGCGGCGCACGGCGCCGGGCTTGCTCTCGTCGAGCGAGTCGACGAGCTCGATCGTGTCGTGGCCGCCCTTGGGGGCGATCCGGAAGATGCGGTTGACGTCGCCGCCGCGCCCGAGCAGGCCGGCGCCGAGCTCGGACAGCGTCGAGCGCAGGCCCCCGCGCGTCTCGGCGTCGAAGGTCTGCAGCGCGTCCGGGACGCTCAGTGTGCTGACGTTCTTCCCGGCCTTGAGCGTCTCCCCCTCCCCGGCCGCCGTCCGGCTCGTCCCGGCGGCGAGGTCGACGAAGCGCGCCCCGAGCAGGCCCTTGCCGCGCACCACGGCGGTCGTGTCCTTCGGCACCGTCGCGCCGGGGTCGAGCCGCAGCCGGACGCGGGCGCGGCCGTCCTCGGGCTCGACGGCGGTGACCTCGCCGATGCGGACGCCCTCGGCGCGGACCTCGCTGTGCACGCGCAGGTTGCCCGTCTGCGCCAGCTCGGCGTACAGCGTGCGCGCGCCTAGGAACGGGACCTTGCGGGGGGACTGCAGCGCGAGGAACGCGACCGCGCCGAGGATCGCGAGCGTGAGCGCGCCGGCGCCGACCGCGGTGGTCGGGCGGGTGGTCTCGTGGCGGCGGCGGGGGCGGCGGCTCATGGCTTGAGCAGGAAGTCGAGGAGGTCCTGGGTCTGCTTGCCGGCGTCCTGGACGGGCGCGGGCGCGACCTGCTGCACGCCCGAGCTGACCTGGTCGAGCAGCGGCTTGAGGACGGGCTTGCGGCGGTCCGCCGGCGGCGTGGTCGACGGGGCGGGGGTGGCCTCCGCCGGCGTCGACCCCGCGTCGCGCCGGCGGTGGCGGCGCTCGCGCCGGGTAGGCAGCGTGAAGGTGTTGATCGCGTGGCGGAGCAGCTCGGGCCCGAAGATGAAGTCGCCGCGGAACACGTGCCCGGCCGCGTCGCGGGTCTGGACCGCGCGGGCCCAACCCTGGAGCAGGCTCATCAGGCCGTCCATCCCCGGGTCCAGAGCGTCGGTCAGCGGCGCCAGCCGCTCGCTGAAGTCGCGCACCGCGGCGACGGCCGGGACGGCGCGGCGGACGGCCGGCGTCGCCTGCGTGGCGAGCCGAGTGAGGTCGGGCGCGACGCGGGTCGCGGTGGTCAGCGTCGGCCCCGCGGCGCGCGTGAACGCCGGCACGGCCTTGAGCGTCTGCGCCAGGCTCGGCGCGGTCGCCGTCAGGGCGCGCGCAGCCGGGCCGAGCGGGACGGTCGTCCGCTCGAGGTCGGCCAGGAAGCGGCGGGCGGTGGTCAGGGTCCCCGGCGCCCGGGCCAGCGTGGCCCGCAGCGCCTGGCGCCGGTCGGCG
This sequence comes from uncultured Solirubrobacteraceae bacterium, assembly GCA_964242305.1. Lineage (GTDB taxonomy): Bacteria > Actinomycetota > Thermoleophilia > Solirubrobacterales > Solirubrobacteraceae > DATLGB01. Next base: position 158,927 of record CAXTBB010000003.1, read on the forward strand.
ACGGTCGTGACCGTCCCGGCGGCGGTGTCGACCATGCGGCCGAGCGGCTTGCGCTCGGCAGCGAAGGTGCTCGCCCAGCGGTCGGCGCTCACCAGCGTCTCGCGCAGCGCGGCGTTGTCGGAGTGCAGGTCGGAGACCAGGTGGTTGACGCGGTCCAGGCCCGGGCCGAGCACCTCCAGCGTCTGCCCGATGTCCGTCCGGCGCCCGGTCACCGCGACGCCTGCCTGGTCGAGCAGGACGCTGAGGCGCACGCGCGTGTCGGGCGAGAGGACGTCGAGGACCTGGTCGAGCTCGACCGGGACGCTCACGCGCGTGGCCGGGATCACCGTGTTGGAGGGCGCCGGCCGGTCGAGGTCGCCGGGCCGGAGGTCGAGGAACTTGTCGCCGAGCAGGTTGTTGGCCCGGACGGCGACGCTGGCCCCGCGTCCGATGCGGGTGTGGTCGAGCGCGAGCCTGGCCCGGACGACGTCGTGCTTGCCGAGCGTGAGCGACTCGACCGTGCCCACCATCGCGCCGCCGACCTTCACGTCGGCGCCCTCCCGCAGGCCCGCGGCGGTGGCCATGTCCACGCGGACGGCGTAGGCGCGGTCCCCGCCGCGCACGACGAGGAACCCGACGACGGCCACGGCGACGAGCGCGAACCCTGCGACGCGGGCCTTCACCGGCCGGCCTCCAGCACGGGCTGCGCGATCCGGGCCGTCATTTGTTGGCCTCGGGGTCGGGGTTGGGGTGGTCGGCGAAGAAGTCCGCCGGGACGGTCGCCTTCGCCCCGTTCTCGGGGTCGTTGGCCGCGTCGCCGGTCTCGGGGCCGATGTCGCACTGCGGCTGGTACCAGGGCTGGCCGGCGATCTGGCCGGGTGGGCGCGGGAAGCTCACCTTGATGCCCGGCTGCGAACTGGTCAGCTGCGCCGAGTTCAGCGGGGACGCGTTCGGGAAGGTGTAGGTGCCGACCTCGGCCCGGACGTAGTGGTCCTTGCCGTCGGCGTTGGCCCAGATGCCGGTCCCCCAGGTGGTGATCAGGCCGGCCAGCTCCGGCGCGTAGGGCCGGATGCACGAGACCGCGACCGCGCCCTGGGTGCCGATCGCCTGTAGGCGCGGCATCAGCGGGCGGGCCGTGTCGAGCAGCCGGTTGAGGTCGGGCGCCGCGTCGCCGAGCGTGGTCAGCGTGCTGCGCGCGTCGGGCCCGACCTGGACGAGCCGGCGCAGCGTGCGCCGCAGCGGCCCGGCGGCGCGGCGCACCTGCTGCACGCCCGGGGCGAGGCGGGTGGTCAGGTCCTGCGCGGCCCGCAGCGTCCCGTTCGCGCGCGCCAGCGTCCCGCGGGCCTGCTCGAGCGTGGCCGGCGCGGCGCCGATCACGTCGCGGACCTGGTCCGCGTCGCGGCCGACCTCGTCGAACGTCGCCGACGCCGAGGCCAGCAGCGCGTCGAGGTCCGGCCGCGAGGACTGGATCGCGCGCGTCACCCGGTCGCTGGAGCGCACCAGCGCGGCCAGGGTCCCGGGGTCGCCACCGAGGTCGTCCACCACTTCACGCGCCTGCGCGATGGCGGGCGGGGAGCGGTCCAGCGCGGCGCGCAGGTCGCCCTTGGCAGCGCCGAAAGCCGCGCCGCCGTTGCGCAGCAGGGCCCGCAGCCCGTCGCGGGTGTCGCCGTCGAAGGTGAACAGGACCTGGTCGATGTCGGTCGGCGCGACGAAGGCGGAGGCCGGCACCCGCCCGTCCTCGGCCCACACCTTCCGGGCCCGCCCGCGGCGCACGTCGAGGTAGCGGTCGGTGTACTTGATGGCGCCGCCGACGCGCAGCTGCAGGCGGGAGTCGGCCGGCAGCGGCCAGGCGGCGTCGTCGATGCTCAACCGCAGGCGCGCGCGCCGCTGGGGCGTCACCTCGGCGGACTCGATCGTCCCGATGCGCTGGCCGGCCGCCCGCACGGCCAGGCCCGGGACCACGCCGGGCGCGTTCGCCACCTCGAGCGTCAGGTGGTGCTCGTCCTTGCCGGCCAGCGCCCAGACGAGCGCCACGGCCCCGGCCACGAGCGCGGCGACGGCGGCCATGCGCACGCGCGTCAGCCCCCGATGGGCAGCTTGAGGTCCTGCCCGTAGAAGACGCCGAGGTAGAACGAGGCGATCACGTGGACCAGGACCAGGTTCACGACGATGGACTTTGCGACGGCGCGGCCGACGTCCGCGGGCCCGCCCCGAGCCCGGTAGCCGAAGAAGCAGGCGACGATGACGATCGCCATCCCCATCGTCCCGAGGCTGAGCAGCGCGATGGCCTGGTCGGTCAGCGTCTGCGCGGCCCAGTGGTTGTTCAGGAAGGTCGTCCCGGGCAGCGCCTGGAGCACGAACACGCCGTCTACGTAGGACCCGATCGTCACCGACAGCAGGGCGACGCCGACGGCGATCGGGACGAACAGCAGCGCCCCGACCACGCGCGTGCCGACGATGTAGCGCATCGGGTCCACGGCCTCGGACTCGAGCGCGTCGATCTCCTCGTTGATCCGCATCGCGCCGATCTCGGCGACCATGCCGCAGCCGACCTTGGCCGCGAACACATAGCCGAACATGATCGGCGCGGCCGCCCGCGGCGTGGTGATGCCGGTGAAGAAGGCGAGGTAGTCCGCCGCGCCGGCCGAGCGCAGGAAGAAGAACGCGAAGGTGGTCTGTGCGAAGCCGATGAAGGCGGTCATCACGAAGATGAACAGCGTGCTGCCGCGGACGAGCACGCTCGCCTGCCGCAGCGCCTCCGAGAAGAAGCGCGGCACGCCGGGCAGGGCCCGGACCGAAGCGGCCGAGAAGTCGGCGAGCTCCCCCGTCTCGCGCAGCCGGGACCGGATCATCCGCGCAGGGAGAGGACGCCGGGGAACAGGGACAGGACGACGAACTGGAACAGCGTGTGGACGATCCAGGCGCCCAGGAACGAGATCAGCACGCACTCGTTCACCGCCCGCCCGACGCCCTCGGTCGAGCCGGCGGCGTTGATGCCCTTGTAGCAGGCGACCACGCCGACGAAGACGCCGACGAGGGCCATCTCGACGACCAGGCTGATCGCGTCCGCGCTGTAGGCGAACGCCCAGAAGGTCTGCCGGAACGCTGCGGCGGTGACGCCGGTGGCGTAGGTCTGCGTCGCCGCCGCGTAGGCGATCAGCGTCGAGATCCCCAGCGCGATCAGGCTCAGCACCGGCATGGCGATCGTCATCGCCAGCACGCGCGGGACGACCAGCGATTTGACCTGGTCGACGCCGAGGACGGCCAGCGCGTCGAGCTCCTCGCGGATCTTGCGGGAAGCCAGGTCGGCGGTGACCGCGCTGCCGACCACGCCCGCGATGACCATCATCGACACCCAGCGGATGGCCTCGCGGATGAAGCCGATCAGGTCGCCGCCGCCGAGCCGGTCCAGCGTCCCGAGCACCTTCACGACGCCGCCGAAGTACAGGACGAGCAGGCCGAGGGCGAAGAAGCCCGCCGACAGCACCAGCGGGATCACGCAGCGCCGGATGGCGGTGGAGAGCTCGATCAGGAGGTCACGGCGCCAGCTGAAGGGCGGCCGGACGGCGGTGCGCACCGTGGCCACCAACAGCGCCCCCATCCCGCCGGCGGTGGCCACGCGGGCGTAGCCGGGGGTCGACGCCAGGCGCTCCTGGAGCCCAGCCGACCACCGCCCCGCGTCTGCGTTGCCCGCCATTGTCCATCAATCTTATCGGGAATTAGGAGTTCCTTTCCGGAGTGATCCCTGGCTCCATCCCGGTGCACCGCCTTTCCGGCAGATCTCCTCCATTCGGGGGATGCTCATGGTGGGTCTGCTGACGATCTAACTCCCATGAGGCGACAGGGGGCCCAACTCGTTGACGTGCAGGTTCTGCTGATCGGCGGTGAGCCCGTCATCGAATGCAGCGTCGAGCTGTTGCTGACCGCGCACCATCTGCGCATCGCGGCCTCGGTCGCGAACGCGCTGGAGGCCGCCCAGGTGCTGCAGAGCGCCCGCCCGGACGTGGTCGTCCTCGACCTCGCGCTGGGCCAGGAGGCGCTGCACTGCGTCCGCCTGGTGCGCAGCGCCGCCCCGTCGCTGCCGATCCTCGCGTTCGGCGGGCGTGGTCCGTGGCCGATCCAGGAGCTCCTGGACGCCGGCGTGCAGGGCTTCGCGCTGACCTCCACGTCCCCCGAGGCGTTCATCGACGCCATTCGCGTCGTGGCCGGGGGCAGCACCTACCTCGAGCCCGGTTTCGCGATCGCCGGTCGCGACGATTCCGCGCGGCGCCGTCGCCCGGCCCTCAGCGGCCGCGAGCGTCAGATCATGGGGCTGCTCGCACACGGGCTGACGGGTATCGACGTCGCCGAGCGCCTGTTCATCTCCCACGCCACCGTCCGCACGCACGTACAGAACGCGATGCGCAAGCTCGGCGCGCGCACGCGCGCTCACGCGATCGCGATCATGACCGGCGAGGTGCAGTCCGCCGAGCCGGCCGAGCTGAGCCTGGTCGGCTAGCCGTCGGCACACCGGTCCGCCGACGCACGTCGCGCGGCCGCCCCCGGGCCTCGGGCTTTGACATCATGTCAGTGTGAGCTTCGCCGACGTTGCCGACCCTGACAGCGAGCGCGCAGTGGCCGACGCCCTGAAGCGCTTCGAGACCGCGCTGCGCGACGTGCTCCAGGGGGAGGCGCAACGCTCGATCGACGCGGCACTGCGCCGGTTGCCGGCCGGACCCTTCAACGTGCGCGACGTGGAGTTCGACGTCGTCATCCGCAACCTCACCCTGGAGTCGCGCGGTTCCGCCCCGGCCCGCGCCAGCCAACCCGGCCCGGCTCGCCGCCGCCGCGGCCGTCCGCAGGGCGCGGTTCGCACCGCGATCATCGCCAGCTTCGAGGGTGACGTGGAGCTGACCACGAACGACCTGCGCGAACGCCTCCGCGACATCGGCGTCAGGACGTCCGACGACGGCCTGCACCAGCAGCTGCGCAGGCTGACGATGGCGGGCCAGCTCGTCCGCTCCGGGCGCGGCGTCTACCGCCGGGCCTGACCGCACCACCGGGTCGGGCTCCGCACCCCTTGGTACCCCGTGCCGTCACACGTTCGGCGCTCGCGGCTCTACAGGAGTACATGCCGACGCCAGCTCGCGCCGATCTCCTGCTCGCCGGCGACCTCGAGCGCCGCTGGCGCCTGACGATCTCGGGCGCCGGCATCGACGCTCGGCTCTCCGCGACCTACACGGCCAGCTGCGGCGGCCGGCTGCACCTGGCCTTCCGCCCCCTGCTCCTGCGCGAAGCGCCGCGACGGCTGTCGCTCTCCTCGACGCCCGGCACCCGGTTCGAGGTACGCGCCGACGGGCTCGTCGCGATCGAGGAGGCGGTCCTCGCAAGCCGCGAGCTGATGGCCCACGTCATGCGCGGCAGCCTGGAGACGCTGGCGCCTGGTGTCCCCTGCAGGGACACCAGACGCCACCGGCGCCGGCTCTAGGCGAGCCGCTCGATGAGCATGGCCTGGCCCTGGCCCTGGGCCGCGCACATCGTCTCGAGGCCGATCGTCCCGTCGAGGGTCTCGAGGTCGTTGAGCAGCGTGGTCATGATGCGGGCCCCGGTCATCCCGAACGGGTGGCCGAGGGCGATCGCGCCGCCGTGCGGGTTGAGCTTGTCGAAGTCGAACCCGACCTCCTCGGCGATCGGCAGCACCTGCGCCGCGAACGCCTCGTTGAGCTCGTAGACGTCGACGTCTTCGATCGTCATGCCGGCGCGCTGGAGGACCTTGCCGACCGCCCAGATCGGCGCGACGCCCATCAGCTCGGGCTCGTTGCCGGCCGTCGCCGCGGTGATGATCCGCGCACGCGGCTTGAGGCCGAGCTCGTCGGCCTTCTCGCGCGACATGATCAGCGTCGCCGCCGCGCCGTCGTTGAGCGGGCAGGCGTTGCCGGCCGTGACCGTCCCGTCCTCCTTGAACACCGGCTTGAGCGACGCCAGCTTCTCGAGCGTCGTGCCCGCGCGCGGGCCCTCGTCGCGGGCGAGTGTCGAGCCGTCGGGCAGCGGAACCGGCACGATCTCGCGCTCGAAGACGCCCGCCTCCTGGGCGGCGACGGCGCGGTCCTGCGAGCGCTTGGCGTACTCGTCCTGGGCTTCGCGGGTGACCCCGTACTTCTTGGCGACGTTCTCCGCGGTCATGCCCATGGCGATGTAGGCGTCGGGGTCACCGTTCTTGCCCTGGAGGTGCTCGTTCTGGTCCTCCGGGTGCCCCGCCTCCTGCTGCGCGTTGAAGCGGGAGACGAACTCCACGCCCGCGGCGATGTAGACGTCGCCCTGCCCGGCGGCGACGTTGTTGGCGGCCATGCGGATCGTCTCCAGGGAGCTCGCGCAGTAGCGGGAGACGGTGACGCCGTTGGTCTCCTGGCCGAGGTGCTTTGACAGCAGGACGGCGATGCGGCCGATGTTGTTGGCCTGCAGGCCCTGGGGCAGGCCGCAGCCCATGTAGACGTCCTCGACCAGCTTCGGATCGACGCCCTCGTTGCGCTCCAGGAGCGCGTCGAGGATGAACGCGGCGGTCTCGTCCGGGCGCAGGTCCTTCAGCGAGCCCTTGAAGGCGCGGCCGATGGGGGTCCGGACACTGTCGACGATGACAGCTTCAGGCATGTGATGGTCCTTTTCGGATCAGGAGCCCGGCGGTCGCACTCCACGGGCGGGTTTAGCCCCCAGCCGTCTCACTCGGTGGGGCCCTTCAGGTTCCAGTTTACCCCCTCAGAGCAGAGACAGGACGGGCGACTCGAGGCCGAGCAGCGCGCGCTTGCGCTCCAGTCCGCCGCCGTAGCCGGTGAGGCTGCCGTCGGCGCCGATGACCCGGTGGCAGGGGACGATGATGGGGACGGGCGTGCGCCCGATGGCGGCGCCGACCGCGCGGGCCTCCTCCGGCCCGCGGCCGATGCGCCGGGTCACCTCGCCGTAGGTCAGCGTCTGGCCGTAGGGGATCGTGCGCAGCACCGCCCACACCTGCACCTGGAACTCGGAGCCGCGCAGGAGCACGGGGATGTCGAACTCGCGCAGCTCGCCGGCGAAGTAGGCGTCCAGCTGGGCGCGGACGTCGGGCAGCGCGCCGTCGTCCGGTCCGTGACCATCGAAGCGCAGCGCGGACAGCTCGCCGCCGGGTTCGGCGACCAGGGTCAGCGCGCCGACGGGGCTCGGGTACGTCGTCTCGATCATGCCCGTAGAACGTCCCACGGCGACCGGATGTGAGATCAGCGCAGGACGGCGTCGAGCAGGCCCGGGAAGCGGGCGTCGAGCTCGTCGCGGCGCAGGGACACGAAGCGCGTGGTGCCGTCCGGGCGCGTCCGGGTCAGGCCGGACTCGCGCAGCGTCTTGAGGTGGTGGGAGAGGGTGGACTTCGAGACGCCGAAGTCGGTGAAGGCGCCGCAGCGACACTCGGCGTCGTCGTCGAGCCGGCGGACGACGGCGAGGCGGACGGGGTCGCTGAGCGCGTGCAGCACGCGGTGCAGCTCGAGCTCGGCGGTCTGCGGCTCGGCGATCTCCTCGGCGATCAATCCCATGCTCTCCATACTAGTACGAACTTCGACGAATGTCGAAGTATGGTACGATGTTCATCGAACTTCGAAGGACAGGATGACCACATGACCACTTCCACCTCCCCAGCCCGTGCCGCCGACAGCCTTCGCGGCGACCGCCGCGCCGGTGCCCTCCTCTCTCCTCGCCTGCGCGGCGACCGGCCCTCGCGCCGCCCGCCCGTGACGACCGCCTTCCGCTCCGGCGGTCGTCTGGTGGCCGTCGCCGCCGCGGAGCGCCGCGCCGCCTAGCGCTTTTACCCTTTTCTTTGTCGGAAATGTCGGTATAGTCACCGGCATGACCATCATCCTCGCCCCGCTGCCCGTGCCTGCCGTTCCGGTCGCCGGCTGCTGCGGTGGCGTGGTGGCGGTCCGCCCGTTCGGCACCGTCCCGGCGGCATGAGCCGGATCATCGTGGCGCAACTGGCGGCCGCCTCGCCGCCGGGGCTGCTGCTGCCCTGGGCCCGCGGCCGCGGCCTGGTCGTCGACGTCGTTCGCCCCGACCTCGACGAGCCGCTGCCGCCGGTCCGCGAGACCTCCGGGATCGTGGTCGTCGGCGCCGACGCGTCCGTCCGCCACACCTGGCTGAGCTGGCTCGCTCCCACCCGGGCCTGGATCGCGGAGGCGCTGGCCACCGACGTGCCGGTGCTCGGCATCGGGTTCGGCGCGCAGCTGATGGCGAGCGTGCTCGGGGCGGAGATCGCACCGGCGCCGACACCCGAGGTCGGCTTCGTCCGCGTGGAGAGCGAGGACCCGGCGATCGCGTCGGGACCATGGCTGGGCTACAACGAGGACACCATCGTGCTGCCGACCGCGCCGTGGACGACGGCGTTCAACGCGCACGGCACGCAGGCGTTCCGGACCGGTCCCCACGTCGGCGTGCAGTTCCAGGCGCACGCGACGCCGGACATCGTCCGCGGCTGGGCCCGCGACGGGCGGTTCGCCGTCCCGGCCGAGCTCGCCGACGACGCGTCGGAGGTGATCGCCGTCATCGCCCGCAACGCCCGCGCGCTGTTCAGCGGGTGGGCGACCCACGCCGGCATCGACGTCCGCCCGGCGGCCGAGCCGGTGGGGGTGGGCCGATGACGCCGCGCGTCCTGCTGGTGGGCGCCTACGAGCGCGACAACTTCGGCGACGCGCTGTTCCTGCTCATCACCGAGCGGTACCTGCGCGACGCCGAGGTGGTCGCCGCGGCGCCGTTCGCGGCCGACGTGACCGACCTGATCGACCGCCACGTGCCCGCCTACCCGGAGCTCTTGGAGCGGGAGCGCTTCGACGCCGTCTGGACGGTGGGCGGGCAGGTCGGCTCGATCGACGTCGGTCGCGCCTACCGCCTCTCCGCCCCGCCCGATCAGCTGGAGCGCTTCCTGCGCAGCGCGGGCCGGCGGCGGCGGGCGGTGCTGGACGGCTTCGGGCTCGGCGTAGCGCCGTACATCCCGACGCTGGGACCCGAGCACGCCGGGACGCTGCGGATCGTCAACTCGGCGGGCGTGTCGGGGATCCGCAACGTCGCCTCGCCCCGGCGCGAGCAGCTGCTCGACCTCTTGCGCGATCAGGACCACCTCGCCGTCCGCGACGCGGGGTCGAGCGACTACCTGCGCGCGCAGTGCGTCGCGCACGACCTCGTGCCGGACGCGGTGCACGCGATCAGCGTGCTGCGGCCGGGGACGTCCGATCCGCGCTCGGACGTGGCCGTGGTGCAGATCTCGAGCCGGCGACTGGCCCACCTCGGGCACGAGTGGGTCGCCGCGCAGCTCGCCCACAGCGTCCGGCTGCGCGGGCTGCGGCTGCGGTTCCTGCTCGCGGGTGCCGCCGCCGGCCACGACAGCGCCGAGGCCTACGCGGACGTCGCCGGGCGCATGCGGCGGCTGGCGCCGGACCTCGACGTGGACGTCCTCACCGGCCGGCGTCCGTGGCAGATCGTCGAGCAGATCCAGACGGCGCGGGTGGTCGTCGCGAGCTCGCTGCACGTGCGCATCGTGGCGTCCGCGTACGCGGTCCCGCGCGTGAGCCTGGCACGCCCGAAGGTGACCCGCTACGCGCAGACGTGGGACCCCGTGATGCCGCACGGGGTCACCCTCGACCAGCTCGACGCGGCGCTCGGGCGGGCGTTCGCACGCGACCCCGGCGGGGGTGGCGCCCTGGCCGAGCACGCCCACGCGCACCTGACCCGGCTCGCCGACGCCGTCGTATCGTTCGAGCCGTGCAGCGCATCGTGTGCGTCGTCGCCCTGCTTGCGGTGCTCCACGCGGCACCGGCCTCTGCGAGGCCGGCGACCGGTCCCTGCGCGAACGGCTACGTCGGCCTGACCTTCGACGACGGGCCGAGCGCGGCGACGGCCGGTCTGCTGGGGGCGCTCACCGCCAGCGGGCTGCGGGCGACGATGTTCGACATCGGCGCCAACGCCCTCGCCTACCCGGACGCCGTCCGGGCGCAGGTCGCCGCCGGGATGTGGGTCGGCAACCACACGGCCGACCACGTCGACCTCACCAGGCTCGGCACCCGCGCGCTCCGGGACCAGATCGCGGGCGGCCAGACCGCCGTCCGCGACATCACCGGCCGCGCGCCCACCCTGCTGCGCCCGCCCTTCCTCGCCACCGACCGGGCGGTGCGCCTCCAGGCACGGCGCCAGGGGCTGGTCGAGGTGCTGGCCACCGTCGACTCGCGCGACTACCTGGGCGCCTCCGCGCGCGAGATCGCGGCCGCGGCGGGGCGCCTCGAGCCGGGCGGGATCTTCCTCATGCACGAGTGGCCGGCGGCGAGCATCCGGGCGATTCCGCGCATCGCCCGGGTGCTCGAGCGCAAGGGGCTCTGCGCGGGCCGCATCCGCGCGACGCGGCGGGACATCCACTCCCCCGGCGGCGAGACGATCTTCCACGCCGTCGCTGTCCGCCCGTAGACTTGTCGAGCTTCTCGGTCGGAAAGCCGGGTATAATGAGCGCAGGCCAGTCCGGTCTGAGGTCGGCCGGGTGCGGAACCTCTCTCCTCCTCTTGCACCCGGCCGACCGTCTTTTCCGCCGGCTCGAGGGCGGTCAGGCGTCGGCGGCGACGCGGAAGGACACGTTGCCGGCGGTGGAGTCCGAGGAGCTGCCCGTCCGCGCGGCGACCCGGTAGCGCTCGCAGTAGGACACGTGGCAGAGGTGCGAGCCGCCGCGCATCGCGGCGGGTCCGCCGGGGACGTCCGGCCGGAACGGGTCGGCCGTCCACTCCCAGGCGTTGCCGGCCACGTTGTGCAGGCCGAAGCCGTTGGGCGCGAAGGCGTCGACCGGACAGGTCCCGATCCAGCCGTCCTCGCCCGTGTCGCGCGCGGGGAACTCGCCCTGCCAGATGTTGCAGCGATGCTTCCCGCCGGGCGTCAGCTCGTCGCCCCACGGATACCGCGCGCCCTCCAGTCCACCGCGCGCCGCGTACTCCCACTCGGCCTCCGCCGGCAACCGCACCCCCGCCCAGGCGCAGTAGGCCTCGGCGTCGTCGCGCGAGATGTGCACCACGGGGTGCCCGGCGCGGTCGGAGACGTCGCTGTCGGGGCCCTCGGGGTGCGCCCAGTCGGCGCCGAGCACCTGCCGCCACCACGGCGCGGAAGCCAGTGCGCGCGTCGGCGGGAAGTCGCCGGGCAGCAACCCGGCGAAGACGAACGACCACCCCTCGCGCTCCGCGGTTGTGCGAAAGCCGGTGGCCGCGGCGAAGGCGGCGAACTCCGCGACCGTCACCGCGCAGGCCGCGATCGCGAACGGCGCCACCCCCACGTCGCGCACCGGTCCCTCGCCGTCGCCGGGGATCGCCCGCGGGTCGTCGTTGCCCATCCGGAACCTGCCGCCGGGCAGCGAGAGCAGCGCCGGCCGCGGCCCCCGGCCGACCGCAACGGGCGCCCCCGCCTCCGCCCGGCGGGGAGGGTCAGGGACGCAGCAACCGGCCACGCTGCGAGCCTAGAGCTCACCCGCTCAGTCGGTCTCGAGCGTGTAGTCCCACGTCACCAGCGGCCGCCCGGCCGGGGAGTAGACGATCTTCCCGTCGCCGGTGGGCAGCCGCAGCCGCACGCTGACTCGGGCCGAGTCGCCGTGCCGCCGGACGTGGACCGGGGGGACGTGGAGCGCTCCCTGCTCGTCCAGGATCCCGAAGAGGTTCGTGCGCAGGGGCACGCGGCCGTGGAGCTTGGTGAAGGTCAGCGTGAAGCGCGCGGCGGCCGTCGTCGCGTCCGTGCCGCCCATGTCCAGCGGGACGATCGGTCCCGCGGCCATCGCGGTGCCGCTTCCCCCGGCGAGCCGGAGCCGGACCGGCGCACCCTGGGTCGTGCGCGCGGGGTGATGCGCGGTGGCCAGCAGGACCCGGTGGGGATCGCCCTGCCGGGAGGCCAGGTAGCTCGGCAGGCCCCCGTAGCGCGCGTGCGAGGTCTGTCGCAGCGAGGCGACGACCTGTTCGTGCACCCTGACCTGCTCCCGTCGGACCGCGCTCTGGGTCGACGCGTCCTTGTCGCGGTGAGCGCCGCCGCACCCGGCGACACCGACCGCGAGGATGGCCGCGCCGACCCACCTCGGCGAGACGGCCGTCACGTTCCTGCGCGCGTCGCGCGGCGCACCGCTCGCTTCACGCCGTGGCGGTGGCGCGCCCGCTGGCGGGCGCGGGCGCGCTTGGCCTTGGCCTTGGCCTTGTGCTTGCGCTTGGCCGCCTTCCCCCGGTGACCGCGCGGGCCCCGCGGGCCGCGCGCACCCTTGGCGCCCTTCGGGCCGGTCGGCCCCGGCTGCCCCGTGGCACCCGTCGCACCCGGAGGGCCTGCCGGCCCCGCCGGCCCCGCCGGTCCGGTGACGGTCGTCGCGGGGTCGGGGTTGTTGAACACGTCCGCTCCGAACGGCGCCAGCCCGGGCTGCGCGGCGAAGCCGAGGTGGCCGACGCCGTCCACACCCGGGCTCTGGGCCCCGACGCCGAACAGGTCCTCCATCGTGCGCAGCCAGCTGTAGTGGTTGTAGAGGACGTCGCTGGTCGTGTCCGGGGTGATGTAGGGGCTGATCAGCAGGCTGCCGGTGTCGCCGCCGCCCGGCGTCGTGTCCGTCGGGTCGTAGCGCAGGTCGGTCGTCGTCACCGAGCTCTGGTTGGCGCCGGTGAAGGCGGTGGGCGCGATCCCCGTGGCGGAGGTGCCGGCCACGGTCGCCCCCAGCGTGATCGAGGTCGCCGCCGCGGTCGTGGTGACCGGTTTGCCCGTGCTGTCGACCAGGGTGAACGACCCCGGGTTGTAGCTGCTCGGCGTCGCCGTGTTGGTGGTGATCGACGCGGGTCCGGTGAAGGCGTTCTCGACCTTGCCCACGTAGCAGCACGACGGAGCGCCCGCGGCGTCGGGAACGCCGGCGCCGGACACGAAGCGGCCGTTGTCGAGCGCGCTGGCCGCGGGATCGTTGACGGCGGCCGACCCAGAGGTGTTGGTCACCGTGTCCGTCCGTGCGCCGAGCACCCCCTGCGCGAGACCACGGCACGCCTGGACGTTGCTGACCGTCGACGTGCTGTCGGCTCCGGCGGTCGCGGCGGGGTTGGTGCAGTTGGCGTCGCGCACGAGGCTCGCCGACCCGCCGGGACCCGGGAACGGGTCACCGCTCACGGGGTCCTTGCCCGGCAGCAGGTTGGGACCAGGCGGTTCGGAGTGCACCGGCTGGCCGTTGATGGTCTGACCCGCCGCATCCGTCTCCAGGGCCGCCCCCACTCCGGGGCTGACGAAGCGGTAGCCGTTGCGGAAGCTGTTGTTGTAGGTGAAGGCGGGGTACGCCTCGTCGAAGGTGACGTCGATCAGGCCGCCGTCCTTGAACGCCGGCGACGCCTCGATCTCCGGGATGACGTGCTGGAGGAACAGGTCCGCGGCGTACAACCCGCCGGTCTGGTTCGTCGGGGCCTTCGGCGTGTCGGGATCAGCGAAGCCGCCCGAGAGGTTGTTGCCCTGGCAGACGGCGTCGTGGGCGTCGGAGCAGTTGTTGGGCGAGATCCAGCTGAACGCCGGCGTGGTCGCCTCGCTCTGCAGGTCGTGGTAGAGGCCGTTCTGGCCGTCGAAGAGGTTCGCGATGTGCGCCGCGTTGCAGTCGCTCGGGTTGCTCAGCAGCGCGTTGAACCACGGGAACGGGAAGTGCTTGGGCACGTACTGGTCCGTCGGGTTCGCGTTGTTCGGGTTGGGCTTCGCCGTCGAGTACGTGATCGTGCCGCCCGCCAGCGTTGGCGCAGCGCCCGGCGTGCCGTACGGCGCCCCGCACGCGGCCACTCCGCCGCCCGCGTGCGGCGGATCGGCGGTGGCCTGGCCTGGACGCGGGGAGTCGGGGTTGCCGAGGTCCTGCGCGTACCCCTTCCAGGAGACGCCGGCGGCATCGAGCTGGTTGAAGAGCGTGGGCACCGACGCGGGATACACGCACCCGTTGCCGCCGGCGGCGACGTTCGGGCCGTTGGCGAGCACGAGCTGCCCGTAGTTGACGTTCGAGAACACGTCGCCGCTCGTGTCCACGCTGCCGTTGGCGGCGTTGTAGTACGGGCAGTTGTTCTGGACGTCGGGCTGCGGCGCCTGGCCGCTGACCATCGTCGTGTAGTTGTCCTGGCTCGAGTGCCCGGTCGCGTAGTACTGACGCAGGAGCACGCCCTGCGACGGCAGCGTCTGCCACAGGTACGTGTTGTTGTTGAGCCCCGTGAACGAGGCGTCGTAGGCCTTGTTCTCGAGGATGATCAGCCACACGTGCTTGATCTTCCCCGGCGCGATCCCGACCCCGTCGAAGCGGCGCGCCGGCCGCCTCGCCCCGCGCGCCACGCTCGTCGAGGACGTGCCGGCGGCGACCAGCGAGCCGGCCACGGTCGAAACGGCAACGGTCAACGTCAAAGCAGCCACACGGCTGCGGCTCACGGTGGGGCGCCTGAACATGGTTCTCCTGAATTCTCGAACGGCCTGCGACCAGTTCGGTGCAGTCTTCGACGCCGACCCCGGCTCCGTGTTGCCGCCAGGTGACCACCGCGTTACCAGCTTGTAGCCGGGCGAGCAGCGGAAGCATCGGGGCGCCCAGATTCGAACTGGGGACCTCGCCGACCCGAACGGCGCGCGCTACCAGGCTGCGCCACGCCCCGAATGCGTGGCGGAGTGTAGCTAGGCCCCTACCGCCCGGTAGTAGCGCAGGGCGAGGCCGGTCAGGAGGGTCTGGAAGGCGGATTCGAGCCCGACGGACTCGGCGTCGGCCCACCGCTCGAGGCCCTGTGCCTCGATGGCGTCGGCCTGGGCGATGACCTCGTCGACCAGCTCGGGGTGGCTGTCCTGGAACGCCGCCCCGAGGGAGTACAGGCTCGAGTCCATCAGGGACTCGAGGAAGTCGGCGTCCGCGCTCACGGAGCCGACCCTACCGCCGACGACCTGCGGTCAGCCGCCGAGACCCAGGCTCGCGCCGGTGTCGGTCAGGGCGCGACCGGCCGGGCCGCTGGCCTGGGTGGCCACGTTCTCGATGCCGTGAAGCGCGTCGCCGGCGATCGGCGGCGCGGGCGTCGGGGCGGTCGCCGGAGTGGTGACCTTCGCGGGCGCCTTGGGCGGCTCGGCGCCGACGGACGACGCCGAGGGCGGCGTCGCGACCTTGGCGGGGGTGGCCGGGACCGAGGGCGGCGTCGTGGACGGCGTCTGCAGCGCCGGGCGCGCGCCGGGCGTGCCGCCGCCCGTGGCGGGATGTGTGCGCACGTGGGTGACCTTGGTGGTGCGCGGCTTGTGGGTGCGCTTGGCCGGCCCCGCGACGATCCGCTGGTGGCGGCGCGCGACGGCCGTCGCCTTCGTCACGGTGATGGCGGGTGTGGCCACGGCGGCCGGCTTGACCGGGGCGGGCGCGCCCCCGTGGCCGTGGCCGGCCATGCCGGCACCGCCGGCGACGATCACGGCGGCGGCGGCCAGCGCCTTGGACCAGCCCGCGGCCGGCTCGGCGACCGGCGACACCGTCTGCGACCAGCGCAGGAACGCGGGGACGGGGAAGAGGGCGGCGATGCGGCGCCCGGCCTCGCGGCGGCGCGAACGCGTCAGCACGGCGGCGTCCACACCGGCGGCGTAGGCCGAGCGGCGGCAGGGCTGGCAATGGGCGACGTGACGGGCAAGGCGGCGCTCGTCGCGCGTGCCCAGCGACTCGACCCCGACGGCCAGCAGCTCGCCGACGCGGCGGCAGCGCTCACCGGACACGAGCTCGTCGTACTCCTCCGTCAGCCGACGGCGGGCGCGGAACAGCGTGGACTCGACGGACGGGCCGGACATGCCGAGGCGCTCGCCGATCTCGCGGTAGGAGCGGCCCTCGAGCTCGCGCATGACGAGGATGTCGTGGTGGGAGTCAGACAGGCCGCCGAACGCCCCCATGAGGTCGTCGATGTGCTGCTTGGCGTCCAGCGCGGCGTCGGGCGTGGTGGAGGAGACGAGGCTCGCGTCGCGGGCGAAGGCGGCGCCGTCGTCGGCGTCAAAGGACACCTCGTCGGTGCGGCGGGTCCGGCGGAACTGGTCGATGCAGGCGTTGCGGGCGATCTCGTAGACCCACGGCTTGAACGCGATCGGCCGCTCGGTGGCGCGCATCCGGCGCAGCGCGGACACGAAGACCTCCTGGGTGACGTCCTCGGCGCGGCCGTGGTCCTTGACCATGCTCATGACATAGGCGGTGATGCGCCGCTGGTAGCGGCCGTAGAGCGCCTCGAACGCGCGGTCGTCGCCGCGGCGCACGGCCGTGACGAGCTGCTCGTCCGTTGCGTTGTCCTCTAGTACCGCCCCTGCCATACCCATGGTTGTCTCCCGAACCTCCGTTCGGGGAACATGACCTGACCCACGTTCCCCGGAATCGGACACCTGTTGTTGTGAACCGTACCGTTCATCTACCCATATGTAAATGATCTTGAGCATTTGAAGGTCTTTTGGCTGACAAAGCACACCATCTGTCGATCCTTAGCCGCTTTTGAGCGTTTGGCGTTGAGGCCGTCGGGTGGCTGCGATACGTTCCCGGGTAGTGGCAAAACTCACCAGGGGAGGACGTTGACCGTATGGCTAACCATCTGACGCCCACGGAGCTCGCGCGCGAATCCGGCCTCGACCGCCGGGACGTGATCGAGAAGTGCATGGAGCTCGGGGTGCCGATCTTCCAGGGTCGCATCGACAAGACCCTGTTCCTCGCTTCGATGAACGCGGCTCCGCACGACGCGACCGCAGACGCCGCCGCTGCGTAGCACCGCCTCCACCACCATCGCCGACCTGTTCCTGCGTGCGGCGGACCAGTACGCCGCCCGGCCCGCGGTCCGTGCCAAGCGCGACGGCGCCTGGGTCGACACCACCTTCGCGGAGGTCGGGACGATCGTCTCCGAGATCGCCAGAGGGCTGATCGACCTCGGCGTCGAGCCGGGGGACCGGGTCGCGCTGCTGTGTACGACGCGGCCGGAGTGGTCCTACTGCGACTTCGCCATCTCGGCGACCGGCGCGGTCGTCGTCCCCATCTACCCGACCAACTCGCCGGAGGAGTGCGCGTGGGTGGCCGGCAACTCGGAGGCGAAGGCGGTCATCTGCGAGGACGCGAGCCAGGTCGCCAAGATCGACGCGGTCCGGGGCGAGCTGCCCGACCTGCAGCGAGGCCCTCGCCGACCTCGAGCAGGCCCAGGAG
>CAXTBB010000003.1:176073-191338 GCA_964242305.1 uncultured Solirubrobacteraceae bacterium
GCCCGACCTGCAGCACGTGATCGAGATCGAGACGGGGCTCGACGCGCTGCGCGAGCGTGGCCGCGCGCGCGACCCGGAGGAGGTCGTGGCCCGGGCGGAGGCGGTCCGCCCCGAGGATCCCTACACGTTCATCTACACGAGCGGCACGACCGGCCCGCCCAAGGGCTGCGTGCTCAGCCACGGCAACTACCGCTCGATCGTGAACTCCGTCGAGGAGCAGGGGATCCTCGGTGAGATGGGCGAGGAGGAGGTCGTCTACCTCTACCTCCCGCTCGCGCACGCCTACGCGCTGCTGATCCAGCTGCTGTGCGCGGACCTCGGCGTCCCGCTCGCGTACTTCTCCGGCGACGCGACCCAGATCATCCCCGAGTTCGCCGAGGTGCGGCCGACCTACCTGCCGTCGGTGCCGCGCATCTTCGAGAAGCTCTACACGATGGTCGCCGGGCAGGCCGACCCCGAGACGATCGCCAAGGCGACCCAGGTCGGCATGCAGGTCCGCGAGCTCGAGCGGGCCGGCCAGGACGTGCCCGCCGAGCTGCGGCAGGCCTTCGATCAGTTCGACGCCGCCCTGTTCAGCAAGGTGCGGGCCATCTTCGGCGGCCGGGTCCAGCAGGCGACGTCGGGCGCCGCGCCGATCGCGTACGAGATCCTCGAGTTCTTCTACGCCAGCGGCGTGCCCGTCTTCGAGGGCTACGGGATGACCGAGACGGCCACCGCGGCGACCGGTCAGACGCGCGACGACTTCCGCTTCGGCTCCGTCGGCCGCGCCCTCCCCGGCACGGACGTCACGATCGCCGACGACGGCGAGATCCTGCTCAGCGGGCCCAACATCTTCGGCGGCTACTACAAGAACGACAACGCGTCGTGGGGCGCGGTGGTCGACGGCTGGATGCACACGGGCGACCTCGGGCGCCTCGACGAGGACGGCTACCTGTTCATCACCGGCCGCAAGAAGGACATCATCATCACCGCGGGCGGCAAGAACCTCACGCCCGCCAACCTCGAGAACGACCTCAAGCAGTCGCCCGTCATCAGCCAGGCGGTCATGTACGGCGACCGGCGCCCCTACCCCGTCGCCCTGATCACGCTGGACCCCGACGCCGGCCTGGACCCCGCCTCCGACGCCGCCCGCACCGCCGTCCAGGAACACCTCGACCGGGTCAACGGCAAGTACGCGCAGGTCGAGCAGATCAAGCGCTTCGCGATCCTCGACCACGACTTCTCCCAGGAGACGGGCGAGCTGACGCCGACGCTCAAGGTCAAGCGCAACGTGGTCTACGACCAGTACGCCGACCTCTTCGCGGGCCTCTACGACTGACGCTCGAGCGCTGCCGCGTACGCACTGGTGAAGTGCTCGTCGCCGGCGAGGTCGCCGAACAGCTCGCGATCCTCGAGGAAGGTGCCCTCCCGGGCGCGCTGCGTGAGTGACTCCGCGCGGGAATCCACGAGGTCGCCACTCGCGCACCAGGCGGCGATCACACCTCCGCACCCACGCGCACGTCGCGGCCGCGATTGCCTCGGGCCATCCCGGGTAGCGCCGCCTCCATGACTCGCCGAATGGTGATCGCCGCAGCCGTGGCGGCGATTGGGGGTCTGCTCTACGGCTACGACACGGGCATCATCTCCGGTGCCCTCCTGCAGATCAAGGACGACTTCCACGTCAACGACACGATCAAGCAGGTGATCGCGTCGAGCATCCTCCTCGGTGCGGTGTTCGGCGCGCTGGGCGGCAGTCGCCTGTCCGAGCTGTGGGGACGGCGCAAGACGATCGTCCTGATCGCGGGCACCTTCATCGTCGGCGCGGCCATCGCCGCCGTCGCCCCCAGCCCCGCAGTGCTGTCGCTCGGGCGCTTCGTCCTCGGCCTGGCGGTGGGCGCCGGCACCCAGACCATCCCGATGTACGTGGCCGAGCTGGCGCCCGCCGAGCGCCGCGGCCGACTCGTGCTGATGTTCCAGACGGCCATCGGGGTCGGCATCGTCATCTCCACCATCGTCGGTGCGACGGAGGCCGTCTCGTGGCGCGTGTCGATCGGCGCCGCCACCGTCCCCGCCCTGTTCATGCTGGTCGCGATGCTGCGCCTCCCCGAGAGCCCCCGCTGGCTGATCAAGCAGGACGACCGCGAGGCGGCCGAGGCGGCGCTCTCCCGCGTGCGGGAGGACGGCGCCGACCTCAAGCCGGAGCTCGAGGAGATGGAGCAGGCCGACGAGGAGGAGAAGCAGGCCGACACCCGCGGCTGGGAAGGGCTGCGCGAGAGCTGGGTCCGCCCCGCGCTGATCGTGGGCTGCGGCATCGCCGCCTTCACCCAGCTCAGCGGCATCGAGATGATCATCTACTACTCCCCGACGATCCTCACCGACAACGGCTTCAGCGATTCGGAGGCGCTGCGGGTCAGCGTCGCGCTCGGCGTCACCTACCTGGTCATGATGCTCGTCGGCCTGGCCATCGTCGACCGCGTCGGCCGGCGCACGCTGACGCTGCGGATGGTGCCCGGCGCCGCCGGCGCGCTGTTCGCGCTCGGTGCCGTCTTCGTCTTCGGCCTGGACTCGAAGTCGACGACCTGGCTGATCATCGCCTGCCTGATCGTCTTCATGCTCTTCAACGCCGGCGGGCTGCAGCTCATGGGCTGGCTGACGGGGTCGGAGATCTACCCGCTCGGGGTGCGCGCGAACGGCACCAGCGTCCAGGCGGCGACCCTGTGGACCACCAACCTCGTCATCAGCCTCACGCTGCTGACGGTCATCAACGCCATCAGCGTCGGTCCGACGATGTGGCTCTACGCGCTCTTCAACGTCGCGGCGTTCGTCTTCGTCCTGCGGCGCATGCCCGAGCTGACCGGGCGCAGCCTCGAGCAGATCGAGGGCGCCCTGCACAAGGGCGAATTCACCCCGGACGACTTCGCGAAGGCGAACGCCTAGTGGCGCACTAGTCGCCGGAGGCGGACTGGCGCAGCAGCGCGCTGGTGGTCTGCTCGAGGATGCGCCGCCACGCGCGCGTCTTCTCGCGCTCGACCCCGAAGTGCTGGACGACCTTGTTGACGCGGGTCGCCGAGATCTCGATGCCGTGCCGCTGGGTGACCTCGTGCAGCCGGTCGTACTGCTCGGCCAGGTGCATGGTCACCGACTGGAAGCCGTGGCGCGCGATGTCGATGCGCGACGAGTAGTCGAGGATGTCCGTCTCGAACATCAGGCGGTCGTCGGGCTCGGGCTCGATCAGGACGATGTCGACGCCCGGGTAGCGCTCCTCCCACGTCCGCGCCATCTCGTGCAGGCGCTGGTAGGCGATCAGCTTGAACGTCTGGTAGCCGATCTTCGAGAATCCGAGATCGGACACGCGCTGCGGCCGCCCCTCGCCGAGCAACCCGGTCGCCACCTCGGACTGGAAGTCGTTGACGAACGGCACCAGCGGGTTGACCACCAGCACGAACGTCGCACCCGCCTCGACGGCGATGTCCAGGTTGGTGGTGGAGACGATGCCGCCGTCGATGAGCTCGCGGTCCTTGATCACGTGCGGCTTGTAGACCATCGGCAGCGCGGCGGACGCGCGCACGGCGGAGGAGATGGGGACGTCGTCCCAGCCGTCCGTCCCCAGCACGATGCGCTCGCAGGTGTCGAGGTCGGTGGCGGCCAGGTAGAGCTCTGAGCCCAGCTCGCGGAAGTCGTCCGTGCGGCCGTCCTCGCTGAGCACCTGGCGGACGTAGTCCTCGATGCCCGCGCCCGTGTAGATGCCCGACGGGAGGAAGTCCGTCAGCGCGACGACGAGCTCCATCGGCGAGAGGTTCAGCAGCGAGTGCGGGATCTCGCGCAGGATCCGGGCCAGGTGCCACGGGAAGCGGATGCCCTTGGCGGCGAACTCCTTGACGTTGGGCCGCAGCAGCGACCCGTAGTCGATGTCCGCGAACGGCGTCGGGACCTGGTTGTTGACCACCCGCATCATCTGCTCGGGGGTGATGCCGTTGGCGGCGAACGAGGCGATCAGCGCGCCGGCGCTGGTGCCGACGTAGATGTCGAAGTCGTTGATGGACTTGTTGACGGTCAGGAGGTCGAGCGCGCGCAGGGCCCCGATCTCGTAGACACCGCCGGTGAAGCCGCCGCCGCCGAGGACGAGCGCGGTCTTCTCGGAGCGCTTGCGCGTGCGCCGTGGGGCACGGGCGGACGGTTGCGCCTTCGACCCCGTCCGCAGATTGACGACGTTGTCCATGGGGTGTCAGAGTCTATGTAGGGTCGCTGGGATGCGTCGCGCCTCCCTGCTGGCGGCGCTGCTGGCCCTCGTGCTCGGTGCGCCGGCAGCCTCCGCCATGTCCCAGCGCACCCTGGCCGGCAAGCTCGCGCGGCTGATGGCCCTGGCGGGGTCCTCCAGCGGCGCGTCCGTGGAGGACCTGGCCACGCAGGACGCGCTCTTCACCGTCCGGGCGAGCACCCCCCGCGTCCCCGCCTCCAACGAGAAGCTCTACACGTCCACGGCGGCGCTGTCGACGTTGGGCGAGGCGGGGACGCTGAAGACCACCGCGCTGGCCACCGTGCCGCTCAGCCTCAACGGGACCCTCGACGGCGACCTCTATCTGCGCGGCGAGGGCGACCCCACGCTGACCACCGCCCGCCTGGAGGTGCTCGCCCAGGACCTCGCCGACGCCGGCCTGGCGCGCGTCACCGGCCACGTGGTCGGCGACGACTCGGCGTTCGACAGCCGCCGCGGGCCACCGTCGGAGGGCTACCGGCCGTCCGTCGACGTCGCCCCGCTTGGCGCGCTGATGGTCAACCGGGGCTACGACACCGGGCGCTACCAGGCCAACCCGCCGGCGTTCGCCGCCTCCGTGCTGGCCCGCCAGCTGCGCGACGCCGGCGTCAAGCTCTCGGTCAAGGGACGGGCGGGGACGACGCCGGCCGGCGCGCTGGCGCTGGCCACCCGCAGCTCGCCGACCGTCACCTCGCTGCTGAAGGCGATGAACGTCCCGTCGGACAACTACATCGCCGAGATGCTGCTGAAGGCGGTGGGGATGACCGACGAGCGGGCCGGGACCACCGCGCGCGGCGCGGCCGTGGCCGAAGACGTCGCCGCCGACGAGCTCGACGCCCATCCGCAGATCGTCGACGGCTCCGGCCTGTCGCGCAGCGACCGCACCTCGCCGCGCGACATCGTCGCGCTGCTGGGCGCCAAGTTCGAGGACCCCGCCTTCTACGGGTCGCTGGCCGTCATGGGCGTGTCGGGCACGCTGCAGGACCGCCTGCGCACGAGCGTCGCCCGCCGCCGCTGCCGGGGGAAGACCGGGACGCTCAGCGACGTGTCGGCGCTGTCGGGCTACTGCCGCACCACGGGAGGGGACACGGTGGCCTTCTCCATCCTCATGAATCGGGTCAACGTCTACGCGGCACACCGGATTCAGGACCGCATGGTGAGCGTTATTGCCCGCTATAGCGGGGGTTAGGCCACGCTTAGACCGGGAACCACCTAGGTGTGGAACCGCACGTGGAGACACTCGCAGATCGCCCTCGCTTCGGCCGCTACGGCCGACTCGCTCCGCAGCACGGCGTGCCCGCCGGACAGCAGGTGCGCGCCGCCTGCTCGGACTGCGGGACACACCTGCTCGCCGTTCCGCACGACGACGGCCACGTCTCCGGGACCTGCCCGGTGTGCCTCGGTCAGGACGTCACTGCGGTGGCGGGCCATCACGCAACAGCGTGAGCAGCCCCGCCTCGTCGAGCACGTTCACCCCGAGCCGCTCCGCCTTCTCGAGCTTGGACCCGGCGGACTCCCCCGCCACCACGTAGTCCGTCTTCTTCGAGACCGACGTCGTGACCTTCGCCCCCTCCGCGGTCAGGCGCTGCGTCGCCTCCTCGCGGGTGAGCTCGGGCAGCGTCCCGGTCAGGACGAAAGTCAGTTCGGACAGCTTGCCCTCGCCGGGCGGCGGGCCGTCCGCCGCGAACTTCACGAAGGGCCGCAGGTCGTCGATGAGCTCGAGCATCGTCGGCTCGTGCAGCTGCTGGTCGATGAGCTCGGCGACGATCGGGCCGATGCCCGGTGTCTCGGCGATGCCCTCGGCACCCGCCGCGAGCAGCGCGTCCATCGTCCGGAAGCGCTGGGCCAGGTTGCGGCCGGTGATACCGCCCACGCCCTCGATGCCGATCGCGAACAGGACCCGTTCGAACGGCCGCTCGCGTGAGGCCTGGATGGCGCTGATCAGGTTGGCCGCCGACGTCTCCCCCACGCGCTCGAGCCCCATCAGCGTCTCCGCGTCGAGCCGGTAGAAGTCCGCGGGCGAGGCCACCAAGCCGGCGTCCTGGAGCTGCGCGATCTGCTTCTCGCCGAGGCCGTCGATGTCCATGGCGCCGCGGCTGGCCCACTGGGCGAGCAGCTGCCACTGGCGCTCGGGGCACAGGCGGTTCGGGCAGCGCGTGAAGACGGCGCCCTCCGTCTTGACGGTCGGCGTGTCGCAGGACGGGCAGCGCGCGGGCGCATGCGGGGGGTCGGCGCGGTCGGCCTTGTCCACCGCGTGCGGCGCCGGCGAGACGACCTGCGGGATGACGTCGCCGGCGCGCAGGACGATGACCTCGTCGCCGACGCGGATGTCCTTGCGGGCCAGGTCCTCCTCGTTGTGCAGGGTCGCCTTGCGCACGGTGACGCCGCCGACGTGGACGGGCTCGAGCACCGCGAACGGGTGCAGGTCGCCGAACTTGCCGACGTTCCAGACGATGTCGAGCAGCGTCGAGTTGGCCGTCGTGGGCGGGAACTTCCAGGCGATCGCCCAGCGCGGGTCGCGCCCGACGACGCCGAGGCGGCGCTGGAGCTCGGTGTCGTCGACCTTGACCACGACGCCGTCGATCTCGAACTCGAGGTCGCCGCGGCGCGCCTCCCAGAACCGGCAGCGCTCGACTACGGCGGCGTCGGTGTCGAGCAGGCTGATGTCCGGGTTGACGGGGAAGCCGTGGTCGCGCAGCCACTGCAGCGCGTCCGAGTGGCGGGCGAAGCGCAGGCCCTCGGTGACGCCGACCTGGTAGGCCCAGAACGAGAGCGGGCGGTCCTTGGCCAGCTTGGGATCGAGCTGGCGGATCGTGCCCGCGGCGCTGTTGCGCGGGTTCATGAAGGTGGACAGGCCGGCGGCGGCGCGGCGCTCGTTGAGGCCGGCGAAGTCGGGCAGGCTCATGTAGACCTCGCCGCGGACCTCGACCAGCGGCGGGGCGTCCTGGAGGTGGTGCGGGATCGAGGCGATCTGGCGCAGGTTGTGCTGAACGTCCTCGCCGATCTCGCCGTTGCCCCGGGTGGCGCCGGTGACCAGTTCGCCGTCGCGGTAGACCAGGGAGATGGCCAGGCCGTCGATCTTGGGCTCGGCCACGTAGGTGAACTGCGCAGCCTCGATGCCCTCGCGGGCGAGGTGGTTGCGCATGCGGTCGATCCAGCCGCGCAGCTCCTCCTCCGAGCGCGCGTTGGCGAGCGACAGCATCGGCTGCAGGTGCTCGACCTTCTCCAGGCGCGCGACCGGCTCCGCCCCCACCTTCTGCGTCGGCGAGTCGGGGGTGACCAGCTCCGGATGCTCGGCCTCGATCGCCCGGAGCTCGTCGAGCTTGGCGTCGTAGACGTCGTCGCCGACCAGCGGCTCGTCGTCCTGGTAGTAGGCCTTGTTGAGGCGCTCGAGCTCCTCGCGCAGCTCGGCCGCGCGCTCGGTTGCGTCGCTCACTCGGCGATCTCCTCTGCCGCGGGCTGGAGCAGGCGGGCGAGGTCGTAGCGGCCCAGCGTCTCGATCCCGGGCGTGTCGGTGAGGTCGAAGTGCAAGGGGGTGACGGCGATGCGGCCCGCGGAGACGGCGGACAGGTCGGTGCCGTCCTCGTCGCGGTGGTCGGGCGCGTCCCCGTAGATGGTGAACTGGCGCCGGGCTCCGTCGGTCTCCTTCAGGGACAGCTTGTCGCGGTAGATGCGCCGCCCCAGCCGCGCCACCTCCACGCCCGCGACCTCGCCGGCGGGGACGTTGACGTTGAGCAGCGTGCCGTCGGGCAGCGGGACCTCGTCGAGCTTGTCGACGATCCGCGCTACGAAGGCCGCCGCCGTCGCGAAGTCGAAGTGCTGGCCGAGCCGGAAGTCCATCTCGCGGGCCATCGACTGCTGGGAGACGGCGATCGCCGGCAGCCCGAGCACGACGCCCTCCAGCGCGGCCGCCACCGTCCCCGAGTAGGTGATGTCGTCGCCGAGGTTGGAGCCGTGGTTGATGCCGGAGACGATCAGGTCGGCCTCGAAGCCCTCGATCAGCCCCAGCGTCGCGAAGCGCACGCAGTCCACGGGCGTCCCGTCCGTCGCGTAGCCGACCGTCCCGTCGCCGAAGTCGACCTCCTCCACCCACAGCGGGCGCCGGATGGTGATCGAGCGGGCGGTGGCGGAGCGGTTGGAGTCCGGCGCGATCACCGCCAGCTCGAGGCCGTCGACCGCGAGCAGCGCGCGCCGCAGCGCCTGCAGGCCCTCCGCCTCGATGCCGTCGTCGTTGGTGAGCAGGACCCGCACGCCGCCACCGAGCCTAATAGCGGACGCCGACCAGGTAGAGGCCGTGCGGTGCGGCGGTGGGGCCGGCGGCGGTGCGGGGGGCGCCGTCGAGCAGGGCGACGAAGGCGTCGACGGTGCGGCGACCGGCGGCGACCTCGAGCATCGTGCCGACCAGGATGCGGTTCATGTTGCGCATGAACGCGTCGGCCTCGATGCGGAACTCGAGCAGGTCGTCGGCGATGCGCGTCCACGAGGCCGCGTGCACGATGCGCTCGAAGCGGACGTGCTCGGTGTCGGAGGGGGTGAAGGCGGTGAAGTCGTGCTCGCCGGGCAGGACCGCGGCGCAGGCGTGGAGCGCGTCCAGGTCGATCGCGTGCGGCCACCACAGGGCGCGGCCGAGCGCGAAGGGGGACGGTCCGGCGGCGCGTGTGTGGACCTTGTAGGCGTAGACGCGCGCGCGGGCGTCGTGGCGGGCGTCGAAGGCCGGCGCCGCCTCCGCGACGGCGAGCACGCCGATGTCGTCGGGCAGCAGCGCGTTGACCGAGCGCAGGCGCGGCAGCTCGTCGGCGTCGAAAGAGCAGACCTGGCCGAGCGCGTGGACGCCGGCGTCGGTCCGGCCGGCGACGGTCAGCTGCACCGGCGCGCGCAGGAACGTCTCCAGCGCGCGGGTCAGCTCACCCTGGACGGTGCGCAGGCCGGGCTGCGCGGCCCAGCCCGAGAACAGCGCGCCGTCGTACTCCAGGGAGAGCTTGAGTCTCAGACGAGCTCGAGGAAGACCATCTCGGTCGAGTCGCTGCGACGCGGACCCAGCTTCAGGATCCGCGTGTAGCCACCCGGGCGCTCCGCGTAGCGCGGCGCGATCTCCTCGAAGAGCTTGTAGATGATGCCCTTGTCGGGATGCTGCAGCGTCGCGATCGCCTGGCGGCGCGCGTGCAGGTCACCCTTGCGCGCCAGCGTGATCAGCTTCTCGATCTCGGGCTTGACGGCCTTGGCCTTGGCCTCGGTCGTCTTGATGCGCTCGTGGTCGATGACCTCGATGCAGAGGTTGGCGAGCAGGGCCTTGCGGTGCGCCATGTCGCGGGAGAGCTTCCCGCGTGCCTTCTGGTGGCGCATCGGTCGTTAGCCGTCGCGCAGCGTCAGGCCGCGCTGGTTGAGGGTCTCCACGACCTCGTCGATCGACTTCTTGCCGAAGTTCGGGATCGCGTTGAGCTCGCCCTCGGACTTGCCGATCAGGTCGCCGACGGTCTGGATGCCGGCGCGCTTGAGGCAGTTGTAGGACCGGACGCCGAGCTCGAGCTCCTCGATGAGGATGTCGTCCATCGGCGAGCCGCCGCGGCCACCGCCGCCGCCCCCGCCGAGGACAGCTCCGCCGCCGCCGAAGCCGCCGGCGCCGCCACCCCCATCGACGCCGCCGAGCGCGGCCGGGCCCGCCCGCAGCTCCTCGATGCGGTCCTCGTCGGTGAAGATCGACAGGGACGAGATCAGGATCTCGGAGGCCTCGCGCAGCGCGGCCTGCGGGTCGATGGACCCGTCCGTCTCGATGTCGAGCGTGAGCTTGTCGAAGTCGGTGCGCTGGCCGACGCGTGCCGGCTCGACCGAGTAGGCGACGCGGCGCACGGGCGAGAAGATCGAATCGATCGGGATGACGCCGATCGGCTGGTCGGCCGTCTTGTTGTCCTCGGCCGGCCGGTACCCGCGGCCGCGGCCGATGGTCAGGTACATCTCGAGCTTGGTCTTCTTCTCGAGCGTGGCGATCGGTGCGTCGGGGGTGAGGATCTCGACGCCCGAGGGCAGGTCGATGTCCTTCGCGGTGATCTCCCCGGGGCCGGTGACGACCAGCGGGGCCTCGACCTCCGTCGCGTCCGAGTGCATCTTGCAGACGATGCCCTTGAGGTTGAGGATGACGTCGGTGACGTCCTCCTTGACCCCGTTGATGGTCGAGAACTCGTGCGCGACGCCCTCGATGCGGACCGACGTGACGGCGGCGCCGCCGAGCGAGGCGAGCAGCACGCGACGCAGCGAGTTGCCGAACGTGTAGCCGAAGCCGCGATCGAGTGGCTCGACTACGAAGTTGCCGCGGTTCTCTTCGACGTTCTCGGCGGTGATGCGCGGAATCTGGAAATCAAGCATGCGATGTCCTGGGTTGCGGGGAGGGTCGGCGGGAGGGCGCCGGAGGGACTACTTGGAGTACAGCTCGACGATGAGCTGCTCCTGAACGGGGGCCGCGATCTCGGCACGCTCCGGACGGCGGAGCACCTTCGCGGTCAGCGCGTCGTGGTCGGCCTGGAGCCAGGCCGGCACCTGCGCCGTGAGCTCGGTGGCGTCGCGGATGACGGTGGCAGCGCCGTCGTCGGCGGTCGGGTCGCGGTAGGTGATCACGTCACCCTCGCGAACCTGGTAGCTCGGGATGTCGACGCGCCTGCCGTTGACGGTCCAGTGACCGTGGCGGACGAGCTGGCGGGCCTGGCGCCGCGAGGCGGCGAAGCCGAGCCGCACGAGCACGTTGTCGAAGCGGCACTCGAGCAGCCGGAGCAGGTTCTCGCCGGTGATGCCCGGCTGGCGCGACGCCTTGTCGTAGTACGTGCGGAACTGCTTCTCGAGCACGCCGTAGTAGCGGCGGGCCTTCTGCTTCTCGCGCAGCTGCACCCGGTACTCGGACTGCTTCTGGCGGCCGCGGCCGTGGTCGCCCGGCGGGTAGGAGCGGCGCTCCACGCCGCACTTGTCCGTGAGGCAGCGCTCCCCCTTGAGGAAGAGCTTCTGGCCTTCGCGGCGGCACTGCTTGCACTGCGGCGACGTGTCGCGAGCCATGCCTAGACCCTCCGCCGCTTGCGGGGGCGGCACCCGTTGTGAGCCTGCGGGGTGACGTCCTTGACACCGGTGATCTCGAGGCCGGCGGCCTG
The DNA here is from genome assembly GCA_964242305.1 of uncultured Solirubrobacteraceae bacterium. Classification (GTDB taxonomy): domain Bacteria; phylum Actinomycetota; class Thermoleophilia; order Solirubrobacterales; family Solirubrobacteraceae; genus DATLGB01. The sequence continues at coordinate 187,438 of CAXTBB010000003.1, forward strand.
CAGCGAGCGGATCGCCGTCTCGCGGCCGGAGCCCGGGCCCTTGACGAAGACCTCGACCTTCTGCAGCCCCTGCTCGATGCCCTTGCGGGCGGCGGCGTCGGCCGTCACCTGCGCGGCGAACGGCGTCGACTTGCGGGAGCCCTTGAAGCCGGCGCCGCCGGCGGACTCCCACGCAATCACGTTCCCCTCGCGGTCGGTGAGGGAGACGATCGTGTTGTTGAAGGACGTCTTGATGTGGGCCTGGCCGATCGGGATGTTCTTCTTGACCCGGCGGCGGCCGGAGCGGGGGCGGCGAGGGGCGGGCACTACTTCTTGCCCGCCTTCTTCTTGCCGGCGACCTGCATGCGCTTGGGGCCCTTGCGGGTGCGCGCGTTGGTCTTGGTCTTCTGCCCGCGGACGGGGAGGCCGCGGCGGTGGCGGACGCCCCGGTAGCAGCCGATCTCCATCAGGCGCTTGATGTTCTGGGACTGCTCGCGCCGGAGGTCACCCTCGACCGTGAGGTCCTCGACGGCGTCGCGAAGCTTGGAGATCTCGTCCTCGGTGAGGTCGCGGACGTAGGTGTCCGCGTCCACGCCGGTCTGGGCGAGCAGGACCTGCGACGTCGACTGGCCGACGCCGTAGATGTACGTCAGACCGATCTCGACACGCTTGTTCAGGGGGATGTTGACCCCGGAGATACGAGCCATTCGCGCCTAGCCCTGCCGCTGCTTGTGGCGCTTGTTGGAGCAGATGACGAGGACCCGGCCGTTGCGCCGGATGATCTTGCACTTCTCGCACATCGGCTTCACCGACGGTCTGACCTTCATGTGTCCTTTCGGGCTGATCTGTGCAACGCGGCTCTGGCTGCCGTTCCGGCCGCCGCTACACGCGCGCTCAAGCTTCACGCACCGCCACGGGCGCGACGAACCATCGTAGCAGCGCGGCGACCCTCGCCTGGAGGGTCGCCGCGGGGTCTGCTAGCGGTGCCGCCCGACCACCAGGGAGACCTTCGTGCCGGCCGCGAGGACCCGGCCGGCGGCGGTGCGGGACTTCAGGACGCGTCCGTTGCGGCGCGCCCGCTTGCGGGTCACCTTACCGAGCGCGCAGTGGGCTTTCGTGAGCTTCCGGCGGGCGCCGGCGAGCGTCGTGCCGCGCAGCTTGGGGACCACGCAGCGGGTCGCGACCGGGGTCGAGCCGGACCCGGGCTGCGGCGAGCCGGAGGGCGACGGGGTCACCGCTGGCGTGGCGCCGGCGGGACGCGTGGTCGGCACGTCGGCCGGGCCCCAGTCCGGCGAGCTGCCGCCGGGCGCGATCGTGGTCGAGTCCTGGGCGCTGCCGCAGTCGGACGCCAGCGAGAAGGACGCCGCCTGGACGCCCTTGTCGGTCCCCCAGAAGCCCTTGGACCCGTCCGCGTTGAACGTCGGCGAGTTGATGCCGCTGTCGGCGTAGGTGAAGCAGCTGCCGACGTTGACGGGCTGCCCGGGGGTCGTCCCCAGCTTGCCGTCGGTGTCGCGGTAGACCACCAGCTGCTTGCGCTCGGGCCCGTTGACGACCGCGATGGCGAGCAGGTTGCGCGAGATGGTCGCCTCCATCGGATGGTGGACGTTGTCGTCGGTGAACCACGGCTTCGGGTCGCCCGAGCCGATCGTGTCGACGGCGATGGGGTCGATGTAGGGACCGAGCGGCCCGTTGGACAGCAGGACATGGGTGTTGTCGACGAACTCCGGCGCGTCCCAGTCCTGGGAGTGCTTGTAGCCGTCGTCGGTGAACCCGGTCAGGGTGTCGGACTTCGTGTAGCCGGTGCCGTTCTTGGTGTCGGCGTACTGCTCGCCCGTGGTCGGGTCGGAGAACAGGCCGGTCTCGATGTAGCCGTAGCCGGCGTTCTTGCCGTCCGGCGAGATGTCGGCGTCGAACGGGCCCTCGAATGTGTACGGCCCCGGGGCGTGGTCGCTGACCGGCGTGGGGATGTCGGACAGGACCTTGCCGTAGCGGTCCAGCCGGCGCAGGTGGCTGTCGGCGACGGTGGACGCGAGCAGCGTGCCGTCGTCGGCCTGGGAGACGTGGTCGTAGCCGCCGCCCGTGGTGACCTGGAACTGGCGAGCACCGTCGGTGGTGGTGAGGAAGACGTCCCCGCCCTTGACGTAGGCGATGGAGTCGGCGGAGGCCGTCGCGGCGGTCGAGCCGGCGAGGGCGGCGACGACGGCCGAGATGGTGAGGAGCTGCTTGGTGGAGGGCATGGCCGGGACTCTGCGCCCGGCCGCTTGGCGCTCCCTTGGCGCGCGCTAGTCGAGCGCGCCAAGCGCGGCCCGGCAGCGCGCGGCGGTGGGCGCGCCGCCCGTCGCCTCGGCCTGGGCGAGGGCGGCCCCGAGCGCCGTCCGCGCCTGCGCCGTCTCCCCCAGCAAGGCGTGCAGGCGGCCACGGGTGAGGTCGACGGAGCCGGCGACGGCGATGTGGCCCATGGCCGCGATCGCGCCCGCGTACGGGTCCAGGTCGGTGAGCAGGCGCCGGGCGTGGGTGCTGACGCCGGCGTCGGCGAGCGCCTCGCCGGCCAGCGTCGCGGCGGCGAGGGTCGACCAGATCCAGGGTCCGCGCGCCTCCAGCCAGGCGCTGACGTGCCGCTCCGCCGCGGCCGCGTCTCCCTGCGCGGCGGCGACCGCGGCCGCCCACGCGAGCGGCTCCACGATGCCGTCGATCTCGGCGTCGGCGAGCGTGCCGAGCTCGCGGCGGGCGCTGGCCTCCGCGGCGAGCGCGCTGCCGCGGTAGAAGATCTCCGACGTCGGGTGCAGCCGCGCGGCGATCGCGGTGCAGCGCTCGACCTCGCCGAAGTCCCCCGTCCACAGCGCGAGCACGACCTCCAGCCAGCGCAGCTGCACGCGCACGGTGGGCTGGCGTTCGACGTCGGACTCCGTGATGGCCAGGCGGGCCTGCTCGCGGGCGGCGTCGACGCGGCCGAGCGCCAGCAGGGCCAGGCACACGACGGAGCGCGCGATGGCCGCGTCCTCGCGGGTGTGCGGGAGGGCGAGGAAGCGCTCGAACAGCGCCACGGACCCCTCGGCGTGCGGGGCCACGCCCGAGCGCAGGACGAGGCGGCCGAGGATCGCGTCGGCCAGCAGCGCGGGGTCGCCGCTCTCCTCGGCGAGGACGACGGCGCGCTGGGTGCGGTCGTCGGCGACCGCGGCGTCGATGTAGGTGTGGCCGACCCCGAGCGCGGCCAGCCAGCGCACGTGGGCGTCGGGGTCCGGCGCCACGAAGGCCTCCAGGCTGGCCAGGCGCTCGACCACCGAGCGTGGGTCGCGCAGCACCGGCCACGGCCACGGCCAGGCGCCGTGGCTGCGCAGCAGGGCGGAGCTCAGGCGGCCGACCGTCGTCGTCCGGCCGGCGCGGGCGGCGTCGAGCAGCGCGCTCTCCACCACGTCGAGGACGGTCTGGCCGCGGCCGCCCTTGGCCAGCGCGGCGACATGGGCGACCAGCAGCTCGTCGCGCTCGGTCGCGGGTCCGGAGACGGTGGCGCCGTCGAACGCGCGCAAGGCCGCCGACCACCAGCCCGCCGCCGTCTCGAAGTCGAAGCGCCCTTCCGCCACTTCGGCGGCGGCCCGGCAGGCGTCGAGGACCTCCGCCGGCTCGACGGCCCCGAGCGCGGCGACCAGGTGCCCGGCCCGGCGGCTGATGCGGTCGCCGTCCGTCGCGCCCGCCAGCGCGCCGGCGGCCTGGGCGTGGATGCGGCGGCGGCGGGACGGGCGCAGGCCCGCGAGGACCTCGTCGCGCAGCAGGCCGTGCGTGAAGGCGTAGCCGGTGGTCTGGGCGGAGGGGACGACGATGTGCTCGTCGGCGGCCTCGTCGAGGCGGTCGGTGGCCTCGTCGAGCGCCACGCCGGCGGCGGCGGCGACGAGCGGCAGGTCCACCTCGTCGCCCAGCACCGCTG